>JBCNPK010000021.1:0-97959 GCA_039593355.1 Pseudoduganella sp.
TGCAGCACCATGAAACCGTGCCGCTGATTCCCGTCAGCCATGGCCGCGGCGTGTGGCTGTATGACCACCAAGGCAACCGCTACCTGGATGCGATCAGCTCCTGGTGGGTGAACCTGTTCGGCCATGCGAATCCGCGCATCAATGCGGCGCTGCGCGAGCAGCTGGACATGCTGGAGCATGCGATGCTGGCCGGCTTTACCCACGAGCCGGTGATCCAGCTCAGCGAACGCCTGGCGGCGCTGACCCGGCATAACCTGGGCCACGCATTCTACGCGTCGGACGGCGCGTCGGCGGTCGAAATCGCGTTGAAAATGAGCTTCCACGCCTGGCGCAATAGGGGCCAGGGCGAAAAGCAGGAATTCGTCTGCCTGAAGGGCAGCTACCACGGCGAGACCATCGGCGCGCTGGCCGTGACCGACGTGGCGCTGTTCAAGGATGCCTACGGTCCGCTGCTGCGCGCCACGCAGACCGTGATGTCGCCCGATGCGCGCCAGGCGGCAGAAGGCGAAACGGCGGCCGACGTGGCGCGCCGCGCTGCCGCCGATGTCGAGCGCATGTTCACCGAACGCGCGGGCAAGATCGCCGCCATCATCATCGAGCCCCTGGTGCAATGCGCCACCGGCATGGCGATGCACGATCCGCTGTACCTGAAGCTGGTGCGCGAGCTATGCGACAAGCACGGCGTGCACCTGATCCTGGACGAAATCGCCGTCGGCTGCGGCCGCACCGGCACCTTCTTCGCTTGCGAGCAGGCCGGCATCTGGCCGGATTTCCTGTGCCTGTCGAAGGGCATCAGCGGCGGATACCTGCCGCTGTCCATCGTGCTGTCGCGCGACGAGATCTACCAGGCCTTCTACGATGCCGACGTCACGCGCGGCTTCCTGCACTCGCACTCTTACACCGGCAACCCGCTGGCCTGCCGCGCCGCGCTGGCCACGCTGGACATCTTCGCCGAAGACCATGTGTTGGAGGCGAACAAGGCGCGCTCGCGCAAGCTGACCGAGGCGCTCGCGCCGCTGGCCAACCACGAGCACACAGAGAACTTCCGCAACCGGGGCATGATCTGGGCATTTGATGCCAAAGGCGCCACGCCGGGCTTCTCGCGCCGCTTCTTCACCGAGGGCACGAAGCAGGAACTGCTGCTGCGCCCAATCGGCAATACCGTCTACCTGATGCCGCCGTATATCCTCAGTGACGAGGAAATCGAGGGCCTCGCCACGCGCACCCTGTCGGTGTTCGAGAAAACGCGGGTGGCCTGACCATGGAACTGCTCGCAAAACTCGACCAGCAGCTGCAAGCGCTGGACGACAAAAACCTGATCCGCAAACGGCGCTCGGTGGAAACGGCCTGCGCGCCGCGCATGATGGTCGATGGCCGCGAATTGCTGGCCTTCTGCAGCAACGACTACCTCGGATTGGCAGCGCATACGCGCGTGGCCGAAGCGATGCAGCAAGGGGTGGAATTGTATGGCGCCGGCAGCGGCGCCGCACACCTGGTCAGCGGCCATAGCCGCGCGCATACACTGCTGGAGCAACGCCTCGCCGAGTTCCTCTCGCCGCACCTGGTCGAGGCGCAGGCGCTGTACTTCTGCACCGGCTACATGGCCAACCTCGCCGTGGTGACCGGCCTCGCGGTGGGCGACAAGGATACTGAGATCTTCAGCGAAGCGCTGAACCACGCGTCGCTCATCGACGGCGCGCGCCTGGCCCGCACCAAGCTGTCCGTTTACCCGCACGCCAACGTGGCGGCGCTGGGCGAGCTGCTGGCAGCGAGCACCGCCAGCAACAAGATTGTGGTGACCGACGCCGTCTTCAGCATGGACGGCGACCTGGCCGACCTGCCGGCCCTGCTGGCCCTGTGCGAACAGCACAAAGCCTGGCTGGTGGTGGACGATGCGCATGGCTTCGGCACCCTGGGCGAGAACGGCCGCGGCGCGCTGGAGCACTACGGCTTGCGTTCACCTTACCTGGTCTATGTCGGCACGCTGGGCAAGGCTGCCGGCGTGGGCGGCGCCTTCGTCGCGGCGCACCGCACCGTGGTGGAAACGCTGATCCAGCGCGCCCGCCCGTACATCTTCACTACCGCCGCCCCGCCTGCGCTGGCGCACGCGCTGCAAGCGAGCCTGGATATTATCTGCGGCGTCGAAGGCCGCGAGCGCCGCGCCCACCTGCAGTCGCTGGTGGCACAATTGCACGACAGCCTGCGCCTGAAGCGCTGGCAACTGCTGCCGTCGAACACGGCGATCCAGCCAATCATCATTGGCGCGAACGACGAAACCATGCGTCTGTCCGCCGCGCTGTACGAACAAGGCATCTGGGTGGGCGGCATTCGCCCGCCGACCGTGCCAGCCGGTACCGCGCGCCTGCGCATCACGCTGTCCGCCGCCCACACGGCCGACGACGTGCGCCGCCTGGCAGATGCTATCAACCAACTGGAAAGGACCTGATATGGCGCTTGAAGACCCTGTCATCGCTCCTGAGCCCCAAGCCGCTGCCGCAGCCGATGGGCTGCCGCCGCGCTTCGCCTGCTTCGTTGCAGGTACCGACACCGAAATCGGCAAGACGCTCACGTCTTCCGCCATGCTGTATTCGCTGGTGCAACAAGGAGCCCGGGCCTGCGGCATGAAGCCCGTCGCCGCCGGCGCAGTAATGAAGAACGGCCAGTTGCACAACGACGATGCCGACCAGCTGATCGAAGCAAGCAACGTGCACTTGCCGCAGTCGCTGACTACCCCATTCATGCTGAAAGAGCCGGCTGCACCGCATATTGCCGCCGCGCTGGAAGGCGTGGAAATCGACCCGGTACCGATCCTGGCTGCTTACGTCGAAGTTTCCGCCGCCACCGATGCCATCGTGGTGGAAGGCGTTGGCGGCTTCCGGGTGCCGCTGACCGACAACTTCGACACCGCCGACCTGGCCGAGCAGCTTGCGCTGCCGGTAGTGCTGGTGGTGGGCCTGCGCCTGGGCTGCATCAACCACGCGCTGCTGACCGTGGAAGCGATCGAAGCGCGCGGCCTGAAGCTCGCGGGCTGGGTCGCCAACACCCTGGAATTTGAAATGAACTTCGCGGACGAGAATATCGCCGCACTGGCAGCGCGCATTCCCGCGCCGCTGCTCGGCCGCATTCCGCGGTTGGCAAGACCGACTGCCGCCGCCGCTGCCGAACACCTGAACTTCACGTCCCTGCCGAACTGGCCGGGCCGCCGCACCAAGTAAGAGAGGAAGAACATGTCCCTGCAAGAACCTAAAGCCGTCCAGCTGCACCGTCCAACCGCCGCCATCAAGCTGCCGGAAGCCGCCACCTGGCCCCTGGAAGACGTGATGGCCCTGTACGAGCTGCCATTCAACGAGTTGATGTTCCGCGCACAGGAAGCCCACCGCGCCCACTGGCCGGACGGCGACGTCGAACTGGCGACCCTGCTCTCGATCAAAACCGGCGGCTGCGAAGAGGATTGCGGCTACTGCCCGCAGGCCGCGCGCTACGACACCGGCGTGGAAGCCAAGAAGATCCTGGACCTGGATACCGTGCTCGACGCCGCCAAGCAGGCAAAAGACAACGGCGCGACACGCTTCTGCATGGGCGCGGCATGGCGCAGCCCGAAAGAGCGCGACATGGAGAAAGTCGAAACCATGGTACGTGAAGTGAAGGCGATGGGCCTGGAAACCTGCGCCACCCTGGGCATGCTGGAAGCCGAACAGGCACAGCGCCTGAAGGACGCCGGCCTGGACTACTACAACCACAACCTGGACACCTCGCCGGACTTCTACGGCGACGTGATCTCCACCCGCCAGTACCAGGACCGCCTGGACACCCTGGGCCACGTGCGCAACGCCGGCCTGAAGGTCTGCTGCGGCGGCATCGTGGGCATGGGCGAAACGCGCGAACAGCGCGCGGGCCTGATCGCCCAGCTGGCCAACCTGAACCCATACCCCGAGTCGGTGCCGGTCAACCACCTGGTGCAGGTGGAAGGCACCCCGCTGCACGGCCTGGACAAGCTGGACCCGCTGGAATTCGTGCGCACCATCGCCGTGGCCCGCATCACCATGCCGAAAGCGCGCGTGCGCCTGTCCGCCGGCCGCCGCGAACTGGGCGAAGCGGTGCAAGCCATGTGCTTCATGGCCGGCGCCAACTCGATCTTCTACGGCGACAAGCTGCTGACCACCGACAATCCGGAAGCCAACGACGACCGCGCGCTGCTGGCCAAACTGGGCCTGCCGACCCGCGGCGCCGTGCTGGACTCCGTACAAAAAGAAGCCTGCGGCTGCTGATAAAGAATTCCAAAAAGAGTAGAGAGAGACATGTTCAAAAAAATCCTGATTGCCAACCGTGGCGAGATCGCTTGCCGCGTCGCTGCAACCGCACGCCGCATGGGCATCAAGACCGTGGCCGTGTATTCGGATGCGGACGCCAACGCCAAGCACGTCGCCGTGTGCGACGAAGCGGTGAACATCGGCCCGGCCGCCGCCAAGGAATCCTACCTGTGCGGCGACAAGCTGATCGCCGTGGCGCTGGCCACCGGTGCGGAAGCGATCCACCCGGGCTATGGCTTCCTGTCCGAGAACGCGGAGTTCGCGGACGCCTGCGCCGAAGTCGGCCTGGCTTTCATTGGCCCGCCGGCTTCCGCCATGCGCGCAATGGGTTCGAAATCGGCTGCCAAACAGCTGATGGAGAAAGCCAACGTGCCGCTGGTGCCGGGCTATCACGGTGACAATCAGGACGCAGGCTTCCTGCAGGAGCAAGCCGACCGCATCGGCTACCCTGTGCTGCTGAAGGCTTCGGCGGGCGGCGGCGGCAAGGGCATGCGCGTAGTCGAATCGTCGGAAGCGTTCAAGGATGCGCTGGCGTCCTGCAAACGCGAGGCGATCAGTTCTTTCGGCGACGACAAGGTGCTGGCGGAGAAATACCTGCAGCGCCCGCGCCACATCGAGATCCAGGTATTCGCCGACACGCACGGCAACTGCATCTACCTGTTCGAACGCGACTGCTCCGTGCAGCGACGCCACCAGAAAGTGCTGGAAGAGGCTCCTGCACCGGGCATGAGCGCTGAACGCCGCGCCGCGATGGGCGAAGCGGCCGTGGCCGCCGCCCGCGCCGTGGGCTATGTGGGCGCCGGCACGGTGGAATTCATCGCCAACCAGGACGGCAGCTTCTACTTCATGGAGATGAACACCCGCCTGCAGGTGGAGCACCCCGTGACCGAAATGATCACCGGCACCGACCTGGTGGAGTGGCAGATCCGCGTTGCGGCCGGCGAAGCGCTGCCTAAGGCGCAAGCCGACCTCACCATCAACGGGCATTCGATCGAAGCGCGTATCTACGCCGAGAATCCTGAGAAAGGCTTCCTGCCGTCGATCGGCACGCTGCGCCACCTGGAAACGCCTGGCGCTGTGAACTTCGAGCTGGGCGGCGTGCCCGGCCATCCTTCCGCCGTGCGTATCGACTCGGGCGTGCGTGCAGGCGATGCCATTTCGCCGTTCTACGACCCGATGATCGCGAAGCTGATCGTGTGGGGCGCGGACCGCAAGCAGGCGCTGGCCCGTATGGCGCAAGCGCTGTCGCAATACCAGATCGTCGGCCTGGCGACCAATATCGCCTTCCTGAAACGCTTGGTGGAAGGCGACGCCTTCGCCAATGCCGACCTGGATACCGGCCTGATTGAGCGCAACCAGGAAGCGCTGTTCCCGCCTGCGCGCTCGATCCCTGTCGCTGCCGTGGCACTGGCCGCGGTATCGCTGATCGAAGAAGAAAAGGACAAGTCGGCCGCCCAATCCGGCGCCAACAAGGGCGACCCTTGGGGCCAGGCCCTGGGCTGGCGCATGAATTTCAACTATGTGCGCAAGCTGTCTTTCAGCGACGAGCATGGCAAGCAATACGCGCCGATGCTGACCTATCTGCCGCATGGCTGGCAGTTCGAGATCAAGGGCCTGGAAGTCGACCTGTCGCTGTTCAAGCAGGACGGCGCGGACCTGAGCATCAAGCTGGGCGAAACCTCGGTGCATGGCACCGTGCGCCGCGACGGCGACGTGTTCCACGTGTTCACCGGCGGCGGCCACTATGTGCTGGACTATAACGATCCGATGGCCCATGCCGGCGAGACGGAAGCCGAAGGCGGCCGCCTGACGGCTCCAATGCCGGGCAAGGTCGTCGCCGTGCTGGCCGAAAAGGGCAAGGAAGTGAAAAAGGGCGACGCGCTGGTCATCATGGAAGCGATGAAGATGGAGCACACCATCTCCGCACCGCACGACGGCGTGGTCGAAGAAGTCTTGTACGCGGTGGGCGACCAGGTGGCAGACGGCGCACCGCTGCTGGCCTTCAAGGCCGCTGCATAAGGGAGGCGCATGCGCATCCTGCTTTATCGCGCGGATGGCAACACCGCGCCGTGGATCAAGGATTTCGCCGACTTCATGCCGGAAGCGGAAGTGGTGGTCTGGCGCGAAGGCGCCGACCTGCCGGCTTGCGACTATGCCGTGCTGTGGACGCCGCCGCAGGCCATGCTGGCCGACCTGGCGCGCGTCAAGGCGATCTTCCTGACCGGCGCCGGTGCGGACGCGATCATGAAATACGCGCACGCGATTCCGCAGCATATCCCGATCGTTCGGCTGAACGACGCCGGCATGGGAATGCAGATGGCGGAATACGTCACGCACACCGTGCTGCGCTACTTCCGCCGCATGGACGAATACGAAGCGCAGGCCCGCTCCGGCGTTTGGCAGCAGCTGGAAGCGCGCGACAAGTCCGATTTTTCCGTCGGCGTCATGGGCGTGGGAGCGCTCGGCTCGCACGTGATCGAAGCGCTCAGGCCGTTTGAATTCCCGCTGCGCGCCTGGAGCCGCACGCCGAAGTCGCTGGATGGCGTGCAATGCTTCCACGGCAGTGACGGGCTGGATGGCTTCCTCTCGTCGTCGCGCGTGGTGGTGTGCATGCTGCCGCTGACCGAAGAGACCACCAATATCCTCAACCGCGCCAATATGCAGAAGTTCCCGCAGGGCGCTTACATCATCAACGTGGGGCGCGGCGCGCACATCTCGGAGCCGGACCTGCTGCCGCTGATCAAGTCCGGCCATATCGCGGGCGCCACGCTGGACGTGTTCCGCAACGAGCCGCTGCCGGCGCAGCACCCGTTCTGGCAAGAACCGCGCATTACGATCACGCCGCATATTTCCGCGCTGACGCTGCGCCGCGAAAGCGTGGAGCAGATGGTAGCCAAGATGCGCCAGCACGCGCGCGGCGAAGAAGTCGCCGACGTCATCAACCGTACAAAGGGATACTGAAAATGAGTTTGCCAAAGAAGGTCAAGATTGTTGAAGTGGGCCCGCGCGACGGCCTGCAGAACGAAAAGGGCGACGTTCCAGCGGAAGTGAAGATCGAGCTGGTGAACCGCCTGACGGAAGCCGGTTTCCCGAATATCGAAGCGGCCTCCTTCGTGTCGCCGAAATGGGTGCCGCAGATGGCCACTTCGAAGGAAGTCATGGCCGGTATCACCCGCAAGCCGGGCGTGATCTATTCTGCGCTGACGCCGAATATGCAGGGCTTCGAAGCCGCGCTGGCCGCAGGCGCCAACGAAGTGGTGATCTTCGGCGCCGCTTCTGAAGCGTTCTCGCAAAAGAACATCAACTGCTCGATCGCCGAATCGATCGAGCGCTTTGTTCCGGTAGCAAAAGCCGCCAAGGACGCGGGCCTGCGTCTGCGCGCATCGGTCAGCACCGCATTCGGCTGCCCGTACCAGGGCGAGGTGCCGCTCGATTCCGTGGCTTACGTAGTGGGCCGCATGCGCGACCTGGGCTGCGACGAGATCGATATTGCCGACACCATCGGCGTATCGACCCCGCTCAAGACCAAGGCAGTGATGGAGCGTGCGATCAAGGAGTTCCGCGCCAATGGGCTGGCGGGTCACTTCCATGACACTTATGGGCAGGCGCTGGCGAATATCTACGCCTCGATGGAAGTGGGGATCGAGATCTTCCACTCCTCCGTGTCCGGCCTGGGCGGCTGCCCATACGCCAAGGGCGCCACCGGCAACGTGGCCACGGAAGACGTGATCTACATGATGAATGGCCTGGGCATCGAGACGGGCGTGGACCTGGACAAGGTGGTCGACGCCGGCCAGTTCATTTCCAATTTCCTGGGCCGCAAGGCCGCCAGCCGCGCGGGCAACGCGATTGCCGCCAAGCGCGCCGGCTGATTAGTTTTCGTCCGAGCGGCCGCGCAGCAGGAATACTGCCAGCAGCGTGGCCGCAGCACGTTGCAGCGATTGCCAGTTAGGCGTCGCGAACAGCGTTTCAAGGCGCGGCAAGGGATGCGGCGCACCTTCCGCAATCTCACTCCACACGCGCGCAAACTGCGCGATGCCGTTGCGCTCTTCCGCCGAGAAGACTGGTTCGGTGAAATGCTGTTTCCAGTCCGGCGTCACCCAGTCTTCCCATTGATTCAGCACCTCGTCCGCCGCCGACATGGCAGGCGCGCTTGCCTGCAACTGGCGTTGTGCGTCGAAGGAGCTGGCCAGTTCGAGGTATTCGATGATGCGGTTGCGCACGCGGCGCAGGCCGACCGGCTGTTCGGGCACCGAAGAACGCGGCGTGCGGAGCCAGTAATACAGGTCGTAGGTCGTGGCGTCGGCGGCCGGCTCACTGTCGGGGATATCCGTTTTCTGCTGCCACAGCGGGAACCAGTGCGGGTCGCGCACATGCCCGGCGCATGCAGCCCCGTCGCCGAACTGCACGTAACGCACCTGTGCCTCCGCCAGGCAGTGCACGTTGGCGCCGCCGGCGAGGAACGGGGAGTAGAGTTGCGCCAGATCGTCGTGCCAGTCGCAGACCGGGCACGCGGCAAGCGAGCCGGGAGCGCCGGCGAAGGTGGCATAGCCGCAGCAAGGGCAGGTGTACATGGTCGAAGGAAGAAAAAAAAAGACCTGCACGAATGCAGGTCTTTTTCTTGAAACTTGGTCGGAGTACAAGGATTCGAACCTTGGACCCTCTGCTCCCAAAGCAGATGCGCTACCGGGCTGCGCTACACTCCGTAAGAAGCAAGATAATACAAGCTGGGCCGGGGTCCGTCAACCCCCAATTTCAAAAGGGAAGGAATTTCCAGTGGGTGAAGCAGCTTATCGACAGCCTTACTCGCGCATCGCAGTCGGCATCGTTATATCTTTGCTACTGCACTTGGCGGTGATCGTTTTCCTGAAGCTGCCGGAAATGCACCCAGTTCCCGATTCGCGCACCTGGCTCACGCAGGTCGAGGTCAGGATCGCGCCGCCGCCGGTTCCACCGCCTGTGTCCGAGGAGCCAGCGCCGCAGCGCATCGCCGCTGCCGAACCCCGGCGCCAGCAACGCCGTGCCGAGCCGCGCAAGAAGCTTCGCCAGGAGGAGCGGCCGGAACCAGCCACTCAGGCAGCGCGCGAGTCGACCTTGATCCTGGCACCTGCCGAACGTGGACCGGCGCCACGCTTCGACCGCGAGGCCGCCAAAGCCGCCGCACGCGACATTGCCGGTGAGTTGGGCCCGCCGCCAACGGCGCTGCGCGAAACGCGCGAAGAAAAGCTTGGCCGCAAGATCCAGAGCGCCGCCCGCCCGAATTGCAAAGACGGCATCCCCGGCGGCCTGCTGGCCCCGCTCTACCTGATGATGGACAAGAAGGATAGCGGCTGCAAATGGTAGAGCCCGTGTCCCACCGTGGGGTCACACCCCAAATGAGACAGGGGCTCATCCATATTGCACGCTTGTGCTCGTGTCCCGTTTCGGGTGTGACCCCACGGTGGGACACGGACTGGGCAGTGGTTACTGCTTGAGCTCGAGCGCGCGGTCGTAGAGGGCGTTTTTCTTTTTGCCGGTGATCTGGGCGGCGAGGGCGGCGGCTTGTTTTACTGGCAATTCGGCGAGCAGGATTTGCAGGATGCGGTCGGTCTCGGCGTCCTGGCCTTCGGCGGCCGGCTGGGCTCCTTCGACCAGTACGACGAATTCGCCTTTCTCATGGTTGGCGTCCGATTTCAGCCAGGCGACCGCTTCGCCCAGCGGGCAGCGGTGGATTTGTTCGAACAGCTTGGTCACTTCGCGGGCGAAGACGACCTGGCGGCCGGCACCAAAAACATCGGCCAGCGCCTGGGCGCACTCGACTATCCGGTGCGGGGCTTCGTAGAACACCAGCGTGGCGGGGGCGCCGACCAGTCCTTGCAGCACGACCTCGCGCTGCTTGGCTTTGGATGGCAAAAATCCAACAAAATGGAATTGATCGTTAACCAGTCCACTGGCCGACAGGGCAGCCACTGCCGCCGAGGCTCCCGGCAGGGGAATCACCCTCAGCCCGGCGGCACGCACGGCGTCCACAATGCGTGCGCCCGGGTCGGACACGGCTGGAGTGCCCGCATCGGACACCAGCGCAATGCGCTCGCCGGCCTGCAGCCGCGCGATCAGCCCTTGCGCCGCCTCGCGTTCGTTATGCATGTGCGCTGCAATCAGCGGTTTGTGCAGCCCGAAACGGTTCATCAGCTGGGCCGTATTGCGGGTGTCTTCGCAAGCCACGGCGTCAACCAGCGACAGCACATGCAAGGCACGCAGTGTAATGTCAGTAACATTGCCAATTGGCGTAGCCACCACATACAAAGATGCCGTAGGATAGTTCTGGTGGACGGTCTCGCCGAGGATGGGCAATCCGGCGAGCGGGCTGGAATCTTGTGCTGTCATTGGGGGTAGGATGCTGTCTAAAAATATCAATAATCTGATACTCTGCGTCGCCGCGGCCGTTCTGGCCAGCGCTTGCAGCGCGCCTTGCGGCTCGCCGGGGCGATTGTGCGCGCCAATCACGTCGGTGACAAGTGCGCCGCCTGCGCCGCGCCCTAAACCGCCGGCGCCGCCGCCCGAACCCGAGGTGGTCGTCGAGACCTTTGCCGTGCCGCCCCCGGACGCGCCGCCGCCACCCGGCATGATGCAGGTGGTACCGCAACCAATGGAGGATACAGGCGGCAAGGCGCCTTACCGCATCGCTTTGCTGCTGCCGTTACGCTCCGAAACGCTGGGCCGTGCCGCCGATGCGCTGCGCGCCGGTTTCATGGCGGCCGCGGAGCGCGACGGCCATGGCGTGCAGGTCAACGTGGTGGAAACCGGCGATTCCCCGCAGGAGGTGATGTCGGCCTACGTGACCGCCCAGGAGCAGAACGATATGGTGGTCGGGCCGCTGGCGCGCAGCGCGGTCACCGCGATCGCTGCCAGCCCGCTGGTGGACAAGCCGACCATCGCCCTGAACCATCCTGAGCTGCGCGGGGATCCGCAGCTTCCGCCGCAGATGCTGGCGATCGGCCTGTCGATCGAAGACGAGGCGCGCCAGGTGGCCGAATGGGCGGCACGCGAGAACCCGTCGGCCCGCGCCCTGATCATTTCCGGCAATACGTCCTGGCAGAAGCGCATTGCCGGCGCCATCTATGCGCAGCTGCAGCGGCTGGGCCTGAAAGCCCGCAATGTCGACTTCACCCCGCAGAACGGCTACCTGCAGGACGCCGAACTGGTGGCCCTGCGTACCCGCCTGCAAAGCGAACCGGCAGGCGTGCTGTTTGCAGCGCTCGACCCGGACCAGCTGCGCCAGCTGAAAATTGCGCTGTCGGCGCCGCCGCTGGGCGATATTCCGGTCTACGGTACCTCGTCGCTCAATCCAGGCCGCAGCATGTACCGGGCCGGCGCCGAACTCGATGGGGTACGGCTGATCGACCTGCCATGGCTGGTGCAGCGCGACCACCCGGCGGTGATGGTGTATCCGCAGCCGGTGCCGCGCGACGAAGTACGCGTCAGCACCGACCTGGAACGGCTGTACGCGCTGGGCATCGACGCCTTCCGCATCGCCCGCGAAATCGCGCGCCAGCCGCAGCGCCGCTTCCAGCTGGATGGCGTGACGGGCCAGTTGACCATCGATTTCGGCACTGGGCCGTCGTGGTTCGAGCGCGTCGAAGTCCCGGTCGAATACCGTAACGGCGTTCCGTCGCCGCTGCCGCAATAGGTGCAGCATGCCGCGCACCGAGCTGCAGGAGATCGGCCTGGCCGGCGAGGACCGCGCCCTGGCCTACCTCCAGCAGCAGGGCCTGCGGCTGGTGGAGCGCAATTTCCTGTGCAAGGTGGGGGAGCTGGACCTGGTCATGCGCGATGGCGCGCACCTGGTATTTGTCGAAGTCCGCGAGCGCAATAATCCGCTCTACGGCGGCGCCGCCGCCAGCATTTCGCCGGCCAAGCAGCGCCGCATCGTACGCGCGGCGAAGTTTTACCTGCTGCGTTTTGCCAAAATGCCACCATGCCGTATTGACGTAGTGGCAATTGATGGCGAACGCATCAATTGGATGCGCAACGCTATCATTGATCAAATGTAAGCATTTTTAACAGCGCTTGTGAGGCCCGCCGGGCCGCTGCACTATAATTACGCACACTATGACTAATCAACGCATCCTCTCGCACTTCCACGAAAGTGCCGAAATCAAGATCCAGTCCGCAACCGTCCTGGCCCAGCCTATCGCGCAAGCGGTTGAGCTGATGTTTTCCGCTCTCTCGAACGGTAACAAGATCCTGGCCTGCGGCAACGGCGGCTCGGCGGCCGACGCCCAGCACTTCGCTGCGGAGCTGGTGGGCCGCTTCGAGCGCGAACGCTTCCCGCTGCCGGCCATTTCGCTGGCAACCGATACCTCTATCCTGACCGCCGTGGCCAATGACTACAGCTACCGCGAGATCTTCTCCAAGCAGGTGCAGGCGTTCGGCCAGGCTGGCGACATCCTGCTGGCGATTTCCACTTCGGGCAACTCCGCCAATGTGATGGCGGCGATCGAGGCGGCGCTGGAACGCGAGATGCGCGTAGTGGCACTGACCGGCAAAGGTGGCGGCGCGATCGGCAAGATGCTGACCGACGCCGACGTCCATATCTGCGTACCGGCCGACCGCACCGCCCGTATCCAGGAAGTCCACCTTGTGACCATCCATTGCATTTGCGACGGCATCGACGTCGCGCTGTTCGGAGGAGATGTAAATGAGTAAAGCGCGTCCATTGACGCTGGCCGTCGTGGCCGCAGTACTGGCGGGCAGCACGCTGTCCGCTTGCGCCCCGATCCTCGTTGGCGGCGCCGTCGCCGGTACCATCGCGGCTTCCGACCGCCGCACTTTCGGTGCGCAGACGGAAGACAAGTCGATCGTGGTGAAGGCCGAAGTCAAATTGCCTAACATCGCCGGCAAGAGCGCCCACGTCAATGTGAACAGCTTTAACCGCCGCGTGCTGCTGACCGGCGAAGTGCCGGACGATGAGACCAAGGCCAAAGTGGAACGCGAAGTGCGCGCCATCGACGGCGTGGTGGACGTGACCAATGAGCTGGAAGTGGGCTTCTCCTCCAGCTACACCTCGCGCTCCAACGATGCGCTGATCACTTCCAAGGTCAAACTGAGCCTGGCCGACGCCAAGGACATTTCGGCTAACTCCTTCAAGGTCATTACCGAGAAGGGCGCCGTGTTCCTGATGGGCCGCGTGACCCAGCGCGAAGGCGCCCAGGCGGCCGATATCGCACGCGGCGTACGCGGCGTGACCAAGGTTGTCAAAGTGTTCGAGTACATCACCGACGACGAGGTGAAGCAGTACCAGTCGTCGCAGGCTTCGCAAGGCTGATCATCATGAATACGGGCTCCAGGGCGTGGATCAAACCGGCGATTGCGCTCGCCGTCATGGCCGGCATCGGCCTGACCGCTTACCAGTCGCTGAACCGGCACCAGTCTGCGCCTGCGGTGACCTTCCTCGGCATCAAAGGAGAAAAAATCACGCCCGACAGCCTGAAAGGCAAGGTCGTGATGGTCAATTTCTGGGCCACCTCGTGCACCACCTGCGTGGCCGAAATGCCGGAAATGGTCGAAACGTACAATAAGTACAAGGGCCAGGGCCTGGAGTTCGTCGCCGTGGCGATGAAGTACGACGCGCCCAACTACGTGGTCAATTTCACCGAAACGCGCCAGCTGCCGTTCAAAGTGGCGCTGGACGTGACCGGCGACGCCGCCAAAGCCTACGGCGACGTCTCCATGACCCCGACCACCTTCGTCATCGACAAGGATGGCAACATCATCAAGCGCTACGTGGGCAAGCCGGAATTCCCGGCCCTGCACGCCCTGCTCGAAAAAGCCCTGAAAGGCTAAAAGGCCAGCTGCGCGGACAGGTATGCGCCGCGCTGTGTCTTCGGGTTGAAGACCGTGATCGTTCCCAGGTCGGCATAGGCGGCTGTCAGCGAGAAGTTCCGGCTTGGCAGCCAAGCCAGGAACAGGTCCTTGTAGGCCTTTTCGTTGTCGGCACCCAGGTTATGCGGTTTGCGGCGGTACTCGGCGCCCAGGACCAGCTTGCGCGTCAGCAGGTAGCCCACCGACAGCTCTGGCATCAGCTTGCGGCTGCCGCCCTTGTCGCCACCAAATCCCATCAATCCCATCTGGTTGGCGCGCGTGCTGCGCAAGGTGGCGTTCAGCAGCAGGCTGTGTTCGAACAGGATCTTGGTGGCGGCGATGTAGATGTCCGTGCCGCTGTCGGATTGCGCGCCGAGCTGCTTGACGTTGCTGACGCCCAGCGCGCCCAGGCCTGCGACGCCTTTGTTCTTCTTGTATTGCAGGCCGATGGCAACCTGCGGCAGCCAGCTGTCCTGCTCATAGACCGCATCTCCGGCCACGCGCAGCTTGATGCCGGCGATGTCCTGCTTGATGCGCAGCTGGTCGAGCGGGGCGAGCTCGCCCTGGAAGTCCTGGCGCGCCAGCGATACTTCGACGCGCTCGCCGATGCCGACGGCTGCGCCGTAGCTCACCAGCTGGTAGTCCTGGGTTGCGACGCGCGTGGCGAAGGCGTTGGCACCCCAGCTGTCGCGGGTGCCGTAGCCGGCGATGAGGGCCCAGGGCACGATGCCGCCGCCCGCGCTGCCTTCCACCGTGCTGACGCCGCCGGTGGCGATGAATTTGCCATGATCCGGCTGGACGGAAGGGATGCCGCCGCCAGCGGTGACGATATCGCGGTGCATTGGCGCCAGCCTGGCGACCAGCCGGTTCGACACGCTGGTCGGCACCTGGTTGCGCTCCATCGCAATTTGCAGGTCTTCCGTCAGCGCGTTGAAGTGCTTGTCGTTGAGCTTCAAGTCTTCGTGCGCGGACTTCATGTCGCGATTCTTGCCTTGGCCCTTGAACTTGCAGGGACCGCCGCTCAGTTCGCACAACTGGGCGGCCAGGCGCGCCTTGGTCTGGTCGATGTCGAAGCCTTCGAAGGTTTCCTTGATGCGGTCGTCGGCCAGCACGAGCTCGAACATGCTGGAGACAATGCGCTTGATGCCAGCTTCTTCCCCGAGGCCGCGGTAGAGGCTATCGTCTTGCGCAGATGCGGCGGAAGCGGCCATCAACAGGCCGGCGCCAAGGAGTTTTCGCATGTCAGCCCTTGGGATACAGGATCATTTGCGTGCAGCGGAACAGGGCGATGGCTTTGCCGGTCGCCTTGTTGCTCACCGTTGCGTCCCACACCTGCGTGGTGCGCCCGCCATGCACCAGGCGGGCGGTAACGGCGATCGTGCCTTCGCGCGCGGTGCCGAGGTGGTTCGACTTCAACTCAATGGTGGTGAAATTCTGGGCGCCTTCCGGCAGGTTGGCGATGCAGCCGAAGCCGCATGCCGTATCGGCCAGGGTGACGACCGTGCCGGCGTGCAGGTAGCCGTTGGGGGCCAAATGGTGCTGGACAATGTCAATTTCCGCTTGCAATTGGCCTTCGGCGGCGCCGGTGACGCGGATGCCGAGCAGGCCGGGCAGGTTGTTGTGCGTGAGCTGGTTGAGTTTTTCGAGGTCGAACTTCATCGGGCTGGTCTCCAATACAGAAGAGGAATCATAGCAGCCGTAAACAAGGTATGCTTATGGCTGCGCGGCCAGCCTCACAAGGGTCCGGTCTGCCGGCAGGACCAGAAGCTCAAAAGGTGGATTCAACCGATTAACTTACGGAGAATGACCTATGAACGAGAAAGAGCAACTGTCTGCCATCGTGCAGCGCATGGAAGTCAAGCTGGCGCAAGGCCGGCAGGATGAGTGGGCCCGCCTGCTGCACCGTGCCCGCACGCTGAGCGCCTTCGATTGCTCGGCCGCCAAGGGCGAGATCCTGCACTACTTCGGCGGCGCCGGCTCGATCAGCGACCTGAAGATCGACCAGGAATTCAGCGACCTGCGCACCCAGCTGTACACCCTCTGCTACGGCAAGCGCACCACGCACTAAGCCCATTGGATGGGCGCTTTTCCCTGCTGCTCCAGATAGGCGTTGGCGCGCGAGAAGGGGCGGCTGCCGAAGAAGCCTTTATGGGCTGAAAATGGCGATGGATGGGGCGAGGTGATGACCAGGTGCTTGCGCGGGTCGATCAGGGCGCGCTTGGCGATGGCGTAACTGCCCCACAGGATGAAAACCAGCCCCTGGCGCTGCGCCGACAGCCGCTTGATGGCGCTGTCCGTGAACGTCTCCCAGCCTTTGCCGGCATGCGAGCCTGCCTCGCGGGCCCGCACCGTCAGCACGCTGTTCAACAGGAATACGCCTTGGCCGGCCCAGTCGGAGAGGTCGGTGCGCTGGCGCGCCAGGCCCAGGTCGGACTCGAGCTCCTGGAAGATGTTCTGCAAGCTCGGTTGCGGGCGGTTGCCGTCGGGGACCGAGAAGCAAAAGCCCATCGCGGCGCCAGGCGTATGGTAAGGGTCCTGGCCCAGGATAACGACCTTCACTTCGTCAAAAGGCGTTAAATCGAAAGCGCGGAAGATGTTCCGGCCGGCGGGGAAACACTGGCGCTCGGCGTATTCCGCGCGGACGAAACCGGTCAGCGCTTGCCAATAGGGTTGCGCGAATTCCTCTTCAAGCTGGGCCTTCCAGGTGGGTTCGATACGAACTGTCATATCGAAATCTTAGCATTGCGGCGTGGGCCTATACTGGACCTATGAAAATCCATCCGACTTTGTTCGTCCATGCGGTGGACGCAGCGCCGCTGGAGATCCGGCGCAAGGCGCGGTTCGGGGAGGCATTTGAGGCCATTGTCCGCAATTGCATGGCGCAAGTGCGCGGTAATTTGCCGGGCGTACTGGCGGGCGACGCCGAAAGCCTGCACCAGATGCGCGTGGGCGTGCGCCGCTTGCGTGCCTTCCTGTCGGCGGTCAAGTCGTGGGATCCGATGCCTGAGGGAACGGCCGGCAAATTGCGCTGGCTCGGTGTGGAACTGGGGCGGGCGCGCAACTGGGACGTCTTCCTTGCGTCGACCTTGCCTGGCCTGGGCGGCTCGTCGCAGCCAGTGGAGGCTGTCGCGCGCGGGTTGGCCCGCAAGCAGCATGTCCATGTCCAGCACTTGCTGGAAGGCCAGCGCTGCAAGGCGCTGATGGACGAACTTGCGCTGTGGAACGGGGAGCGGTTGTGGCGCGATCCTGCCCGAATACAGCCCTGGGACAAGGATGCGCGCAAGGTGGCAAAGGCTCTACTGCGGCGTGCACGCGAACGGGTGGGCAAGCGCGCGCGCCAGCTGGATGCGGCGCGCGTGGACAGCCTGCACCGCCTGCGCATCGCCGTCAAGAACGAGCGCTACTTGCGCGAATTCTTCGGCTCTGGCAGCCGCGCGCGGGCGCTGTCCGATGCACAGGAAATGCTGGGCAAAATGAACGACAGCCGCATCGCGCGCGATTTGCTGCGTACCCTGGAGGATCACGCCCCCGCGCACGCGGCGGAACTGTCCTTCCTTGCAGGCGTGTTGGCGGGACAGCAGGAGGAAGCCTTGCCCAAGGCTATCCGCCTTGCCCGCCGCAGGCTTTAATCGTCCAGGCCCTTGCCGGCCAAGATCTGCGGCATGCATTTTTCGACGCGCGAGACACGGGTCTTGGCTTGCTTGGCCGAGGAGAAGTGCAGCAGGTAGCCGCGCTGGCGGCCCGGGGTGAGGGCGTAGAAGGCTTCCGCCAGGGCGGGATGTTCGTCGAGCTTTTGCAGGAATTCATCGGCCATCGGGAAATCGCTGGTGTCCTTGAATTCGATCTTGGCACCGGACTTTTCGACCCGGATCGCTTCTTCGACGTAGGCTTTGATGAGCTTTGCCTGCTTCTTGATGTCGGCGAGGCCGGTGAATCGCAGCTGGCGCCCGGCCTGCACATTCGCCGTCTGCTGCACCAGGATGCCCTCGGGATCCTGCATCAAGGCGCCCTTGAAGAACAGCAGCGCGCAGTACTCCTTGAATCCGTGGATCAGCACCACATTCTGGCCGTTGTAGGTGAAGCAGGCACAGCCCCACTTCGTTTCCTCGCTCAGGTGGGTGGACAGTACGATCTTGCGCAGCGCTTCAAACTCTTCCTGCCATTTGTGCTCAG
This sequence comes from Pseudoduganella sp., assembly GCA_039593355.1. GTDB lineage: Bacteria > Pseudomonadota > Gammaproteobacteria > Burkholderiales > Burkholderiaceae_D > Rugamonas. The sequence continues at coordinate 18,327 of JBCNPK010000021.1, forward strand.
CCATCTTCGCCTCCGGTTTTTTGGTTGGCAATGATACACCCATCAGGATTCATGAGCAGGGAGGTCAGTATTTGCGAATTGCTTCCCCCACCCGGGCGGCTTATCGTGTTTGCCCATCATGACTGCCGGGCATAACGATGAACTGCCAAAGCACCGCTAGCCGTCCCTCTCCCCCCGCCAACCCGGCCGCGCCCCGGCTCTGGCTGGTCGACGACGCCATGCGCGACGGCGGCGACAGCGTATGGCAGCATGTACGCGGCGGCGCCAGCCTGCTGGCGGCCGACGAGCCGCTGCTGGCGCCGATGCTGGACGAACTGGTGCTGGCGCCGGCCACACCGGCCGCCCTGGTGGCATCGGTGCTGGCGCGCCGGCTGGGAGGGCGCGGGCTGGGCGAGGGCGTGCTGCGCGCCCTGTTCCAGGAAGTCCTCGCGGCGCAGCCGGCTCTGGCGTCCTGCGTGGCGGCCGACCTGCACGCCATCATGCTGCGCGACCCGGCCTGTCCCAGCCACCTGCATGCGCTGCTCAACCTGAAGGGCTTCCACGCCTTGCAGGTCTACCGCATCGCGCACGCGCTATGGCAGGACGGACGCCAGGCCCTGGCGTTCGAGCTGCACGGCCACGCCGCATCCTCCTTTGCCGTCGACATCCACCCGGCGGCCCGCATCGGGACCGGCGTCATGCTGGACCACGGAACCGGCATCGTGGTGGGCGAGACCGCCGTCATCGAAGACAACGTCTCGCTGCTGCAGAACGTGACCCTGGGCGGCACCGGCAAGGAGCATGGCGACCGCCATCCCAAGGTGCGCACCGGCGTCATGATCGGCGCCGGCGCCAAGGTCCTCGGCAATATCGAGATCGGCGCCATGAGCAAGGTCGCTGCCGGCAGCGTCGTCCTGCGCGACGTGCCGCCCCACTGCACGGTGGCCGGGGTGCCGAGCCGCATCGTGCGCCACCACCTGCAGCAGAACCCCGCCTTCGAAATGGACCAGATGCTGTAAGGCGCACGGCGCTTGCGGCCACATGGCGTCAGACGCACGGATAAGCTGCAACGCGTGCGTCTTCCGCCATACATGGGCCTTGGGTACGATTTTATCCACCACTATTGGCTTTAATGGAAACCTTATGACCACTGCCTCTCCCTCCGCCCCGCCAGCACCATCGGTGCGCGGTCCGCTGGCCACGCTGGCCTTGTCGATGCTGCTGCCGGCACTGGGCACCAGCATCGCCAACGTCGCCCTGCCGACCTTCGCCAAGGTCTTCTCCGCCCCGTTCCAGGACGTGCAGTGGATCGTGCTGGCCTACCTGCTCACCATCACCACGCTGATCGTCACCATCGGCCGCCTGGGCGACATCGTCGGGCGCCGCCGCCTGCTGCGCGCCGGCATGGCGCTGTTCGCCGCGGCCTCCGTGCTGTGCGCGCTGGCGCCGAGCCTGTGGCTGCTGGTCGCGGCGCGCGCACTGCAGGGCCTGGGCGCCTCGGTGATGATGGCGCTGACCATGGCCTTCGTCGGCGAGACCGTGCCGAAGGCGCGCACCGGCAGCGCCATGGGCCTGCTGGGCACGACCTCGGCCATCGGCACCATGGTCGGCCCGGCCGTGGGCGGCATCCTGATCGCCCGCTTCGGCTGGCCGTCCATCTTCCTCGCCATCGCGCCGCTGGCCGTCGTCGCCCTGCTGATGGCGGGCGCCTGGCTGCCGCCTGACCGTCCCGCCGCCAAGCGTCCCGGCTTCGACCACCGCGGCACGCTGCTGCTGGCACTGACCCTGGGCGCCTACGCGCTGGCCATGACGCTGGGGCGCGGCCACTTCGGCCCGTCCAATATTGCCCTGCTGCTGGGCGCGGCCGTCGGCGCGGTACTGTTCGTGTACGCGGAACTGAAGGCGCCGACCCCGCTGATCCGCCTGGGCATGCTGCGCGCCCCCACGCTGAGCGCCGGCCTGGCCACCAGCGCCCTGGTCTCGACCGTCATGATGGCGACCCTGGTGGTCGGCCCGTTCTACCTGGCGCGCGGCCTGGGCCTGGACCCTGGCATGACCGGCCTGGTGATGGCGGCCGGCCCGCTGATGGCGGCCTTTTGCGGCGTGCCGTCCGGCCGCGCCGTCGACCGCTTCGGCGCCCAGCGCATGGGCAGCCTGGGCCTGGCCGGCGCCACTGCGGCCTGCGTCGCGCTGGCCGTGCTGCCGTCCAGCCTCGGCATCGCCGGCTACGCGGCGCCGCTGATGGTGCTGACCGCCTGCTACGCCCTGTTCCAGGCTGCCAACAACACCGCCGTCATGACCGACATCGCCGCCGACCAGCGCGGCCTGGTGTCGGCCATGCTCAACCTGTCGCGCAACCTCGGCCTTGTGACCGGCGCTTCCGTCATGGGCGCGCTGTTCGCCTGGTCGGCCGCATCGGGCGAGCTGGCCGAAGCCCATGCCGCCGACATGGCGCGCGGCATGCACACCACCTTCGCCGTGGCCGCCGCCCTGGTGGCGGCCGCGCTGGCCATCACGCTGGCCAGCCGCATCTTTTCCCAATCGCCTTCCGGAGACTTAGCATGAAGCCCGTCCGTCTGACTCCACCGCTGTTATTCCTGCTGTCCGTGGCCGGCATCTCGGCCCTGCAGGGCTGCACCCGTTCGCAAGCCGCAGGCCCCGGCGGCCCGCCGCCCATTCCTACCGTTTCGGTCGCGCTGCCGGAGCAATCCGTGGTGCAGGCCACCATGGACTACACCGGCCGCGTCGAGCCGTCGCAGCGCGTCGAGGTGCGCTCGCGCGTGTCGGGCTACCTGCAGCAGATCGCCTTCCGCGACGGCCAGCAGATCAAGGCCGGCGACCCGCTGTTCGTGATCGACCCGCGTCCGTTCGCGGCGGCGCGCGACCGTGCCCAGGCCAGCCTGGCGCAGGCCAAGGCCCGCGAAAAGCTGGCCGCTACCCAGTTCGAACGCAGCAACCGGCTGCAGCAGAACGGCGCCGCCAGCGCCGAGGAATTCGAACGCGCACGCGGCGAGCTGGAAAGCGCACAGGCCGCAGTCCAGCTGGCGCAGGCCGAACTGCGCAGCGCTGAACTGGAGCTGTCGTTTACCACGGTGCGCGCACCGATCGCCGGCACCGTGTCCGACCACCGCGTGGACATCGGCAATTACGTGGCAGGCGGCGGCTCCCAGGGCGGCGTGCTGACCACCATCGTGGCGCACAGCCCGGTACGCGCCGTGGTCGACCTGTCCGAAGCGGACTACCAGCGCCTGCGCGCGCAGCAGAAGCTGCCGGGCAAGGTCGAACTGACCCTGCAGGGCGCCAAGGAAGCGCAGAGCGCCACGGTCGATTTCGTCGACAACGAAATCAGCGCCCGTTCCGGCACCGTGCGCCTGCGCGCCACCCTGGCCAACGCCGACCATGCGGTGATGCCGGGCAGCTTCGTGCGCGTGCGCATTCCGGTCGGCGAGGCCAAGCCGCGCATGCTGGTGCCGGACGACGCCATCATGAACGACCAGAACAAGAAGATGGTGTTCGTGGTCGACGACAAAGGCAAGGTCGCGCCGCGCAAGCTGGAACTGGGCGGCCTGTCGGGCAGCAAGCAGGTCGTGCTGTCCGGCTTGTCGCCGCAGGAAAAGGTCATCGTTTCCGGCGCGGCCAAGGTACGCCCGGGCGACCAGGTCCAGGTGGCGCCGCCCGCCAATAAATCCTGAGGGGAGGGACGATGCGCTTTTCCCAATTCTTCATCAAGCGGCCGGTCTTTGCGATCGTGCTGTCGCTGCTGCTGACCATCCTGGGCGCGGTGGCGGCGCTGCGCCTGCCGGTCTCGGAATTCCCTGAAATCGTGCCGCCCACGGTGACCGTCAAGGCCACCTATCCGGGCGCCTCGGCGCAGGAAATCGCCGATACCGTGGCGGCCCCGCTGGAACAGGAGCTGAACGGGGTGGACGGCATGCTGTACCTGTCCTCGCAATCGGTGGGCGACGGCAAGCTGACCATCAGCGTCGTGTTCAAGCCCGGCACCAATGTCGAGCAGGCGCAGTCGCTGGTGCAAAACCGCGTGGCGGTCGCCGAATCGCGCCTGCCGGACGCGGTGCGCCGCCTCGGCATCGCGGTCAAGAAGACCTCGCCCGACCTGCTGATGGTGGTGATGTTCGATTCGCCCAAAGGCACGCGCGACCAGCAGTACATCTCCAACTTCATCGGCACGAAAATCAAGGACAAGCTGGCCCGCATCGAGGGCGTGGGCGACCTGTACACCCGCGGAGCGCGCGACTTCTCGATGCGCATCTGGCTCGACCCGGCGCGCGTGGCCTCGCTCGGCCTGACGGCGCCGGAAGTGATCAACGCCGTGCGCCAGGCCAACTCGCAAGTGGCGGCCGGGGTATTGAACCAGCCGCCGGCCGGCGGCGACGGCGCCTACCAGGTGCAGGTGCAGGCGCAAAGCCGCCTGCGCGACGTCGAGCAGTTCGAGTCCATCGTGGTGGCGGCCCAGCCGGACGGCGGCGTGGTGCGCCTGCGCGACGTGGCGCGCGTGGAAATGGGCGCCCAGGACTACACCGAGAGCGGCTTCGTCGACGGCCAGACCGCCATCGCGCTGGGCGTGAACCAGCTGCCCGGCTCGAACGCGCTGGCCACCGCCGGCCGCGTGCTGGCCGAGCTGCACAAGCTGGAAGCGGAGTTTCCCGAGGACGTGGCCTTCCACGCCTACTACAACCCGACTGAATTCATCCGCGCCTCGATCGACAAGGTGCGCGACACCATCTTCGAAGCGGCGCTGCTGGTGTGCGTGGCGATGCTGCTGTTCCTCGGTTCCTGGCGCGCGGCGCTGATCCCGATCCTGGCGATCCCGGTCTCGCTGATCGGCACCTTCAGCGTGCTGGCTGGCCTGGGCTACACCCTCAACACGCTGACCCTGTTCGGCATGGTGCTGGCGATCGGCATCGTGGTGGACGACGCCATCGTGGTGGTGGAAAACGTGGAGCGGCACATGGCCGCCGGCCTGTCGCCGGTGGAAGCGGCAAAGCGCAGCATGGACGAGGTGGGCTTCGCGCTGATCGCGATCGCCCTGGTGCTGGTGGCGGTGTTCGTGCCGACCGCCTTCATCGACGGCATTTCCGGCATGTTCTACCGCCAGTTCGCGGTGACCATCGCATCCTCCACCGTGATCTCGGCCCTGGTCTCGCTGACCCTGTCGCCGGCCCTGGCGGCACTGCTGCTCAAGCCCCAGCACGGCGGCCGCGGCCTGGGTGCGCGCTGGATGAACGGCTTCAACGCCTTCTTCGGCCGCCTGACCGGGCGCTATGCGCGCCTGACCGGCTGGACCCTGTCGCGCCGCTGGCTGATGGTGCCGCTATACGCCGGCCTGGTGGCGCTGACCGTGTGGCGCATCCAGGCCACGCCGACCGGCTTCGTGCCGCAGCTCGACCGCGGCTACGCCATCGTCTCGATCCAGCTGCCGGCCGGCTCCACCCTGGCGCGCACCAGCGCGGTGGTGCAGGACGCCAGCGCGCGCCTGATGAGCCACCCCGGCGTGGCGCACACGGCGGCCTTCGTCGGCACCGACGGCGCCACCTTCACCTCGGCGCCGAATACCGCCGTGATCTTCACCATGTTCAAGGACTTCGACGAGCGCTCAGGCCAGAAGCTGGACGGCCCGGCCATGCTGGGCGCCCTGAAAGGCAAGCTGGCGCCGATCAGCGCGGCGCGGGTGATGGTGATCCCGCCTCCGTCCGTGCCGGGCATCGGCACCGGCGGCGGCTTCAAGCTGCAGATCCGCGACACCAGCGGCCAGGGCCCGGCGGCGCTGCAGGGTACGGCGCGCGGCATCGTCGAAGGCGCCAACAAGCTGCCGTCGGTGATGGCGGCCTTCACCCCGTTCAACGCCATGACGCCGCAGGTCAAGGTCGACGTCGACCGCACCAAGGCCGAATACCTGGGTGTGCCGCTGGCGCGCGTCAACGACACGCTGCAAAGCTATATGGCGCCGGTGTTCGTCAACGACATGAACCTGATGGGCCGCGTGTGGCGCGTCACGGCGCAGGCCGACGCGCCGTTCCGCCGCGGCGTGGACGACCTGGCGGCCCTGAAGACGCGCGCCAACAACGGCGACATGGTGCCGCTGGGCAGCCTGGCCAGTTTCACCCAGGGCACGGCGCCATTCCGCGTGCCGCGCTACAACCTGGCGCCGAGCGCCGAAGTGCAGGGCAGCACCAAGCCCGGCTTCTCGACCGGCCAGACCATCGCCGCCATGGAAGCGCTGCTGAAGGAAAAGCTGCCGTCCGGCTTCGACTATGAATGGACCGAACTGGCGCTGCAGGAAAAGCACGCCGGCCACAGCACCGGCCTGGTGCTGGGGCTGGCCGTGGTCTGCGTCTACCTGCTGCTGGCGGCCCTGTTCGAAAGCTGGCTGCTGCCGCTGTCGGTGGTGCTGATCGTGCCGAGCTGCGTGCTGGCGGCCCTCTTGGGCGTGTCGTGGCGCGGCCTGGACAACAATGTGCTGACCCAGATCAGCATCGTGGTGCTGATCGGCCTGGCCGCCAAGAACGCCATCCTGATCGTCGAGTTTGCGCGCCAGGCCCTGGCTGCCGGCGCCAGCCCGCGCGACGCGGCGGTAGCGGCGGCGCGCACCCGCCTGCGCCCGATCCTGATGACCTCCCTGGCCTTCCTGCTGGGCGCCTTGCCGCTGATGTGGTCGAGCGGTCCCGGCGCCGAGATGCGCCAGTCGATGGGCACGGCGGTGTTTGCCGGCATGGTCGGCGTCACGCTGTCCGGCCTGCTGTTCACGCCCTTGTTGTTCACCATGTTGACCCGGCGCCGTGCCGCGCAAGTGCAGCGGACGGCCCAAGTAGGAGAGCTGGCATGACCCATACCAAGACCCTGGCCCCGCTGGCACTGTTGGCCGCGGCCGGCCTGCTGGCCGGCTGCGCCAGCGCGCCGCCCGCCATTCCCGCCGACGCGGCGCCGCGCAGCGCGCTGCCTTCGGCCAACGATGGCGCCGTGCAGGCCGGCCTGCCGCCCACCCGCTGGTGGCAGCAGCTGGGCGACGCCCAGCTGGAGCAGCTGGTGCAGCGCGCCTGGAACGCGAACTACGACGTGCGCATCGCCGCCGCCCGCCTGGCCGGCGCCAATGAGCTGGCCGCCGCCGCGGCCGGTGCGCAGTGGCCTTCCGCCAGCCTCGAAGCGGCGGGCGGCAGGCGCCGCCTGGCTGCCGTGGAAAGCAACGACGGCGCGCCGCACATCGTCAATCCGGCCCAATGGGGCGCGCTCTTCAACTGGGAGCTCGACCTGTTCGGCCGCGTGCGCAAGAGCGTGGAAGCGGCGCGCGCCAGCGCCGAGGAACGCGCCGCGCTGCGCGACGACGTGCGGCGCCTGATGGTGGCCCAGGTGGTGGAAGCCTACCTGGCGCTGCGCGGCGCCCAGCAGCTGCGCGCCAGCCTGCAGGAACAGCTGGACAACCAGGAAGGCACGCTGAAACTGGTGCGCGAACGCGAAAGCGCCGGCCGCGCCGCGCCGGCCGAACGCATGCGCAGCGAAGCGCAGATGCGCCTGGCCGCGGCCCGCCTGCCCAGCCTGGTGGCCCAGGAACGCGCCGCGCGCAACCGCCTGGCGACGCTGACCGGGCAGCGCATCGACGCGCCGGAACTGGCCGCGCTGGACCAGGCAAGCCCGCTGGCCCTGCCGCAAAGCCTGCTGACCGACGAGCCGGCGCGCCTGCTGCTGCGCCGTCCGGACGTGCGTGCCGCGCAGCAGGCGCTGGCCGCCGCCCAGGCGCGCGAAGGCGTGGCCCTGGCCGACCGCTTCCCGCGCATCAGCCTGGGCGCCCTGTTCGGTTCCTCCGGCGTGGCCGGCGACTGGACGGGCGGCGACGCGGCGCGCTGGAACGCCGGCCTGGCCTTCACCCTGCCGCTGTTCGACGGCGGCACGCGCCGCGCGCGCGTGCGCGCCGCCGGCGCCGACGTGGACGCCGCGCGTGCCGGCTTCGAAAAAACGCTGGCCGTGGCGCTGGAGGAAACCGACAGCGCCGTTGCGCAGTGGGTGCAGCTGCGCAAGCGCCATGAGCAGCTGGTGGTGGCGCACCAGCTGGCGCAGGAAAGCGCCAGGCTGGCGCGCGTGCGCTACCAGCAGGGTGCGGAAAGCCTGCTGGGCGTGCTGGAGGCGGAACGCATCGTGCTGGCCACGCAGGAAGAAGTGGTGACGGCGCAGCGCGACCTGGCCATGGCCACGGCGCGCAGCTACGTCGCCATGGCGGGCGGCTTCGACCCGGCCGGCGCGCCCTGAGCGTCCTCCGCGGCGGCGCAGATGTCGAACAGGCATTCGCGCAGCCAGCGGTGGGCCGGATCGGCCTCCATGCGCGGGTGCCACATCAGCGAAACCGTCAGGTCCGGCATGAAGAAGGGCAGCGGGAAGGAGAACAGGCCGGCGCGCAGGTTGCCGGTATGGCGCTCCGGCACGGTGGCCACCAGGTCCGAACCGGCCGCCAGCGCCAGCGCCGCGGTGAAACCGCCGACAATACTGGTCACCGAGCGCTGCAAGCCTTGCGTGGCCAGCGCTTCATCCATCGGCCCCGCGTCGAGCATGCGGCGCGCCACCAGGATGTGCTGGGCCGCCGCGTAGCGCTCAGCCGTCACCTCGCCCTGCGCCAGCGCGTGGCCCTGGCGCACCACCCCGACGAAGCGGTCGCTGAACAGGCGCCGCACGCGCACCTCCGGGCTGGTGGCGCCGCCCACCACGCCGGTTTCCAGATCCACGCTGCCGTCGCGCAGCAGCACGCTTTCCTTGTTGGTCTTCTGCATGAAGCGCAGGCGCACGCCCGGCGCCTCGGCCTGGATGCGCGCCAGCAGCGCCGGCCCGAAGTTTTCCACGAAACCGTCGCTGGAACGCAGGGTGAAGGTCTGCACCAGGGTGCGCAGGTCGAGCGTCTGCACCGGCCGCAGCATCGCCTGCGCTTCCTGCACCAGGGGACCGACGCGGGCGCGCAATTCGAGCGCGCGCGGCGTCGGCACCAGGTCGCGCCCGGCCCGCACCAGCAAAGGGTCGCCGGTGGTTTCACGCAGGCGCGCCAGGGCGCGGCTCATGGCCGAAGGACTGAGCTGCAGGCGCTGCGCGGCGCGCGCCACGCTGCCTTCGTTGAGCAGCACGTTCAGGGTGAGCAGGAGGTTCAGATCTGGGGTCGACATGGCGTGCAACATTAGCACAATTCCGCTTGCCATATGGCGTTCCGTGCAGGGATTCATTGCGCCCACGGCGCCTTCCCGCGGCGCGCCGCCAACGCTACGATGGCCTCTCATCAATTGGGCGGATCGCTTATGACTACTGTGCTGTGCGAGGACTGGAACCGGCGCTATGCCACCCCGGAATTCATCTGGGGCAGGGAGGCCTGCAGCGTGCTGGTGGCCGAGGCTTCGGCCCTGGCGCCGGGCCGTGCGCTCGACCTGGCGGCCGGCGAAGGCCGCAACAGCATCTGGCTGGCCGAGCAGGGCTGGCAAGTGGACGCCGTCGATTTCGCGGACGCCGCCATCGAGAAGGGCCAGCAGTGGGCGCTGGCGCGCCAGGTGGCGCGCCGCATCCGCTTCGAGGCGGCCGACCTGCGCCACTATCGCATGGCGCGCGGCCGCTACGACCTGGTGCTGATCTGCTACCTGCAGATACCGTGGCGCGAATTGCAGCCCGTGCTGGTGCGGGCCGCCGCCGCCGTGGCCCCCGGCGGCACCCTGCTGCTGGTGGGGCACGACCGCAGCAACCTGCTGCAAGGGCATGGCGGGCCGAAGGACCCCGCCGTGCTGTACACGTCGGCCGAGGTGGCGGCGGCGGTCGGCGACAGCCTGCGCATCGTCAAGGCCGGCCGCGTGGAGCGCCCGGTACACACCGAACGGGGCGTGAAGATTGCGCTCGATTGCCTGGTCTGCGCCCAGCGCCCGCATGGCGCGCGCCTGGCCCCGCGCGACAGCTGCGCAGCCGACGCTTATCCGCTCAACGCTATCGGCTGGGGCAGCGGCGGCTGGCCCTGGATCTGAATTCTCCTTAAAACTTCACTCCAGGCGCACCAGCACGCCATCGGCCAGCCAACGCGTGAACAGGGCCGGCGCGGCCGCGGGATCGCCGCTGCCATGGTGCACTGCCGCCAGTGCGGCGCCCAGGCTGCAGCCTTCCGCCAGCAATTCCAGCGCGCGCAGCTCGCCCGCTTCCAGTTCGCGCACGCGGGGCTGCCATCCGCTGCGGTAAACCAGGGCCTGGGTAGCGCCGGCCGGGTGGCGCGGCAAGGGCTGGCGCGGCCCATCGCCGTGTGCCAGCCAGATCGCCGCCACCCGCCACGGCGAATGGAACAACGTGGCGGCCGGGTGCAGCCCGAGGCGCCAGCTGCCCACCCGTTCCGCCCCCGCCTGCTGCACCGCCTGCGCCTGCAGCGGCGCCGCGTCCGGCGCGCCGTGCGCCGTGTGCAGCAACCATTCCAGGCGCGCCACGTCGGCGAAATAGCGGTGGGATGCGGCGTGCGGCCATGCCTTCAGGAAGTCCTGCAGATGGCGGCCGAAACGCGCCAGGTCGGGCTCCTGCGCGGGATAGGCGTCGCCATACGCATGGGCCATGCCGCGGAACCAGGCGTCGCCGGCCAGCTTGCGCAGCACCGGGTAGACCAGCTGCAGCGAACGTTCATGGTGCTGGCGCAAGGCCTGGCCGTAACGCGCAAGGTGCCTGCCGCTGCCGGCTGCCAGCCAGGGCGCCATGGCGGCCATGTCCGGCGTACGCCGCGCGATCTGCCCGGCGAATGCGGCCTGCAACAGCGCCAGTTCTTCGCGCGTCATGCGGCCACCGTGCAGAACACCTGCTGCGCCACCGCGCGCGCACGCGCCACCTCTTCCAGCAGGAGCGCCAGCGGCGGCAGGTTGGTATCCCATTCGACCAGCGTCGGCAATGGCCCGAACTCGCGCAGGGCCCTGGCGTAGAGCTGCCATACCGCTTCGGCCACGGGTGCGCCATGGTGGTCGACCAGCACGTCGCCGTCCAGGCAGTGACCGGCCAGGTGCAGCTCGCCCACCTGGCCGGCGGCCAGCGTCGTCATGGCGGTGTGCGGGTCCTCGCCATGGTTGCACTGGTTGACGTACAGGTTGTTCACGTCCAGCAGCACGCCGCAGCCGGAGCGGCGCGCCACGCGCGCCAGGAATTCCGCTTCGCTGTATTCGTCGCTGTCGAAGCGCAGGTAGCTCGAGACGTTCTCGAGCAGGATGGGCCGGCGCAGCATGGACTGCACCAGGTCGATCCGCTCGCAGACCAGGTCCAGGCTGGCCTGGTTCAGCGGCAGCGGCAGCAGGTCGTTCAGCGCGCCCTGCGCGGTGGCGCCCCAGCACAGGTGCTCGGACACCAGCATCGGCTCGATGCGCTCTGCCAGGCGCGCGATGCGCTCGACGTGGGCGGTCGAGAAGCCGTGCACCGAGCCGATGCCCAGCCCGACGCCGTGCAGCGCGATCGGATAGTGGCCGCGCAGCGTCTGCAGCACGTGCATGTCCCAGCCGCCTTCGGCCAGGTAATTCTCCGTATGCACTTCCAGCCAGTCGACCGCAGGCAGCTGTTCCAGCATGTCGCGGTAATGGGCGCTGCGCAGGCCGATGCCGACCGGCGGCAGCGCGCTGCGTTGTGCAGCCCCCATCTCAGCGCGCGGTGCGCGTTGCTGCCGCGCCCGCGTTGGCGGTCCGTGCCGCCTTGCGGCGCTGGGCGGACGGCAGCATGGCGGCGATCTGGGCGTCGCTCAGTTCGCGCACCACGCGCAGGCCGATCCAGCCGCGGCGGCCCTCGCCGCCCAGGCCGAGGCGGGTGGCGGCGCGGATGAAGCTCGGCGTGTCGGTCCAGGAGCCGCCGCGCGCGACGCGCTTCTTGCAGCCCTCCTCGACCCAGGCCTGGCCGTCGGCCGGCGCGCCCTCGTAATCGCTGTGCCAGCAGTCGGCGGTCCATTGCCAGACGTTGCCCAGCACTTCGTGCAGGCCGGCCGGGTTGGCCGGGAAGCTGCCCACCGGCGCCGTGTTAAGCCAGTTGCCCGCCCCGTAAGCGACGCCGCCGCAATGCTTCTGCCCCGGGCAGTGGACCGGGCCGTATTTGGCGTAGCCGCGGTCGATCTCCTCGCCCCACCAGCGCGCGGTGGTGGTGCCGGCGCGCGCCGCGTATTCCCACTCGGCTTCGGTCGGCAGGCGGTAGCGCGCGCCGGTCTTCTTCGACAGCCAGGCCAGGTAGTCCTGCGCATCGTTCCAGCTGACGTTGATGGCGGGCTGCTGGCCGCGCCCCCAGCCTTCGTCGGCCGCCTGTTTGCAGGCGCCATCCTTGACGCAGGCGTCCAGCTGGGCGAAGGTCAGCGCGAAGCGGCCGATGGCGAAGGGGCGCGCGATCGAGACCGTGTGCTGGGTCTCGTTGCCGAAACGGCCTTCCTCGTCCGGCGGCGATCCCATGACGAAGCGGCCGCCGGCCAGCGGCACCACTTCCGGGCAGTCCTCCTTGCAATCGCGGAACGGCTTGCCGGCCACCACCGGGGTGGCGGTGGCCGCCGGCAGCTCGGCCACTTCCGGCTTCTGCCTGGCCAGGTAGGCGGAGATATTCGAGATGTCGGCGTCGGTCAGCGGCGCCGCCGCGGTATTCATCACCGGGTTGGCCCGCGACTTGTCGCGGAAGGCGCGCATCTGGCCATCCAGGTAATTCTTGAACTGGCCGGCCAGGCGCGGGTAGTCGGCCACGCTGGCATTGCCGTTGGCGCCGTGGCAGGCGGCGCAGGACGGCAGGCCGCGCGCCGGATCGCCGTTGCGGAACAGGGCCTCGCCCGCCTTCAGGTCGGGCGCCGGGCCGCGCCGCGCCACGCTGGGGCAGGCCAGCGGCGCCGCTTCGGCCTTGCCGCCCATGGCTTCGCAGGTCCCCTTCGGCACCGTTTTCCATTCGGTGGGATCGTTGTCCACGGTCGCCATGCCGGAGCACAGGTGGAAGCAGGTGGTGTTGGCGCATTCATTCTGGCCGGCCTTGGAAACGCCGTAGCAGATTTCAGTGGCGCCTTTGGCGCCGTCCTGGCCATGGGACTGTGCCAGCGCCGGTTCGGCGGCCAGCAGGGCGCATACGGCAGCCATGGCGGCTTGCACCAGGGCTTGTCGGTTCGGTTCTGCGCTCATGTGTTCCTTTCAATCGTAGTGTTCGCTTTGTTGTATCAATTCGATCTTGTAGCCGTCCGGGTCCTGCACGAAGGCGATCACGTTGCGGCCGTGCTTCATCGGGCCGGCGTCGCGCGTGACCTGGTAGCCCAGCGCGCGCACGCGCTCGCACACCTGCGCGGCGTCGGCCACTTCCAGCGCCAGGTGGCCGTAGCCGTCGCCCAGGCCGTAGCCCGGCTTATCCCAGTTGTGTGTCAGCTCGATGGCAGCGTGCGACTGCTCGTCGCCGAAGCCGACGAAGGCGCGCGTGAAGCGGGCATCGTCATAGTCGTGGCGGCGCAGCAGGCGCATGCCCAGCGCTTCCCGGTAAAAATGCAGCGCCTTGTCGAGATTCCCGACGCGCAGCATGGTATGCAGAATTCTCATGCCTGTCCTTTCATGCCACGCGCGCTTGCACGGCGGCGTGGTCGCTTTCCGGCAGCGGCAGGTAACGCGCCGCGGCCTGGTAGTTCGCCAGGTATTGCCCGAAGTCGCCGCTGTCGCTGCGTTCGGCCTGTTTTTGCGCCGCCAGCGACGCGTCGGCCTCGGCGCCGAAGCGCGCCAGGCTGTCTGCATCCAGCGGACGGCTGCGGAAGTGCTGCGCGTGGGCCATGCTCCGGCCGAGGGCGAAGGCGTCGAAGCTGCCCTGCTCGGCGCGGATGGCTTCCAGCACGCGCGCCGACGGCGTCTGCGTCACGTCGACCAGCTTGGCGCGCTGCGCCGCCAGCGCTGCGCTGCAATCCTGGCTGCCGCGCGCCCGGTCCAGCAGTTCGGCCACCGGCGCCATGCGCTCCACCAGCTCCAGGCCCCAGTCGCACAGGGCGACGTCGCCGCCATGGCGCTGCAGCCGCACGCCGGGACGCCGGCCTTCCTTGACCGTGCGCGCAAAGTTGGCGCTGTTCTCGCGGCTTTCGGCGTCGCCGGTGAGCGGACTTTCCTGCAGCGCGCAAAATAGCAGGAAAACGTCGAGGAAGTGGCACGCTTGGGCACCGATGCCGAGCGGCTCGAAGGGATCGATGTCGAGGCAGCGCACTTCGACGTACTGCACCCCGCGCTGGGCCAAGGCATGCAGCGGCCGTTCGCCGCTGCGCGTGACGCGCTTGGGACGGATCGCCGAGTAGTACTCGTTCTCGATCTGCAGGCGGTTGGTATTGAGCTGGGTCCACTGGCCGTTGCGCTGCGTGCCCATTTCCACGTAAGGCAGGTAGGGGTGGTTCATGGCGGCGGCCAGGCTGGTGATATAGCTGTCCAGGGTGTTGTAATCCGGCGTCAGGCCGGCCTGGGCGTCGTTCTGGTAACCCATGTCGCTCATGCGCAGGCTGGTGGCGTAAGGCAGGTAGAGGGTGTCGCCCGACAGCTGTTCCAATTCGAACGAGCGGCGGCCCTGGAAGTGGGCGGACAGCGCCGGCGAGGCGCCGAACAGGTACATGAGCAGCCAGCCGTAGCGGCGGAAGTTGCGGATCAGGGCCACATAGCTTTCCGACTGGTGCTGCATGGCCGTGCCGGGCGCGCCCTCGGCCGCCTGCAGGTGGGCCCACAGCGAGGGCTCCAGCGAGTAGTTGTAATGGATGCCGGCGATGCATTGCATGGTCTTGCCGTAGCGCAGGGCCAGGCCGCGCCGGTAAACGTGCTTGAGCATGCCGACGTGGGAGCTGCCATACCAGGCGATGTCGATGTCTTCCTCTTCCGGCAGGAAGCAGGGCATCGAATGGCTCCATAGCGCCTCCTGGCCAAGGCCGCTGTACACGAAGCGGTGCAGCGCGTCGAAGCCGTCCAGCATGCCGTCCACCGTGCGGGACGGCGGCGTGATCAGCTCCAGCAGCGCTTCGGCGTAATCGGTGGTGATGTTCGGATGGGTTAACGCAGAACCCAGCATCTGCGGGTGGGCGGTGCGCGCCAGGTGGCCGCGGCCGTCGATGCGCAGTGCTTCCCGTTCAATGCCGCGCAGGCCCTGGTCCAGCAAGGGGAGCGTGGCGGCGCCGGAGAGCGACGCGAGGCGACGGGTCAACAGTGAATTCATGTGCTGCCTTTCCAGATGGTGAGAGTGGGCGGCTTGCCTTTAGTCCGGCGACGATAAGGCCCGCGCGGCCGCGGCGCAATTCGTAAATGCTGAGTGCGAGGCTCAGGAAGTCTGATGCCGGCATCCTCAGCATTCCTGAGGGCGCGCTCAAGATTTGCGAATTGCGCGGTGCAGCAGAGCACCCTAATCTTCGGCGAGGCTATATCGATAGAAGAAAAACGCGATAGAAGAAAAACGCAGAACGCTCACGCAGGTTTGGGAGATGGATGTGGAAGCTTTGGAACTGACAACGGCCGCCGGTACCTTGCGGGATTACCGGCTGGACGATAACCTGCAGGCGCGCGGCGGCACTGTGTTTCTGACCGGCACACAGGCACTGGTGCGCCTGCCGCTGATGCAGCGCCGCCTGGACCGCGAACGCGGCCTCGACACGGCGGGCTTCATCAGTGGCTACCGCGGCTCGCCGCTGGGCGGCTACGACCAGGAGCTGTGGCGCGCGCGCGCCCAGCTGGAGGCCGAGCAGATTCGTTTTCTGCCGGCCATTAACGAAGAACTGGCCGCCACCGCCGTATTGGGCAGCCAGCAGGTCGAGACCGACCCCGAGCGCGGCGTGCAAGGCGTGTTCGGCCTGTGGTACGGCAAGGGCCCGGGCGTCGACCGCGCCGGCGACGCCCTCAAGCACGGCAACGTCTACGGCTCCTCGCCGCACGGCGGGGTGCTGGTGGTGGCCGGCGACGACCACGGCTGCGTCTCCTCCTCGATGCCGCACCAGAGCGAATTCGCGATGCAGGCCTGGGGCATGCCGGTGGTGAACCCGGCCAACCTGGCCGAGTACCTGGAATTCGGCCTGTATGGCTGGGCGCTATCGCGCTTTTCCGGCATGTGGGTCGGCTTCAAGGCCATTTCGGAAACGGTGGAAAGCGGGGCCACGGTCGACCTGGACAGCATCCGTACCCGTTTCGACGAACCGGTGGATTTCAGCGTCGCCGCCAGCGGCCTGCATTACCGCTGGCCCGACCTGCCGGGACTGGGCATCGAAACCCGCCATGCCCACAAGCTCGACGCGGTGCGCGCCTTCGCGCGCGCCAATGCCATCGACCGCCTGCTGTGCCCCAGCCCGCAAGCCCGGGCCGGCATCGTCACCTGCGGCAAAGCCCACCTGGACGTGCTGGAAGTGCTGCGCCGCCTGGGCATCGGCCTCGATGCGCTGGAGCAGGCCGGCATCCGCCTGTACAAGGTCGGCCTCAGTTTCCCGCTGGAGCCGACCCGCCTGCTGGCTTTCCAGTGTGGCCTCGAGGAGATCCTGGTGATCGAGGAAAAAGGCGCCGTGGTCGAACAGCAGCTGCGCCAGCTGTTCTACAACCTGCCGGACGGCGCCCGCCCGCGCCTGCTGGGCAAGCAGGATGCCGACGGCGCGCCGCTGCTGGCCGCGCACGGCGAGCTGCGCCCCTCGCGCATCGCCGCCGTGCTGGCGCCGTGGCTGGCGCGCCACGCGCCCGCGCTGGAGCGCCGCGGCGCGCTGGAAGGTTTCGCCGTGCCGGTGCCGCTGTCCAACGCCGCCGACGGCGTACGGCGCCAGCCGTATTTCTGCTCGGGCTGCCCGCACAACAGCTCGACCAAGGTGCCGGAAGGTTCGCGCGCCCAGGCCGGCATCGGCTGCCACTTCATGGCTTCCTGGATGGACCGCTCGACCACCGGGCTGATCCAGATGGGCGGCGAGGGCGTCGACTGGGTCGCCCATTCGATGTTCAGCAAGACCCCGCACGTGTTCCAGAACCTGGGCGACGGCACGTATTTCCATTCCGGCTTCCTGGCGATCCGCCAGGCCATCGCCGGCCGTGCCAACATCACCTACAAGATTCTTTACAACGACGCCGTCGCCATGACCGGCGGCCAGCCGGTGGACGGCAGCATCACGGTCGACGCCATCGCCTGGCAGGTGCACGCGGAAGGCGCGCGCGCCATCGCCGTGGTGAGCGACGCGCCGGCCAAATACGCGGGACTGCACGCGCGCTTCCCCGGCAGCACCAGCTTCCACGGGCGCGACGAGATGGACCAGGTGCAGCGCCGACTGCGCGACACGCCCGGTGTCACCGTGCTGGTGTACGACCAGACCTGCGCGGCGGAGCTGCGCCGGCGCCGCAAGAAGCGCGAACTGCCCGAGCCGGCGCGCCGCATGGCGATCAACAGCGCCGTGTGCGAGGGCTGCGGCGATTGCGGCGTGCAGTCGAACTGCCTGTCGATCGTGCCGCTGGAGACGCCGTTCGGGCGCAAGCGCACCATCGACCAGTCGTCCTGCAACAAGGACTATGCCTGCGCCGACGGCTTCTGCCCCAGCTTCGTCAGTGTGGAGGGCGGCCGCCTGCGCAAGGCAGCCGGGGCGCAGGCCGATCCGGGCGCCCTGCGGCGCGCCGCGGCCGCGCTGCCGGCCCCGCCGGCACACGCCTGGGACGCCCCCTTCAACCTGCTGGTGACAGGGGTCGGCGGCACTGGCGTGGTGACCGTGGGCGCGCTGGTCAGCATGGCCGCCCACCTGGAAGGCAAGGCCGCCTCGGTGCTCGACTTCATGGGCTTTGCCCAGAAGGGCGGCGCGGTGCTGTCCTTCGTGCGCCTGGCGGCCGACGCCGGCCAGCTGCACCAGGCGCGCATCGACGCCGGCCAGGCCGACGCCCTGCTGGCCTGCGACATGGTGGTGGCCGCCAGCGCCGACGCACTGCAGGCGCTGCGCCACGGCCACACGCGGGTGGTGGCCAACACCCACCAGTTTCCCACCGCCGCCATGGTGCGCGACCCGGACGCGTCGCTGCCGGCGGACGGCTTGATGGACAGGCTGCGCCACGCGGCCGGCGCGGCCCAGCTGGCCACCTGCAACGGACAACTGCTGGCGCAGCAGCTGATGGGCGACACCATCGCCGCCAATATCCTGCTGCTGGGCTTTGCCTGGCAGCGCGGCCTGGTGCCGGTCGGCCTGGCCGCGCTGGAACGGGCGATCGAATTGAATGGCGTGGCCGTCGAGGCCAACAAGGCGGCCCTGGCCGCAGGGCGCCTGGCCGCCAGCGATGCGCCGCTGCTGCGCAGCTGGCTGGCGCCGGCCGCCGCGCCCGGCGAAGCGAGCCTGGGCGAGCTGATCGAACAGCGCGCCGAGCTGCTGGTGCGTTACCAGGACGCGTCGCTGGCCGCGCATTACCGTGAATTCGTTGCCATCGTGCGCGAGCGCGAAAGCGCAGTGCTGGGCCGCGACGCCGCCTTGCCGCTGACGCGGGCGGTGGCCAAGGGCTACGCCAAGCTGCTGGCCTACAAGGATGAATATGAAGTGGCGCGGCTATTCAGCGACGGCGCCTTCCGCCAGCAGCTGGCGCAGCAGTTCGAGGGCGACTACAAGCTGGCCTACCACATGGCGCCGCCCTTGCTCGGCGCGCGCAAGCGCCGCTTCGGCCCCTGGCTGGGCACCGTGATGCGCGTGCTGGCCAAGGGCAAGAGCTTGCGCGGCACCCCGCTCGACGTGTTCGGCTACAGCCGGGAGCGCCGGCGCGAACGCCAGCTGGCCCGCGATTACGCCGCACGCATCCAGCGCCTGCTGCCACGCCTGAATACAGGCAACCATGCGGCCCTGGTGGCGCTGGCCGAGCTGCCGGAAGCCATCCGCGGCTTTGGCCACGTCAAGCTGGCCAGCATCGCACGGGCGGAACAGCGTGCCGGCGAGCTGCTGGCCAGGCTGGAGCAGCCAAGCCTGGCGCTGGTCGCCTCCGCGCCCGGCGACAGCCAGGCCGCCCCCGCGCCGGCGCGCACCATCGAAATCCGGCGCTACCACTGAATCCTGGAGACTTTCGTGCAATCCCTGTCCTTACCCTTTCCCCTGCCGAGCCCGCGCCTGCGCACGCTGGCCGGCATCGCCGCCCTGACTGCCGGCAGCGGCTGGCTGGCGGCCGTCCACCTGCCGCCCCAGATGGCCGGCGTGGTGGCGCTGCTGGTGTTCTGCATCGGCATGTGGGCCACCGCCCTGGTGCCGGAATACTGGCCAGCCCTGGCCTTCTTCCTGGTGGCGATGCTGGGCAAGATGGCGCCGGCCTCGACGGTATTTTCCGGCCTGCAGTCGACCACCTTCTGGCTGTTGTTCAGCGGCGCCGTGATGGGCGCGGCCATCGGGCACACCGGGCTGGGCAAGCGCGCCGCCGCCATCCTGGCCGGCATGCTGGGGCGGCGCTATGCCGGCGTGATCGCCGGGGTCGTCCTGTTCAGCCTGGCGCTGGCGTTTGTCATGCCTTCGGGCATGGGGCGGGTGGTGCTGCTGGTGCCGATCACCCTGGCGCTGGCCGAGCACATGGGCTACGGCCCGGGCGACAACGGCCGCACCGGCATGCTGATGGCGGCGGCGTTTTCCAGTTTCCTGCCGACCTTCGCCATCCTGCCGTCGAACGCGCCGAACATGATCCTGTCGGGCATGGCGGAGAACCTGTACGGCCTGCATATTTCCTATGGCAGCTACCTGCTGCTGCATTTCCCGGTGCTGGGCCTGCTCAAGTCGGCCCTGCTGGTGGCGCTGATCCTGTGGATGTTCCCGGCCGCCGACCCGGTGCAGGGCGGCGCCGGCCAGCCGCGCCCCGGTCCCATGTCGGCGCGGGAAAGCCTGCTGGCCGGCGTGCTGGCCACCTGCCTGGCGCTGTGGATGAGCGACAGCTGGCATCACCTGTCGCCGGCCTGGATCGGCCTGGCGGCCGCCCTGGTCTGCCTGTGGCCGGACGCCGACCTGACGGCCAAGAAGTGCCTGAGCCAGGACATCAACTACGGTTCCCTGTTCTTCGTGGCGGGGGTGATGGGGCTGGGCGCGGTGATCGCCGCCAGCGGCCTGGGCGAGGCGGTGGTGCAGGCCCTGCGCCAGCGCGCCGGCCTGGGCCCCGGACAGCCGCTGTGGAACGCCGCCGTGCTGGTCCTGATGTCGACCGTGGTCGGCATGGTGACCAACCTGGCCGGGGTGCCGGCCACCCTGACCCCGCTGGCGCAAGACTTGTCGCAAGCCACAGGGTTGCCGCTGAGCACTGTCCTGATGACGCAGGTGTTGGCGTTTTCCAACGTTTTACTGCCATATCAGGCGCCACCGCTTATATTTGCGATGCAAGCTGCCAACTTGCCAGTACGTGCCGTAACGCGGCTCTGCCTGGCCTTGTTTGTGTTAAGTTTGCTATTGCTGACGCCACTGGACTTCTTGTGGTGGCGTTGGCTCGGGCTGCTGTAAGGAAAGCCCACACCCCCGAGAGCCGGATGTTGTTGCTGGGCATCATCCGCGGGGTCTGCGTACCGGAAAAGTTAAAAAATATATAATTACTTTAAACTTTAATGATTCCTCAATTCACCTGTCCAGCATGGAAATTCATCAATTGAAAACTTTTGTTGCGGTGGCGCGAGAAGGCAGCATTACGCGCGCATCGGAACGTTTATTCCTGAGCCAACCCGCAGTCAGCGCCCACGTCAAGGCCATGGAAGATTTCCTCGGCTTGACACTGTTCGACCGCACGGTGCGGGGGATGAGCCTGACCAGCCACGGCCAGAGCATCCTGGCCAAGGCCGAGCGCACCCTCGACATCCACCGCGAACTGGTGGCCGAGGCCAACCGCATCAAGGGACGGCTGGCCGGCAAGCTGCGCATCGGCATCGGCGGCCAGCCCAACAACGAGGCGATCGGGCGCCTGCTGCGCCGTTTTTCGGAGCAGCATCCCGAGGTGGAGGTGTCGCTGGAGCATGGGCGTTCGGCGGCCATCCTGGCCGATATCCGCAACGGCGCGCTCGATGCCGGCTTCTATAACGAGTCGCGCGCGCCGTCCGAGGACCTGACCACCATCCAGGTGGCGCATTTCCCGATCTATGTGGCGGCGCCGGTGGGCATGATCGATACCAGCAAGCCGCTCGACTGGAACGAACTGAGCAACCTGCCCTGGATTTTCCCGCCGTCGAGCCTGTGCTGCGGCGGCGCGGCGGAGAACCTGTTCCGCACGTATAACTTCCGCCCCAGCCGCATCATCAGCATCGACCGCGAGAGCGTGACGTGCTCGATGCTGGCCGAGCGCCTGGGCGTGGGCCTGCTGCATGGCGACACGGCGCTGGAAGCCCAGCGCCGCGGTGAAATCGACATCATCTGCCAGGCCCAGGAAACGGTGCGCAACCTGTTCGCCCACCTCGCTTCGCGCAGCCACGAGCCGCTGTTCAGCGCCATCCATGAGGCCTTGAACGAGCCGGCCTAGGCAGCCCGGCTTGCGGTTTCAGGCCGCGAGCCGCTGCATCTGGTTGAAAATGTTCTTGCGGTGCATTTCCTCGGTGCCACCGACGCTGGCGAATCCGAGTGCGTTCTTCATCAACTCGGCTACCTTGCCGTTGTGGTAGCCCAGGCTGCCATACAGCCGGACCAGGCTGGTAGCACTCTGGATCAAGTCGTCCGAGCCGACCAGCTTGGCGATCGAGCAACTCATCAAGGCTTCCTTGCGGCCCTCGAGCAATTGCGAGAGGGCGCCGTAAGCCATCCATTTCGAACGCTCCATGCCGATGCGGATATCGACCAGGCGCCGCTGCACGTACTGGTGGCTGTCGATACTGCTGTTGAAGCTGGTGCGCTCGGCGGCGTAGCGCATCGCATCGTCCAGATAGGGCGCGATGAGGTTGGCCGCCGCCAGGCCGTAGTACAGGCGGCCCAGGGAAATGATGTCGATCAGGGTGCCCAGGCCGCGTCCCGGCTTGCCCAGGATCTGTCCGGGCGCCACCGCGATATCGTCGAAATGCAGGGCGCCTGTCGGCAGGTTGCGGTTGCCCAGCTTGTCGTCCACCTGGCCCGCACGCAGGCCCGGCGTGCCCTTGTCGATCAGGGCCAGGGCGATGTTCTGCTCGTCCTTGCCGGCGAGGCGGCACACGATCAGGCCGAAGTCCATGATCGGGGCGTGCGCAATATTGAATTTGCCGCCGCTCAGCACATAGCCTTCGCCGTCCGGCGTCAGGGTGGTGGTGATGCTGCGCACGTCGGTGCCGGTGCCCGGTTCGGCGATGCCGGTGGCGCTGACTTCGCCGCGCAGGATGGCGCCAAAGTAGCGGTCCTGCTGGGCGGGGCTGCCGTGGCGCTCGAGGCCGCGCACCATGCCGGCCTGGGCGATCACCGAGAGCAGCAGTTCCGGCCTGCCGATGGTGGAGGACAGGCCGTCCAGGGCAGCGGTGAAGCTCCACCAGTCGCCCGAGGCCAGGCTGGCGCCCGGCACGATCAGGCGCCACAGGCCGGCGTCGCGCAGGCGGTTCCAGCCTTGATAGTCGAAGCCTTCCGGGCGGCCGGCCGCAGCCGCGGCGATCTCGCCGCCGATGGCGGCGTACTGCTGGCGCAGTTCCATTTGTTGGGGGGTGAACATCATGCTGTGCCTTGTCGTGGTTTTGTGGGTTGGGATCAGTCCAGGATCACCGCGCGGCCGACGGCGCCGTGCAGGTCCAGGCAGCGCTCGAACCAGGCCGTGACCGGATCGTCGGCCGCCAGCAGCGGCTGCGGCACGGTGACGCGCGCCCACTGCAGCACGCCGAACAGGATGTAGTCGGCGAACAGGGGCTGGGCGCCGCCCAGCCAGCGCTGCTTGGCCAGCAGGTTGCGCAGCGGCGCGAATTTTTCCGGCAGGGCCGCCAGTTCGGCCTCGCGGCCGGCATAGGTTTCCTCCAGCGTCTTGCCGAAGCGCTTTTCGCGCGCGCTGCGGAAATGCTGCTGGTCTTCCGGCGACATCAGGGCGTACATGTCCATGCAGGCGATGGCCGACACCGGCGGGTGGATCACGGTCTGGCTGAAGCTCTCCACGAAGCGCGCCATGGCGATGCCCCCTTCGCCGCCGAACAGGGTCGGCAGCCCGGGGTAGGCGTCTTCCAGGTGGGTGGCGATCTCGAAGCTGTCGCCCTCGATGTGGCCGTTGTCGTTCAACACCGGCACGCTGGTGTAGCTGCCGTCTTCGATCTGGCGGATCTCGGCGAAGGACACCGGACGCAGCTCGAAGGCGAGGCCCTTGTGCTTGAGCGCCATGATGATCTTCCAGACGTGTGGCGAGTAGTGGCGGCGGCGGTCGGCGGCGCACAGGCTGTACAGGATACGGGACATGGTTTTCCTTGTCATGAGTGGATCAGGCGGCGCTGCCGGTCAGCGCCAGGTGCGGACGCTGGGCCGGCAGGCGTTCCAGCAGCAGGGCCACCACGTGTTCCGGGGCGGGCAGGGAGTGGTGGCCGTGGCTGCGGCCCAGCAGCGGGTCGAAGTGCTCGGTCCACACCGGCTCCACGATCTCGTAGCCGTCTTCGCGCAGCTGCGCCACGTTGCGGCTGACCGACGGCTTGGCCCACATCGGCCCGCCCATCACCGGGAAGAACAGCACCGGGAAAGTGGCGGCCAGCACCACGGTGGTCAGGCGGTTGCCCGCCAGGCCGTGGGCCACCGATCCGAGGGTGTTGGCGGTGGCCGGCAGCACCAGCATGATGTCGTGGCCGGCGGCCAGCAGGCCGGGCTTGTCGGTGGTCCAGTCCTGCGGGCGGTCGCCGGCCACCACGCGGTCGGCGAACAGGGCGATGACTTCCGGCTTGAGGAAGTTGGTGGCGTTGGGCGTCATCAGCACCGTCAGGTGGCAGTCGATGCGGTCCTTGATGGCGCGCAGGTAGTTCGGCAACAGGGTCGAGTCGAGCGAACCGCAGGTGCCGATCAGGATGCGGGGCTTGCTTTGCTGTGTAGGTTCCATGGGTCGGTTCAAAGGTAGTGGTGGCGGGCGGGATAGGCGCGCACGGCGCCGATCATGCGCTCCAGCATCTGGTCGAGGATGGGGCGCGAAGTGGCGAAATTCAGCCGCACGCAGTGCGGCATGCGCGCATCGAAAGCCTGGCCGGGGCTGAGCGCGACGCGCGCCTGCTCGAAGAAGAAATCGAAGGCCGGGCGGCCCAGCTGCAGCGCGCCGCAGTCGAGCCACAGCAGGTAGGTCGCTTCCGGCACGTGGAAACGGATGGCCGGCAGCTCGCGGCGCAGCGTGGCCGCCGCATGGTCGCGCATCTGCAGCAGGTGAAGGCGCACGGCGTCCAGCCAGTCCTGGCCGTCCTGCCATGCCGCCAAGGTGGCGTCGATGCCCAGGTTGTTGACGGCGCCGGTCAGGCGGAACGGGATGCGCGCATGGAAACGCTGCTGCAGCGCGTCCGAGCCGAAGTGCGCCACCGCGCAACGCAGGCCGGCAATATTGAAGCTCTTGGTCGCGGCGTTGAGCGTGACGGTGCGCGCGGCGGCCGCCTCCGACTGGGCGGCGAAGGGCAGGTGCTGCGCGCCCGGCCATACCAGGTCGGCGTGGATCTCGTCGGAGACCACGATGAGGCCGTGCCGCTGCGCGAATTCCTGCAGGGCTTGCAGCTCGCAGGGCGTGCACACGCGCCCGGTCGGGTTGTGCGGGTTGCACAGGACCAGGATGCGGGTGCGGCCGTCCATCTGCGCCTCCAGCTGCGCCAGGTCGAAGGTGTAGCCGTCGTCGCCGCTCACCATGTCAAGCGCGACCAGGCGGCGGCCGGTGGTCTCGATCGCCTCGCGGAACGGGGCGTAGTTCGGCACCTGCACGATCACGCCGTCGCCGGGCTCGGAGAAGGCCATGATGGTGGCGTAGACGGCCTGCACCAGGTCGGGCAGCACCAGGGTGCGCTCCTGCGGTGCATGCCAGTCGTAGAGCCGCCGCATGCGCTCTTCGAACGCCGCTGCCACGGCGCGGTCGGCCTTGCGGCCGTCGCGCAGGGGATAGGTGTAGTCGGCGCGCTGCAGGGCGTCGGCCAGCGCCGCCTCCACCGCAGGCGCGCTGCGCAGGTCCATGTCGGCCACGCAGGCCGCGATCACTCCGCGCGGGTACTGGCGCCACTTGTAGCTGTTGCGCGCGAGCAGCTGCGCTTCATTGAGCGTGAAATCGGATGTTGACTGGTCGCGGTCGCGCATGCCTGCTTACTCTTCGGTGAAGACGCGGTTCAGGAAGCCGTTGAACCAGGCGCGCAGTTCACGGTCGTGCAGCTCGCGGCCGCGCAGATGCTCGGGGCCCTGCTGCGCGTTCGGCAGGTGGAAGCGGTGCGCGCCCTTGACGGCCCAGCGCCGCTGCATGGCCAGCGTCAGCTCGGGGTGGAACTGGATGCCCCATGCTTTCTCGCCGTATTTGTAGGCCTGGTTGCGGTAGGCCTCGCCCTCGGCCAGCAGCACCGCGCCTTTCGGCAGCTCGAAGCCTTCCATGTGGAAGTGGTACACCATCCCCGGCCAGTTCGGCATCACGTCCTGTCCTTCGGCGGTGGCCTTGATCGGGTACCAGCCGATCTCGGTGATATTGCCTTCGGCCGCCTTGACGGAGCAGCCCAGGTTCTTGGCCAGCATCTGCGCGCCAAGGCAGATGCCCAGGTAAGGGCGGTTTTCCTTGAGCGGGACCGACAGCCATTCGATCTCGCGCTTGATATGTTCGTCCTGGTCGTTGGCGCTCATCGGGCCGCCGAAGGCGATCACGCCCGCGTGGCCGTCCAGCGTGTCGGGCAGCGCATCGCCCATCGACGGGCGGCGGATGTCCAGGTCGAAGCCCTTGTCGCGCAGCAGGCGTCCAGCGCGCCCCGGCGTGGACGCTTCCTGGCGCAGGATGGCCAGGATCGGGCGCTTGCGGCCGAGGATGCGGCTTTTCTTCTGTGTCACTTCACATCTCCTTGTTTCAGGTAGGACTGCACCAGGCTGGCGTACGGCGGCACGAAAGCCACGGTGGTGGTGTCGCCCATTGCGACGGCATCCTTCACGTCGAAGTGCAGGTGCACCGGCAGCTTGTCGACCCAGTTATTGGAAATCCTGCCGATGCGCGCACCGCGCGCCACCGGCTGCAGCTCGCGCACCGCGAGGTCGCTGGTGTTCAGGTGCACGTAGCGGTACAGGGTGCCGTTGGCGGTCTGCAGCGTGACGCTGAAGCGCCCCACCTGCACGATGACGCCGTCTTCCGCCGCCACCGCCCAGTGGAAGTTGGCGCGGCAGGTGGCCGGGCGCAGGTCCTGGCCCTGGTGTCCGCCGGAAGGGCAGAACGGCAGGTCCGCCTTGCGCAGTTCGCAGAAGTTGTCGCGCCAGGGGTAGGCATAGTTGGCGTCGTCGCAGGAATCGCCTTCGCGCCCGCGCTGTCCGCCCACACCGTAGAAATGCGAGTTGGCAAAGGCTGGGCCTTGCTCGATCGGGAAGCGCATGGCGGGGAACAGCACGGCGTCGCTGGCGATGCCGCTGCCGCTGCCGGGCAGCAGTGCGCCCGGCGGCATGAAGCGTTCGTCGGCGCCGGCCTGGAAAGCAAGCAAGCACAATGCGCTTGCCACGATTTGTTTTTTCATTGCGCTCCTCCCACCATCTGCAGCGCCTTGGCTGCATCGGTCAGGTATTGCGGATCGGTGCAACGTTTGTCCTTGAGCGGCTCGTCGCAGGTGATGCGCAGCGTGTAGGCCGCGCCAAAGCGGGTGAAGCTGTAGTCGGCGCCGTCGCCGATCGATTCGAACGCACCGGTCGTGTGTTCCAGCTTGAGGCCGGCCGGCGCCACGATATGCGAGGACGATCCCATGATGGTGAGCTTGGCCTTGTCCGGCGCGTACAGCGCGGCATAGGCCGTACCCTGGCCGACGAAGCGCGGCGCACCCCAGTCACCTTGCGCTGGCAGCAGCAGCACCGGCAGCCGCACCTTGTCGGCTCCGGCCGGTGCCGCAGCCGAAGCGCGCGCTTGCGCGGCGGCGCTCCAGTCGATGGCCGACTGGGCGCGCTGCGCAACGGAACCGGCCCATGCCGGCGCCGCCGCCAGCACGGCCAGCAGCGCCAGCAGCGGATACTTGGCAGTGGCGCGCATCGCTTACAGGCTGCCCTGGTAAGCCATCACGGTTTGCTTGAACGATTCAGGTATTGGCTGGGTCGCCTGCTTTTCGTAGTCGTACCACACGTGCACCGACACTGCCTTGGCCATGACCGGGCCGTTCGCGTCGCCGATGTGCATGACGTGCTCCATCTCGAAGCTCTTGCCGCCAAACTTGCTGACGTGGCTCAGGATGCACAGCTTGTCGCCGTACTTGGCCTGCGCAATGTATTCGCAGGAAGTCTTCACCATGATGTGCGGCAGCTTCTCCAGCTTCGGGATCTCCATGATCTTGTGCATGTAGTCCAGGTACGCGGTCTGCATGTACTCGTAATACACAGGGCTGCTGACGTGGCCCATGGAATCGGTTTCGCGGTAACGGATTTCGAGATTGGTTTGGAACGAACGGCGCATCGTGGTGTCCTCTTGATTTGGTAGTGGAAACGCTGGCGTGTGCTGGCGTGCTTTTGCATCGCCGACGATGCTAAGGCCCAGCGCACAGGGCTCACAAGACGCATTTGCTGAGGGGGGCTTTCAGAATATGTGAGGAGCAATACGAAACATACTGAGCTACCATCCGAAGCCAATCGCATTCCCATCCCACCATCTACCGAAGGACTTCACGATGAAGATTGCTGTACTGGCCGATCCGCTTGAGTCGTTCAACATCAAGAAGGATTCGACGTTCGCCATGATGCGCGAAGCTGCCGCGCGCGGCCACGAGCTGTACGTGTTCGAACAGCACCAGCTGCTGTGGGAGGCCGGCAACGTCAGCGCCCACGCGGCGCGCGTGCACATGGTCGAAGAGGACGGACGCTGGTTCCGCAGGGAAGAAGCGGTCAGCACGCCGCTGGCGCGCTTCGACGCGGTGCTGATGCGCAAGGATCCGCCGTTCGACATGGAGTACGTGTACAGCACCTTCCTGCTGGAGGCGGCGCAGCGCCAGGGCGCGCGCGTGTTCAACGACCCGGCGGCCATCCGCAATCACAACGAGAAGCTGGCGATCCTTGAGTTCGCGCAGTACACCGCGCCGACCATGGTCAGCCGGGACCTTGGCGCGCTGCGCGACTTCCACGCGCGTCACGGAGATGTCATCTTCAAGCCGCTGGACGGCATGGGCGGCGCCGGCATCGTGCGCGTGCGCGAAGACGGCATGAACCTGGGTTCCGTCACCGAAATGCTGACGCGCGACGGCAACACCACGATCATGGCGCAGCGCTACCTGCCGTCCATCAGCGAAGGCGACAAGCGCATCCTGCTTATCGGCGGCAAGCCGGTGCCTTATGCCCTGGCGCGCATTCCGCAGGGCAGCGAAGTGCGCGGCAATCTTGCCGCGGGCGGTCGCGGCGAGGCGCGTCCCTTGTCCGACAGCGACCGCGCAATCGCCGAAACGCTGGCGCCGCAGCTGTTCGCACGCGGCCTGCTGCTGGTGGGCCTGGACGTGATCGGCCACAACCTCACCGAAGTCAATGTCACCAGCCCCACCTGCTTCCGCGAAATCATGCAGCAGACGGGGTTCGACGTCGCCGCCATGTTCATCGACGCGCTCGAGCAGGCCGCGGGTAAAGGAGCTCAATAATGCATAAGGTAAGCACACTGCAAAGCTGGATCGGCGGCCAGTGGATGGGCAGCGATGCCGGCATTTCGCTGCACAGCGCGATCGACAATTCCCTGATCTACCATGCGCATGCCGAATCGGTGGATGCCGAACAGGCCTTCCACTATGCGCGCAGCACCGGCTTGCCGGCCCTGCTGGCACTGGACTTCCAGCAGCGCGCGGCACGCCTGAAGGCGCTGGCGGCCTACCTGATGGAGCATCGCGAAGAGCTGTACGGCATCGCCTTCCTGAGCGGGGCAACGCGCGCCGACAGCAAGCAGGATATCTGCGCCGGCATCAGCGTGCTGTCGTCCTACGCCTCCATCGCCGTCACCGGCCTCCCGTCCGGCAATGTGGTGCACGAAACGCCGGCGCTGTCGCTGTGCCGGCGCAACCGCGCCGCCGGCACGCACATCCTGGTGCCGCGCGGCGGCGTAGCGCTGCACATCAACCCCTTCCACCTGCCGGTGTGGTCGCTGCTGCAGAAGTTCGCAGCCAGCTTCCTGGCCGCCATGCCCTGCATCGTCAAGCCGGCCACCAGCACCAGCTACATGGCGGAAGCGGTGGTGCGCCTGATCGACGCTTCCGGCCTGTTGCCGAAAGGCGCGCTGCAGCTTGCCATCGGCCCGGCCCACGCTTTCCTCGACCGCCTGGAGGGCGCCGACTCGGTCAGTTTCACCGGGTCCGACGCCACGGCAAATGCGCTGCGCACCCATCCCAAGCTGCAGACCGGATCCGTGCAGGTCAACCTGGGCGCGGCTTCCCTCAACTGCGCGATCCTGGCGCCGGATGTGGCCAGCGACGCGCAGGAATTCGAATTGTTCGTCGACGCCATCGTGCGCTCGATGACCGCCAAGGCCGGCCAGGACGGCGCCGCCATCCGCCGCGTGATGGCGCCGCATGCCCAGATCGCGCCGCTGACGGCACGCCTGCGCGAACGCCTGGCGGCGGTGGTGATCGGCGACCCGACCCAGGCCGGCGTGCAGATGGGTCCATTGGCGTCGCAGGAGGAACGCCACAAGCTCAGTGCGCGCCTGCGCAGGCTGGCCGAAGGCAATGAAGTCATCTGCGGCGCCGATGACGGCTTTGCGCCGCTCGGCGTAGGCGTGCGCGAAGGCGCCTTCGCGGCGCCGACCCTGCTGCTGTGCCGCGACAGCGGACGCAATGGCGCCGTGCACGAAGTCGAAGCTTTCGGGCCGGTGTGCGCGCTGATGCCTTATTCGGACATGGACGAAGCGCTGGAGCTGGCCGCACGCGGCCGCGGCAGCCTGACCAGCACCCTCGCCACGCGCGACCCTGCGCTGGCTGCGTACGCGGTGCCGCGCCTGGCCACTTCGCACGGCAGGGTTCTTGTGCTGGAGCAGGAAGTAGCGTCGGCCGGCGCGGAAGCCCTGGCTTCGGCCCACCTGAAGTACGGCGGACCGGGCCGCGCCGGCTGCGGCGAGCAGCTGGGCGGGCTGCGTGCGGTCTACCAATACCTGCAGCGCACCGCACTGCAAGGCTCCCCGACCATGCTGGCCGCCGTAACGGGCGAATATGTGCGCGGCGCAGCGGTCAAGGAAAGCGAGCTGCATCCGTTCCGCAAATACTTCGAAGAGCTGGAGATCGGCGACTCGCTGCTGACGCACCGCCGCACCATCGGCGAGGCCGACATCGTGGCTTTCGGCGGCATTTCCGGCGACTATTTCTACATGCACTTCGACGAGATCGCAGCGCGCGATTCGCAATTCGGCAAACGCATCGCCCATGGCTACTTCGTACTGTCCGCAGCGGCCGGGCTGTTCGTGTCGCCGGCGCCAGGCCCTGTCCTGGCCAATTACGGCCTGGACGACCTGCGCTTCGTGGCGCCGGTCGGTATCGGCGACAGCATTCGTGCACGCCTGACCTGCAAGCGCAAGGTCGACCGCAAGCCGAGTACACCGAAGGGCCCCGGCCAGGGCGTTGTCGCATGGGACGTACAGGTCACCAACCAGAACGACGAACTGGTCGCCAGCTACGACATCCTGACGCTGGTATCGAAGCGCAGCTGAACGTCTGGTAAGAGCATGATGCAGCTCAATACGCCTGAGATCTGCGAGCAGGAGAATGGGACTTCTTCATCCATTCACCAGCGATCAGGGAGGCGTTATGGCTTACGTTTATTCCGCGGCGAAAGAGTTGGACAAGAAGGACAAAGTGGGTACTTTTCAATGCGTAGCGTTGATCCAGCATTTTACGAATGCACCGGTTACTTCCGCTTGGCGCGAAGGCGAACGTGTAATGGGGAATACGAGGTTATCGCCAGGGACAGCGATTGCTACCTTTGAAAATGGGCGTTATCCGAACAAGCCCCATGGCAACCACGCCGCTTTCTACCTTGGGCAGGTTTCGAATGGCATATATGTTGTCGACCAATGGAATGACAGCGTGCGAAAGCCCACAATTTCAAAGCGCTTCATTCGCGCCAAGGGGAAGAGCAATTCAGGAAAATATATTGAGCCCAGCGACAATGCGGACGCATTTTCTGTCATCGAATAGGTCTCGTATGGCACGCCTTCGCTTCACAGCAAGTTCTCTGACCTCCGCTACTGTGCTCATACTGGCAGTTCAAGTGCATGACGCATGCGCGCAAGGGCCGATTTGCCCCGAACGGATCTCAGAGTCATCGGTTGCGGTCAAGGTTGTTGCGGATGGCTGGCAACCTTTTGTCGCGTCGCCGCTATACCTGCATTCAGTGGCCCCCACCGACGGCCCTCCGCAACGTCTTGGCCAACTCATTGGGAAGCAGGTCCGCACCGGGCTAAACGACTGGACCGACACCTACGATTTAAGGGGGCCTTTCCCAGAAGGGAAGTGGCTGCAATGCAGTTACGGAATGCTGAACGAAATCGTGCTTTCGAAACGCCTTGATGACAGCGTCACAGCATGCACGATCAAGGGAACGAAGGGGGATAAAGCGGGACAGAACGTGTTCAGCGTCATGTGCCGCTGAACACGTTCGAGGGGAGGATTACGCCTGCTCGAGGACGTTGTGCGCCTGGACGTCGGCGTGGTACGAGGAGCGCACCATGGCGCCGACTGCGGCGTGGGCAAAGCCCATTTCGTAGGCTTTTTCTTCGAACATCTTGAACACGTCCGGGTGCACGTAGCGGCGCACAGGCAGGTGGCTGTTGGACGGCGCCAGGTACTGGCCGATGGTCAGCATGTCGATGTTATGCGCACGCATGTCGCGCATCACTTCCAGGATTTCTTCGTCGGTCTCGCCCAGGCCGACCATCAGGCCGGACTTGGTCTTGACGTGCGGGTAGCGCTCCTTGAACTCTTTCAGCAGCGTCAGCGAGTGCTGGTAGTCGGCGCCAGGACGGGCTTCCTTGTACAGGCGCGGCACGGTTTCCAGGTTGTGGTTCATCACGTCCGGCAGGCCGTCGGCGAAGATGTCCAGCGCCTTTTCCAGGCGGCCGCGGAAGTCGGGCACAAGCACTTCAACCTGGGTCTTAGGCGACAGTTCCTTGGTCTTGGTGATGCACTCGACGAAGTGGCCGGCGCCGCCGTCGCGCAGGTCGTCGCGGTCGACGGAAGTGATCACCACGTAGGACAGGCGCAGCTTGGCGATGGTGTTGGCCAGGTTGATCGGCTCCTGGGTGTCCAGCGGATCCGGACGGCCGTGGCCCACGTCGCAGAACGGGCAGCGGCGGGTGCACTTGTCACCCATGATCATGAAGGTAGCAGTACCCTTGCCGAAGCATTCGCCGATATTCGGGCAGCTCGCTTCTTCGCACACGGTCACCAGCTTGTTCTCGCGCAGGATGTCCTTGATCTCATAGAAGCGGGAGGACTGGGATGCCGCCTTCACGCGGATCCACTCCGGCTTCTTCAGGCGTTCGGCCTGTTCGATCGGGATGATCTTGATCGGAATGCGGGAGGTCTTGTCGGCGCCTTTTTGCTTGTCGCTTGGGTTGTAAGTCATAGCTGCTTGCTTTCAAGTTAATTCAGGTTCGGCCACCTGGAGCTGGTTGACCAGCTCATTGGCCAGGGCCTGCTGGACATCGGCCAGCGGGACATCCACGCCCATCGAACGCATGTCGATGGTTTCCAGGCCTGCGTAACCGCAGGGATTGATCCAGGTGAAGGGGGCCAGGTCCATGCCCACGTTCAGCGAGACGCCGTGGTAGGTGCAGCCATTGCCGCGCACCTTCAGGCCGAGGGCGGCGATCTTGGCGCCTTTTTTCGGGCCGTTGGCGATATAGATGCCGGGCGCACCCTCGATGCGCTCACCGGCGAGATTATACGCGGCCAGCACATTGATGATCGCTTCTTCGATCTTGTTGACGAACTGGCGGGCATACAGCTTGCCGCCCTTCTTGTTGCGGCGCAGGTCCATCATCAGGTAGATCACGACCTGGCCGGGACCGTGGAAGGTCACCTCGCCGCCGCGGTCGGTCTGCACGACGGGAATACTGGTCGCGCCGGCCAGCAGGTGGCCGCGGTCGGCGCCCAGGCCCAGGGTATAGACGGGCGGATGCTCGACGATCCACAGTTCGTCGGGCGTGTCTTCCTGGCGCGCGTCGGTGAAAGCGCGCATCGCTGCGAAAGTTGGCTCGTATTCGGCTTGGCCGAGATGGCGGATCACCGCCGGCTGGATAGGCATAGGGCTACAGGTCGGGAAAAGCCCCGCCATTATACCTTTCCAGCCCTGCCACTGCTTAATGACTGAGCAGTTTTATGCCGATTTACTTAAGCTGGCATCAGGTTAATGTTCTTTAGCCAATCTTGCAGGGACTCGCGCTGCCACTGCTGCGCGACGTAATCCTTGAGTTTTTGCGGCACCGGGTCGCCGTTCATCACCAGGCGGCTCAGCATGATGGCCAGGTCAGTGTCGGCGATGCACCAGCGGCCGAACAGGTTGGGGCCTTCGATCACGCGCTCGGCCAAGTGGACCAGCTTATCCGCCGCCGCCTGGGCGGCGGGGGACAGCGGCTGTTCGGCGCGGCGGTAGAACACCGTGTAGGTGCTGCGCTCTTCCCTCAGTGCGCCAAGGTCACTGCGCACCCAGGCCTGGATCTGGCGGGCGACAGCGCGCTTCTGCGGCAACACCGGGTAGAGGGCACGGTGTTCGGGGGCTGGAAACATCTCCTCCAGGTATTCGGTGATGGCGCTCGACTCGGTCAGCATGAAGTCATTGTGCACCAGACAAGGCACGCGGCCGGTCAGCGCCTTGCCGGTATAGGACAGCTCCTTGTTCTTGCCTGCTTCCAGGTCGACGGTCTCCATCTCGAAATCGAGGCCTTTTTCGCGCAGGGCGACGAAGGCGGAAATGGCATAGGGGCTGGTGAATTGGCTGTCCACATACAGTTTGAGGCGCATGGCGAAGGCTCCGGCTTTGGTTAGGTTTATTCACATGGTATGCCTTGCTTAGTGCTTGCCAAAACGATATATTTTCCAATGTCCTGCTAATTTTTTTCACATGAGACTGCCCAATCTTTCCGCCCTGCGCGCCTTTGAGGCTGCGGTACGCCACGAGAACTTCTCGCGGGCGGCGGCCGAGTTGTGCCTGACGCATGGCGCCATCAGCCACCAGGTACGCGCGCTGGAGGAAGAGCTGGGCGTGCAGCTGTTTATCCGCAATGGACGGCAGGTGACTTCGACGCCGGAGGCGCGGCATTACGCGGCCACGGTGGCGCGCTGCCTGGCGGAGCTGGCCGATGGCGCGGCCAGGCTGCGGCCGCCGGAGGGCGTGCAGCGTCTGAGCGTGACGGCCATTCCTTCGTTTGCGGCGCGCTGGCTGGCGCCGCGTCTCGGTCAATTCATTGAGCGGCATCCGGATATCGAGGTCATCCTGCAGGCTAGCGGGGCACTGCAGGACCTGGTGCGGGAAGGGATCGACGTCGGCATCCGCTTTGGCCGTGGCAAGTATCCCGGCCTGGATGTGGAGCGCCTGATTGGCGAGATTTACTATCCCGTAGTGAGTCCACACTATCGCTATGGACAACTGCCCACCTGTCCGCAGGACCTGGCGAAGGCGACTTTGCTACGCTCGAACGAACCGTGGCAGCCGTGGTTCCGGGCCGCCGGACTCAACCTGCCGGAGCCCTCCGGCGGCGTGATGTTTGAGGATTTGTCGATGCTGATCCGCTCCGCCGTCGATGGCGACGGGGTGGCGCTGGTGCGCCATGTGGTGGCGATGCAGGAAATTGCGTCGGGCCAACTGGTGCGGCTATTCGATGTTGCTGCGCCTTGCCCGGATGATTACTACCTGGTCAGTCCGCCCGGCGCCCTGCAAAAGCCGCAGGTGCGGGCGTTCCGGGAGTGGCTGAAGGCGGAAATCGCCAGCAGCCAGCTCCTTAAAGCACCATCTTGACCATCGGGTGGCCGGACAGCGCGCGGTAGATGTTGTCCAGCTGCTCGCGGCTGGTAGCGCGCACGGTGCAAGTCAGGCTGGTGTAATTGCCCTTCGCGGATGGACGCGACTCCAGCTTCCCTTCGTGGAAAGTCGGGTCGTGCTCGACCACTACCTCGATGATCGTGGTGGCGAAGGCGTCGTGGGTGGCGCCCATCACCTTGATCGGGAAGTCGCTCGGATACTC
The DNA here is from genome assembly GCA_039593355.1 of Pseudoduganella sp. Taxonomy (GTDB): domain Bacteria; phylum Pseudomonadota; class Gammaproteobacteria; order Burkholderiales; family Burkholderiaceae_D; genus Rugamonas. The sequence continues at coordinate 53,474 of JBCNPK010000021.1, forward strand.
GATGAGTGACTCTTCAGGTGGGATGGGTTTCATCATGATTTTTCCAATCTCGTAACAACAAAAAAAAGACCCGGCGCGGTGCGAGTGCGCCGGGTTCCATTTTACCTCGTTAGCTATATGGCCCCTGGGGGCGGTTTTTCAAGCCCGGGGGCTTATGCCGCCGCAACTGGCGCCTGATTCGACAAGCGCTGCAGGCGTTCCAGGGCGGACTCGCTGCCGTTGGACGGATTAGTGACCGATTTGCGGATCGCGTCGATTTCGGCGGCCTGGTCGTATGGGCGCTGGCCGATGTCGGAAACGATCTTCATGCCTTCGGCCTCGTTGCTGATCTGCTGGGCACGCTTGGTCAGCGCGTTCAGGGCGCTGGTGTTGCCGCGCATGCCGGACAGGCTGGCCAGCTGGCTTTGACGGTCGGCGCGCACTTGCTGCAAGTCGCGCTGGGCCTTGGCCTGGGCCAGGGCTTGCATCGCCTTTTTCGCGGCGGCGTCGAAGTCGGCCAGCTGCTGCGACAGGGCGTCGACGATCTTCTGCAATTCTTCCATATAGGCCTGGGCGTCGGCTTCTTCCTGGATTTCCTGCGGCAGGCGGTTCTTGTTGGCTTCCAGTTCGTCGCAGAACAGGTTGATCGTCGCTTCGGAAATCTGGCCGGCGGCCAGGCGTTCAGCCAGGGTGCCGGTGGCTTTTTCGTCGGTTTCGATCAGCTTGCGCAGGCGGATCACGTCATCGCGCTCCTTGTTAAAGGCGGCGCGGGCCTGGGCCAGCTTTTGCGCGGCGCTGCGCAGGGTGTCGGCCAGGCGGTCGCGGTCGGCCTCGGTCGCCGTTTCCGGGTCAAAACTGGCGATGGCTTCCGACACGCGGTCGCCCAGGGCGCCAAAGTGCTTGGAAATCAGTCGTGCAGTCAGGGCCCAGCCATTCGAGTTGCTCATGTTGCTTCCTTTCGGGTTAAGTTCAGTTCACCAAATGCGGCGGTCTTATTGGATGACCAGCCGTTCCTGCTCCACCGGGATGCCCACGACGAAATCGACGTGTATCCCGCGTTTTCTTGCGTCGCCGTTCACGCTCTGGACAATCTCCGTCGTGACCAGCAGGTATTCCTTGCTGCCATCGCCCAGTTGACGGACATAAGGCATGAAGTACAGCTCTTGCTTCAAGCCCTGCATGCCGCTGGCTTCGTCGATGCGGGTTTCGGTGCCCGTGAAGGGCGGGACGAAACCTGCGTTCGGGTCGCCGACATCGCGCTCGAAATCCAGCGCATCCTGGTCGCCGAAAGCGCTTGCCAACACTGCGCTGTCGGCGCCGCTGTCTTCGAGCTGACTGCGCCACAGGCTGAATTGCAGGTCGCCCAGGCCGGAGCCGCCGGTGCCGGTGAAGGCATCCTGGTCCTCCACCGTGGTGGGAATAAAGCGCACCAGCTGCGTGCAGTACAGGATTTCCTTCACTTCGCCGTGCTCGTCCACGTACAGCTGGAGGAACTTTTCGCGCTGGTCTTCGTCGCCCTTGGCCAGGTAGTAGCGGTACAGGCGGCCGGCCATCGACAGCTTGAACTGGGAGATGGCGAGAATCCGGCTGTCTTCCGCTTGCGGCAGCGACACCAGCGAACCGTTGGCGTTGGCGCGCAGCAGGGGCGACATTTGCAACTCCACCAGGCTGCCGATCCTCGCCGCCAGCGGCAGGTCCCCGTCTTCCGGCTGCGGCGTGTCGCTGCCGATGCCGCGGTTCCTGGCGCCGCTGCGCAGGTAATCGATGGCGTCTTTCCAGCCCATTCCTTAATTCCTTTCAAACGAGTAGTTAGCATTCCTTTTCACTGCTTGCGCCGTCGCCATCAGGCGGAAGGCTTTCCAGGCCAGCCAGACCAGGCCGCCGATCAGCAGGGCTACCGCCAGCTTGGCCAACGTGCTGGACTGGTGGGCCGCAGGCTTGGCGGCCGTCGCTTGCACCTGTGCCGCGTTGGCGCCGCCCGCGGTGGCGATATCGTTCGCGCCTGCCGCGTCGGCCAGGGCGCCCGAGTTGCCCGACACATCCGCCTGCTGCACGGTCGGCACAGGGGCGTTCTGGACGATGACCGGCGCTGGCGCGGCGTGGCTGCTTGCGGTACGGCCCAGCATGAATCCGCCAATACCCCACAGCCAGTTGTTATTGCCTTCGCGGACGATCACCGGGGCTGGCGCGCTGGTGGCGCCTCCCGCCGGGGCGCCATGCTGGGCGTATGCGCCACCGCTGTAAGCGCCGCCGCCGTAATTGCCGCCGCCGGTGCCGGCCGGGAGAACCGGTTTCAGGGGAGGCAAGCCGCCGCCGGCCGGCGTGCTGGCGCCGGTACGGGCGTCATAGGTACGCATCGCCTGGTCCTGGGCTGCCTTGCGGTCCAGGTCGCGCGACATGGCAGAGTCGCGCTGGGTGCGCGCCGCTGCGGGCGGCTGCGACTGGCGCTGGCCGAAGCTGCCGAACGAGGGCTGGCGCGGGGCGGAAGTGCTGCGTGTCGCCGCCGGCCTGCTCGACGAAAAGCCGCTGCGGAAGGAGCCGCCTGGACGGGCATTGGCCGTGTTGGCGACTACAATTGCCACCACGATTGCCATGACGGCCGCGAAGCGATTGCGCTTGAACATGAATTTCACCGTTGTCAGGTAGTTAAACTTTGATGAAAATCAGGATATCGTTTCAATAATCTGGCTGCATCGGTAAAAAAAGGCTCGCTTCACCATGACGAGGAAATACCTGGACATGAACCAACACGACGCGCTGTACAAGGTGGCGCGCACCTTCCCCGGCGGTATTGAGGCACTTGCACAGCAAATGGGCATCTCGGCCAATGTGCTGCGCAATAAGCTGGCGCCGACCATCGCGTCCCACTATCCGTCGTTCGAGGAGGTGTCGACGATCGTCGACCTGTGCCACAAGGCCGGTGTGGCCGAGGCCATGCTGCCGCTGCACGCGCTGCTGACCAGGCATGGCATGGCGGCTTTCATCGTGCCGATCCCGGATGAGGTGAGCAACGACGACCTGTCGCAGACAGTGTGCAAGGTCATGGCCCAGGTGGGCGCAGTAGCGGAAGCGGTGTCGGAAGCCCTGCTCGACGGCAAGGTGACCGAGGCCGAAGCCGACCTGATCGAGCGCGAATTCCATGGCGCGCTGTCGGCGCTGGGCGAGTGGCGCGAACGCATTCGCCAGCGTGCCCGGACCGGGAAATAAAAAAGGCCAGCCGTCGGGGGACGGACTGGCCAAGGATCAGGTCTAAGCGCTTGCGTTAGCGGCGGTCGTTGTCGTCGCGGCGGTTGTCGCGGCGCTCGTCATGGCGCTTTTCCGGCTGCTCGCGGCGCTGTTGCTGCTGAGGCTGTGCTTGCTGCGGCGGAGCGGCTTGCTGTTGCTGCTGCGCCGGTGGAGAAACTTGGACCGCACGGGCAGGCGCCGACTGTATTTGCGCCGGCTCACGGCGGCCGCGCTCTTCGCGTGGTTCAAAACGCTCGGAGTGATCGCGCTGCATCTGCCGTTCTTCGATGCGTTCGCGCTGCATCGCACGTTGCTGTTCCAACCGCTGTTGCTGCTCGATCTGGCGCTGCTGCTCCATGCGTTGCTGCTGCTCGGCGCGCTGCTGCTGTTCCATACGCTGCTGGTCGGCTCGCTGCTGCTGCTCAATGCGCTGCTGCTGTTCACGCTGCTGTTGCTCGACACGGCGCTGCTGTTCCATGCGTTGCTGCTGTTCGGCGCGCTGTTGCTGTTCCATGCGCTGCTGCTCACGCTGTTGCTGCTCCATCCGCTGTTGCTGCTCGCGCTGTTGCTGCTGCATTTGCGGCGGAACGGCCTGCAATTGCGGCTGCTGGGCCTGCGGTGTGTACATCTGGCGCCGTTCGTCGCGGTTGCCGCGGCCGCGCCAGTTGTCACGGTCATCGTCGTTGCGGATCTGGCGCTGAGGGCCCTGCAGCTGCTGCGGTTGCACTTGCTGTTGCATTGGCGGCTGGGTTTGCAGCAGCGGCTGGCGTTGCTGGTCCTGGGCACGCTCGGCGCGGCGGTCCTGGCCGCGGTCGTTGCGGTCGAAACGATCGCGGTTGCCATGGTCTTCGCGGCCATCGCGGTTCTGGCGCCATTCCTGGCGCGGCGGCGCGGCAGTCAGCTGCGGCGGCGTCGCCATCTGCGGCACGTTGCGCACTTCCTGCGGCGCGACACGCGCCACGTTGCTGACAGTGACCTGGCGGGCGCGGTCGAACTGGATGCGCGGCAGGGCGGTGACGCCGTCGCGGCGGCCGTCGTGGTCGCGATCCCTGTAGCGTTCATGCCAACGTTCGTTGGTGCGGTGATTCCACATCAAGCGCCGTTCGAAATCGGCCGAGACGCGGTACGCCGGCACATAACGGTCGCGCGGGGTCAGCGGATACCAGCCGACTGCCGGCGCCGCGCCGCCCGAGCTGAAACTGACGCTCCAGTTGTTGCCGCCGACCCAGCCGACCAGCGCCGGCGACCACACAGGGCGGCCAACGAAGCGCCCCGGCGTCCAGCACCAGCGGCCGCTCACCACGACCCAGCGGCCGTAGTGGAACGGCGCATAGCCCCATGGCGAGTTATCGACCCAGGTCCAGCCCCATGGCGAGACCCAGACCCAGCGCCCGTCGCGGTAAGGCGCCCAGCCAACCGGCACGGCGCGCGGGAACCAGACGGTGCCATATTCGCGGTCCTCGACCCAGTTGCCATACTGGTCCAGGTCTTCGTAGCCGGTCATGTCGAGCGGCACGTAGCGGGTAGCGATCGGGCGCTCGTCGCGGCGGTCGCGGTTGCTCACCCAGTCATCAAAGCCATCGCGCGTTGCCAGGGCAGTGAAGATTTCGTCGCCGCGCACTTCCGCGCGCTTGCCGGCGCGGACATTGAGCATATTGCCGGCGCCTTCGACACGGGCAGTGCCGCCAAAGACGTTGACCACGGTGGTATCGGGCGCGCGTTCGGTGTCGATGCGGAAGGCGCCCGGTTCCACCAGGGTGACGCGCGCTTGCGGAGTGAGAAGTTCGACATCGTTGACCATGCCGGGATCGCGCACGCGCACGCTGGCGGTGCCGTAATTCAGGCGCAGGCGAAGGCGCTCGTCATCGAGCTGCTCCACTTCGATGTCGGAATCGCCATCCAGGCGAACGGCTGTGGAGCCGACGCGGAATTCGGCGCGGGCTCCGGGGGCGGTCGTCAGGTGGTTGTCGGTGGTGACCGGCCAGTTCATCAGGTTGCCGGATTCTTCCTCGCCATTGACCAGCATGGTCACCCGGCCTTCGGTAACGGTGACCCGGCCCACGCGGGCGGGCGGGTCGGCCATCGCGACCGATGTCACGGCAACCAGGGCTGCCAACACCAGGAAGTGCACAAATTTGCGGCTCATTTCTCTCTCCAAGGAACGTTCTAGGCGTTTTTGTTTTTATATAACGCCTGAGCCGCCGAAATGAGGACCCAAGTTACAAATAATTTCAAATCGGGGTGAAGCGCTGCACCTTGCGTCCATCGACCTCGATGATTTCGAAGAAAACCTCGCGCGGGCGGCACCAGATGCTGCCGTTGGCGGCCTTGTACACGATCATGGTACTGAGGTCGGATTCCAGCGTGGCTTCACACACCAGTTCATAAATGCCGCCTTTGTAATGCCGGAACTGGATGCTCATGATTGGGCCGCTCCACGCTTGACGAAGAACAGGGCGCCGCCGATGAACATCAGGAGGCCGCCGAATACGCGATTTTGCAACTTGATCGCCGATTTTTGACGGAAGAAGCGCTGCATTGACGAAGCCAGGAAGGCATAGCTGTGCATCACCACCAGGTCGATCACGCACATGGTCGCCGCCAGGATGGCCAGCTGCGGCAGCAGCGGCGCGTGCTGGTTGATGAATTGCGGCAGCACCGCCACCATGAAAATGATGCCTTTCGGGTTGGTGGAATTGGTCAGGAAGCCGATCATCACGCGCTTGCGGAAGGTTGGCAGGGCCTGGTGGGTGGCGTGCACGCCCTCGCCGGCGGCGACCTTGGCGCGCCATTGGCTGAAGCCGAGCCAGATCAGGTACAGGGCGCCGACGGTTTTCACCACGCTGAAGGCGAGTTCGGAGGCAATCAGCAGCGAGCCGACACCCGCGCCGGCGATTGCCAGCACCAGCAGCAAGCCCAATTGCAGGCCGAGGATGGTGGCCGAAGTGCGCTTCACGCCATAGGACAAACCATGCGACATCGACAACACGGCGCCCGATCCCGGCGACACGGCGATGATGCAGGCGGCGATGGCAAAAGTGATCCAGGTGGTGAAAGTCATGACCGATTACCGACGAATAAAGAGCCCATTGTAGCGTTGAAGCCCTCCGCTGGCAGCGGCGGCATGTTAGATTGTCGTTCCTGAAATTTTTCTTACGGAGTATTACCAAATGGCCGGTTCGAGCCTGCTTGCCCTGATTGACGACATTGCCACCATCCTGGACGACGTGGCTGCCATGAGCAAAGTGGCGGCCAAGAAGACCGCGGGTGTTCTGGGCGACGACCTGGCGCTGAACGCGCAGCAGGTGGCGGGCGTGCAAGCGGACCGCGAGCTGCCGGTTGTCTGGGCGGTGGCGCGCGGCTCCCTGGTCAACAAGGCCATCCTGGTGCCGGCGGCGCTGGCGATCAGCGCCCTGGCGCCTTGGGCCATCACGCCCCTGCTGATGCTGGGTGGCGCTTACCTGTGTTACGAGGGTTTCGAAAAGATCGCCCACAAGCTGCTGCATTCTCCTGTGGAAGAGGAGCAGCACCACAAGGAACTGGTGGATGCCAACCAGGATGTTGACCTCGTGGCAATGGAAAAGGAGAAGGTCAAGGGCGCTGTGCGTACCGACTTCATCCTCTCGGCCGAGATTATCGTGATCGCCCTGGGCACCGTGGCCAGCGCTTCGTTCATGCAGCAGGTGACCGTGCTGGTCGGTATCGCCATCGTCATGACGCTGGGCGTCTATGGCCTGGTCGGCGCCATCGTGAAGATGGACGACGCCGGTCTCTACCTGAGCAAGCGCGGCGGCGCCGGCGTGCAGGCTTTCGGCCGTTTGCTGCTGAACGCGGCGCCCAAGCTGATGCGGTTCCTGTCGGTAGCCGGTACCGTGGCCATGTTCATGGTCGGCGGCTCCATCCTGCTGCATGGCATCCCCGGCGCGCATGACGTGATCCACCATGCCACCGGGGCTGCCGGCTCGGTGGGCGGCGTCGGCCCGCTGTTGGCGGCCATTACCCCGAGCATGCTGGACGCGGTCGGCGGCGTGATCGCCGGCGCCATCGTGCTGGCGGCCGTGACCATCGGCGGCAAAGTGTTGAGCCTGCTCAAGCGTTAAGCCGTGCTTGCTGGCAAACAGTCCTTTCCCAACCCGGCCAGATTTGATCTACATCATTAAAAAAGCGCGCCCAAGTCCCTAGACTTATCCCTGTGATCTTGCGTCATAGCAAGAAAGTCAACAGGGAGCGCGCGATGCGTAAGAATTTACCGGTCACCAACCAGGAAGTAGAGCTCGACGAAGATCAGGCGATCGTCTCCAAGACGGACCTGGAAGGCAATATTGTCTACGTCAACCCTTACTTCGAACAGATCAGCGGCTACTCGGCCGCCGAGCTGGTTGGCCAGCCGCAAAACATCATCCGCCATCCTGACATGCCGCCGGAAGCGTTTGCCGACCTGTGGCAGACGATCCGTGCCGGCATTCCATGGACCGGCCTGGTGAAAAACCGCTGCAAGGATGGCGACTTTTACTGGGTCAAGGCCAATATCACCCCGATCAAGGAAAACGGCCGCACCATCGGCTACATGTCGGTGCGCACCAAGGCTGAACGCAGCCAGATCGCGGCCGCCACCGAGGCATACCGCAAAGTCGTTGCCGGCGCCCGCAATATCCGCATCAAGAACGGCCAGATCGTGCAGCTTGGGCTGTCGAACGTGCTGGCGCGCCTGAGCCACACTTCGCTCGCGATGCGCATCTGGCTGGCCACCAGCGTGGTCAACGTGCTGCAGATCGCGGTCTGCCTCGCAGCGCTGTTCGCGGACGGCACCAGCAGCCTGACGCGCTGGGGCATTTTCGGCGCCACCGCTTTTGGCTTCCTGATCAACGTCTTCCTCTGGTACACGCTGCGCACCGGCATGCTGCAGCCCTTGGGCCGTGCGCTCGACGGAGCGCGCCTCATCGCGGCCGGCGACCTGACCGGTTCCTTCGATACCGACAGTACCGACGAAGTGGGCCAGCTGCTGCGCGCCCTGCAACAGATGAACAACAACCTGATCGCCACCATCCGCGACGTGCGCTTCAACATCGATGCGATGGCGGTGGCGACCAAGCAGATCGCCGCCGGCAATGCCGACCTGGCGGGCCGCACGGAATCGCAGGCCGCCAGCCTGGAAAAGACCGCTTCGAGCATCGAAGAGTTTTCGTCGACCGTGAAGGCCAATGCCGACAATTCGATGCAGGCGAACGAACTGGCAGTCAACGCTTCCGATGTGGCGGTGCAGGGTGGCGAGATCGTGTCGGAAGTGATTGCGACGATGGATGAAATCAACACCTCCTCCAAGCGCGTGGTGGACATCATTGGACTGATCGAAGGCATCGCCTTCCAGACCAATATCCTGGCGCTGAACGCCGCTGTGGAAGCAGCGCGCGCCGGTGAGCAGGGCCGCGGCTTCGCTGTGGTTGCAAGCGAAGTGCGCAACCTTGCGCAGCGTTCCTCGGCCGCCGCCAAGGACATCAAACAGCTGATTGAAATCTCCGTGGACAAGGTCAGCACGGGCATGGAACGCGCACATCGTGCCGGCGCGACCATGGACCAGGTGGTGAACTCGGTCAAGCAGGTCACCACCATCATGCACGAGATCTCCACCGCCTCGCGCGAGCAGAGCATCGGCGTCGACCAGGTCAACCAGGCAGTCAGCCACATGGACCAGGTGACGCAGCAGAACGCCGGCCTGGTGGAGGAAGCTGCGGCCGCAGCAATCAGCCTGGCCGACGAAGCCGGCCACCTGCGCGACGCCTTCAGCCTGTTCAAATTCGAACGCACCCGCCACGCACGCCTGGCGGCAGCGAATTCGGCACGCACCGCGCAGCAAACCCACCAGGAACGCAAACGCCTGGCCGCCTGATCCCGAACGAGAAATACTATGAATACCCTCGCAGAACCAACCGTACAGTTTGACGCAGAGCTGATCAACCGCTTGAGCACTTCCGGCCCACGCTACACCTCTTATCCGACGGCCGACCGCTTCAAGCCCGACTTCAACTATTCCAGCTTCCTCGAGGCGCAAGCCAACCTGCGCTTGCGCGGCAAGCCTGCGCCGCTGTCGCTGTACGTGCATATCCCTTTCTGCAATGTGGTGTGCTACTACTGCGGATGCAATAAGGTGGTGACCAAGGACCGCAGCAAAGCCGTGACTTACCTGGGCTACCTGAAACAGGAAATCGAAATGCAGGGCAAGCTGTTCGCCGGCATGAACCGCGTGGAGCAGCTGCACTTTGGCGGCGGCACCCCGACCTACCTGGACGACGACCAGATGGACGACCTGCTGGCCCACCTGCGCAAGCATTTCGAGTTCGCACCGGATGAAGAAGGCGAGTATTCGATCGAGATCGATCCGCGCACCGTCGATGCCGCGCGCATCCACACTTTGCGCAAGCAAGGCTTCAACCGTGTCAGCATGGGCGTCCAGGATTTCGATCCCGATGTGCAGAAGGCGGTCAACCGCATCCAGCCGGCCGAAGAAACCCTGGCCGTAATCCAGGCGGCGCGCGACGCGGGTTTCCGTTCGATCAGCGTGGACCTGATCTACGGCCTGCCGAAGCAGAACATGACCACCATGCAGGCCACGATGGACAAGGTGATCGAGGCGAATCCCGACCGCATCGCCCTGTACAACTATGCGCACATGCCGCACCTGTTCAAGCCGCAACGCCGCATCTCGGAAGACGAGCTGCCAACGCCGGCCGTGAAGCTGGACATGCTCGCCTTGTGCATCGACCGCCTGACCAAGGCCGGCTACGTCTACATCGGGATGGACCACTTCGCCAAGCCGACCGACGACCTGGCCGTGGCGCAGCGCCAGGGCCGCCTGCACCGCAATTTCCAGGGCTATTCGACCCACGCCGAAACCGACCTGGTGGCGCTCGGCGTGTCGGCCATCAGCTCGGTGAACGGCACCTACAGCCAGAACGAAAAGACCCTGGATGAATACTATGCCCGCCTGGATGAAGGCCGCCTGCCGATCGCACGCGGCTATGCGATGGACAACGACGACCTGCTGCGCCGCATGGTGATCCAGCACCTGATGTGCAATTTCGAACTGTCGATTTCTGCTCTGGAGCTGGGCTACCCGATCCGCTTCAAGCAGTACTTCGCCAAGGAGCTGGAGAAGCTGCGCGAATATGAACGCGACGGCCTGCTGTCGATCGAAGACGACTGGATTTCAGTCACGCCGAAAGGCCGCCTGCTGATCCGCAATATCTGCATGGTGTTCGACCGCCACCTGAACGCCGACCGCGCCGCGGGAACGGCGCCGGGGCAGGTGCACCCGCTGCGCTTCTCGCGCACGATCTGAGGAGGTTATGAACCTGTTGCCCGTCCTGATTGCCGGCCTCGCCGGCAGTGTGCATTGCGCCGGCATGTGCGGCGGCATCGTCAGCGCATTCAGCGTTGGCGGGCCTTCCGCTGCGCCGGCACGTGCACGCGTGGTCCCGATCATGCGCGTGGCAACGGGAACGGGCGCGGCTTCCGCCGCCGGCGGCGCTGCATGGGCTGGCGCCAACGCTGGCGCGCTCGGGCACGTGCTTTCCTATAACGCCGGCCGTATTGGCAGCTACATGCTGGCCGGTGCAATTGCCGGCGGACTTGCAGGCAGCGTCGCCAGCCTGGCGCACATGGCGTCCGCGCAGCTGGCCGCGCACTGGCTGGCCAACCTGATGCTGGTTGCCATGGGACTGTACCTGATGGACGCCTGGCGTGGCCTGGCCCGTGTCGAGCAGGCCGGCGGGGTGCTGTGGCGCCGCGTGCAGCCGCTGCTCAGGCCCCTGGTGCCGATGGACACGCCGCTCAAGGCGCTCGCTCTCGGCGCCTTGTGGGGCTGGGTGCCCTGCGGCATGGTCTACAGCATGCTGCTGACCGCCATGCTGAGCGCCTCCGCGCTGCACGGTGCGCTGGTGATGGCCGCTTTCGGCTTTGGTACGCTGCCCATGCTGCTGGCGATGGGCATGGCCGGCGCCAAACTGCGCCAATACCTGCAACAGCGCCCGGTACGCGTTGCCTGCGGCCTGCTGGTGCTCGGCTTTGGCGTGTTTGGGCTGGCGCGCGTCGCCGGCGGCATGCAGCATGGCTGGCTCGACGTACTATGCCTGACGGTGCGCCCATGATAATGAACGAAATCGCGCAATGCTTCCATTGCGGCCAGCCTGTCGCGGCGAGCGCCAACTGGCATGTGAAGATCGACGGCGCCGAGCGTGCGATGTGCTGCCCGGGCTGCGCGGCTGTCGCACAGACGATCGTCGATATCGGCCAGACCAGCTATTACCGCGAGCGCGCAGGCTTTGCGTCCGCGCCCGGCGCCAGCGCAAACGCAGACCTGCTGGTGCCGGCCGACCTGGCGCTGCCGGAGGACGATCCCAACATCATCGACGACGGCGATGCGCGCGAAACGACTCTGCTGGTGGAGGGCATCCGCTGCGCCGCCTGCGTGTGGCTGATCGAGCATCGCCTGCGCCAGGTCGACGGCGTGCAGCAAGCCAGCCTGAACGTCGCCACCGAAAAGCTGTTCATCCGCTGGCATAAGGACAAAACCACTGCCGCCGCGCTGCTGGAAGCGGTGCGCAGCATCGGCTACAACGCCTGGCCTTACGACGCAACGCGCCACGACGCCCAGTTGCAGAAGGCCAGCCGCACACTGGGCCGCCAGCTGTTCGTGGCTGGCCTGTCGATGATGCAGGTGATGATGTATGTCGCTCCCGAATACATGGCCGGCGACGACGGCACGCTGGACGCCGGGATGGCAAGCCTGATGCGCTGGGCCAGCCTGCTGCTCACGCTTCCCGCCATTGCCTATTCCGCCCAGCCTTTCCTGAAGGGGGCCTGGGCCAGCCTGAAGGCGCGCGCGCTGGGCATGGACGTGCCGGTGGCGCTCGGCATCATGGCCGCCTTCATCGGCAGCGCCGTGTCCACTTTCCGCGGTAACGGCGAGGTGTATTACGACTCCGTCACCATGTTCATCTTCCTGCTGCTGGCCAGCCGCTACCTGGAAATGGTGGCGCGCCGCAAGGCAGCAAGCGCCCTGTCACGCCTGCGCCACGGGGTGCCGGAGATGGCGCAGCGCCTGTCGCAGTGGCCGGGATCGCGCGACACCGTCACCGTGCCTGCCAGCGCGCTGGTTGCGGGCGACCACATCGTCGTCAAGGGCGGCGAGGCGGTGGCGGCCGATTGCGTAGTCGTGGAAGGCAGCACGGCCGTCGACCTGTCCCTGCTGACCGGCGAGAGCGCGCCGCAACGCCGGCTGGTGGGGGACGCAATCCCCGGCGGCGCAGTCAACGCCGGCGGCCCCATCGTGCTGCGCGTCGACAAGCCGGCGCGCGAGAGCACCCTTGCTGGCCTGCTCAAACTGGTCGAACGCGCCGGCAGCGCCAAGCCGCAGATTGCACAATGGGCTGACCGCACCGCTTCCTGGTTCGTCGCCGCGCTGCTGCTGTTTGCCGCGGCCAGCTTCGGCTTCTGGTATTGGTACGATGCGGCGCGCGCCTGGCCGGTGGCGATTGCGGTGCTGGTCGTTTCCTGCCCGTGCGCGCTGTCGCTGGCTACCCCGTCGGCGCTTGCCGCTGCGACCGACCGCCTGCTTGGCAAAGGCGCCCTGATCGTGCAGCCACATGTGCTAGAGACCCTGCATCGCGCCACCCATATCGTTTTCGACAAGACCGGCACGCTGACGGAAGGCCGGCCAACGGTGCAAAGCGTGGACGCCATCGATGGCGCGCGCATCATCGGCATCCTGCGCGTCGCGGCAGCCCTCGAAGCAGGCAGCGCGCACCCGATTGCCCGCGCCATCAGCGCCGCAGCCGACGCACACGGCGCGGGTTCGGCAGCCGCGACCGGACTCCAGGAGCTCGCAGGGCAGGGCATGGAAGGGATGGTTAACGGCGTTCGTTACCGGCTCGGAACAGCCGCATACGTGGCGGGCATCGCAGGCGGCATTGCTGGCGAAGCAGGACATGGCGCCGCGCCCGACGCCGGGGCGCCAGGGGCGCCGATGACGACGGTCTGGCTGGGCATGCAGGGCCGCTGGCTGGGGCGATTCCTGATCAGTGACGCCCTGCGCCCGGATGCACGGCGGACGGTGGAATACTTCCAGCAGCTCGGCAAAACGGTAGTACTCCTGAGCGGCGACCAGCAGGCGCTGGCCGCAAATGTGGCCCGGCAACTGGGCATCGGAGAAGCGATCGGCGACTGCCTGCCGGAGGAAAAGCTCACCTACGTGCAGGAACTGCAACGGCGCGGCGCGGTGGTGGCGATGGTAGGCGACGGCATCAACGACGCCGCCGTATTGAGCGCCGCCGATGTCTCTTTCGCAATGGGCAGCGGTGCAACGTTGGCACAAGTGCACGCCGACTGCGTGCTGCTCGATGCCCGCCTTCCGCTGCTGGCCGACACCGCCCGCAGCGCGGATAGAACCATGCGTGTGATCCGCCAAAACCTGGCCTGGGCCACGCTGTACAACCTTGTCGCCATTCCGGCAGCGGCCTTCGGCGTGCTGAATCCATGGCTGTCGGGCATCGGCATGGCGGCCAGTTCCGCCTTCGTGGTATTGAATGCGCTCCGCTTGCGCCGGGGTTAGCAAAGGAATCAGGAAAATGGAATCGCTTTACCTGCTCATCCCCATCAGCGTCGGCCTTGTTTTCGGCGCACTGTGGCTGTTTTTCAAGGCCTCGGACGACGGCCAGTTCGACGATCTGGTGGGTCCCGCCATCAGAGTTTTGCAGGACGACGACCGTATTTGATCCACGTCATGTTTTTTTGAAGTGCTCCTCGGTACCCTTTGAAATACCTCATCAAAGTGTCTGCCTGGAGAATTCAAAGTGGATCAATCACTGGACTACAACTACAAGGTCGTGAAGCAATTCGCGATCGCCACCATATTATGGGGCGTTGTGGGCATGCTGGTCGGCGTCATCATCGCCGCCCAACTTGCCTGGCCCGCCCTGAACCTGGACATCCCCTGGCTGACTTACGGCCGGCTGCGTCCCCTGCATACCAATGCAGTGATCTTCGCCTTCGGCATCAGCGGCCTGTTCGCCACCTCGTACTACGTAGTCCAGCGCACCTGCCAGGTGCGCTTGTTCTCCGACAAACTTGCCGCCTTCACATTCTGGGGCTGGCAGGCCGTGATCCTGGCCGCCGTGGTCACCCTGCCAATGGGTTTCACCCGCGGCAAGGAATACGCTGAACTGGAGTGGCCGATCTCGATCCTGATCGCCGTGGTGTGGATTGCCTACGCCATCGTCTTCTTCGGCACCATCGTCAAGCGCAAGGTCAAGCACATCTACGTCGCCAACTGGTTCTTCGGCGGCTATATCCTGGCGGTAACCCTGCTGCACGTGGTGAACTCGATGTCGATGCCGGCCTCGCTGTTCAAGTCCTACTCGATGTACTCGGGCGTACAGGACGCGATGATCCAGTGGTGGTACGGCCACAATGCGGTCGGCTTCATCCTGACCGCGGGCTACCTTGGCATGGTGTACTACTTCATCCCGAAACAGGCCGAGCGTCCCGTGTATTCGTACAAGCTGTCGATCGTGCACTTCTGGGCGCTGATCTTCACCTACATGTGGGCCGGCCCACACCACCTGCAATACACCGCGCTGCCCGACTGGGCGCAATCGCTGGGCATGGTGTTCTCCCTGATCCTGCTGGCGCCAAGCTGGGGCGGCATGATCAACGGCATGATGACCCTCTCCGGCGCATGGCACAAGCTGCGCACCGACCCGATCCTGAAGCTGATGATCGTTTCCCTGTCCTTCTACGGCATGGCGACCTTCGAAGGTCCGATGATGTCGATCAAGACCGTCAACGCACTGTCGCACTACACCGACTGGGGCATCGCCCACGTTCACGGCGGCGCCCTGGGCTGGGTGGGCTTCATCACCATGGGCTCGATCTACTACCTGATCCCGCGCATGGCCGGCCAGACCAGGATGTACAGCACCAAGCTGATCGACCTGCACTTCTGGGTCGCCACCATTGGCGTCGTCCTGTATATCGCCGCAATGTGGATTGCCGGCGTGATGCAAGGCCTGATGTGGCGCGCGGTCAATGCCGACGGCACCCTGACCTACACCTTCGTCGAAGGCGTGAAGGCAACCTACCCGTACTACGTGGTGCGCTTCATCGGCGGCGTCCTGTACCTGGCGGGCATGTGCGTCATGGCCTACAACGCCTGGATGACCCTGAAGGGCCGCGAAACGGCGCGTGCGCGCATCCCTGAAATGGGCCTCGCGGCCTAATGCAGCATATCGGAGCGAATAATGAAATTTTCCCATGAATGGATTGAAAAGAACCCCTGGCTGCTGATCGCGCTGGTCACGCTGGTGGTGTCGGTGGGCGGCGCAGTGGAAATCATCCCGCTGTTCTTCCAGAAGTCGACCACGGAACCGGTGGCGGGCCTGAAGCCTTACTCCGCGCTGCGCCTGACGGGCCGCGACATCTATGTGCGTGAAGGCTGCTACGTCTGCCACTCGCAGATGATCCGTCCCTTCCGCGCCGAGACCGAGCGTTATGGCCACTACTCGGTGGCGGGCGAGTTTGTGTACGACCGCCCGTTCCAGTGGGGTTCCAAGCGCACCGGCCCGGACCTGGCGCGCGTTGGTGGACGCTACAGCGACGAATGGCACCGCACCCACCTGAACAACCCGCGCGACGTGGTGCCTGAATCGAATATGCCCAACTATCCGTGGCTGGCCAAGACCAGACTGAAGCCGGAAGACGTGGTGCCGAAGATGCGCGCGCTGAAGCGCATGGGCGACCCGTACACGGAAGAAGAAATCGCAGCCGCGCCGGCCGAACTGGCCGACAAGACGGAAGAGGATGCGCTGGTGGCCTACCTGCAAGGCCTTGGCACCCAGATCAAGACGAGGAACTGAAATGGAAAACTTTTTTGGTAATGCGAGCAATGTGATGACGGTCATCTCCTTCGTCACCTTCCTCGGCATCATATGGTGGGCCCAGCGCGGCAACTGGGAAGAAGCGGCCAAGCTGCCTTTCGCGGACGAGGAGAAGGACCATGGCTGATTTCACCAGCGAATTCTGGAACCTGTACATTGTCATCCTGACCGTCATCGGCATCGCCGGCTGCGGTATCCTGCTGTGGTCCCAGTCCTCGGTCAAGGGCGCGGCCCTGAAGTCGGTCGACGGCAAGATCGGCACCACCGGCCATATCTGGGACGAAGACCTGACCGAGCTGAATACGCCTATGCCGCGCTGGTGGATGGTGCTGTTCTACCTGACCATCGCCTTCGGCATCGGCTACCTGTGGCTGTATCCGGGCCTGGGCAGCTACAAGGGCTCGCTGGGCTGGACTTCCGCCAAGGAGCACAAGGAGGAATTGGCGAAAGCGGAGAAGGACTACGGCCCGCTGTTCGACAAGTACAAGGGCCAGGACCTGAAGGAAGTAGCGGCCGACCCGCAAGCGCACGCCATCGGCGAACGCCTGTTTCTGACCTACTGCGCGCAGTGCCACGGCTCCGACGCCCGCGGTAACAAGGGCTTCCCGAACCTGGCGGACAAGGACTGGCTGCACGGCGGCGATCCCGACACCATCAAGCTGACCATCATGAAGGGCCGCCACGGCGTGATGCCTCCGATGGGCGCGGCCGTTGGCTCGGAAAAGGACATCGAGAACGTTGCGCAATACGTCCTGAGCCTGTCGGACAGCACGCACGACCCGATCAAGGCCGTGATGGGCAAGTCCAAGTTCACCGCCTGCATGGCCTGCCACGGTCCCGGCGGCAAGGGCAACCCGATGCTGGGCGCGCCGAACCTGAGCGACAAGATCTGGCTGTACGGCGGCAGCTCGGAGACCATCATGGAAACTGTGCGCAAGGGCCGCAACAACACCATGCCTGCATTCGAGGACTTCCTCGGCGAGAGCAAGGTACACGTGCTGGCCGCCTATGTCTGGAGCCTGTCCAACCCGCCAGTCCAAGCTTCTAATTAAGATTGTTATGAATGCCCCCGCACCACAAGTCATCAAGATGTACGCCAAGCGCGAGGATATCTTCCCGCGCGAGGTGAAAGGCCATTACCAGAACCTGCGCTGGATCTGCCTGATCCTGACCCAGGTGGTCTTCTACGGAGCGCCCTGGCTGCAATGGAATGGCCGCCAGGCCATCCTTTTCGACCTGATGGCGCGCAAGTTCTACATCTTTGGCCTGGTGCTGTGGCCGCAGGACTTCATCTACCTGGCGGCCATGCTGATCGCCTGTGCCTGGGGCTTGTTCCTGGTCACGGCGGTGGCGGGGCGCGTGTGGTGCGGCTTCTCCTGTCCGCAAACGGTCTACACGGAGATGTTCCTGTGGATCGAGCGTAAATTCGAAGGCTCGCGCAGCGCGCAAATGCGCCTGGCGAAAGAACCGATGTCCTTCAACAAAGCCTGGCGCAAGGGCGGCAAGCACCTGGTCTGGCTGGCGCTTTCGCTCTGGACCGGCTTTACCTTCGTCAGCTACTTCTCGCCGCTGCACAATCTTGCCGAGGCGGCGCAGACCTTCAACTTCGGCCCATGGGAAACCTTCTGGGTGCTGTTCTACAGCTTTGCCACTTACGGCAATGCGGGCTGGATGCGCGAGCAGGTGTGCAAATACATGTGCCCGTACGCCCGCTTCCAGAGCGCGATGTTCGACCGCGACACGCTGATCATCACCTACGATGAAAAGCGCGGCGAACCGCGCGGCCCGAAATCGGAAGGCTCCTGCATCGACTGTTCGCTGTGTGTGCAGGTCTGCCCGACCGGCATCGATATCCGCAAAGGCCTGCAGTACGAATGCATCGGCTGCGCCGCCTGCATTGACGCCTGCGATATCGTGATGGACAAGATTGCGCAGCCGCGCGGCCTGATCCGTTACAGCACCGACCGCGCCATGGCGCAGGGTCTGGGTGCAAAGGAGATCCGCAAGCGCATCATGCGCCCGCGCGTGCTGCTCTACACCGGCGGCCTGCTGCTATTCATTGTCGCCGTGTTCACCACGCTGGCCCTGCGCACCCCGCTCAAGATGGACGTGATCCGCGACCGCGGCTCGATGGGACGCGAAGTGGAAAACGGCATGATCGAAAACGTCTACCGCCTGCAGATCATGAACACCGGCGAAAAGGGCCATACCTACCGCATCCGCGCCAGCGGCATCGAGACGCTGCAGGTTGCCGTGCCGGACACCGTGGAGCTGGGCCCGACCGAAACCCGCGCCGTGCCGATCCGCCTGCGCGCCGATCACGGCAAGGGCGAAACCGGGTCCAACAAGATTGCGATTGAATTGACGGCGCTGGACGACCCGTCCCTGTCGGTCAAGGAAAAAGCGGTATTCATCGTACCGCGCTAAGGAGTCAGAAATGAATACACTCGTTGCCGAAGCCCCCTGGTACACCCACCGCTGGCCGTGGCTGTTGATGCTGGGTCCTGCGGTCGTGGCGATTGCGGGTATTGCGACTTCCTATGTCGCCTTCACCGGCCAGGATGCGCTGGTGGTCGGCGATTACTACAAGAAGGGCAAGGCCATCAACCAGGACTTGCGGCGCGACCGTGCGGCCGCGGCTCTGGGGCTGTCGGTCGCTTTCCGCTATGACGCCGCGGAAGGGCTGCTGCGCGGCCACGTGGTCAGCGCCAAGCCGCTGGCCGACGAGACCCTGAGCATCCGCTTGCAGCATGCGACCCAGCCGGCGCGCGATCTGGCGCTGCTGGCCCGCCCCGATGCGAACGGCGACTTCAGCGTCGCTTTGCCGATGCTGGAACGCTCGCGCTGGCAGGTGCTTGTCGAAGGCAAGCGGCGCGACTGGCGGCTGGAAGGCAGTTGGCAGTGGCCTGCCGAACGGGAAATCTCGATCCGGGCCGATTAAGCCACCAGGTACTCCCGCGCCAGTGCGCGCGCCCGATGCAGGCGGCTCTTGGCACCCGCCGTCGTCAGATGCAGCTCCTGCGCGATCTCGGCGATGCTCAGCTCCTCGAAATCCCGCAGCAGCAAAATCTGCAGGTAGTCGCGCGGCAGCGACTCCAGCGCTTGCACCACCTCCGTACGCAGGCTGGTGTCGGATTGCGCCGCCAGCCATTGCTCGGCGCGTTCCTCGTCATAGGGGTCGTAGTTGAAGGCGCGCCGGCCCAGGCGTCGGCATTCCCGCTGCACCACCTTGAACAACCATCCGGAGAACGCCGCCAGTGCCCTCAGCGAGGACAACCGGCGCGACATCAGCAGCAGCACTTCCTGCACCGCATCATCAACGTCGCTGATCAGGCAATTGCGCTGGGCGTAGCGGCGTATGTCCGGCTGGCAAAGCGCCAGCAGGCTGGCCAATGCCTCCGGATCGCCGCCGTGCGCGGCTTTCAGCACCGGCTGGTGCAGCTCATTGAGCGCCATTCATCTTCCTAGCTTTATCCAGTTTGCGTCCCACCATGGCGCAGGCCGGGCAGAAGCCGAAAAGCCCGGACAGCACAATGCCCGCCGCCGAGAGGGCCAGCACCGTTCCCCACAGCCCGCCCAGCGCCGCCACGCCCCAGGCCACCGCCGCCAGGCCGGCTACCACGCGCAGCACGCGCTCCCATGTTGGCACATTTTTAACATAGAACATGTTGAACTCCTTTTCGCATCAGAGGTAAATTCCTCACCAGCTAAGAGGGGTCGGCCAGCGATTTGGATTCGCGGTTACAAAAATAATTTACACTAACCAGCAGCCCCCTCGCCCAAAGGACGCCAATGAAGCCTCTCGGGATCAATGTGAAGGTCGCCCTCGCCACGAGCATCACGTCCATCGTGATGATCGCCGTGGTCACCGTCTTGCAGGCGCAGCGCCTGCGGGAAGACTTCACCAAGGTGCTTTCTGCGCAGCAGGATGCCCTGATCACGCGCACGGCGGAAGACCTGGACGACAAGCTCACCACCCTGCTGGACGTGATCGCGCAATCGGCCCGCAAGCAGCCCCGCTCGCTGATGCACGATCCCGCCGCCCTGCGCAGCTGGTACGAGGAACGCGCCATGCTGTCCATGTTCGACGATGTCATCGTGATGGACGCCGCGGGTACGCTGGTGGCGGACGTGCCGCTGGTGCCCGGCCGCGTCGGCCTTTCCGTCGCGGACCGCGACTATTTCCGGAAGGTGCTGGAAACCCGCAAACCCATGATCGTGGGGCCGATCAAGAGCCGCGCCAGCGGCCAGCCCATCGTGCAGATGGTGGCGCCCCTGCTGGACGACCATGGCAAGGTGGTCGGCGTGCTGGCCGGCGTGCTGCGGCTGTACAAGGACAATATGCTGGGGCACCTGCGCACCGCCAAGGTGGGCAAAACCGGCTACTTCTTTGCGGTGACGCTCTCCGATCCGTCGATTTACGTGGTGCATCCGGATGCCAGCCGCATCCTGCAGCCGCGTGCCGCGAATGCCAATCCGGCCACCACCCGGGCCATCAAGGAGGGTTTCGAGGGCACGGTTATCAGCAAGAATTCGGCCGGCGTGCCGGGTTTCAGCAGCTACCGGCGGTTGAAATCGGCTGGTTGGCTGCTGGCGACCGTCCTGCCGGTACATGAGGCTTTCGAACCTTTCGAAGGCGTACAGCTGCACCTTCTCGCGTGGGGCGTGGGCGCGTCCGTGATTTCCGCTGTGCTGATTGGCTGGATCACCCTCCACCTGCTGGCGCCATTGGGAAGGCTGCGCAATGCGATACAGGACCTGCGGGCCAGGCCCGGACAATTCTCCCCCATCCCAGTGACGCGCAAGGACGAAATCGGCGAATTGACGGAGGCCTTCAACAGCTTGATGCATGAACGGCAGGCGGCGGAGGCCCACTCGCAGCAGCTGATGGCGGAGGCCGGCCTGCGCGCGGCGGAGCTCGAGCGCGAGCGCGACCGCGCAGAAGCAGCCAACCGCGCCAAGAGCGATTTCGTGGCGAATATGAGCCACGAGATCCGCACGCCGATGAACGCGGTGCTGGGCATGGTGTATTTGCTGGGGAATACCTCGCTCAGCGCGCAGCAGCGCAAATACCTGACGATGATCCGCACTTCGGGCCAATCCCTGCTGGGCATCCTGAACGACGTGCTGGATTTTTCCAAGATCGAAGCGCGCCGCATGGAACTGGCGCCGATCGATTTCGACCTGGACGAGGCGATGGCGACGCTCGCGACGACCATGACCATGAACGCCGGCGACAAGGAGCTGGAACTGGCCATCGTGGTCGACCCCGAAGTGCCAACCCTGCTGCACGGCGACTCGCTGCGGCTGCAGCAGATCCTGACCAACCTGGCCAGCAACGCCATCAAGTTCACCGAGCAGGGTGAGGTGGTGGTCTCGGTCAGGACGGCGGTGCGCGTGGCCGACCGCGTGCTGCTGTGCTTTGAAGTGCGCGACACCGGCATCGGCATGACGGAGCAGCAGACGACGCAGCTGTTCAATGCCTTTTCGCAGGGCGACGAAAGCATCACCCGCCGATTCGGCGGCACCGGACTGGGGCTGGCCATCACGCGCCGCCTGGTGGAGCTGATGGGCGGTCAGGTGCAGCTGCAGACCGTGCCGGGCGAAGGCAGCACCTTTGCCTTCGAACTCTGGTTCGGCGTGCTGCCTGAACGCGCCGAGCCACGCCGCAAGCCTGCCATCGGGCCGCTCCATGTGCTGGTAGCCGACGACAACCAGACCAGCCGCAGCATGCTGGTGCAGCTGCTGCGCGCCTGGGGCTGGGAGGCCGACGAGGCCGATTCCGGCCCTGCGGCGCTGGAACAATTCCGGGCCCACCTGGCGGGGCCGCGGCCATACGACGTGGTGCTGGCGGACTGGCATATGCACGGCGCGGCGGGGCTCGCGGCTGCGCAAGAGATAAGGCAGGCGGCGCAAGGACATCGCCAGCCCATCGTGGTGACGATCAATGCCTTCGCACGCAGCCAGGTCGACGCGATTGCCAACTCGCGCGAAGCGGACGTGGTGCTGGTCAAGCCGATCACGGCCTCCAGCCTGTTCGACGCCCTGCACCAGGCGCTAGCCGCCACAAGCGGCAAGGAAGATGCTTCCGCCTCCGCGTCCGCTCTTGCGAACCGATTGCGCGGCGTGCACTTCCTGCTGGTGGAGGACAATCTGCTGAACCAGGCGGTGGCGCGTGGAATCCTCGAGCTGGCCGGCGCTACGCTGGACGTGGCCGGCGATGGCCAGCAGGCGGTGGACGTGCTGCGCACCAGCGCCAGCCGCTACGACATTGTGCTGATGGATATGCAGATGCCGGTGCTGGATGGCTTCAGCGCCACACGCATCATCCGCGATGAGTTGAAGCTCGACCTTCCGGTCATCGCCATGACGGCGGGCGTTCTGGCCTCCGAACGCCATCGCTGCACGGAGGCCGGCATCAGCGACTTCATCGCCAAGCCGGTGGTAATCGAGGAAATGATGGAGGTAATCGAACGCAATCTCCCGGCCAGGCCAGAAGCCGTGCCCGCGCCAGCACAGGCGGAGCAGGCGCCGGCCGAGCAAGTGTTCAGCATGGATAGCCTGATGCGCGTGATGGGCAAGGACCAGAAAGGGCGGGCCGTGATGTTCAAGATGGTGCGCGGCGCGCTGGAAGGCGGCATGCAGCCGATGGACGACGCCGATGCCGCCGTCCGCGATGGCCGGCCCGGCGAAGCGGCGCGCATCCTGCACAGCCTGCGCGGAGCAGTCGGGGTCCTGGGCGCCAAGCGCCTGGTGAAGGCGACGCTGGACGCGGAATCGGCCATCCGCGTGGGCAATCCCGACAAGCTGCCTGCCATGCTGGCCGCTGTGCGCAACGAGCTGGAACAGGTGCTGGCGCAGGGCCGCCGCTGGCTGGAGCAGGAAGACCGCTAGTTGTCGCGCCGGTTGATGAGCGCGCCGGCCGCCAGGCCGATGCCGAAGGCGGCGTACACAAGCAGCAGGGAAGGCCGCGACAGGCGCTCTTCGAAGCCGGGCCTTAAGCGGCGCGGCGTCAGCTGGTAATCCGTCACGCAGGCGACGGCGGTTGCCGCAGCCGCCACGGCGGTGGTGCCGGAAAGCTCTTTCTTGTCGAGCGTACGGCAGCAAGTCTTCTCGAACAGTACGGCCCAGAACATCGAGCAGCCATGATGGATCAGGTAGCCCACCAGGGTGTGCTTGAGCGAGGGCCGGTCGGCCCGCGTCGCCGGCTCGCCCCATATCCAGTGGCTGACTGCATTCACGCCGGAAAACATGCTGCCGGCTTCGCGTTTGCCGCGGGCGGCCAAGGCCAATGTCGAGGCCAGGCTGGCCAGTGCGCCCGGCACGACGCTGCGTTTGAGCGCTCTGCTCCAAGTGTCCATGGCGATTGCCCCTTTTCGTGTATTGTCCGATGGCGGAGGGCGGAACCAATGCGTGTGCTACTGACCGGCGCTACAGGATTCATCGGCTCGCATCTGGCGGCGGCCTTGCTGGAGCGCGGTCATGAAGTCATTGCTGCCGGACGGCATCCCGTCCGGGATGCGCGCATGGGCTTTGTTCCTGCCGACTTCGCCCACGATACCGAAAAAGCCGCATGGACGGCGCGCCTCAAGGGCGTGGACGTCGTGGTGAATGCGGTGGGCATTTTCCGTTCGCAAGGCGCAGCCTCTTTCGCGGCGGTACACGACGCGGCGCCGCGCGCCCTGTTCGCCGCATGCGCCGAGACTGGCGTGCGTTACGTTGTCCAGGTATCGGCGCTGGGCGCGGATGACGAGGCCCAGTCCAAGTTCCATGCCAGCAAGAAGGCGGCCGACGATGCCCTCGCTTCGCTGCCGCTCGATGGGTGCATCGTGCAGCCCTCGCTCGTCTACGGCGAGGAAGGGGCGAGCGCCCGCATGTTCCGTATGCTCGCCACCATGCCGCTGGCGGTTAAGCTGGGCCGCGCGAGCCAAATGGTGCAACCGGTGCACATCGACGACGTCGTTGCCGCCGTCTTGCGACTGGTCGACGGCGCCGCAACCGGCCTGCCCACGGCGCCGCGCGTTCGGCGCCTTGCCCTGGTGGGTCCGCAGGCGATGCCGTTCGTGGACTATCTCGCGTCGCTGCGGCGGGCAATGGGACTGCCGCGCTGGCGCTTGCCAATTGTGCGGCTGCCCGACTGGGTGGCGCGTGCGGCTGCAGTTGCCGCCGGCACCCTTCCCGGCAGCCCGCTGGACCGCGATGCGTTGCGGATGCTGGACCGCGGCAACGTGGCGGACTGGGGGCCGCTGACCGAACTGCTCGGCAGGCCGCCGCGCGCAGTGAGCAACTTTATCGCGCAGCCGGCGGCGGCGCGGCGCCTGGCGCAACTGGACTGGCTGCTGCCCGTGCTGCGGCTGAGCATCGCCGCCGTTTGGATCTGGACCGCCATCGTTTCCGCGTGGCTGTTCTCCGCGAGGGAGAGCTTCGAACTGCTGGCGCGCACCGGAGTGCCATACACGATGGCGCCGCTGATGTTATACGGCGCGTCGGCGCTGGACCTGGCGTTCGGCGTGATGACGCTGGCCTGTCCGCGCCGCTGGCGCAGTTGGCTCTGGCTCGCCCAGATCGGGCTGATCGCCTTCTACAGCATGGTGATCGCCTGGCGCCTGCCCGAATTCCTGCGCCATCCCTACGGCCCGATCAGCAAGAACCTGCCCATGCTGGCCGCGCTGTGGATGCTTTACGCACTGGAGAAACCGTCATGGAATACCTGATCGTCAAGTGGCTGCACGTCATCTCCTCAACGCTGCTATTCGGCACCGGCATCGGCTCCGCGTGGTACCTGCTGTTCGTGGCCATCAGCAAGAACGTCCAGGCCACCGCCGTCGTTACGCGCATCCTGGTGATCACGGACTGGCTGTTCACCGGCGTCACCATGATTGCGCAGCCGGCAACCGGCTTTTACATGGTCCACCTGGCCGGCATGCCGCTGAACACCCCGTGGATCAAGTGGTCCATCGTCCTGTTCATCATTGCCTTGCTTTGCTGGCTGCCCGTGGTCTGGGTACAGATCAGGATGCGCGACCTGGCTGCGGCGGCAGCTGCGGAGAAGACAGCGCTGCCGGACCAGTTCTGGCGCTACTTCCGCGCCTGGGTCGTGCTAGGCATTCCCGCCTTCTTCGCCTTTATCGCGGTGTTCTACTTGATGGTCGTGAAGCCGGCCTGGGGATGAATCACCTCGCCGCGCTCCAGCATGGCGACGAATTCGTTGATCCTCCGGGCCCGGGTCTCGGCGCGCTTTGCCTGGTGTGTGCGGAACAGGATCGCATAGCGGTTCTGGGAGCTGAGCTTCGCGAACATGGCACGGGCCTTGGCATTGGCATCCAGCGCGGCCTGCAGGTCGTCCGGCACCGTGGCCGCACTCCAGGAATCGTAGGCCGCTTCCCAGCGCCCATCCTTTTTGGCGCGTTCGACTTCCGCCAGCCCTGCCGGCTGCATCAAGCCTTGCTCGATCAGCGCAGCCACTTTCTCGCGATTCACTTTGGACCAGATGCTGCGCTTGGCGCGCGGGGTGAATTTCTGCAGCCAGTACTGTTCGTCGACGCTCTTTTTCTGGCCGTCGATCCAGCCGAAGCATAACGCGGCGTCGAGCGCTTCCGGATACTGCACCGACGATTCGGGTGCCCCCTTCTTGGCGATCTTCATCCAGATGCCGGGTGATTTTGCGTGCTCTTTCTGCAGCCAGTTCCACCATGCTTTGCCGGTGGCGAACAGGCGCTGTTCCATTTCCGGTTTAACCGTCATAGCTTTACCTTTCGTGCGACTTCAACAAGGGCCTTGGCGGCGGGCGAGGCTTGCGCCAGGTTGCGCAAGGCCAGGCCGACGCGGCGGCGCACCGGCGGCGAGAATGGCCGTACCGCGATATTCGGGTGGCTGTCTGCCAGGTCGACCGGCAGCGCCAGCTCCGCCATGCCGGATACGCCGTCGCCGCGGCCCACCATGCCCAGCACCGTCAGCACCTGCGACATGCGGTAGCGTACCTGCGGGCACAGGCCCTGCGCCGCGAACAGCGGTTCGATCAGGGTCGAGCAGCCGGCGTCTGGCATGATGAACGGCTCATGCGCGAGGTCGTGCGCGCTGACGGACTTCTTGACCGCCAGCCTGTGCCCGGCCGGCAGCAATGCCACCATCTGGTCCTCCACCAGGTCGACCGTGTCGAAGCGGTCATCCGGCTGCTGGATGAAGCCGATATCGACGCGGCGGTCCAGTATCCATTGCAGCGTATCATCGTCGGTACCTTCATCGATGCGCACCTCGATGCCCGGATAGCGTTTCTGGAACACGTCGAGGATGGCGGGAATCAGTTTCAGCGAAGATGTCGGGCCAAAGGAGCCGATGCGCAGCAGGCCCTTATTCAGGCCGCTGGCCGCAGACACTTCCTGCCGCATCGATTCCGCCAGGCCCAGGATTTCGCGAGCGCGCACCAGGAGTCGCTGGCCCAGCTCAGTCACATCGGCCACCGCGCCCTGCCGCTCGATCAACTGCGCGCCCAGCTCCTGCTCCAGCGACTTGATGGCATGCGAGACGGCGGACTGGCTCACGCCCAGGCGCAAGGCGGCGGCGGTAAAGCCGCGCAGTTCCGCTACCAGGGCGAAGATTTCCAATTGCGTGAAAGTCATACTTTCCTCATGAGCTTTTACTCATTTTTCTATGAGTCAGGATTAGCATTAATGTATAAGCTCCTTTACTGACACGCAAGGCCTACTGCCATGATCTACCTGAAACTGATCGCCTGCACCCTGATCTGGGGCGGCACCTTCATCGCCGGCCATATTGTCTCGAATGCACTGCCGCCGCTGACGGCGGCTTCCATCCGTTTCTCGATCGCGGCCGCGCTGCTGCTGGTGCTGGCCTGGAAGCGCGAAGGCGGTCTGCCCAGGCTGTCCATGCAACAGCTGGGCGCCACAGCGGCACTGGGCCTGACCGGCATCTTCCTGTACAACTTCTGCTTCTTTTCTGCGCTGGGCAAGATGGAGGCCAGCCGCTCGGCCCTGTTCATCGCCATGAACCCGATCGTGACCGCGCTGGCCGCTGCCGCAGTGCTGCGCGAACGCCTGAACTGGAAAAAGTGGGCCGGAATCGGCATCGCCTTCGTCGGCGCCACGGTGCTGATTACGCGCGGCGAGCCGATGGCGGCGCTGCATGACATCAGCCAGTCGATCGGCGTCGGTGAGTTGATGATGCTGGGTGCTGCTTCGTGTTGGGCCGCCTACACCCTGGTTGGCCGCGCCGCGCTGAAAGGCCTGTCGCCGATTGCCGCCACCACCTACGCGTCGCTGTGGGGCCTGGGCTTCCTGCTGATTACCGCTTCGCGCGAGCTGCCGGGCGTGGCATGGGCCTCGCTGGGCTGGCAGGTCTGGGCCTCGGTCACCTATCTCGGGGCGTTCGGCACCGTAGTGGCCTTCGTGTGGTGGTATGAAGGCGTAAAAGCATTGGGCCCGGCACGTACGGCAGTATTCAACAACCTGGTACCGGTGTTTGGCGTGTCACTCGCCGCACTGATGTTGGGCGAGCAGGTGATGGCATCAATGGTGGCCGGCGGCCTCCTGGTGGCCACCGGCGTAACGATCACCAACCGATAGCGCCTGGCGGCGCGTCGTTGGCGGTTTATTTTGCCTCCTGCAGTTTAAGCTGGAGGGTCAATACACTGCCCAGCACCACAGCGAGGCCAAGCAGCGCCGTTCCGCCCAGCTTTTGGCCGAGCAGGGCCCAGCCGAGCACCACAGCGGTGGCTGGGCTCAGCAAGCCGAGCGAGGACACCGCCACCGGGGACAGGCGGCTCAGGCCGCGGAACCACAAGAGGTAGGCCACCAGGGCGCCGACGAAAGTCAGATAGCCGTAGCCAAGCAGCTCGCTGGTGGCCAGCGAGGCAGGCAGCGGCGGATCGGCCAGCAGCGCCAGCGGCGCGAGCATCAGGCCGCCCAGCAGCAGCTGCCAGCCGGCCAGTTCCGCCACTGGCAAGCCGGTTTTCCAGCGGCGCGCCAGCCAGGTGCCGACGGCCATGCTGAGAGCGCCGGCCAGCGCGGCGGCCACGCCGAGCGCATCCCAGCGCGCGGACGGCGACATCAGCAGCGCGGCCATCCCTGCGACACCCACCGCTGCGGCACCCATGGCAGCCACTTGCGGCTTACGACCATCCCAGCCCCAGGCAAGGCCCATGATCACGATGGGCTGGATGGCCCCCAGGACTGCTGCCAGTCCACCCGGCAGACGGTAGGCGGCAACAAACAACAAGGCCTGGAACGCACCGATATTCAAGGCTGCCAGCACGGCGACGCGCCACCAGAGATGGCGGGCCAGCATACGGCCGGCGAACAGCACCAGCAGCAAGCCTGCCGGCAGGGCACGCACGGCGGCGGCGGTGAAAGGCCGTCCGGCGGGCAGGATTTCAGTGGCGACGATATAGGTCGAACCCCAGATGACGGGGGCCAGCGCGGTGATCGCGGTATCGGCTAAGGGGAATTTTTTCATGGCGTCGAATTTATCTTGAAATCGAGATAAATCGAAGTATAGCAAATTATCTTGAATTCGAGATAAATTGATATAATCGCCCCGATAGCTATTCCTGGAGGCGGGTGTGGATAAAGTGGATGTAATCCTTGAGCAATGGGCGCGCGAGATGCCCGGCCTGGATGTGGGACCGATGGGCGTGATCGGGCGCTTGAAGCGTTGTGCGGCGCTGATGGGGCGACGCCTCGACGCGACTTTTGAGGAATTCGGGCTGAGCAACTGGGAATTCGACGTGCTGGCGACCCTGCGCCGCTCCGGCGCCCCTCACCAACTGGCGCCAACGGCCCTGTTTTCGCAGTTGATGGTCACTTCCGGCACGATGACCCACCGCCTGCAACGGCTGGAAGCCCAGGGCTGGGTGACGCGCGCGCCGAATCCGGCCGATGCGCGCAGCCTGCTGGTCCAGCTCAGCCCCGCCGGGCTGCAACTGATCGAACGCGCCGTGGTGGCGCACGTTGAGAACGAGAAAAACATCATCGCCCCGCTTGGGGCTGAGGGCGCAGCCGAGCTGGATGCCCAGCTGCGCAAGCTGCTGGCGATGCTGGAGGCTAGGCCGGAGCCTTGAAGGCGCCGACCTGGGCGCCGATACGCGCGCCCATCGCTTCGCCCAGGGCCTGCAGGCCGCTCAGCGGGCGCACCATCACCTCAAAGTCGACAATCTTGCCCGCCTCGTTGAAGCGGATGAAGTCGATGCCCTTCAGCTGCTTGTCGCCCACGTTGGCGCTGAATTCCAGCACCACGCTCAAGCCGTCGTCCGTCGCCAGCTGGCGGTGATAGGTAAAGTTTTCGAACACCTGGTAAGCCGTGTTCAGCACCAGCACCACGGCCTGCGCGCTGGCGTAGGGCTTGTTGGCCACCGGCGAGCGGAATACCGCATCCTGGTCGACGATCGAGGGCAGGGCGGACAAGTCGCCGCTGGACACCATGCGGTGCCAGCGTTCCAGGGATTCTGCTACTGCGGCTTGCAACTGCATGGGCGGACTCCTTAGATGGCGGCAGCCAGTCGGGTGCCTTGATTGATGGCGCGTTTCGCATCCAATTCGGCGGCAACGTCGGCGCCGCCGATCAGGTGTACCTTGCAGCCGGCGTCGAGCAAGCCTTGCTGCAGCTCGCGCAGCGGTTCCTGGCCGGCGCAGACGATCACGTTATCCACCGGCAGCACGTGCTGCTGGCCTTCCACGGTGACATGCAGGCCGGCGTCGTCGATGCGGTCGTAGCTGACGCCCGACTGCATGTCCACGCGCTTGGCTTTCAGGCCGGTGCGGTGAATCCAGCCGGTGGTCTTGCCCAAGCCGTCGCCAACCTTGCTGGTCTTACGCTGCAGCAGGTGAACCTTGCGCGGCGAAGGGTGAACTTCCGGTGCGCGCAGGCCGCCACGGTCGGCGTAGCCATTGTCGATACCCCATTCGGCGAAGAACTTTTCCGGCTCCAGGCTGGCGCTCTTGCCTTCGTGGGTCAGGTATTCGGAAACGTCGAAGCCGATGCCGCCGGCGCCGATCACGGCCACGCTCTTGCCGACCGGAGCGCCATCGCGCAGCACCTGGAGGTAGCCCAGCGCCTTCGGATGGTCGATGCCTTCGATGGCCGGGGTGCGCGGCGTGACGCCGGTTGCCAGCACGATATCGTCGTAACCGCCTGCTGCCAGGCCTGCAGCGTCGACGCGGGTGTTCAGGTGCAGCTTGACCCCGGTCAGCTCGATCTGACGGCCGAAGTAGCGCAGCGTTTCGTTGAATTCTTCCTTGCCCGGCACCTTTTTCGCCACGTTGAACTGCCCGCCGATTTCGCTGCCGGCGTCGAACAGGGTGACGTCGTGGCCGCGCGAAGCGGCAGTGGTGGCGAAGCTCAGGCCCGCAGGACCGGCGCCGACCACGGCGATGCGCTTGGCTTGCTGCGTTGGTGCGATCACCAGTTCAGTCTCATGGCAGGCGCGCGGATTCACCAGGCAGGAAGTGATCTTGCCGGAGAAAGTGTGGTCCAGGCAGGCCTGGTTGCAGCCGATGCAGGTATTGATTTCGTCGGCGCGGTCTTCGCGCGCTTTCTGCATGAAGAAGGGGTCGGCCAGGAAGGGGCGCGCCATCGAGACCATATCGGCCGAACCGTCGGCCAGGATGCCTTCGGCGACTTCCGGGGTGTTGATGCGGTTGGTCGCCACCAGCGGGATGCCGACCTTGCCCATCAGATTCCTGGTGACCCAGGCGAAACCGGCGCGCGGCACCTTGGTCGCGATGGTCGGGATACGCGCTTCATGCCAGCCAATGCCGGTATTGAGGATGGTGGCGCCGGCCTTTTCGATGGCTTGTGCCAGCTGCACCACTTCGTCCAGGGTAGAGCCGCCTTCCACCAGGTCCAGCATGGACAGGCGGTAGATGATGATGAAGTCGTGGCCCACGCGTTCGCGCACGCGACGCACGATTTCGACCGGGAAGCGCATGCGGTTCTCGTAGCTGCCGCCCCATTCGTCGGTGCGCTGGTTGGTGCGGGCGGCAATGAATTCGTTGATCAGGTAGCCCTCCGAGCCCATGATTTCGACGCCGTCGTAGCCGGCTTCGCGCGCCAGCACGGCACATTGTGCGTAGTCCTCGATGGTTTGCGCCACTTCGTCGGTGGTCAGCTCGTGCGGCGTGAACTGGTTGATCGGCGCCTTGATCGCGCTCGGGCCCACCAGTTTCGGATGGTAGGCGTAGCGGCCGAAGTGCAGGATCTGCATGGCGATCTTGCCGCCTTCCGCATGTACGGCGGCGGTCACCTTGCGGTGCTGCGCCACTTCCTCGCCGGTGGTCAGCTTGGCGCCCGCTTTCCATGGGCGACCCGCCTCGTTCGGGGCAATGCCGCCGGTGACGATGAGCCCAACCTCGCCGCGCGCACGCTCGGCGTAAAAGGCGGCCATGCGTTCAAAGCCGTTTTCTTCCTCTTCCAGGCCAACGTGCATGGAACCCATGATCACGCGGTTTTTCAGGGTGGTGAAGCCCAGGTCGAGCGGGGCGAGCAGGTGGGGGTAGCGGGTCATGTTGTCCTCTTCATGCAACTAGTTGCACAAATATAGCCCGGTTTTCGCGTCTATGCAACCAGTTGCAGAGACGTTGCGGCTTGTCCACAGCGGCCCGCTCAGGCAAGATGGTGGCATCTTTCACATTGTTTCCCGCCATGTCTTTGCCTCACGCGCTGTTGACTTCCCTGTCTGAGCGAGCCGGTTCCGGCTCGGAACTGGCCCGGCGCTTCGATAAATCCATCGGTTTCTTCTGGGCGGCGACCCACCAGCAGATTTACCGCGAACTGGCGCGGCTGGAGCAAGCCGGCTGGATCGAGTCCCTGCCCGCCGAAACTGGCCGCGGACGCAAGCGGGCTTACCGCGTGCTGCCGGCCGGAACGGCGGAGCTGCGGCGCTGGATCGCCGAGAGCGAAGAACCGCGCCCGCAGCGCGATGCGCTGATGGTGCGTATCCGTGCTGAAGCGGCAGTCGGCCCGGCGGGGCTGGCCGAGGAGATGCGCCGCCACCTGGCGCTGCATGAAGCGAAGCTGGCGGTGTACAAAAGCTTCGAGGAGCGCGACTTTGCCAACGAAACCGCGTCCCGCGCGCGCCAGCTGCAATACGTGCTGCTGAAAGGCGGTATCGCGCAGGAGGAGCTGGCCATCAATATGGCGCGCGAGGCGCTGCGCATCCTGGAAAGCTGACCTTGCGGCTTCACGAGGCGTAGGCAGTGTTATGCTCCGGGTAGGAGAAACCAGGAGTTACGATGCGTCGTCGGACCGTTTTAGGCTTTGCGCTATGCGGCTTGCTGCCCGCCTGGGCATCTGCGCAAGCCTTACCGGTGATGAATGTCTCTACCCTGGTTGGCGACGATCCCGCTGCCGTCATTTCCGAGTTGGTGCTGCGCGAAGCCTATCGCCGCCTGGGCCGCACCCTTGTCGTGCACCAGTTGCCGGGAGAGCGCTCCCTGGTCTATGCGAATGAAGGCAAGATGGATGGCGAGCTGTATCGCAAGCTTGGCCTCGACCGCGACTATCCCAACCTGGTGATTGTTCCGGTTCCCTTATTGACTTTTGAGCTCGTGATCTTCACGCGTGGGACGTCGTTCGTGGTCAACGGGTGGGACAGCCTGCGCCCCTATACGATGGGCTTTGTACGGGGTAATAAGATCGCGCAGGAGAACACCAGGGGCATGAAGGTCGAGCAGGTGTCGACCATGCTGCAGGCGTTCGAAAAACTGATGGTGGGCCGTACCGACCTGGTGCTGGGCCACCGCGCTTCCGGCATGGCGGTGGTGCGCAGCCAAAAGCTGGAAGGCGTCACCGTGCTGGAGCCGCCGCTGGCGTCCTTTCCGGTCTACCATTACCTCAATAAGAAGCACGCGGCACTGGTGCCCGAGCTGACCCGCGTGCTCAAGCAAATGCAGGCGGATCGGACAATCGAGCACATCCAGAAGTCGCTCTCCAGCAAAGAGCAGTAATACCACTCGGCAGCTTGCCTGACGCTGGTATTTATCGCTTAACGGAATGTCTCATTTGAGACACCGCTCATCCCATTCTTGAATCGCCTCCTGCGGCTTCGTTTTGGACGCATTCCTCTTTTGCAACTGGTCTTATATTGGCAGTATTATTTGAAACCACTTGACTACCAATTCTCGCAAACCCATCCTACCCCGACAACACACACACGATGGAGGAGGGAGCGATGGAACGAAATATTTCGAGAAGTTTGCTGGTATCCAGCTTGATCGGCAGTTTCCTGGCGGCGTGCGGCGGTGGCACCGATAGCGGTCAGGTTTCGCAGCAACCGAAGACGCTAGCGGAGACCGCAGTGTCGGAGTCCTGTCCGGCTTGGAGCGCAAGTGCGGTCTACACCGCAGGCATGTGCGTGACTTACAACGGCTCCGTGTACAAGGCAAAGTGGTGGACGCAGAACAATGTGCCAGGGACCGAGCAATACGGACCTTGGGAGCTGCAGACAGCCACGCCTACCCCGACGCCCACCCCGACGCCGACTCCTGCCGGCGATTGCCCGGCATGGAGTTCCAGCGCGATCTATACCGCCGGCATGTGCGCAAGCTATAACGGCGCGGTGTACAAGGCGAAGTGGTGGACGCAGAACAATATCCCCGGCACCGATCCGAACGGCCCATGGGAGCTGCAGACGACCACGCCAACGCCGACTCCGACTCCGACTCCGACGCCGACGCCGACTCCGACTCCAACACCAACTCCAACTCCGACACCGACTCCAACACCAACGCCTACTCCGACGCCAACGCCGACGCCGACACCGACGCCTAGCGGCCGCGAAATCGGCTCCTACTTCGCGCAGTGGGGCGTGTATGGCCGCGATTACGAAGTGGCGGATATCCACACCACGAAAACGCCGGTGAACGGCGTGCAAACCAGCGTCGCAGACCAGCTCACCTTCATCAACTACGCGTTCGGCAACGTGTACCAGAAGAACGGCGGCTACGAATGCGACATGGTCACCAAGGCCGAGGTGGGCAACGACAACCCCTCATCGCCTGACGCCGGCACTGGCGGCGACTCTTATGCCGACTACCAGCGCCAGCCGAAGCGCACCGTCAACGGCCAGTCCGTGCCATGGGACGCTCCGCTGTCGGGCAACTTCCTGCAGCTGAAGCTTTTGAAGCAGCAGCACCCGAACCTGAAGGTGTTCATCTCCCTTGGCGGCTGGAGCTGGTCCAAATTCTTCTCCGCCGCAGCGAAAACCGATGCCCTGCGCAAGCAGCTGGCAAAGTCCTGCGTGAAGATGTTCATCGCCGGCGACTTGCCAGTGCAGGATGGGCGAGGCGGGCCAGGCGCGGCCAAGGGCGTATTCGACGGCATCGACATCGACTGGGAATACCCGGGCGGCGGCGGCCAGCCGTACAACACCTTCGATACGGTCAACGACAAGCACAACTTCACGTTGCTGATGGCCGAATTCCGCGCCCAGCTTGACGCGCAGGGCGCCACGGACGGCAAGCATTACGCGCTGACGGCGGCAATCGGCGCCGGTGTCGACAAAATCGCCAACACCGAACCAGGCCAGTATGCGCAGTACATGGATTGGGTGAACGTGATGACCTACGACTTCCACGGCGCGTGGGAATCGACGACCAACTTCCATTCGCCGCTGTACCACGATGCGGCCGATCCTGCGACCGGCAACCTGGCCAAGTACAACGCCAACGACGGCATCGGGGCACTGGTGGCAGCCGGTATGCCGAAGAACAAGATCCTGCTTGGGGTTCCGTTCTATGGGCGTGGCTGGAAGGGTGTGGCTGCCGGCCCGAATGGCAACGGCTTGTATCAGTCGGCCAGCGGCGGCGCTGCCGGTACTTACGAAACCGGCATCGACGACTACAAGGTCCTGCGCAACAAGGCCGGCCAGCGCTGGTACCACCCGGTGACCAAGCAGCTCTACCTCTACACCAGCACCGGCGAATGGTGGAGCTATGACGATCCGACCGTGATCGGCAACAAGATGCAGTATGTCCGCGACCAGGGCCTGCGCGGTGCGTTCTCGTGGGAGCTGGATGGCGATGCCAGCGGCGCGCTGACCAGCGAAGTCTGGAAAGGGCGCTAGTCCTTGCTCCTTACCGGCGGCGCCACCCAGCGCCGCCGCTTTTTTTTCCATTTGGAGGCGACCATGAAACGTCGTGCGACGGTGCATTCCCTTGGCATCAGCGATGAGTGGCGGCGATGGATTGCCGAAAACCTGATGCTGGGTCAATCGCCTGCGACACTTGCAGGAATCCTTGGCCAGTCCGGCATTCCTCCCCAACTGGCGCAGGCTGAAATTGCGGCAGCCATGAAGAGCCCTTACCTGCATGGCGTACAGCGCCTGCACAACAGGCTGGCCAAGCGCGATTGGCTTTTGGGCATCCAGGCCCGCCTGAACCGCATGGCGCCTCAGGAAGTGCCGCGCCGCGAACGCCTCAGCACCGAGGTATTCCTGCATGAGCATTACCTGTGCAACCGGCCAGTCATCATCACCGGCATGCTGGACGACTGGAAGGCGCGCGGCAAATGGTCGCTGGATTGGCTGGAAGCGCAATTCGGCGAGCGCGAAGTCGAGGTGCAATTCGGCCGCAATGCCGACTCCGATTACGAATTGAACAGCATCGCGCACAAGCGACGCATGCCATTCGGCGAGTATCTGGCACTGGTGGAACGCAGCGGCCGCACCAACGACTTCTACATGACAGCAAATAACGACGGCTGCAACCGTCGCGCATTGGATGAACTGTGGCAGGACATCCCCCTGTTGCCGGAATACCTGGATGGCGAGCGCAAAGGCTTCCTCTGGCTTGGGCCAGCGGGCACCATCACGCCGTTCCATCATGACCTGACCAACAATTTCATGATCCAAGTCATGGGGCGCAAACGCGTGCGGCTGATCGCACCGTGCGAAACGCCCAAGTTGCAGAACCAACGCCATTGCTTCACGCCAGTCGACGGGCGCGATATCGACCTGCAGCGCTTCCCTTCAATGGCGGGTGTGCCGGTCATCGACTGCGAGCTCGCCCCGGGCGAGATCCTGTTCCTGCCGGTCGGGTGGTGGCATTTCGTCGAAGCGCTCGACATCTCGCTCACGGTCTCGGCGACGCACTTCCGCTGGGATAACGATTTTTTCAGCAGCTATCCGAATCACCACGATTTCTAAAAAAAACGGAGACAGCATGATTTTTCGACCCAACGTATTGATGCTGGCGCTGGTCGGCAGCGCCATAGCCGGCTGCGGCGGCGGCAACGACACCGGTTCCACACAGCAGCCCGCGCGCATGCTCGCGGACACGGTGGTGTCTTGCCCGGCATGGAGCGCCAGCGTCGCGTACACCGCAGGCGCCTGCGTCACGTATAACGGCGTTGTGTACAAGGCTAAGTGGTGGACGCAGAATAATATTCCAGGCACTGAGCAATATGGCCCGTGGGAGGTGCAGGCATCAACGCCGACGCCTACCCCGACACCAACCCCGACGCCTGCCGGCGACTGCCCCGCATGGAGCGCCAGCGCGGTCTACACCGCCGGCATGTGCGCGACCTACAACGGCTCCGTGTACAAGGCTAAGTGGTGGACGCAAAACAATGTCCCCGGTACCGATCCGAGCGGTCCGTGGGAACTGCAGACGGCTACGCCAACACCTACGCCAACGCCTACGCCCACACCAACCCCGACGCCAACTCCAACACCGACGCCGACGCCTACACCAACTCCCGTCGCATGCCGCCCCGACGGGCTGGCCTCCCCAGTGCCGAACGTGCCTTACTGCGGGGTGTACGACGCGAATGGCCGCGAAAAGCTGGCGAATGGCCTTAACCGCCGCATCGTCGGCTACTTCACCAGCTGGCGCACCGGCGCCAACGGGCAGCCGTCCTACCTGGTCAGCGACATCCCGTGGCAAAACATCACCCACGTGAATTACGCCTTCGCCAGTGTCGGCACCGACGCCAAGGTGCAGATCGGCAGCAGTGCAAACAACCCCGATACCGGCATCACCTGGCCGAACATTCCCGCCGCCGCAATGGACCCGTCGCTGCCATACAAAGGCCACTTCAACCTGCTGGCGCAATACAAGAAAAAATATCCCGGCGTGAAGATCATCCTGTCGGTAGGCGGCTGGGCCGGCAGCACCGGCTTCTACACGGCCACCACCAATGCGGACGGCAGCATCAACACCAGCGGCATCAACGTCCTGGCCGACTCGATGGTCGCCTTCCTGCGCCAGTACACCTTCTTCGACGGGATCGACATCGACTACGAGCACCCGACCACGAATAACGAAGCAGGCAACCCGCTCGATTTCCAGGTTTCCAAGCCGCGCTTGGCCGGTTTAATGAAAGGCTACAACCAGCTATTGAAGACCGTGCGCGGAAAGCTCGACGCCGCAGCCGTGGCCGACAACAAGTACTACATGCTCACCATCGCAGGTTCCGCTTCCGCCTGGATCCTGCGTGGCGAGGAAAACCTGTCCGGCCTGAAGTACCTCGATTACGCCAGCTTGATGAGCTATGACCTGCACGGCGGGTGGAATCAATATGTGGGCCCCAACGCCGCGCTGTTCGACGACGGCAACGACGCCGAGCTCAAAGCCGGCAACGCCTACCAGTACGGCGGCATCGGCTACCTGAACGTTGACTGGGCCTACCGCTACTATCGCGGCGCCCTGCAGGCCGGTCGCATCAATATCGGCGTCCCGTACTACACGCGCGGCTGGAAGAACGTC
This sequence comes from Pseudoduganella sp., assembly GCA_039593355.1. Classification (GTDB taxonomy): domain Bacteria; phylum Pseudomonadota; class Gammaproteobacteria; order Burkholderiales; family Burkholderiaceae_D; genus Rugamonas. Next base: position 91,323 of record JBCNPK010000021.1, read on the forward strand.
ACCGGCGGCACTAATGGCCTGTGGGGCACCAGTCCCGTGGTCACCGACACGGTGGCATGCGCCGGCGTAAAAACCTGCGGCATGGGCGCCACGGGCATCGACAACGTCTGGTACGACCAGGACAGCAACGGCAACCCGGTACCGGGAGGCGGCAATCCGCTATGGCATGCACTCAACCTGCAAAACGCCATCGTGCCATCCTACCTCGACGCGTACGGCGTGACGGAAAAGACCATCACGGGCACCTACAGCCCGCAGTACAGTGCAACGATGGCCGCGCCGTGGCTGTGGAATGCCACACGCAAAGTTTTCCTCTCGACGGAGACGGCGCAGTCGATTGCCGCGAAAACCAGCTACGTGGTGAACAACGGCATTGGCGGCATCATGATCTGGGAACTGGCCGGCGATTATGCGTGGAATGCGAGCAGGAACGAGTATTTCATGGGCTACACGCTGACCAACAATATTGCCAGCGCCTTCCGCAGCGCCACCCCGTACGGCGCGCAGCGTGCGGAAACTGCGATGCCGGCCAGCAGCGCGAAGGTCAGCATTTCGCTGGGCGGATGGAAGATGGGCGATAGCAATTACCCGATCAACCCAGTGATGACGCTGACGAACAATAGTGCCACCACGATTCCGGGCGGTTCGGTCGTGGAGTTCGACTATCCGGTGTCGGCTCCCGCCAATATGAGCGACCAGTCAGGTTACGGGCTGGCGGTCACCAAGGCGGGTTACAGCGGGCCGAATAATATCGGCGGTTTCACGGCCAGTTTCAACCACGCCAAGTTCACCATACCGGCGTGGCAGTCGCTGGCCCCTGGAGCTTCTGTATCCCTGACGCTGAACTACACCTTGCCGATCAGTGGCCCTTCCGCCTTCACGATCACGGTGAACGGGGTACGCTATGCACTCAGCGAAGAGTACCCCGAGCTGCCGGTTGGGCTGCCGTAGCAATCAGCGCTGCGCCGTGGCGCCGACCGCACCGAGGGATTCCGCCATTCGTACCATTTTGACGAACTCGGCGCGATATCCCTCCTGGTCGGAGCCACGCGCACCTTCCGCCAACCTTGCAATGTCGGCGTAGCTGAAGTCCGCCAGTTGCTGTTCTCCGCGCAGCCGCTGCCCGAAGGCTGCCACGGCGACGGCAAAACGCTGGTCGTCCGGCACCGATTCAAGCGAGGAGCGCGCGCTGGCGGCATGCACCGGATGCTCAACCTGCTTGCTGGCTGACTGGCCCGGCAGCTTGTAGCGCACCTTCACGAAGCACAGCTCATCGCCTTTGCTCGCAGTTGCGGTTTTGCCGGGCTTTTCGTAACGCAGCGGATCGACCAATTTGCCGGCGTTGGCAGCCGGCGTGATTTCGTAGATGGCCGTCACGTTATGGCCTGCACCCATGTCGCCGGCATCCACCTTGTCATCCTTGAAGTCCTGGCGGTTCAGCATGCGGGTTTCGTAGCCGACCAAGCGGTAGGCCGCCACCTGCGCTGGATTGAATTCGACCTGCACCTTCACGTCGTTTGCGATCGGGAACATGGTCGAACCCAGCTCCTGCGCCAGGGCTTTGCGGGCTTCGAGCAGGTTGTCGATATAGGCGGCGTTGCCATTGCCGGACTGCGTCAGGCGCTGGATCAACGCGTCGTTCAGGTTGCCCAGCCCAACGCCGAAGACGGAGAGGTAGACGCCCGATCTGCGCTTGTCGGCGATGAATTTCTCCAGTTGCCTCGGATCGGTGATGCCGAGGTTGAAATCGCCATCGGTCGCCAGGATCACGCGGTTCACCGCTTTGGGGTCGAAGTTGCGTTCAGCCTGGGCATAGGCGCGCTGCAAGCCTTCGCCGCCGGCCGTACCGCCGGATGCGTGCAGGCTGTCGATCACGTCGACGATCTTCTGCTTGTCCTTGCCGCTGGTCGGTTCCAGCGCCACGCTGGTGCCGTTGGCGTAGGTGACAATGGATACCATGTCGTCGTCGCGCAATTGCTGGGCAAACAGGCGGAAGCCTTGCTGCAGCAGCGGCAAGCGGTCGCGCGGGCCCATCGAACCCGATATGTCGATCAGCAGCACCACGTTGGCACGCGGGCGCGCAGCTGCCTGGATGTCATAGCCTTTCAGTGCGATGTGGACCAGCTGGTTGCCTTGCTGCCATGGGCTTGGCATCACCTCGGTGGTGACGGCGAGCGGTTCGCTGGCCCTGGCGGGGACCTTGTACTTGTAGGGAAAGTAGTTGACCATCTCTTCCACCCGTACTGCCTGAGGCGGCGGCATACGGCCGTCGGACAACATGCGGCGCACGAAGGCATATGAAGCAGTATCGACGTCGACGCTGAACGTCGATACCGGCTGCTCGCTCACCAGCACGGATTTGTTGGCGTCCTTGTCCGGGAATTTGTCGGCGGATTCGGGCAGGAAGGTGAACTGCGGCATCGGCGCCGGCATGGCTGGCGCGAAAGTCATCGCGTTCGGTGCCGAGCGCGCAAATTGCGCCTTGGAGGCGCTGCCGGCGACTACGACTGGAACCGGGCGGCTTTCTGCCGCAGGCGGCGGCGCTGGAGCGGCAACTGGTCCGCTTGCCGTAGGCTCGGTGCTGCAGGCTGCCAGGGCAAGGATGGCGGCTACGGCCGGGGCAAGGCCAATGGTCTTTTTCATGATGGACGTCCCTCAGAGTTATTATCCTGGCACCATCGCGCAAAGCCCGGCATATAGCAAATCCAGTTACATTTTGTATTCCTCCCTCCGTCCGCTATAAGCCGGCTGCGCCTTGTCGACAAAGGCCCGCGTGCCGATCCGGAAGTTCTCGCCTGCGGCAACCAGGCCGAAATAGTCGGCGCCCAGTTCAGCTGATTCTTCCAGCGTCATGTTCAGCCCCCGGTGCAGCGCTTCCCACGTCAGGCGCACCGCGTCGGGCGACTGCCCAAGGATGTCCTGGAGCAGGGCGCGCGCAACGTCCATCAATTCCTCGGGGCCCGCCACCTGCTGGACCAGGCCTATACGCAGCGCTTCTTCCGCATCGATAGTGCGGCCACGCAGCAGCATCTCCGCAGCACGTCCCTTGCCAACCAGACGCGCGAGCCGGGTGGTTCCGCCAAAACCGGCCACGGCGCCGATTCGCACCTCCGGATGGCCAAGCGTGGCGTGGCTAGCGGCAATGCGGAACATGCAGGCCTCGGCCAATTCCAGTCCGCCGCCAAGGGCATGGCCGTTCAGCGCTGCTACCACGACCTTGCCAAGGTTTTCTATACGGCTGGTGATACGCACCGCCAGCCTTGCGAACTCGCGTACCTCGAGCGGCGTGGCGCGGCTCAGGTACTTGATGTCGGCGCCGGCGGAGAACGCGCGCGAGCCTGTTCCTGTCAGGATAGCAGCGCCAGCAGTGGTGCTGGCGGCTGCCATTTCCAGCATCTCCTCCAGGCGTTGCAAAGTCGGCAGGTCGAGCGCATTAAGCGCATCGGGCCGATTCAGCGCTATCACCGCGATGCCAGCGGATTCACCATATAAAACAGTCATGTCCAGCTCCCCGAGTTGAGATTGGAGCTAGTATAGTTTTCCAAATATGAGCGCAGTTTAACGTCTCCAGAAAGTCATTTTCCGAAAATGAAAAACCTGTCCTTCGACTGGAACGACCTGAAATTCTTCATCGCCGTGGCGCGTGGCGGCGGCCTGAGTGCTGCTGCGATTGCGCTGGGTACCAGCCCATCCACCGTTTCGCGCCACATCGACGCACTCGAACGACGGCTGGGCAGGACATTGTTCCTGCGCCGGCAAAGCGGCTACTTGTTGACCGACGAAGGTCAGGAACTCGCAGCGCAAGTGGGGCAGGTGGAGCAAGCCATGCTGTCTGCCGAGTACAGCACGGCGAAGCAGGAGGTGTCGGGCATGGTGCGGCTGGCCACCACGGAGATGCTGGCGCAGTACCTGGTGGTGCCGCAACTGCCGCGCCTGCGCGCACGCTACCCGGACTTGCGTATCGAACTCAATATTGCGATGGACCGCGTCAACCTGTCGCGCCGCGACGCCGACCTGGCGTTGCGGCTGGCGGCGCCGGACAAAGAGGCTGGCGACTACATCGCCAAACGCATCGGCAATATCGATTTCGCCCTGTACCGCAGCAAGTGCGTGCCAAACGATAACGAGGACTACGTCGGCTGGGACGGCGCATGGGAAGCCTTGCCCTTGTCGGCTGCGCTGCGCGCGGCTTTCAAAGGCCGCCCGCCAGTGTTGGCCTGTAACAGCCTGCCCGCGCAAATCGCTGCCGTCCGCGCGGGCGTCGGCGCCGGCCTGCTGCCTTGTTTTATCGGGGACGCAGACCCCGGGCTGCTGCGCCTGCAGGGCGAAGCCCTCCCCCTATCGCGCGACTTGTGGCTTGTCTATCACCGCGACCTGAAAGCCAGCGTGCGCGTGCGTGCGATGGCTGATTTCCTCGCGGAGATGTTTTGATATTGTGCAGAAACGCGCGCTGGAGAAAATGGATTATCGCTAGACTGAGCGCCAATATCAGCGATGCATGCTGGTAGATGCCGTGAAGTCCCACTGCATTCGGGGAGGCTATTCATGAGACAGCTACTTCCAGCGCTTTTCGTGGCCCTGACGTCGGTTGCATGGGTGAACCCCGCTTATGCCGAACTCGTCATCATCGTCAATCCGGCCAACCCCGCCACGCGCATGTTTCCCTCGCAAGCAGCACAGTTTTTCACTGGCGGTTCGGTGATGTTCACACCGGTTGAACAGCCACCCGATTCGCCGATCCGGGCTGAGTTTTACAAGAAGGTATTGGAAAAAGAGCCCGCTCAAGTGGAAGCCATGTGGTCGAAACTGGCCTTCACCGGCAAAGGCAAACCCCCGCAGGAAATGAAGAACAGTGCGGAGGTGAAAAAGGCCGTTGCCGCCAATCCCAAGGCGATCGGATACATCGAAAAGTCCGCGGTCGACGACACCGTCAAGGTCGTCACCACCGTGCAGTGACCAACGCACAAAGGAGCCAGACCATGAAACTGAGGATCGCGCTCGCATTATCGCTGCTGGCATTCAACGCTGGCGCGACGGATTTTGGCGAAGATAAATCGCTGCATATCACCGGCTTCTACAGCCTGACCGCCGCCAAAGTCTTGTCGGGATCGGCATTTGGCAGCAGCACGCCCTGGACTTACCAGCAATGGAAATGCCCGTGCACCATACAGGGCTGGGAATACGCCGCCGTCTACGAGAAGGAACATGGCTGGCAGTTCGACCAGGAATCCCTGCTTGGAGTACAAGTCAAAAAAGATTTTTCACCGACACTTTCCGGGACTGTGCAGCTGGTTGCGCGTGCCCAAAATCCTAACCGCGGCCATGCGCCGACCGTCGATTGGGCCTATCTCACCTGGCAGCCGGAACAGGATTCAGCCTGGACATTGCAAGCGGGCCGCTTCCGCATACCGCTCTACTACTACAGCGACTTCCTGTACATCGGCTACGCCTACCCATGGGTGAGACCGGCGCCCGACGTTTACGGTTGGCCAATCTACGCCTATAACGGCGCCAACGTCACGTACCGCACCCAGCTTGGCCAATCGGATTGGGCCGCAACAGTCCACGCCTGGGCCGGCTCCTACACGCAGCACAACGATGCCTACGACACCCGCATCTACTGGACCGATCCGACGCATGAGGCATGGAAGGAGATACTTGGCGCTTACGTTTCCGCCAACAGTAACGGCTTCGATGTACGCGTGATGTTCATGACTTACAAGGACAATCTGTGGCAGGACGCGGCGGGCGGCGGCCGCAACTACTTGCTGGGCATTCAGGACCAGCGCACGCGCATCATGGGCATCTCGGCCAACCTTGACAAAAACAATTGGCTCATCAAGTCGGAGCTTGACCGTTACGAGCAGGTGGACAAGGAAAAAGGTTTGAACGGCATCTACAAATACGCGCTGTTTGGCGTCGGCTACCAATTCGGAAAATGGACACCGATGTTCACCATGTCGCGCTACCGGACCGTGGCCGCGCCGATCGAAGGCCGCAACACGCGCTATGCGTCATTGCGCTGGGACTTCCGCAAGAACATGGCGCTCAAGCTGCAGTACGACATCAGCAAGGATAAGTCCGAATACAGTTATCCCTTCTTCGGCGACTCGAAGCTGCTGTCGGCTTCTTTGCAAGGCGTGTTCTGATGCCGGCGTTGGGGATGCGGGCCAATAGTCGCAAGGAACGGAGCGACGAGCTTCCGTTCAGTAAAGTGGTTGGGGGCCTGGCTTAACAGTCCTCTGCCGACACTCGGCGGTATGCGGCCCGGCTCATATGTCGATCCGATGACTGGCCAGGAACTCCTGGGAGAGCTGATCGCTATGACCGAAGCCGGTGCCTACGCGTGAGGCCATGCAGACGATTCAACTGTACTAGCTGGGACTTGATATGACATCGCGTGTCAGTTGGCAGGCACCTTTCGCCCCAAAGCGGACCGTTGTGACTCTACAAAGCGGCCATTCAGCAACGTTCGACGTCAGGGGCTGGCTGCAGGCCAGTCTCCTTGACTGATGGGATGGACTCCCCCTGCCTTTTTGCGCCAACATGGGCGCACTGGTCAACGTGGGGACGGGGATCAGTCAACAAAAGGAGTCCACCATGAATACTACTACCGTGGCCGTTGACTTGGCCAAAT
>JBCNPK010000022.1:0-97910 GCA_039593355.1 Pseudoduganella sp.
GTGCACACGCCACGCTTTTGCGGGCAGTTTTCAAGTGCCGGCGATTTGCTCTTCACGACCAGCTTGGTACGTGGTTGGCGAATCAATTGATTGATGGTTGGCATCGTTTTAAATCCAACAAAATTACTGCATTGACAACCCGGGCATCCCTGCCCGGGGACTAAAACGGTATCTCTTAGAGAGTGCGGAACGTCGCTCAAACAAACGCGTATACGATGCGCAGACTAAATTGAGAACTCGCGAGTATATACCTGCTTCACCGCTCAGTCAACCGATTGCGTGTTTTTTGGGCAGCATCGCAGCAATCGAAATGTATCCTGCTGGAACATTATTCATTCCTCAAATAGTTGATTTTTGTGCATAATAGGATTTTCGCTTTTCCGCTTCGAAGAGATTAATGAGCTGTTCGCAACATTTCCGCGCTTGCTTTCTTGCGCTCAGCTACCTTGCACTTTCACTCGTCCCCCTACTGCCGCTCCTGACGGGACAGCCGGTACCCCAAGCCTGGGCCATCCTGGGCTCCGAACTCCTGATGTGGGCCACGATCTGGGCGCTGTTTGGCCGCCCGCTCTATTTTCACTGGCTTTTGCTGCCGGCTTTCCTGGCTTTGCCGCCACAACTTTACCTGCTGCTGTATTTCGGCCAGGGCTTGTCGGCGCATCACCTGGGACTGCTGGCCGAAACGACTTCGGCCGAGGCACTGGAATTCATGGGCAGCCGGGTCTGGGTTGCCGTGGGTTTCCTGCTGGCCTCGGCAGCATGGTGGGTGCTGTGCTTTGTGGCGGCGCGTCGTGTGCAGGGCCTGGCCTGGCGCGGCCGCTCGCGCTGGGCCTTCCTGGCGCTGGCCGGTGCACTGGCCGCGGTCAGCGCTTATGGCTACGAATTCGGCTTTGCCAGCCGCGACATCGTGCCAACCCACGCACTGGGGCTGAAAGACATGCCCAGGCTGCCGTCGGCGATGGACCTCGGGCGCGAAGTCGACGTCGCCGGCAGTTGGCCTTTCGGGCTGGCCATCGCTGCAATCGATTACTACACGGAGCGCAGCGAAAAGGCCAGGCTGGCCCGGGTGGCGCAGAACTTTACCTTCCAGGCGCAACAGCAACAGCCCGACAGTTCGCCGGAAACCGTGGTGGTGGTCATCGGCGAATCATCGCGTTACGACCGTTGGAGCCTGAACGGCTACCCGCGCAATACCAATCCACTGCTGTCACAAGAAGGCAACCTGGTGGTGCTGACGGACATGGTGTCGCCAGTGTCGAGCACGCGCCTGTCCGTGCCCCAGATCATGACGCGCCGGCCGCCCAGGATGGCGGCCAGCCCCGAGTTCCACGAAAAATCCTTCATCAGCGCCTTCAAGGAAGCAGGTTTTCGCACTTGGTGGCTGTCCAACCAGCACACCTACGGTCCTTACGACACCCCCTTCGCCCCTTACTCTGCCGAGGCGGACGTGGAGAAGCACGTCAATCCCGGCGGCTATCTCGAACAGTCGACGTTCGACGAAGCCTTGCTGCCGCCCCTGGAACGCGCCCTGGCCGCGCCGGCGCAGCGCAAGCTGGTGGTGCTGCACACCCTGGGCAGCCATTGGAATTACGGGCGCCGTTATCCCAAGGAGTTCGACCATTGGCAACCTTCGCTGAGCGGCTCGAAGGCGCCCGACCTGGGCGACCCCGCGCTGCAGCGCGAAGCGGGCAACAGCTATGACAACAGCATCCGCTACACCGACTGGTTCCTGGCCCAGGTCATCGGCATGTTGAAACAAGGCAGGCAGCGCGCAGTGCTGGTGTACGTGTCCGACCACGGCGAGGTGCTGGGCGAACAGAGCTGTCGGCTGTTCCTGCATGACCACAATACTGAGCATGAATTCCACGTGCCGGGCCTGGTCTGGTACGCTGACCAATACCGCATGCGCTACCCGGACAAGATAAGGGCGCTGGAGAGCCATCGGTCCTCGCACCTGAGTACGCCCGATATCTTCCATACGGTGCTGGACCTGGCCGATATCCGCTACCCCAGCGAGCGGCTGCAAAGGAGTTTTGCGCGGCCGGGCTATATGCCGCGCCCGCGCCTGGTGGATAGCGACCTTTGGATCGATTACGACACCGCCGAGCGCATCGGCCCGTGTAGCGAACTGGCACGGCCGCAAGCGCCAAAGTAGCTTGCGGAGGGCAAAAGGCGGGATAATATTGCCTCAATTAAATATTTATACCCCTGATGCGACGATTGCTGCGCCCTTCACACTTATTTATCCTGTTGAGCTACCTGGCCCTGTCGGCGGTACCCTTCGTGCCGCTGCTTTTGGGGAAGCCAGTGGAGCAGCCCTGGCAACTGGCGGGGATCGAGGCAGTCGCCTGGGTTGCCGTGTGGGCGCTGTTCAAACGGCCGGCTTATTTCCACTGGCTGCTGATCCCGGCCTTCCTGGCGCTGCCGACCGAGATCTACCTGTTCGTCTTTTATGGCCAGGGCATCTCCACCCACCACCTGGGCATCCTGGCCGAGACCAGCCCGCGCGAGGCGCTGGAATTCCTCGGCCAGAAAGTGTGGACCATGGTGGCCGTCATGATCGCGGTGGCGGTGTGGTGGGTGCTGAGCCTGCGCGCAGCGCGCCAGACGCGCGAACTGGATTGGCACGATGGCTCGCGCTGGGTGGCGCTGGCGCTCCTGGTGGTGCTGGGCGCCGTTGCGGCCTGGGGCTATGAGTTTGGCGTCGACGCGGCGCCGCCTTCCGGCCCTTATGGGGTCAGCGCCAAGGCCAGCGCCAGCGGCTCCGACAGCGAGGACTCCTCCGACAGCGACTCTGCGCGCGCGGCGGAAACCGGCGCCCACACGCTGAAACTGCCCGGCCCTCCCCTGCCGCATTGGGCCCGCGTGCCGTTCCAGCCGAAGGCCTTTATCGAATCCTGGCCCTTCGGCCTGATGGCGCGCGGCTATGACTTCTACAAGGAGCGCCGCTACCTGTCCGAACTCAATGAACGCAGCGCCAGCTTTGCATTCGGCGCGCGCCAGGTCAATGGCGGCACGCAGCCGGAAATCGTAGTCATGGTGCTGGGCGAATCGTCGCGCTATGACCGCTGGAGCCTGAACGGCTACAGCCGCGAGACCAATCCCCTGCTGGGCAAGGAAGGCAATCTGGTGCCGCTGTCGGACCTGATCACCTCGGTCTCGGCAACCCGCCTGTCGGTGCCGGTGATCATTTCGCGCAAGCCCGCCACGCAAAGCCTGAAGGATGGCTTCAGCGAAAAATCCTTCCTCACCGCCTACAAGGAAGCCGGCTTCAAGACCTGGTGGCTGTCGAACCAGATCTCGTTCGGCCAGTACGACACGCCGGTCTCGGTGTTTGCCAAGGAGGCAGACGTGATCCAGTTCCTGAACCTGGGCGGCTTCACCAACAACTCCAACTACGATTCCGTGCTGTTCGAGCCGCTCAAGCGCGCGCTGGCCGACCCGGCGCCGAAAAAGCTGATCGTGCTGCACTCGCTGGGCAGCCACTGGAACTACAGCCAGCGCCACCCGAAGGAGTTCGACAAATGGCAGCCGTCGCTCTTCGGCATCGACAAGCCGGTCTACACCGACCTGAAAATCAAGCCGCAGCTGAATAACAGCTACGACAATTCGATCCTGTACACCGACTGGTTCCTGGATCACGTGATCGGCGACCTGAAAGCGACCGGCCAGCTGTCGTCGATGCTCTACGTTGCCGACCACGGCCAGACCCTGTACGACGGCTCCTGCCGCCTGGCCTTCCACGGCCACAACACGCAATATGAATTCCACGTGCCGGCCTTCATGTGGTACTCGGAGCAGTACCGCGAGCGCTACCCGGAGAAGGTGGAAGCGCTATACCGCAACCGCAAGGCCAAGCTGGCGACCGAGAATATCTTCCACACCATGCTGGACGTGGCCAACATCCGCTACCCGGACGACAAGCCAAGCTGGAGCTTCCTCAACAAGGACTTCAAAATGCACAAACGCGTGGTGGACAGCTACGGCTGGACCAATTACGACAATGCCACCTTCAAGGGCGATTGCCGCGAGGTGATGGACAAGGGCAAGCCGCAACAGCAGGACAAATAAGCTTTACACTGGCTTGTGCACCATTAGCCAGTAGACCGCCAGCATGGCGGCGAAGGCTGGATAGCCAAGCAGTTCCCAGCGCCGCGCATAGCGCCAGTATTGGGCGGGCAGCGGTGTATTGTCGGCATGGGCCGCCAGCGCCAGCTTGCCCATCCGGACCTGGTACCACACTACCGGCAGCCAGCAAGCGCCCGCCAACGCATACAATCCCAGTGACGCCTTGATCCAAAGCGCGTCCAGCGGATAGCCGGCGAGGTGGATCATCCAGGCGCCTGACAGCGGCTGCACGATCACGGCAGGCGTCGTGAACCACCAGTCGGCGCGCACCACCAGCCGCGACACAACGGCAATGGCTTCCACCGAGCCGGAACGGTTCGCGAAAAACAGATAGAACGCCGTGCCAAAGCCGGTGCCGACCATCAGCACCGAGGACAGGATATGGATGGTCTTGATGGTCAGGTAGTCCACGATTTTTCCTCCGCAAACAAGATGATCAGGATCGCCATGATCGGCAGGTTCTTCAGCAAGGGGCCGAAGGGATGCCACAGGTATTCCGGCAGGCAGAAGGCGATCACCGCGCTGTAGCCGAGTATCAGCGCGCCCTGCGCCAGCCATAGCGCACGGCGCGGGCGCACGATGCAAGCGATGCCGAAGACGGCATCCAGCGCCGCTGCACCATACAACGCCACCGTTGCGGGCCAGCCATCAAGGCCGACACGGGCCAGCATGGCCAAACTGTCTGCATGCGGGTAGACGAAGGCGCTCACCATCGCAGTGGCCAGCCAGACGATGGCGAGACACCAGCGCAGCAAATCGTTGCGCCACTCCGCCAGCGCCCGCAGGCGAAGCAGTTCGCCATCGACGGGCGTCACGGATGCATCGAACGCACTCGGCGCACGGCCCAGCAATTCGCCCATGGCCGCGAGACCGCCCAGTTCGCCCGCTTGCGCCGACGCGCTGCCGGCACGCAGCATGCGCCAATTGTCGGGCGTGAGCGGGACGCCGGGCAGCTTCCCGCCAAACCATGCGGCGCAAGCCATCGCCGGCGCGGGAATATGGATGACCGGCGCCGGCGGCATGCCCATGGCATTACGGTAGGCGCGCAGCATGGTGTCAAAACAGAGCGCAGTGGCGCCGGCGCAATCGATCACGCGCCGTGCCGGCGTGGCCGGGTCGATAGCTGCCGCCACGATACGCGCCAGGTCGCTGACATGGATCGGCTGGAAGCGCGCCCCATCCAGCGCAGGCGCGGCGATGACGGGCATGCTGGCCATCTTGCAGAACATGGCCGCCGATCCGCCGTCCAGGCCGAACACCAGGGACGGGCGCAGGACGACCCAATCCAGCGGCAGTGCCTTCAATGCATCGTCCGCAGCGCGCTTGCTGGCGAAATAGGCGGTGTCGCCCTGCCCGGCTCCAAGCGCCGAAATCTGCACCACGCGCCTGACGCCGGCGGCCGCGCAGGCCGCGAACAAGGCACGCGGCGCCGCCGTGTGCAGCGCGTCGAACCTTGCGCCCGCATGCTCGCCGATGATGCCGACCGCATTGACCACCGCATCGACGCCGCGTAAGCGCGCGCTCCAGTCAGAGGGTTGCAGGTCCGTGGCGTAATCGATAACCACGTCGCCCGGCAACGCCCGCACGCGCACACCGCGCAGCACATCATGCCCCGCCGCCGAAAGCTCGGCGCAGACCGCACCGCCGATAAAGCCCGACGCGCCGCACACCAGGACCTTCATTTGCCGGCGCCGCCTTTTGGCATCGACCTGGCGATTTTCCAGCCCATCACCGCAACGGCGGCGACGATGCCGGTGGCGGTGGAGATCAGCGCGCTGCGCAGCACGACTGCGGGAGTGGCGCCCGCAGTACCGCTATAGCCCCACCACAGCGCCAGCAGGATGGGGAAGGCGGTGACCAGCACCGTGCTGATGCGCACCCAGAATTCTGCGCGCGGTGCGGTGCCGCACAGGTCCAGCAGCAGGTTGCGCAGCGCACCGCGCAGGTAGAAGCTGATAGCCAGGCCAGCAAGCAGCGGCACCAGGATTTCGTATGCGATCAACATTTGACTTCTCCTTATGACAGTAATTTCTGCGAAAACAGAAATAAACACTTCAAAAAAACGGGCATTGCTGCCCGCCTGCTGCTCCTGCCCGATCAGCCCTTGCCGCGAATGGCCCGGCTGATCTTGGCGCTGACGCCCAAGGTTTTCATCAGCGTTTCCGGCTTGTAGCGCAGAAGTTCATCGGACAGCGTGGCCATGATCTCGATGAATTTCAGCGTTTCCTCGATCCGCTCGCGTACGCCCTCGTCTTCGTCCGCAATGGCTGGATTGGCCAGGCATTCGGCCAGGGCCGCGGCTGTGGGATCGATCTCGCGCTGGCGGCGGCCGGCGACGATCAGCTTGAACAGCTCCCATACGTCGGTCGACGTTTCGAAATGGTCGCGGCGGTCGCCTTTCAGGTGCACCACCTTCACCAGGTTCCATGACTGCAGCTCTTTCAGGCTGTTGCTGACGTTGGAGCGCGCCACGCCAAGGGTCTGCTGGATTTCTTCCGCATCCATCGGGCGCGCCGCCAGGTACAGCAAGGCATGGATTTGCGCCACGGTGCGGTTGACGCCCCAGCGCGAGCCCATCTCGCCCCAGTGCAATACGAATCGTTCGGCTATCGGTTTCAGTTCCATGTTTCCTATTCTATGCTTTCATTAATTTCTGTCAAGACAGAAATAAAAGGTTTGCACCAACTGGCATTTCTCTATGACAATTAATAGCAAGAATTCATGGAGACGCCAATGTTGAAGACTGTGCGCCTGGGCAGCATCGATATGCTGCGCGGGCTGGTGATTGTGCTGATGACGCTGGATCATACACGCGACTATTTCGGCATCACGCTATTCGATACCGAAGACCTGGCGAACACTACGCCGCTCTGGTTTGCCACGCGCTGGATCACGCATCTGTGCGCCACCGCTTTTGTGCTTCTGGCCGGCATTTCCGCATTTTTGCGAGGCAGCCGGGTCGGCCTCGCCGCGCTGTCGCGCTATCTGCTGACGCGGGGGCTGATGCTGCTGGTGCTGGAAGCCACATGGATCAGCTTCAGCTGGACCTTCGACTTCAATGTGGTCACCCTGGGCGTGCTGTGGGTGCTAGGCTGGGGCATGATTGCGCTCGCCGGCCTGGCCTGGCTGCCGCGCCCCGTGATCGCCCTGGTCGCCTACGGCCTGATCCTGTCGCATAACCTGCTCGATCCGATCCACTCCAGCAACCCGCTTTGGATGGCCTGGCATGAGCGCGGTCATTGGCGGCTGACGGAGGAATTCGACGTGTTCATCAATTTTCCGCTGATGCCTTGGCTCGGCCTGATCTTCGCAGGTTATGCGCTCGGCCCGGTGTTCCAGTGGGAAGCGGCAAGGCGCCAGCGTTTCCTGCTCGCGTCCGGCGCCGCGCTACTGCTGTTGTTTGCCGTGCTACGCAGCGGGAACTTCTACGGCGACCCGGCTTCGTGGACGCCGCAGGGACGCGGTCTGCTGTGGGACTTCATCGCTTTCATGCGCGTACACAAGCATCCGCCTTCCCTACTCTACCTTTGCGCAACGCTCGGCATCGTATTGCCATTGCTGGCCTGGTTCGAGCGGTTGCGGCCAGTGCCGATGCTGATGCTGTTCGGCGGCGCGTCCCTGTTCTACTACCAGGTGCACATCGCCCTGATCCATTTCCTTTCCCTTGCGTATTTCAGGCTGCGCTACGGGCATTTGCCGCAGGCAGGCCCGCAAGGCTTGATCCTGCCCGAAGGTTATGAACCATCGCTGGCAGTGCTGTACGCCGCCTGGGCGGCAATGGTGGCGATCATGTTCGGCCTGACACTGCGTTGGCAACGCCGGCGCAGGGTCAAAGCAGTGGGCGAACTCGCTCCCGCGGCAATTTGAACTGGGCTGGGCGCCCGCCTGATTAGTTGATAATCAGACCAGTGAAACTTGCTAGAATGACCAGAGCTCAAAGACGGAGGGGACATGGAAAACAAAGGGCGCCTCAGCAGCATCGACATGTTGCGCGGGCTGGTAATTGTGCTGATGGCGCTGGACCATACGCGTGACTTTTTCGGCGCGGCGCTGTTCGATCCGGAAGACCTGGCAAAGACCACGCCGTTGTGGTTCGGCACGCGCTGGATCACGCACTTGTGCGCGTCGACTTTCGTGCTGCTGGCCGGCGCCTCGGCCTACCTGCGCGGTTCCAAGGCCGGCATTGCCGCCCTGTCGCGCTACCTGTTCACGCGCGGCTTGCTGCTTCTTGCGCTGGAGGTGACGTGGATTACGTTCAGCTGGCAGTTCGCCTACAACGTCACCATCCTGCAGGTGATCTGGGCGCTGGGGATGGGCATGATCGCCCTGGCCGGCCTGGTGTGGCTGCCGCTGCCGGCGATCGCGGCCATCGCCGCACTCCTGATCCTGCCGCATAACCTGCTCGACGGCATCCAGTCCAACCACCCTTTGTGGTTGATGTGGCACCAGCGAGGATTCTGGCCGGTGGCCGGCAATTACGGCGTATACATCGCCTATCCGCTGATGCCATGGCTTGGACTGATTGCAGCAGGTTATGCGCTTGGACCCGTATTCAGATGGGAAGCGGCGCGCCGCCAGCGCTTCCTGCTCCTGGCCGGCGCCGTGCTGCTGCTGGCTTTCGCCTTACTGCGGGCCGGGAATTTCTACGGCGATCCCGATCCGTGGTCGCCGCAAGGGCGGGGCTTTGTGTGGGACTTCATTTCTTTCATGCGCGTGCATAAGTATCCGCCGTCGCTGCTCTACCTGTGCGTGACGATCGGCATTGCGCTGCCTTTGCTGGCCTGGTTCGAACGCCTGCCGCCTGTGCCGATGCTGCTTCTGTTTGGCGCAACGCCGATGTTCTTTTACGTGGTCCACATCGCATTGATCCACTTCCTATCGGGCGTGTACTTCCTGCTGCGGTATGGCACGCTGCCTGAGGGCGGCCCGGGCGGACTGACGCTGCCCACGGGCTACGAGCCGTCGCTCGCCGTGGTCTACATCGCGTGGGGAGCGATGATCGCGATCATGTACGGTCTCACCAAGCTATGGCTGCGGCGCGGCACAAGGAAGGCGCCTCCGCCGCCGGCAGGGGCAGCCGCTTAACCCGATACCAGCCGCCCGGATAGGCGCTTGTAGACATCGCGGGCGCGCTGTTCGATCTCGGGGCCGAAGCCGGATTGGGCCAGCAGTGTCAATCCGTTGGTGTCGGCCAGTACGCCGGGCGTGAGCGCCAGGCGGCCGGCCCGCCTTTGCACCAGCAGCGGCAGGCATCGCTCCAGCAGAGGGGCCAGGATCACGTTGTGCGAAGAGACCAGCACCGTGCCGCGCGCGCATAACTGTTCCAGCACCGCGGCCGCAGCGGATACAGATTCCAGGTGGTTCGTGCCACGGAAGATTTCGTCGATGATGAACACTGCGCGCTGCGGCTCTTTGGCCAGCAGCAGCAATTCCTGCGCACGGTGCAGCTCCGACTGATAGAGGCTTTCGCCGTCCTCCAGCGCATCTTCGTTCTGCATGCTGGCATACACCGGAAGGTTCGGCACGCAAGCCGATTCCGCATAGCAGAAGCCGAAGGCGCGCGCTGCCAGCAGGTTCAGGCCGACCGTGCGCAGCAAGGTGCTCTTGCCGATGCCATTTTGGCCGCTGATGAAGGCGCTCTTGCCTTCCAGCGACAGATCCAGCGCTTCGGTATCTGCCAGCAGCGGGTGGCGCACTGCCTGCAGGTGGATTTCCTGCTCCCAGCCTTCCTGCGACCAGCACCAATGCTCCTGCGCCAACAGGTGGCGCGCCAGCGCGAGATCGGCATCCAGGCCGGCCACCAGCTGATAGCTCTCGCGCAGGAAGGCCGCGTGTTCGCGCACCAGCCGGCGCGTGCGGAAATAGTGCTTCAGGTTGTCCAGCATGACCCAGTCGGCATAGGCAGCCACGCCGGGCGCCACGGAAACAACGCTGCGTGCGAGTTTGCCGCGCAGCTGGCCTGCTTGTGCGGCGCCGGGACTGTCCGGCTGCCGGCTGTGGGCGTAGAGCTGGAGCTGCAACGCTTCCGCCACGGGCTGCCATAGCTGCATGCGGGAATTGAAGGCAACCTGGGTTCCGGCCAGGATCAGGGACAGCGCAACCGTCGGAACCAGCGCCGGCACCCAGAAGAAACTGGCGGCGGCACAGGCGAGGAAGGCGAGCGGCAGCAGCCATAACCAGGCGGACCAGGGCGGCGCGGCGGGCAGCGGTGAGGCATCGGCCGCAGCTGCGGCACCCGGGCCATGCGGAACGAACAGCACCTCGCTGACGTCGGCACTGGCTTCGCGCAGCGGGGAAAGCTGGGCGGCGAGCCGCTCGCAGCTTGCGCGGTCGGCCAGTAGCGCGCGGACGCGCGCCCACGAGCCGGATGCGGACCGTGCGTCATGAGCCTGGCCGCGCCGCAGGCGGCGGTACAGCATCTGGCGGCCAAAGATGCTGGCGCCCTCGCCCAGTTGCGTCAGGTAGGCGGTCAACAGCAGGTCATGCCAGGTCTGTTCATCTACTGCGCCATTGCCCTCGGGGCCGGCCAGTTCGTCGTAACGCGCCAGCGTGCTTTCCGGGATGGGATACTCCACAGAACCACTCCTTGCCACATAGATAAGTCAGCAAGTATAGCCGGTTACTAAAAAATCAAGTAGTCCGATTGCGGACGGGCGGACGGCGTGGACACGGTGGACGCCCGCGGACAAGCCGCGCAGTGCGGTCAAGCTTTTTCAAATCAACGACTTAGCAACTGGCACGCTTTGTGCAACAGCAAGGTTGACCAAATCACCAACAGCAGGAACACGAACATGATCCGCGACACCTCACACCAGGACCAAGTGATCGCCGCCCCCACCAGCCGCATACCGCGCCGCAAATTGCTGCTGCTGGCCGGCGCGGTCGCGCTGGCCGCCGCCGGCTATGTGCTGCTGAAAGGCTGGAGCAGCAGCGAGCACTCGATCAGCGCCGCCCGTCTGCGCATCGGCGAAGTCACGCGCGGCACCCTGATCCGCGACGCCGCCGTCAACGGCCGCATCGTGGCCGCCGTCAGCCCGACGCTTTACTCGACCTCGACCTCCACCGTGGAGCTGAAAGTGCACGCCGGCGACACCGTCAAGAAAGGCCAGGTGCTGGCGGTGCTGGAATCGCCCGACCTGACCGACGAACTGAAAAAAGAACAAACCCTGTTCAACGAACTGCAGGCCGAAGTGGCGCGCCAGCAGATCCTGGCCCGCAAGCAGAAGCTGGCTGCCCAGCGCGAGGCCGACACGGCCGAAATCGAACGCGTTTCCGCCCAGCGCACCCTGCAGCGTTACGAAAGCGTGTCGACCGAGGGCATCATCGCCAAGATCGATATGCAGAAAGCCAGGGACGCCGTGGCCGCCGCCGACATCCGCGCGCGGCACACCAAACAGGCCGCCGAACTGGAAGGCGACAACGTGTCGCTGGAGCTGAAAACCAAGACCGCGCAAATGGAACGCCAGAAGCTGTCGCTGGCCAACGCCCAGCGCCGCGTCGACGAACTGACCGTGCGCGCCCCGGTCGACGGTTTCATCGGCACGCTGTCGGTGGCCAACCGCAGCGTGGTGCAGGCCAACGCGCCGCTCATGACCCTGGTCGACCTGTCGCAGCTGGAAGTGGAACTGGAAGTGCCGGAAACCTATGTCAACGACCTGGGCCTGGGCATGACCGCGGAAATCGAAGTGGCAGGCAGCAAGGCCAAGGGCAAGCTGTCGGCCCTGTCGCCGGAGGTGGTGAAGAACCAGGTACTGGCGCGCGTGCGCTTCGACCAGCAGCCGGAAGGCTTGCGCCAGAACCAGCGCGTATCGGCCCGCCTGCTGATCGACGAAAAGCACAACGTGCTGATGGTGCCGCGCGGCCCGTTCGTGGAATCGGAAGGCGGCCGCTACGTCTACCTGGTGCAGGACGGCGTCGCCGTGCGCACGCCGGTGCAACTGGGCGCCACCAGCGTAGGCGCCGTGGAAATCGTCAATGGATTGAAACAAGGCGACAAGATCGTGATCGCCGGTACTGAAACCTTCGAGAACGCCAAGCGCGTCTCGATTAACAAATAAACCCCTACGGAGATTGAACATGCTGCGCATGACCAACCTGAGCAAAGTGTACCGCACCCATATGATCGAAACCCACGCGCTGCGCGGCTTCGAGATCGACGTCAAGCAAGGCGAATTCGTCACCGTGACCGGCCCTTCCGGTTCCGGCAAGACCAGCTTCCTGAACATCGCCGGCCTGCTGGAAGACTTCACCAGCGGCGACTACGTCCTCGACGGCATCAACGTCAAAGGCATGGACGACAACGCCCGCTCGCGCCTGCGCAACGAGAAGCTGGGCTTCATTTTCCAGGGCTTTAACCTGATCCCCGACCTGAACCTGTTCGACAACGTCGACGTCCCGCTGCGCTACCGCGGCTTCAATGCCGCCGAACGCAAGGAGCGCATCGAGGACGCGCTGGCCAAGGTAGGCCTGGCCTCGCGCATGCGCCACTTCCCGGCCGAACTGTCGGGCGGCCAGCAACAGCGCGTGGCGATCGCGCGCGCGCTGGCAGGCTCGCCCAAGCTGCTGCTGGCCGACGAACCGACCGGCAACCTCGATACCCAGATGGCGCGCGGCGTGATGGAACTGCTGGAAGAGATCAACGCCGAGGGCACCACCATCCTGATGGTCACCCACGATCCGGAACTGGCGCAGCGCACCCAGCGCAACGTCCACATCATCGACGGCCAGGTGTCCGACCTGGTGCGCAAATCGCCGTCGCTGGTGGTCGCCAAGGAGGCCTGAGATGCTGCAATACTATTTCCTGCTGGGCGTGCGCAGCCTGCGCCGCAACCCGGTACTGACCGCGCTGATGGTGCTGATCCTGGCCGTCGGCGTGGCAGCCAGCGTGTCCACCCTGACCATCCTGCATGTGATGTCGGGCGACCCGATCCCGCACAAGAGCGACCGCCTGATCGTGCCCCGGCTCGACAACGGGCCGCTCAAGGGCTATACGCCGGGCGACCACGACGTCGATGAGATGTCCTACCGCGACGCCGTCAACCTGCTCGCTTCCGGCCAGGGCGACCGCCGCACCGCCATGCGCGGCGTGGACGGCACGATCGAACCGGCGCGCAAGGATATGCCGGTATTCACCGCCGAAGGCCTGACCCCGACGCGCGACTTCTTCGCGATGTTCGAGGTGCCTTTCGTGTACGGCGGGCCATGGAGCGAAGCGGACGACAAGAGCGGCGCCGACGTGGTGGTACTGAGCCGCAAGCTGTCCGAGCGCCTGTTCGGCAACGCCAATCCGGTCGGCCAGCGCGTGCGCATGCTGGGCTTTGACTACGCCGTGGTCGGCGTGTACGGCGACTGGAAGCCGGTGCCGCGCTACCACCGCATCATCGGCGGGCCGGGCGCCTTTGGCGCAGAAGACGAGTACTACATCCCCTTCCACAACGCGATCCGCCACGAGTTCGGCCAGAACGGCAATATGAACTGCAGCGCCGACCGCGGCCCCGGCTACCAGGCGCTGCTCGATTCCGAATGCATCTGGATCCAGTTCTGGTTCGAACTGCATTCGGCGGCCGACCGCCCGCAGCTGCAGGCCTGGCTCGACGCCTACGCCGCCGAACAACGCAAGCTCGGCCGCATGCAGCGCAACGCGCCGAATGAGCTGTTCAACGTGATGGAGTGGCTGGAAGAACAGAAGGTGGTGGGCAAGGACAGCCGCCTGTCGGCCATGCTGGCCTTCGGTTTCCTGCTGCTTTGCCTGGTCAACACCATCGGCCTGCTGCTGGCGAAATTCTCGGTGCGTGCACCCGAAGTCGGCGTGCGCCGTGCCCTGGGCGCCTCGCGCAAGGAAATCTTCACCCAGTTCCTGATCGAGAGCGCGGTGGTCGGCTTGGCCGGCGGCCTCCTCGGCCTGCTGCTGGCCCTCGGCGCACTGGCCCTGATCGGCAGCATTTCCGAACAGATCGCCGTCACCACCCACATGGACTGGATGATGCTGCTGGTGACCTTCGTCATGTCGGTGAGCGCCGCCGTGCTGGCCGGCCTGCTGCCGACCTGGCGCGCCTGCCAGGTCACCCCGGCCCTGCAACTGAAATCGCAGTGAGGACACTATGGAAATCAAACCAATCTTTTCCGCGCTGATGCGTTCCAAGACCGGGCCGATCCTGGTCGCCATCCAGGTGGCGCTCAGCCTCGCCATCCTGGCCAATGCCCTGCACATCGTCAGCGTGCGCCAGGCCGTCGCTGCGCGCCCGACCGGCATTGCCAACGAAGAGCAGGTCTTCAGCATCAGCGTGAAGGCCCTCAATCCCGGCGGCCATGAGCAGCAGATCGCCACCCAGAAGGCGGAAGCGGCAGCGCTGCGCGCGGTACCGGGCGTCACATCGGTGGCCAACACCAACCAGATCACGCTCTCGCGCTCGGGAAATTACAACAGCGTGGCGGCCAGCCGCGAGCAGGAACGCACTAACGCCAATCCGACGATGTACGTCACCTCCGATTCGCTGGTCAAGACCTGGGGACTGAAGCTGATCGACGGCCGCGACTTCCTGCCGCAAGACGTGCTGGAGATCGACGAGAAGACCAGCAAGGAATTCCCCGGCGTGGCGCTGATCACCAAGACCCTGGGCCAGAAGGTATGGCCCGACGCGGCCAGCTTCGTCGGCAAGAAGATGTATTACGGCACCGGGGCGGAAGCGCGCGAAGTCACCGTGATCGGCGTGATCGATACCCTTGAAACGCCGAGCGCCGCGATGGGCGCGGAGGGCGAAATGTCGACCATGGTGCCGGCCCGCACCTCGGGTGCCTCGCGCACGCTGTACACCGTGCGCGCCGAGCCGGGACAGCGCGACCGGGTCATCAAGGACGCCGAGGAGGCCCTCCGCAAGCTGCACCATGGCCAAGTCGTGTTGTACAGCAAGACGCAGTCGGAACAGCGCGTGAACCGCTACAAGGCCGACTATGCGCTGGCCTGGATGCTGATCACCGTCAGCGTGCTGCTGATGATGGTCACCGCCAGCGGCATCGTCGGCATGGCCAGCCTGTGGGTCACGCAGCGCCGCAAGCAGATCGGCGTGCGCCGTGCGCTGGGGGCGCGCAAGTTCGACATCCTGCGCTACTTCGTGACCGAGAACCTGATGATTACCACCACCGGGATCGTCGGCGGGCTGCTGGGAGCGCTGGGCCTGAACCAGCTGCTGGTGTCCAAGCTGGAGCTGGCGCGCCTGCCGGCGGAATACATGGTGGTGGGCGCAGCGGCGTTCTGGGCGCTGGGGATTGCGGCGGTGTATGGGCCGGCGTGGCGCGCGGCCTCGATCTCGCCGGCGCTGGCGACGCGGTCGGCCTGAGAACCCGCAAAACCGGAAAACCAGGGTACGACCCAAGGGTCGGACCCTTTCTGCGCCGCCGCCCAAGGCTTCGGTTGTGCGCCGTTGAACTTCTCAAAAAGTCAAAGACGCATAACCGCGCCCCCGTCCGTGAAACCGTTGAGGTTCAGACCCCAGGGTCCGACCCCGCCCTACCGGGTTTTCATGTATGCTGCCAAAATGCCAACCGTATTAATCATCGACGACAATGCCGCCGTAGCAGTCGCCCTCGAAGTCCTGTTCTCCCTGCACGACATCGACTCCCTGCACGCCGCCTCTCCGGAGGAAGGACTCGCCCTGCTCGACCAGCGCAGCGCCAGCATCGACCTGGTGGTGCAAGACATGAACTTCACCGCCGACACCACCTCCGGCGAAGAAGGCATCGAACTATTCCGCGCCATCAGGAAGCGCCACCCCGACCTCCCCGTGATCCTGCTCACCGCATGGACCCACCTCGACGCCGCGGTCGACCTGATCAAGGCCGGCGCCGCCGACTACCTGGCCAAGCCCTGGGACGACAAACGCCTGATCGCCACCGTGCGCAACCTGCTGGAACTGGGCCAGGCCAACCGCGCCCTCAACCAGCACCGCAGCGACGAGCTGCGCCAGCGTCGCGAACTGGAACGCTACGACCTGCGCAAGATGGTGTGGAACGACCCCGCCACCGAACGCGTGATCTCGCTCGCCTGCCAGGTCGCCCGCGCCGACATACCGGTGCTGATCACAGGCCCCAACGGTACCGGCAAGGAACGCATCGCCGAAATCATCCAGGCCAATTCCGCCGTGCGCGAAGGCCCCTTCGTGGTGCTCAACTGCGGCGCACTGCCGGCCGAACTGATTGAAGCCGAATTGTTCGGCGCCGACGCCGGCGCCTACACCGGCGCCTCCAAGGCACGCGAAGGCAAGTTCGAAGCCGCCGACGGCGGCACCCTGTTCCTCGACGAAATCGGCAACCTGCCGCTGGCCGGACAGATGAAACTCCTGCGGGTACTGGAAACGGGCCGCTTCGAACGCCTCGGCTCCAACCGCGAACGCCAGGTGCAGGTGCGCGTGATCAGCGCCACCAACGCAGACCTGCCCGCCATGATCCGCGCCGGCAGCTTCCGCGAAGACCTGTACTACCGCCTGAACGTGATCGAACTGCGCTTGCCGCCGCTGGCCGAACGCCCGGGTGACATCCTGCCGCTCGCACGCCACTTCCTCGGAGCGGAGCGCCTGCTGCGCCCCGAGGCCGAAGCGGCCCTGCTGGCGCATAGCTGGCCTGGCAACGTGCGTGAACTGAAAAACGTGATGGCGCGCGCCAGCCTGCTGGCGCAAGGCGACGCCATTACCGTGCCCGACCTCGGCCTGCCCGCCGCCAGCGCCGGCAACGCCCACGCCGGCGCCGTTGCCGGCCCCGACCAGGAACCCGACCGCGACGCCATCGTCGCATCCTTGCAGCGCGCCGGCGGCGTGGTAGCGCAAGCCGCCGCCGAGCTCGGCCTGTCACGCCAAGCCCTCTACCGCCGCATGGAACGCCTCGGCATCGCCCGCCCATGATGCCCCAGCGCCCTGGCTCCTGCTCCACCGCCCAGTCCGTGTCCCACATTGGGGTCACACCCGAATTGGGACACGAGCCCAGCCGTTGTGTGGATGAGGCCGTGTCCCATTTCGGGTGTGACCCCATGGTGGGACACGGCCCCAGCTTTAGCAAACCATGCGGCTGTCGCTCCTGACACGCTGGTCGGCGCTGGTGGGCACGCTGACGGCGACCGGCATCCTGATTGCGCTGGGACTGGACCAGCTGCTGCCCAGGCATCCGACCATCGTGGTCGGCATTTCCCTTCTGTGCCTGGTGCCGCTGGCGGTCATCACCATCCGCGCGCAGCTGCAGCACCAGCTGTCGCTGTACCGCGCCCTGACCGGCA
Organism: Pseudoduganella sp.; assembly: GCA_039593355.1. Taxonomy (GTDB): domain Bacteria; phylum Pseudomonadota; class Gammaproteobacteria; order Burkholderiales; family Burkholderiaceae_D; genus Rugamonas. Next base: position 17,390 of record JBCNPK010000022.1, read on the forward strand.
CCGTGACCAGCTACCGCGATGGCGATTTCTCCTTCAGCCTGCACTGGCCGCAGAACGATGAGCTGAGCGACCTGGTGGCCGCGCACAACGAACTGGGGCATGTGCTGCGCGAGCAGCGCCTGGGCCTGGTGCAGCGCGAGTTGCTGCTCGATACGATGGTGCAGCACACGCCGGTGGCCATGCTGCTGGTGACCGACCACGACACCATCGTCTTCGCCAACCTGGCGGCACGCCAGCTTGTCAACGAGGGCCGCAAGATGGAAGGCCTGCGCCTGCAGGAGCTGCTGGCGCGCGTGGAACCGGCCTTGCGCGATGCCCTGGGCCGCGGCGGCGATGGCCTGTTCACCATCGGCGACAGCGAGGAGGAAGAGGTTTTCCACCTGGCACGGCGCAGCTTCAGCCTGAACGGCCGCCCGCACGAATTGCTCTTGCTGCGCCAGCTGACGCAGGAACTGCGCCGCCAGGAAGTGCAGACCTGGAAAAAAGTCATCCGCGTCATCAGCCACGAATTGAACAACTCGCTGGCGCCGCTGACCTCGCTTGCCCACTCGGGCGCCGAACTGGTGCGGCGCGGCCAGACCGAGCGCCTGCCGCAAATCCTGGCCACCATCGAAGAGCGCACGCGCCACCTGGAAAGCTTCATCCTCGGCTACGCGCGCTTCGCCAAGCTGCCCACGCCGCGCCTGGACCTGCAGGACTGGCGCAGCTTCCTGGCCGCCCTGTCCGAGCAGGTGCAGTTCAAACTGATGGGAGATGTGCCGGAGGAGGCCCACGCTTTCGATGCGGCGCAGATGGAGCAAGCCCTGCTCAACCTGCTGAAAAACGCCCATGAATCCGGCTCGCCGCCGGATGAAGTCGCCTTGGAACTGCGCCGCCTGCAAGGCATGTTGCGCATCGAGGTGCAAGACCGCGGCCCCGGCATGAGCGAAGCCGTGCTGGCCAATGCCCTGGTGCCCTTCTACTCCACCAAGCGCAGCGGCACCGGCCTCGGCCTGGCGCTGGCGCGCGAAATCGCCGAAGCGCATGGCGGGCGCATCACGCTGGCCAACCGCGATGGCGGCGGGCTCGCCGTGACTTTGATACTGCCCCTTTGATTTAGATCAAACGACGCGCCAATCGTGCGGCCTACCTTGAACGATGCAGGCGCCTGGCCTGCGCTTTCAGGAGGACGCAATGAAGACACTCACGTTCGCCACCGGCCTGCTGCTGGCCGCCGCTGCGGCGGCAGTACAGGCCGACAACCTCAGCACCAACGTCAACCTCGGCGGCACCGCAACCGAGCAATCCGCCGCTTTCGGCGTCACCCATATCGAGCAGGGCAACTTCGTCGATACCTTCACTTTCACGCCCAGCAACGGCACGTTCTTCGTCAATGCCGGCCTGGTGACCTTGGGCTTCTCGCCGCAAACCGACGTGAACTTCGATTTCGCCATCATCAACGGCAACTACATGACCTTGGCCGGGCCCGGCATCTTCGAATACGGCTACCTGCTGCCCACCGCCATCAATGGACCGCTGGTGCTGACGGTGATCGGCAACGTGAATGGGGCGGGCGCCATCGGCCCGGCTTCGGCCAGCTATGCCGGCACCCTGAATATCAGCCCGGTGCCCGAGCCGGCCGGCTATGCCATGCTGCTGGCGGGGCTGGGCGTGGCCGGCCTTTGGCGGGGGCGAAGGCGCGAGTAAGCGGCCGGGCTGGTAAACTAGCGGCCTATGCCATCCCGACGATTCAACCAGCCTGGTTTCCCCCCCGCCACCATCACCGAGTTTGAAGGCGTGCGTTCACTGCACCTGGGCACTTCCTGGGTGCAGGGCGCCATGCGCATCGCCAAGCCCGATGTGATCGAGCTCGAATACGTCCGCATGATGATGATGTGGACGCTGTTCCTGCCCGCCCCGCGCCATATTGTCCAGCTCGGCCTGGGCAGTGCGGCCCTGACCAAATTCAGCTACCGCCAATTCCCCAAGGCGCGCGTGACCGCCATCGAGCTCAATCCGAACGTGATCGCAATTTGCGAAGAGAAGTTCGGCCTGCCGCCCAACGACGAGCGGCTCAACGTGCGCCAGATGAACGCCATGGACTTCGTGCTGGACCCGCGCAACCACGGCACGGTCGACGTGCTGCAAGTCGACCTGTACGACGAGGAAGCGCGCGGCCCGGTGCTCGACACGCCCGAGTTCTACCAGGCGTGCTTCGACTGCCTGGGGCCGGACGGCATCATGACCACCAATGTCTTCGGCGACTTCGACAACTACGGCAAGAACCTGCAGCATATGGAGCTCGTGTTCGACGCCGTGGTGTGGCTGCCCGAAGTGCATGACGCCAACATCGTGGTGATCGCTTTCAAGCGTTCGCCTTCCATCGACTTTTCAGTGCTGTATGAACGTGCCGTCCAGATCAAGAAGAGCATGAACCTGAACGCCAAGCCATGGGTTGATGGCCTGCGGGAGTGGATGGCCAACGCGTAGTCTGGCTACACGCTTCGTGCTATATTGCGGGCTTCGTTGTTTCAGACGGGAAACAACATTGTCAGAAAGATTAAGAGTTTCCGCAATGTCCGATGTGTTTCTCAAGCAGCGAGAAGAGTTTGCCCAGTTCACCATGAGCCGGGTGGGCGTCTCGCGCGAGCTGTTCGACGAGTTCAACCGCATCCTGGCGCCGCATGTGGCCCAGCTGGAGTTCCGCAAGGGCGATTACCTGCAGCATGCGGGCGTGCCGGCCAGCGTTGCCTATTGGCTGTACCGGGGCGTGGCGCGGCGCGGCATGCTCACCAGGGACGGCAGCGAAGTGACGATGGCGTTTTCGTCGGAAGGCGAATCCTGCGGCTCGCACCACGATTTGCTGGCGGCGCAGGACGGCGTGCCGGCCCAGGAATTCATCATTGCGGAGACGGCGGTGACGGCGGTGCGGGTCGATTGGGCGACGCTGGCGCGGCTGCGCGAAGAGCACAGCATCATGCGCGAATACTACCTGAAGGTGTCCGAGCAATCGATCCGGCGCTATTCGCAGAGCAGCCTGATCCGCAGCATGACGTCGGCCAACTGCCGCCTGGCCGCATTCCGCGAGCAATACCCGGGCCTGGAGCAGCGCATCGCACAGAAGTCGCTGGCCTCCTTCCTGGGCATCACCCCGCAATACATGTCGACGCTGCTGCGCCAGGAGCAAGGGTGAAAGTTCGGGGGGCGGTAAAAAAGGGGACGTAACACATTTTTCGCTACGCGGAAAATGTGTTACGTCCCCTTTTTTACCGCCCCCGACTTTCAAGCAGCTTGCTGCTCTTGTTCGCGGCGCATCAGCTGCGACAGGTAGGCCGGCGTGATCTGCAGGTAGGACGCCAGCACCTTCTGCGAAATGCGGCGCTCCAGCTGCGGATACTCTTCCCGGAAATTGGCCAGGCGCTCTTCGGCGCTCGACGCGGTGTGGGTGACGAAACGGCGCGCCTGGCTGCTGACCGCGAATTCCAGCAGCCGCATCATATAGGCCGTCAGGTTCTGGTCCTGGCTGCGCGCATTGCTCATCTGCTCCCAGTCGAAACGGAAGCCTTGCACCGAGGTCTCGGCCACGATGAAGGAACGCGAAGGCTGTTCGCCGCGAAATTCCAGCAGGTCTTCATAGGCGTTGGAAATATGCCCTTCGGTGGCGAAGCGCAGCGTGACTTCGTTGCCCCCTTCGCTCACATAGCCGACCCGGGCCACGCCGCCGGTCAGCCAGAACACTTCGCGCGCTGTCTGCCCAACGCGCTGCAGCAATTCGCCGCGGCGGACTGCGAACGGCACGGCCAGCGGCGCGATCGCACGGCTCGTCGCGTCAAACAGTGGTTCGTCGATGGCGTAACGCGCCATCATGTCGGCTTTGAAATGCTGCCGAAGCTTGAGGAAATGTTGATTCATTGGACCCAGTTATCTCTATTGTTTTTGACTACATCTGGTCAGGCCAGATTTACTTCATTCTAAAAACAAGGGAGCCCCGGCTTCGATAAACTATTTGAACTTTCGATAAAAATTTTCATAAGCAGTTAAATGCACAACACCGGCCAGGCGCTTGACCAGGCCGTCCATCTGCGCCGGCGCTACCTGTCCATAGCCCAGGGCCAGGCCGCGCCAGTTGCTCCGGCCTGCGACGGCGTGCACACTTAAGGCGTTGGCAATCATGCCTTCCTGCTCATATGTCCGGCGGCTGATCTCCACGTCGGACAGGCGCGGGTCTTCCCAGCGCAGCGACAGGTGCATGCCGGCAGAGGCGCCGCAGACGGTGGCGATGCTGCCCAGGTGCTTGTCCAGCGCTTCCACCAAGGCGTCGCGCCGCTCGCGGTACAGGCGGCGCATGCGGCGCAGATGCAGGGCGAACTGGCCGCTGCGCAGGAATTCGGCAAGCGCCAGCTGGTCGGCGGCGCGGCCGCGTGATGCCGATTGCTGGCGCATCGTGGCCAGCGGCTGCACCAGCCAGGGCGGCACCACCAGGTAGCCGATGCGCAGGCCCGGGAACATGGTCTTGCTGAAGGTGCCGCAGTACAGCACCGGCGCGTCGGGCTGCAAGCCCTGCATCGACGCCAGCGGCGGGCCGTCGTGACGGAATTCGCTGTCGTAGTCGTCTTCGATGATCAGGGCGCCGCAGGAGCGCGCGCCGTCGATCAGGGCCATGCGGCGCGCCAGCGACAGCACGGTGCCGGTCGGATACTGGTGCGATGGCGTGGTGTAGATCAAGCGGGGCGGGCGCTGCTCCCAGTCTTCGGGGCGCGGGGCGATGCCGTCGTCATCGACGTCGATGCCTTCCAACTTGACGCTGGCGGCGCGGAAGGCGGCCATGGCGCCGCCGTAGCCGGGGTTTTCCATCCATAGCGTTTCGCCCGCGTCGGCGCAGGCGCGGCCGCACAGGTCAAGGCTGCTTTGGCTGCCGTCGGTGATGAACACTTGCGCCGGTTCGCACACCACGCCGCGCGAGGCGCGCAAATAGTCGGCGATGGCTTCGCGCAGTACAGGCTCGCCGCAAGGGTCGCCGTAATTCAGTTTATCCGTCGGCAGCGAGCGCCAGGCGCGCTCCAGCAGGCGGCGCCACAGGCCGATGGGGAAGCTGGGCAAGTCCGGCACGCCGGGCACAAAGGGCGCGCCGGTGGCGGCTGACGCGGTGCTGTGGCGCAGGTTCTGCGCCCGCTGCGACAAGCCTTTGTAGGGCACCACCACGCTGGCCTGGTGCCGGCGCGCGGGCGCCACCGCGGCCACGATAGTGCCGCTGCGGTCTGTCGTCACATAGCCTTCGCTGGTCAGCTGCTCGTAGGCATACAGCACGGTATTGCGGGCGACCCCCAGTTCCGCTGCCAGGGCGCGCGTCGCCACCAGGCGGGTTCCCGGCGCCAGCGTACCGTCGCGGATGGCGGCGCGCAGGCATTCATGCAGCAGTCGCTGGCGCGGCCAGCCATGGTGGGCGTGGCTGGCAGTGAAATTCGAGATCAGCAGCGAATAGTCCAATTGTGGCTCCATGGTTTTGCGCACCCCTGGACCTGTGCCAGGGGCCAGCTGGCCATTATAGTCCGGCGTTATGAAAACGACACCACCCCCTTCCGACCGTACGCGCGTCAAGCGCATCGCCCGCAATGCCAGCTATGAGCCGGACCTGGTCCACGCCATCGTCGACGCGGCCTATATCTGCCATATCGCCTTCGGCGACGAACATGGCGCCCATTGCATCCCAACCGCCTGCTGGCGCGAAGGCGGCCACTTGTACATCCACGGCTCCAACGGCAGCCGCATGCTGAAGCAGCTGATGGCCCAGGATGCCTGCGTCACCATCACCCACCTGGACGGTCTGGTAATGGCGCGTTCGGCTTTCAACCATTCGATGAACTACCGCTCGGTCATGATTTACGGGCGATTCGAGGAAGTCGATGAAGCGGGCAAGCGTGCCTCGCTGGCGGCCTTCATGGACCACCTGGCGCCGGGCCGGCAGGCGGAAATCCGCGCCGGCAACGACAAGGAGTTCGCCGCCACCACCGTGCTGCGCATCGCCCTGTCCGAAGCGGCGTGCAAGGTACGCAGCGGCGGCGTCGAGGACGACGAGGAAGACATGGGCGTGCCGGCATGGGCGGGCATCCTGCCCTTCACCCAGCTGCGCATGGCGCCGCAGCGGGACCCGGCCTGCGATGTGGAGGCGCCGGATTACGTGCGCAATTGGGCGGCCTGATTGTTGTCTAGCGCACCTTGAGCTTCAGCAGGCGCTTGTCGGACGGCGGCCAGTCCAGGCGCATGCCGCGCAGCGTTTCCAGCAGCACGCGGGCGACTGCTTCGTTGCGGTAGCGCTTTGAGTTGGCGGGAATGATGTACCAAGGTGCGTGATCGGCGTCGGTGGCCGCGATCGCATCTTGGTAGGCCTTCTGATAGTCCTTCCACAATTCCCTTTGTTTCAGGTCTTCGGGATCGAACTTCCAGTGCTTGTGCGGATCGTCCACGCGCGCCTGAAGGCGCTCGCACTGTTCGTCCTTCGAAATGTGCAGGAAGAATTTGACGATGGTCGTGCCGCTTTCGGCCAGCATGCGCTCGAAGTCGCGGATCTGTGCGTAACGGCGCTTGCATTCTGCCTGGGTAATCGTGCCGAGCACGCGCGTGATCAGGACGTCTTCATAATGGCTGCGGTTGAAGACGCCGATCTCGCCGGCCTCGGGTACTTCGCGATGGATGCGCCACAGAAAATCGTGCGCCGCCTCGATTTCGGTGGGAGCGCGAAAGCCGGTGGCGCGCAAGCCCATGGGGTTGATGTTGCTGAACAGGTGGCGCACGGTGCCGTCCTTGCCGGAGGTGTCCGTACCCTGCAGCACAATCAGCAGCTTACGTTTGCGCTCGGCGTACAGCATCTCCTGCAGGTCCGAGATATCTTCCAGTGCTTTATCCAGGGCGTCGTCGTCCGGCTTGCCGTCCGCCTTGGCGTCCTTGTCGCGCAGCTTGAGGCCCGGTTTGGCCCTGAATCGGTCAATGGCTTTCATGCGCCGACATTAGCACAGCTTCCAGGTCAGCGGCGCTCACGCCACCAAAGCAGCAGCATGTTGGCGGCGAAGATAAGCCCCAACAACCAGCGCGGCGCATATGCGAGCCAAGCCTGTTGCACGTCAGCGACGTGCGCGCGTTCAGTTGCTCCTGCTGCGTCGGCGACAGCCGCGGAGGCGACCGGTTGGGCGCTACGGCTTGCGTAGCGGGCGGTCGCGTCATGGCGAAGCGCAGCTTGCCATGCCGGCCAGTCCTGTGCGCCGAACACGTAGATCGCGCTGTCGCTGCCGCTGCTGCTGACCGGCAGCCATCCTGCGGCGCGCGGCCATAGTGCAACACAGGCGGCATCGGCACGTTCCTTGCGTGGCAGCCGGCGCATGGTTTCCCGCGCCACGGTGAGCAGCCCACCCGCCGCCACGCCCTGCGCACATATTTCGGTGCGAAGGCTGGCCAACGGCATCGGGTCGGCGTCGAGCCAGCGAACCTTCTGCTCGCTGCCAAGCGCCGCCAGGTCCATCACCTGCTGCCACCATTGCCCCAGGGCTGCGGGCTCGCTGATCGCATGGCGATGCCAATCGCGTACACCGAGCCAAAGTATGCGGCCTTTCTGCCATTCGCGCTGCCACAGCCAGGGTTTGCCGTCCTTGTCGCGGGCGATGGCTTGCCAGGCGCCCCCTGCCTCGGGCAATTGGGCCCCGGGCGCAACTTCAAGCACTGTTCCTGACATCACCAAGTGGCGCATGTCTTCCCGCTCGGTGGTGGCAGATTGCGGCGACAGTTTCAATGCCAGCTCGCGCTGCAATGGCACTGCGCCGCCGGCGCTGCCACCCAGGATCAGCAACGGCAAGCCTTGCGCCGCCTGTGCCAGCGCGCTGCGCAGGCCGCCATTTTCCAGCCAGGCCGCATCGGCCACCAATACGTTCGGATGCGTCAGCGGCGCACGCGCCTCCTCGCTGCGGGTGAGCGATTTGCCCAGCGTGGTTTGCCAGTCGACGATGGCGTTCGAGTCCGTCAGCAGCTGGTTCAGCACGCGCGTATCGAAGGATGGTGAGCCGAAGCGGCCCTGCACCTGCAGCGGCACGGCGTCGAGCACACGCAATGGAACCGGCCCCTGAGCGATGGGCTTGCCTTCCTTGTCCAGCAGGCGCGCCTGCAGCACCATGGCTTCGGCCATTGGCGGCTGCCATTGCACGGTCACACTCCCGGTTGGCGAATCCGGGGCGCGCGATTCGGCGAGCACCTGTCCGTTTTCCGCCAGCAGCTGCAGGCGCCAGGCGGCCTGCGGCGTTCCTCGCCTCACGGTCAGTGCGAAGCTGCGGCCCAGCGGCAGGCTGCGCGGGAAGTCCAGCCACAGCAAGCCCTCCTTCGTTGGCTGCCACCGGACCCGCCGCACTGGCATGTCGCGCCATTGCGCTTCGTGCAGGCCTTGGCCGCTTACCTCCAGGACCGCATCGCGCGGGGTCGATGGAAGTTGCGCCAGCGCCGCTGCCAGCCGGTCGCCGGGCGCCAGATCTCCCGCCGCCGCGGGGCCTCCGGTGTCCAATGCCAGCGCTTGCACGGCGTGGACCGGCGCGGGCGGCGCAGCCAACAGGGCTGCCAGCGACAGGCCGGCCGCAATGGCCAGCACGGCGTCGGGCCAGCGCCGCTTGCGTGCATACAGCACGGCGCTGGCGGCACCGGCCAGCGCCGTGGCAGCGTACAGGAGGTTGATGTCCCAGGTCACGGTGCGCCCTTCCCTTGCAATGCCTGGCCGAAGCGGGTCTGCGCCTGTGGGCGGGCCTGCAACAGCACGGGGGGCTGCTGGACGGTTGCGCGCAGCCAGGCGCGCAGCCTGGCGCGGCATGGATGGCAACCGTCGGCCACATCCTGCACGGCAGCTTGCGCCGCCAAGCGTTTCTCATCATCAGGCAGGCGGCTCACCGCTTCACGCGCGGATTTGCTCCACAGGGCCGGCAGCGCAGCCTCGCCGCCCAGCGCCTGCACCAACTGGCGCACATCGGCACTAACGAATTCGCTGGCCGCCCCTTGCGCGCGGCGGTAGCTGGCAGCGCCCGTCATTTCTCCGCTCATGCGCTTCTCTTCCTTGATTGCAGGCGGTACAAAGGCGGTGCGGTGCAGGTACACGCGTTCCGCCTGCTGCAGCTCCTTGATCGCGCCCAGCGCCTTGTACTCGGGCGGCAGCGCCGGTTTCGGCGCGATGGCGCGCAACTGCTTTTCGGCGTCCCACATTGCCCGCAGCGCACGGCGCAACACTTCCTTGGTCGCCGGATCGAAAATGGTGGCGTTGCCTTCCTGGTCATGGGCATGGCCGAACTGCGCGGCGATATTGCCGGTGCCGAAGCCTCCCGTGCCCTGGGTTCCGGTGGCGCGGCCATGCTCGTGGCCATCACCATCGCCATGCTCTTCGTCGCCGAACAACGACGATTCTTCGCCCAGGAACTGGCCGTAGCGCAGGCGCAGCTTGGCCTGGTCGCCGGCAATCGCTTCGCTGCGGGCCCGCAACTCGGCGGCGCCAAGGCGGGGCATGTCGGCGACCAGCTGCTCGGTGTCGATGATGATCTGGCGCTGGCTGCGCAGGTTTTCCGGCTTCGCCAACGATGGCAGGGCGGTCGATTCCTGCGCCTCGCCTGGCGGTCCCGGTAGGCGCAAGGTGTAGGTTGGCGACTGCGCGATGTGCGGGACCGGGGCGTTGTCGCTGGCGCGCACGAAGAAATACAGCTCGTCGCCGGGCTCCATCCCGAGCTCCTTCAGCAGCCATTGCTTTTTCCAGCTGCGCTTGCGCGGGTCCGGCGATGCCGGCAGCGGGGTTTCCTTGTCGGTAAAGCGTACGTTTTCGCCGCTGCCGCGCGCAAGAGTCATATGCAGCGTGGCTTTGGCAACCGCGTAGTCATCGCTGACGCTGACATTGATTTGTGCGCTTTGCGCTTCCGGCTTGAGGATGGTGACCGCTTCGTTTGGCGCTGCGATGGCAACTTGTGGCGGCTGGTCGGTTGTCACACGGATAGCGTGGCGCTGCGCCGGGTTGCGGCGGCTGCGCCAGAATATGGAATCGCTGGCGGTCCATTCCGTGCAGTTGCCTGCGGAGGCTTGCAGCGACTGGCCGTCACTTAATTCGATGGTGGCGTGGGCATTGATGGCGCACCAGCGCACTTTGCTGTATTGCGGAATTTGCAGGTCGCGCGGCGCGCCTTCGCTTGGCTGCACGCCGGTATATGCCGGGGGCTCGGCGCGAAGACTGATGCCGGCAGCGGCGATGGCCGCTTGCACCGCACCGCCTGGCACCGGCGGAGTTGCGTAGCGGGCACTGTGTGCGGCCGCATACGCCCAGGTCCCCGCGGCCGCGAGCGAGACCAATGCCAGAGGGACCGCGTTGAAGCGTGACTTCTGCTTCGCGATATTGCGCAGGCGTTCATCGCTGAGCGCATGGTCGATGCGGGCCAACAGGCGATTGCGCTGCAATTCGCCCAGCGGTGTGCTGGGGGCGGATGCCAGCATGGCGCTGCTGTCTTCCAGTTCGGGCACGGCGTCGTTAAGCCAGGATGGCAGTTTGTCTTCAAGACGACTGCGCCATAATGCGAGGTCGATGCCGGCCCAGAGCATGGCGACCACCGCCAGGCCGGCAGGAACGACCGGATCAAGCTGCGCCGTGGACCTGCCAAATGCGGCCAGGGCTGCGGCAGGCAGCAGCGGCAGCAGCCAGCTGGCTGCGCGTTGCCGGACCAGCGCGTGCAGCATGCGCCTGCGCACGCCGGCCAGATGGTCAGCGGCGGCGTGCATGGGCCAGGGTCCTTTCGATTGCGAATAGCGCCAGCATGGCGAGGGCCAGCCATTGCGGCGAGCGGGATAGAGGTGTTGGCAGCGGCTTGCTGCGCGCAGGTTCGATGGCCTGGGCTGGCATCGGGTAGGCGGCCGGAAGCAGCGTAGCCGCTTGCCAGCGTTCGTAGAGGGCGCGCGCGGCATCGATATCGTGCAGGGGCCACTGGGACGCGGTCCAGGTGAGGCCTTGCGTTGTTTGCTTTTGCCCGGTGGCGTCGGCGGTACGCCACCAGAGCGGGGCTTTCCAGGACGGCGGCGGCTCGGAGTCCGGGCGGTCCCACACGATCAACTCGGTGGCGGGCGTGGGCGCGTCCGAGAGCACGTAGCGGTTGGCGCCTTCGCCGGCTGTGCCGAAAGCGGCGAACAGCGCTTGCCACGCCGCGAGGCGGTGCGGCGGCGCAACCACGACCACGTGGCGCTCGTGGGGCGCTGCGGTGGCCGGAGCCTCAGGCGCAAGGCGCAAGTCGGTGCGATGGGCGAGGCGGGGACGCAGGGCTGGCATCGGCGCGCTGCGCGCAAGGATAAGGAAGCGTGCGCGTGGACGCCATTCATGCTCGTTCAGCGCGAGCCAGCTCCACGGGTCGGGCGGCAGAGGTTCACGTGAGGCGTCGGTCATGCCGGCGGACTGGATCTGCTGCGCGGCCCAGGGCGAGGACTCAAGCGAGCGATCGATGAACACGGTATCGCCTTTCCACGGCATGGCGAGTACGGATAGCCATGCGATCAGCGCAAGCAGCAAGGAAAGCCGCACCAGAAGCAGCAGCACGTCCGACCAGCGCAATATGCGCTGTTGCTGCGGCGCGGCGGCCGGCAGGAAACGGGCGGTGGCGAGCAGCTCGGTGCGGGTGCGTTCCCGCTTGCGCATATGCCACCACAGCGGCAGCAGAAGCACCGGCAAGGCGAGCCACCACATAGGTTGCATGCTGGTCATGGCCGCCTTGCCTCCGGGTTGCGCAGCCAGGCGCGCAATACCTCGCCCAGCGGCTGCTCGATGCGCGACTCGCACAGCGGCAAGTCGTGCCGGCGGCAGGCGCTACGGACGGCATCGAAATGCGACGCGAGCGCTGCACGATAACCATCCAGAGCCTCGCGGTTGAAGCTATGCAGGCCAGCCTCCCCTTCCGGATCGCGGTAGGCATGGCCGGCGGGGAAGCTCGCTTCAACTTCCGCTCCCGTGCGCAGGGCCAGCATGCGAACGTCGTGCCGCATATGCCGCAAGCGCACCAGCGCTTCACCCAGGGGCGAGGGCCAGTCCAGCGCATCGGTGGCGGCAAACACCATGCTTTGCGAGCGCGCGAAGTGCAGGCTGGCACGCAGCGTCTCCGCGTCCGGCAACTGCCCCGACGGTGTAGCGCGCTGCAAAGCCGCCAGCACCCGCTGCAGATGGCGCGGGCCGCGCGAGGCCGGCGTGAATTCGACGCGCCCTCCGGACAGCACCAGCAAACCGAACGCATCGCCCTGGCGCTGCGCGATCGCGGCCACGCAGGCGAGCGCCGTGCGGGCATACCAATGCTTGCTCAGGCCATCCACGCGCCGGCTTGGCTCGGCCATCGACGCGCTGGCGTCCAGTACCAGCCAGGTCGCGACGTGGCTGTCGCGCTCAGCTTCGCGCACGTAATACCGGTCGGCGCGCGCCAGCAGCTTCCAGTCGACACGGCGCCATTCGTCGCCGGGGGCGTAGGCACGGTACTCTGAGAATTCGACGCCGGCGCCACGTTCCCGTCCCGCGTGTATGCCATGGCCGAGCCCTGCCAGCACGTGGCGGATCACCAGCTCAAGGTCGGCGGAATGCGCCAGCAGCGCGGGCGTTTCGAGCATGCTTATTCCGGCTTGATGGCGTCGCGCAGCGCGGCAAGGATGTCGGCGATTGCAATACCGTCGGCTTCCGCTTCGAAGTTGCGCAGCACGCGGTGCGCCAGCACGGGCTGCAGCATGTGGCCGATGTCCTCGCGCGTCACCGCCAGGCGGCCCTGCATCAGCGCACGTGCCTTCGCGGCCAGCACCAGCGCCTGGCCGGCGCGCGGACCGGCGCCCCAGCCGACGTGCTTTTTCACCGCGTCCACGTTCGTTTCGCGCGGCCGGGTGGCGCGTACCAGGCGCGTCGCATAACGCAGCAGGTGCTCACCGATTTCGATATCCCGCACCAGGGCCTGCAGGCGCAGCAGGGTCTCCACGTCCATCGCCGGTTCTGCATCCTTCAGGCCGGAGTGGGTGGTGGCGGAAACCATCGCAATCTCTTCGTCTTCGCTTGGGTAACCGACGTCGATGTGCAGCAGGAAGCGGTCCAGTTGCGCTTCCGGCAACGGATATGTGCCGGCCTGCTCGATGGGATTTTGCGTTGCCAGCACGAAGAACGGGCGCGGCAGCTTGTGCGTACGGCCGGCGAACGTCACCGACCGTTCCTGCATCGCCTCCAGCAGGGCGGACTGCGTCTTCGGCGGCGCGCGATTGATTTCGTCCGCCAGCAGCACTTGCGTGAATACGGGGCCCTGCTGGAAACGGAACTCGCGCTTGCCGGTCGCGTGGTCCTCTTCCAGGATTTCGGTGCCGACGATATCGGACGGCATCAGGTCCGGCGTGAACTGCACACGGCGGAACTCCATGTCCGTGGCCTGCGCCAGCGACTTGACGAGCAGGGTCTTGCCCAGGCCCGGCACGCCCTCCACCAGGGCGTGGCCGCCGCCCAGCAGGCAGATGACAAGCGAGTCGATCACCTCCTCCTGCCCGATGATGACGCGGCCCATGCTGGCCTTCAGTGCCTTTACCTTGGCGTGCAGTACGCCGATTTCGTTTTCGCTCCAGCCGCTTTCAGCCACAGTCATGCTCCCAACGCGTATTGAATGATGTTGACTGCGAAGCGCGTGTTGTCGATTGCCAGCCAGCGCTTGTTGCGGAAATCATAGTCCCATTCGCAGCCATAGTCTTTGTTGCTGTACAAAAGCCTGATGCGTCCGTTGAATTCAACGGCTTTCAGGTACTCGTGAACCAGGTCGTCGCCCCATCCGTTCAATTCCATGGCTGTATTGGGCGGGCCGTCGAATTTGAAGAAGGCCGAATACAGCGGGTGGTTGTTGGGGATCTTGTGCAGGGCTTTGGAGCCGAATATCTTCGCCACTTCCGCTTCGAACGATTTCGCGAACAGGCCGTCGATGTCGTGGTTGCAGTCGTCGACGAAGACGAAGCCGCCGCCCTTGACGTAGCGCTCGAAGTTCTTGCGTTCGGCCGGGGTGAATTGCACCAGCTTGTGGCCGGCCAGGTAGCAGAACGGGGACTCCAGCATCTTGCGGTCGGACAGGGCCACGATACGTTCCACGGGGTCGACTTTCAGGGTCGTGTATTCAACCAGGGAGTTGAGCACGTTGCTGGGCATGCGGATGTCGACATCCCAGTCGCCGGATTCGTAGGTCAGGCGGGTGAAGTAGAAGTCGTAGGGCGGCATGCTTTTAACCCGGTAAACCTGGGTCAGACCCGAGGGTCTGACCCTGTCTGCGCAGCGGGTTGCCGGGTTTAGACCGCATCGGACAAGGACGTGAAGTTGAAGTCGCGCACCTTCATCGCGGGAATCATCAGCTTGCGCGAGTCGGTATCGCCGATCAGCACCGGACGGCCCAGTTCATCGATGTTGTTCAGCATCGATACCGGGCTGTCGTTGAAGCGGAAGTTCTTGATCGGGTGCTTGATCTTGCCGTTCTCGATGTAGAACGTGCCATCGCGCGTCAGGCCGGTCAGCGCCACCGATTGCGGGTCAACCATGCGGATGTACCAGGTGCGCGTCACCAGGATGCCTTTCTTGGTCGAGGCGATCAGCTCCTCGGTCGACTTCGTGCCGCCTGCCATAACGATATTGCCGGCCGGCGGCGTGGCAGCTTTGCCCTGCTTCTGCGCCCAATAGCGGTTGTAATCCAGCGAGGTGATGACGCCGCCCTTGATCAGGTCGCGGCGTGCGCGCGCCTGCATCGTACCCTGGTCCCACGGCAGCACCGGCGCATCGGCATCCCAGGGATCGGTCCAGACATTCACCTGCTCGTCGAACAGCTTGTCGCCCAGGCGGTTGGCGGCGCCCTTCTTCGACAGGAAGCTGCGGCCTTCATCGGCCGAACGCGCATCGAATGCGCTGAACATGAAATTCAGCAGGTCATTGGTTGCGGCAGGCTCCATTACGACGGTGTAGCGTCCAGGCTCGAGCGCCTTGGCGTCCACCGAACGCAGTGCCTTTTCAATGGCGATCTCGGATGCGGCCCGCGGATCGAACGACTTCGGGTCATAGGCGGAGCGATTGACCCAGCCGGAACCGCGGCCATCGTCGGTGCGGGTGGTCACGGTGAAGTTAAGGCCGGCCAGTTCCTGGAAGCCGAATACGCCGTTGGAGTTGGCAATGCAGTCGAATCCAATGCTGTCGTTAAAGAAGCCAGCAGCCTGCAGTCCAGCCTTTTTCGCCGCGCCGATGCTGGCGAATGCCACGTCGGCCCGGTACTCCGGGTTGAATGCCTCGGCGTTACGGTTGAAGGTATGCGATGCCTTGAATTCCTGCTTGCCAACGGCAGGCATGAATTCGGGATTGTCCGGAGCCAGCCGCGCGATTTCCTCGGCGCGGCGCACAGCCGCTTCCAGCGACTTGGCGTCGAACTGGTTGCAGGTGGCGGAGCCCTGCTTTTTGCCGAAAGCGACGCTGACCACCAGCGTGGTGTCCTCAATCAGGCCCGCGGTGGAAACGCTGTTGTTTGCATAGCGCACATTGCCTTTGCGGCTGCCGCTCAGGTTGACGCGGCATTCGTCGGCCCGGGACATGGCCATCACTTTGTCGCAAATGCTTTTTGCTTCGTCTTTGCTCAGGAGTTTCATGGGACGTCCTTAGTCAATCTTGCGGGCAGTGTTGATTACATTGATGCCGTTGAAGCGCGTGGTCGAAGATCCGTGCGATACGGCGCTCACCTGGCTTGGCTGGCCTTTGCCGTCGAAGAACGAACCGCCCATGCGCCAGTCGCGCAGGTCGCAGGTGGCCGAGCAGGAATTCCAGAACTCCTGCGTGTTCGACTGGTAGGCTACGTCATTCAGCATCTGGCCGATCTTGCCGTCCTTGATTTCGTAGAACAGCTGGCCGCCGAACTGGAAGTTGTAGCGCTGCTGGTCGATGGAATAGGAACCGCGGCCCAGGATGTAGATACCCTTCTTCACTTCCTTGACCATATCGTCCACCGACAATGGCTTCTTGCCAGCTTCCAGCGATACGTTGGGCATGCGCTGGAACTGCACGCTGCTCCAGGAATCGGCGTAGGAGCAGCCGTGCGACTCCTGCTCGCCGATGATCTTCGCCTGGTCGCGCGTGGCCTGGTAATTCACCAGGATGCCGTTGCGGATCAGGTCCCACTTCTTCGAGGCCACGCCCTCGTCGTCGTAGCCCACATTGCCCAGCGAACCCGGGGTGGTCTTGTCGGCGACGATGTTGACGATGTCCGAACCGTACTTGAAGTTTTTGCCCTTCCACTTGTCCAGTGTGGCGAACGAGGTGCCGGCGTAGTTGGCTTCGTAGCCAAGCACGCGGTCCAGTTCCGTCGCGTGGCCCACGCTTTCGTGGATGGTGAGGAACAGGTGTTCTGGGCTCAGCACCAGGTCGTATTTGCCCGGCTCGACCGACTTGGCCGACAATTTTTCGCGGGCCTGCTTGCCGGCGGCGCGCGCGTCTTCGATGATGTCGTAGCCGCCGTTGTACAGCGGCGTGACACCGCCCGGCGCGCGCACCTTGTGCTCCGGCCTGGCGTCGAAGAATTCATAGCCCATGCCGGCCGGCGAGGACAGGCCGTCGCGGCTGCGGAACTTGCCGGTTGCCTTGTCCACGGCGGTCGCGGTGAACGGGGACCACAGGCGGTGGATATCCTGGTCGATGTAGGAGCCGTCGGTGGAGGCGAAGTACTTCTGCTGGTTCACCTGGAACAGGTTGGCCGTCATGAAGGACGCGCCGGCGTCCAGGCCGGCTTTGTTCGCGGCCAGCAGCATGTCGGCCTTTTCCTTGATCGGCACGGCGCGCCAGTCTTTCTTGAACGGGGTCTGCCACGCCACTTCGCCGACGCCTTTGACCGGCGCCAGTTCCACCGGCGATGTTTGCAAGCGCGCATTGGCGCGGGCGATGGCAACCGCCTGGCGCGCGGTGTCGGCCACGGCGTCCACCGTCAGGGCGTTCGTGGCGGCGAAACCGTAGGCGCCGTTGGCGATTACGCGCACGCCGACGCCGGTCGATTCGGTATTGACGATGTTTTCCACGCGCGTGTCACGGGTGGTGATGAACTGGTTCAGGTAGCGGCCGATACGTACGTCGCAGTAGCTGGCGCCGGCTTTCGTGGCGGCGTTCAGGGCGGCGTCGGCGAGTTCTTTCTTGAACTTGCGGGCAATGGGGTTGAGCAGGTCTTCGGCTGCGATGGCGTTGCCGAAGATGGGGATCAGCG
Source organism: Pseudoduganella sp. (assembly GCA_039593355.1). GTDB lineage: Bacteria > Pseudomonadota > Gammaproteobacteria > Burkholderiales > Burkholderiaceae_D > Rugamonas. The sequence continues at coordinate 34,621 of JBCNPK010000022.1, forward strand.
TGGTGCCGCCAGCGGCGGCGGCGACTTTAAGGAAGGATCTGCGTTCCAATGTGTTGCTCCAAAAACTTTCAACCCGGTGAATCCGGGTCAGACCCAAGGGTCAGACCCCGTCAGTGCGGCGTGCGGTGGATGGGCCGGCCCCTTGGGTCCGACCCTGGTTTGCCGGGTTTAGACTGCGTCTGACAAAGAGGTGAAATTGAAATCGCGCACTTTCATCGCCGGGATCAGCAGCGAGAACTGCGACTCGTCGCCAGCCAGCACTTCCGGGCGGCCCAGCTCTTCGATGTTGTTCAGCATCGACACCGGGCTTTCGTTGAAGCGGAAGTTCTTCACCGGGTGCTTGATCTTGCCGTTCTCGATGTAGAAGGTACCGTCGCGGGTCAACCCTGTCAGCAGCACCGTCTGCGGATCGACCATCCGGATATACCAGGTGCGCGTCACCAGGATGCCCTTCTTGGTCGAGGCAATCAGCTCCTCGGTCGATTTGCTGCCGCCCGACATGAGGATGTTGCCCGGGGTGCCGATCGCACGCTGGCCCATCTTCTTGCCCCAGAAAGGCGAGTAGTTCATCGAGGCGATCTTGCCGTTCTTGATGATGTCCATGCGTTCGCGCGCGAGCAAGGTCTGGCTATCCCATGGCAGCACGGGAATCTCCTTGTCCCATGGATCGGCCCACACGTTCACCTGTTCGTCGAACAGCTTCTCGCCCATGCGGTTGCCGCCGCCCTTTTTGGCCAGGAAGCTGCGGCCCTCGTCGGCCGAACGCGCGTCGAAGCTGTTGAACATATACGCCAGCAGGTCCGAGGTCGCTGCCGGTTCCAGGATGACCGTGTAGCGGCCCGGTTCGAGCGCCTTGGCTTCGGCCGAGCGGATCGCCTTTTCCATCGCCACTTCAGCCGCGGCGCGCGGGTCGAAGCGCGCCACGTCCTGCGCATCGCGCCGCACCCAGCCCGAACCGCGGCCGTCCTCCGTGCGCACGGTGCAGGTGAAGTCGATGCCGGTCTGCGTCTGGTGTCCGAACACGCCGCGCGAGTTGGCGACCGTTTCGAACGAGGACTGGTCGGTGAAGAAGCCCGCAGCGACCAGGCCTTTCTTCTTGCAGGCCTCGATGCTGTAGGCCGCCACCTGGGCGCGGTACTCGGGGTTGATCGCGTCGGTCGACTTGCTGAAGGTTTCGGATGCCTTGAACGCCTGCTTGTCCGGCGTCGGCATGAACTCCGGATTATCCGGCGCCAGCTTTGCCAGTTCTTCGGCGCGCTGCACGGCCTTGGCGAGCGACTTGTCGTCGAATTCGTTGATGACGGAGGTGCCCTGCTTCTTGCCGAAGGCGACAGACACCGACAGCTGGGTGTTTTCCACCAGGCCCGCGGTCGACACGGCATTGCGCGCATAGCGGATATTGCCGGTGCGGCTGCCGTTGATGGTGACGATGCATTCGTCGGCCTTGCTCAGCGACATGACCTTGTCGGCGATGCGCTTGGTCTCTTCCTGATTCAGGATCTTCATTCGTCGTCCTTTCGCCTTAGCCGATCTTGCGGGCAGTGTTGATCACATTGATGCCATTGAAGCGCGACGTCGACGAACCGTGCGACACCGCGCTTACCTGCATCGGCTGGCCTTTACCGTCGAAGAAGGAACCGCCCATGCGCCAATCGCGTTCGTCGCACATGGCGGTGCAGGCATTCCAGAACTCCTGGGTGTTGGACTGGTAGGCCACGTCTTCCAGCATCTGGCCGATCTTGCCGTCCTTGATCTCGTAGAACATCTGGCCGCCGAACTGGAAGTTGTAGCGCTGCTGGTCGATCGAGAAGGAACCGGCGCCCACGATGTAGATGCCCTTCTTCACGTCCTTCACCAATTCGTCCGGCGTGATCTTCTTCTTGCCCGGCTTGAGCGACACGTTGGGCATGCGCTGGAACTGCACATTGCTCCACGAGTCGGCGTAGGAGCAGCCGTGCGATTCCTTCTCGCCGATCACCGCCACCTGGTCGCGCGTGGCCTGGTAGTTGACGAGGATGCCGTCCTTGATCAGGTCCCAGTGCTTGCACTTGACGCCTTCGTCGTCATAGCCGACCGCGCCCAGGGAACCCGGAATGGTCTTGTCGGCCTCGATGTTGACCAGGTCGGAGCCGTACTTGAATTTTTTCGACTGCTGCTTGTCCAGGGTGGCGAAGGAAGTGCCGGCGAAATTGGCCTCGTAGCCCAGCACGCGATCGAGCTCGGTCGGGTGGCCGACGGATTCGTGGATGGTCAGCCACATATGTTCCGGCGACAGCACCAGGTCGTACTTGCCCGGTTCGACAGATTTGGCGGTGAGTTTTTCCTTGGCCTGGCGCCCGGCAGCCTTGGCGTCTTCGACCAGGTCGTAGGAACGGTTGTACAGCGTCGCCACACCGCCTGCCGCCTTGATCTTGTCTTCCTTGCGGCCGTCCAGGTATTCATAGCCCATGCCGACCGGAGTGCCCAGGTCGGAGCGGCTGCGGAATTTGCCGGTGGACTTGTCGACGGCGGTGGCGAAGAACGGCACCCACAGGCGGTGCAGGTCCTGGTCGATGTAGGAACCGTCGGTGGAAGCGAAATACTTCTGCTGGTTGACCTGGAACAGCAAGGACTGGATGAAGGAGGCGCCCGATTCCAGCGCGCCCTTGTTGGCGGTGATGAGCAGGTCTGCCTTCTCCTTGATCGGCACCGTGCGCCAGTCTTTCTTGATCGGGGTGGCCCACGAGACTTCGCCCACGCCCGGTGTCGGCGCCAGCTGCACGCCGGCCGCCTGCAGTTTCGAATTGGCCTTGGCGATGGCAACCGCCTGGCGCGCCGCGCCGGCCACGCCGTCCGGCGACATATCGCTGGTGGCGGCAAAGCCATAGGCGCCGTTGGCGATCACGCGCACGCCCACGCCTGCGGACTCGGTATTGGTGACGTTTTCGATGTTCAGGTCACGGGTGGTGATGAACTGGTTCAGGTAGCGGCCAATGCGCACGTCGCAGTAGCTGGCGCCGGCCTGGGTGGCCGCGGTCAGCGCGGTATCGGCCAGCATCTTCTTGAACTTCACTTCCACGGGCTTCATCAGCTCGTCGGCCGCGATGGCGCGGCCAAAAGGCATCATCATGGCGGCCATCGCACCGCCGCTCATGTTGAGGAATGCACGTCGTTCCATAGTCTCTCCAGGGTTATCGTTTTACCTAAGACAGCTTCCAGGAGACCAATCGTACGCAATTTTTATGCCATTGTGTAAAGCTTGTACAAATTAGAAACATACCGACTAAAAAGGCGACGCAAAAAAGGGGACGCAAAAAAGGGGACGCAAAAAAGGGGACGTAACGCTTTTTCGGAGAAAAAGCGTTACGTCCCCTTTTTTGCGTCGCCTTTAATTCAGTGTCCGGACAGTGTCCGGGCGGCGTCCGGGCGGACACTTGACCGGGCGCGCGGCTTGCACGATCATCAAGTCCCGGGCAACCGGATTCCCCGCGTCGCCCGTCCGACGAAACAAGGAGGCTTCTGAATGAAACAGTATGTCCTGGCCGGCCTGCTGGCCGTTGGCTTCACCAGTTTTTCCGGCGCCGCCCTGGCCGATCCCGCCCTGAAGGCGGCCATCGCCAGCCCCGCCCGCAATGCCGACAACGTCAAGCGCGACCAATACCGCCATCCATACGAAACCCTGACCTTCTTCGGCATCAAGCCGAACATGACGGTGGTCGAACTGTCGCCGGGCGGCGGCTGGTACACCGAGATCCTGGCGCCCTATCTGCGCGACCAGGGCAAGCTGATTGCCGCAGGCACCAGCAACTCCGCCGAAAGCTTCAAGAAATTCCTGGCCAAGGATCCGGGCCGCGACAAGGTGGTGTACGGCACCTTCATGCCGGCTAAGGGCATGTACGATTACGCGCCCAAGGGCAGCGCCGACATGGTGCTCACCTTCCGCAACATCCACAACTGGATCGGCATCGGCGACGACGGCATGAAGAAGATGATGGCGAATATCTACGACAGCCTGAAACCGGGCGGCATCTTCGGCGTGGAGGAACACCGCCTGCCGGCATCGATGCAGCAGGATGCCGAAGCGAGTTCGGGCTACGTGCACGAAGCCTACGTGATCAAGATGGCCGAACAGGCCGGCTTCAAGCTGGTGGGCAAGTCGGAAGTCAATGCCAACGCCAAGGATGACGCCAATCACGAAAACGGCGTATGGGCTCTGCCGCCTACCTTCACCAACAAGGATAAGGACCGTGCCAAGTACGCCGCAATCGGCGAGAGCGACCGCATGACGCTGAAGTTCGTCAAGCCGCAATAAGTTTGCGCAATAAGTTCGATTACGTGCTGAATAAGCTGCAACGCGCTGCCGCCGGTCTGCTGCTGGCGGCGGCATCCACCCTGGCCTGTGCCGCAGGCGCACCCAATGCGCCAATGATGCGCTTTATCCTGCCGGCGGTCACGCCGGGTTCGGAAGTGCAGGTCACCTACTTCCACCTGCTGCTGCGGCTTGCCCTGGAAAAGACTGAAGGCCCCTTCTCCATCGAGTTCTATCCCTATGAGCTGACCAGCCCGCGCCGCGCGCTGGAGATCAAGCGCAATGGCGTGATCAACATCATGTGGGACGGCACCGATCCGCAGCGCGAACGCGACCTGCTGCCAATCCGCATTTCGCTGGTGCGCGACTTGAACGATTACCGCGTTTTCCTGATCCGCAAGGAGGACGAAGCGCGCTTCCGCGCTGTGCGCACGCTGGACGAGCTGCGCAAGCTGACCGCCGGCGCGGGCGCCAACTGGCCTTCGGTGGACGTGCTGCGGCATAACGGGCTAAAGGTGGAAACGGCGGTCAATTACAGCTCCCTGTTCCCCATGCTGAAGGCGAAGCGCTTCGATTACATGCCGCGCGGCGTGCACGAGGCCTGGGCGGAGGAACAGCAATATGGGAAGGAGGGACTGATGGTCGAGCCGACCATTTTCCTGCATTACCGCGTGCCGTTCTATTTCTTTGTCAGCAAGGACAATAAGGCAATGGCGGACAGGGTGGAGAAAGGGCTGAAGCTGGCCCAGGCTGACGGCAGTTTCGACAAGCTACTGAATGGCTACCCTGCATTCAAGCGCGCCCTGGCGGAAATCGCGGCGCGCAAGCGCAAGGTTTTTGAACTGGAACTTCCTAACGGGATTGCAAGCGGCTCATTAAATTAACGAAGCCATACACGGCCACGAACAGGCCGCCACAAACAGCTGCGATCGACATGATAAGGCTGTCCATTCATTCTCCCATGTGCATAACAGCCACTATTATGCTGCAAATGCACATGAAAGAAACTCACACTTAATTTCAATTTTGTCTGAAATTTGTCATTTTTTCACCGGGGCAAACGACAAATCGGCGAAATCGTAACTGAAGTCGGTCTCCGTCGAGACCGGGGCCATCTTCATGCGGTCGATCGAGCCGTCCGGATTCAGCGAAAACGTCACGTAGGCATCGGCGTTGAAATTGCGCTCCTTCCAGCGCACGATGAAGGTGTCGTGCTGGAAGTGCTCGAGTGTGCCGGTCAGGTCGGGCGTACGGCTGAAACTCATGACCTGCTTGCCGCCTTCCTGCCTGATGCTCACCGTGCCGTACCAGTCGTCCTTGTAGTCGCCATTGTAGGAAGCCAGCGGCAGCGAAGGCCTGGAGGCGGCGGCGCGGGCAGCCGTCAGCTTGCCCTGGCGCGCCATTTCTTCCTTGTGCATTTCCGCTTCCTGCTCGGCGTAGACCTTGATCCAGTCGGTCGGCGCCACGCCCATGTAATGGTCGAGAATGCGCCACTGCAGCGCCGACATGGACGGGCCGTTTTCGGCATTGGTGAAAATGGCCACGCCCAGCTTCTCTTCCGGCACCATCACGATGCGCGAGTAAAAGCCCTGCAGCGCGCCGCCATGCATCGCGATCTTGCGGCCGCGGTAGTCGCGCAGCTGGAAGCCCAGGCCATAGGCTGCGAAATTGGGCTTGGTCGCCATCAGCGCAGGTTTCGGCTCGCTCACCTTCATCGGCGTTTGCGCGCTCCACATTTCGCGCGCCTGCTTGGCGCTGAACAGCTGCTTGCCGTTTTCCATCTTGCCTTCGTCAAGCAGCACCTGCATCCACTTGGCGATATCTTCGGCATTGGTCTGGATGCCGATCGCGCCGACCGCATTCTGCACCGGCATCGGCTTGACCACGGCGGCCTTGCCGTTGATCTTGCTGTGCGGCGCCGAATAGTCGGCCGTCTTCAGCATTTCTTCCACATTGGTCGTGGTGCCGTTCATGCCCAGCGGTGCCAGGATATGCTCGCGCGTCGCTGCTTCCCAGCTCTTGCCCGCCTTCTGCGCGATGATCTTGCCCGCCACGATGTAGAGCAGGTTGTCGTAGGCGTAGTTGTTGCGGAAGCTGGTCGCCAGCTTCACGTTGCGCAGGCGCTCGATGATCTCGTCGGTGCTGAAGGTGGTGGTCGGCCACCACAGCAAATCGCCGGCGCCCAGGCCAAGGCCGCTGCGGTGCACCAGCAGGTCGCGCACGGTCATGGTGTGGGTTACGTAAGCGTCGGCCATCTGGAAGCTCGGCAGGTGCCTGGTGACAGGGTCGTCCCAGGACAGCTTGCCTTCGTCCACCAATTGCGCCAGTTGCGCCGCCGTGAAGGCCTTGGAGTTGGAGGCGATTTCGAACAGCGTCTTGCCGGTCACCGGCGCCGGGTCGCCCAGCTTGCGCACGCCGAAGCCCTTGGTGGCCACGACCTTGCCGTCCTTGACGATGGCGATGGCGATGCCGGGCACGTCGAAGGTCTTCAGCGCCAGGTTGACGTCGCGATCGAGGTCGAAGGCGGGCGCGTTCGCGGCGCTGGCCGGCAGCGTGCCCTCCGGTGCTACGCCGGCGGACGCGGCGGGTGCGGCGATGGCGGCGCTGGCGGCAAAAGCCAGCAAGAGCAAGGTGGCGAGCGGTTTTTTCAGCAGCATGGTCATTTCTTCAGCAGTTTGTCGACGGAGCCCTGGGTCTCAGGGTGGTAGCGTGGGCGGGCCTTGGCATATACGCCTTTGGCCCAGGCGGCTTCGTTGGGGTTGGCCAGAAGCGCCTTGTACAGCGGGACGACAAACTTCTGCCGGCCCACGCTCATGAGGAAGGCATTCAGCGGCTCGCGCACGCCGTAGCCGGCATGCACGGACGCCAGCAGGAAGCGGAAACCGATTTCATTGTTCTTCGTTTCGCGCAGCTTGAACGCTTCGTCCAGCTCCTTCATCTGTGCCGCGTTGGCCTTGCCGTCGATGCCGTTCAGGAAGTGCATCCACTCCAGCGCGATCCAGTTCGGCGTTTCCAGCAGGCTGGTAGCCAGCTCGCCTTTCAGCCAGGCCTCGCGCTTCGCGTCCAGCGCGGCCAGGCGCGGCGAATTCACATATTGCGCCGTGGACGGGATGCCGCTGCCGTGCAGCCATTCGTCCAGCTCCGCGTCGGCCATGAGGGATGGATTTTTCGCCAGCAGGTTCTTGCGCAGGTAGTCCACGAATTCCTCGGTGGTCGCGGACTGGAAGGCGTGCTGGTCGAACCAGCCGCGCAGGAAGGGATCGAATACTTCACGGCCGGCGCGCTGTTCCAGGGTGTGCAGCAGCCAGGCGCCTTTCGGGTAGGCCAGGCCTTCGTCGGTGTAGGTGTCCGGGTTGGTGTCCGGGTCCTTGGTCAGCAAGGCTTGCTTGGCAGGCGGGATATCCTTCAGCGAAGCGATGGCCTCGGCCTGCTCCACCTGCAGGTTCATGTCCGCCACCTCCTTGCCGTACAGGCTTTCCACGATGCGCGTGGTGACGTAGGTGGTGAAGCCCTCGTTCAGCCACCAGTGCTTCCACGATGCATTGGTGACCAGGTTGCCCGACCAGCTGTGCGCCAGCTCGTGCGCGATCAGGTCGTTCAGGCTGCGGTCGCCCGCGATCATGGTCGGGGTCAGGAAGGTCATGCGCGGGTTTTCCATGCCGCCGATCGGGAACGACGGCGGCAGCACCAGCATGTCGTAACGCCCCCAGCGATATGGGCCGTACAGCGATTCGGCGGCATTGATCATTTTCTCGGTGTCGGCCAGCTCGTAGGCCGCGGCATCGATGCGGCCTGGCTCGGCGTAGACGGCGGTGCGCGGGCCGAGGTTGCGCAGCTCGATCTCGCCGATGGCGATGGCCAGCAGGTACGCCGGAATCGGCTGCGGCATTTTGAAGGTCCAGCCGCCTTTGCCGGTGGCGTGCTGGTCGCCTTCCGCGCTCATCACCACGCGCATGCCGGCCGGGGCGTCGATGCGGGCGCTGTAGGTGAAGCGCACTGCCGGCGTGTCCTGCACCGGCGCCCAGGAGCGGGCGTCGATGGTCTCCGACTGGCTGAACATGAAGGGACGCTTGCCCGACAGGGTCTGCTCCGGATTCATCCATTGCAGGGCGCTGGCGGAAGGAGCGGTGCGGTAATAGATACGCACTTTTTCGGGCTGCGATTGCAGCGCGATGCGCAGGGCGCTGCCCTTCTTCGCGTGCTGCTTGTCCAGCATGAAGGAAGCCGGGGCCCAGCTGCCATCAGGGCGCAGCACCTGTACCCGCGCGACCTTCAGCTGGCGGGTATCGAGCACCAGGGTACGCGCCGACTTGTCGATCCAGTTCAGCGACAGCTCCGCGTAGCCATCGAGCGTCTTGCGCGCGAAGTCGGCCTTCAGGTCCAGGTGCAGGTCGGTGGTGCGCACCTGGTCGTAGCGTGCAAAGCTCAGCGGATCCTGCGCCCAGGCAGGCATCGCGAAAGCTGCGGCCAGCGCAGCGGCCGGCAAAGACAGTCGGAACATGGCATCTCTCTGTTGTTACAAGCGCGCAGAGGATAGCACACCTAAAGTCGGGGTCAGGGCTGGAAAAAAAGGGGACGTACCCCTTTTTCGGGAAAAAGGGGTACGTCCCCTTTTTTTTTCCCGTCCCGACCCCGACGTTCTTTTTATACCTTTATGTCGATCTCGTAGGTGGCGCCGTCGTCGACCAGGGCGATCTCGGTGGGCGACGCGCCGGCTTCGCCGCGCGTGATACGCAGGACGTAGGTGCTGCTGCCGTGCCGGTAATGCAGCGTGAAGCCGGGCCAGGCTGCGGGCAGGCGCGGCGACAGCAGCAGCTTGTCGGCCTGGCGCGTCAGGCCGAGCAGGGATTCCAGCAGCAGGCGGTACATCCAGCCGGAGGAGCCGGTGTACCAGCTCCAGCCGCCGCGCCCGACGTGCGGTTCGACCGCGTACACGTCGGCCGTCACCACATACGGCTCGACCTTGTAGCGCTGGCTGGACGCGGGATCGGACCCGTGGCGTACCGGATTGATCATCCGCATCAGGTCCCAGGCGCGCTCCACCTCGCCCAGCCGGGCGAAGGCCATCACGGTCCAGATAGCGGCGTGCGTGTACTGCCCGCCGTTCTCGCGCACGCCCGGCACGTAGCCGCGGATGTAGCCCGGGTTCAGCGCGGACTTGTCGAACGGCGGGTCGAGCAGCTGGATCAGGCCGAAATCGCGCCGTACCAGGCGTTTGTCCACCTGCTCCATTGCGCCTTCCACACGCGCCTTGTCGGCGGCGCCGGTCAGCACGCCCCAGCTTTGCGAAATCGAATCGATCTGGCATTCCTCGTTCTGCGCCGAGCCCAGCGGCGTGCCGTCGTCGAAATAGGCGCGGCGGTACCATTCGCCATCCCAGGCGTGGGCTTCGATATTGGCCGCCAGCTGCTTCGCCTGCTCGCGGCATTCGTTGGCGAAGGAGGCATCCCCGCGCTGGTCGGCCACTTCCGCAAAACGCTGCAGCACTTCGATCAGGAACCACGCCAGCCATACGCTCTCGCCCTTGCCATGCTCGCCGACCTTGTCCATACCGTCGTTCCAGTCGCAGGAACCGATCAGCGGCAAGCCATGCTCGCCGAAGCGCAGGCCGTTGCGGATGGCGCGCACGCAGTGTTCGTACAGGTCGCCGACCTGCGCCGACCGGGTCGGCATGTCGTAGTAGGAATCCTCTTCCGGCGCTACCGGGCGGCCTTCCAGGTAGGGCGCCTTCTCGTCCAGCACCGTCATGTCGCCGGTGCTGGAGATATAGCGCCATGCCGCCAGCGGCAGCCACAGATAATCGTCCGAGCAGTGCGTGCGCACGCCGCGGTCGGATGGCGGATGCCACCAGTGCTGCACATCGCCTTCGATGAACTGGTGCGCTGCGCACAGGATCATGTGTTCGCGCAGGATGTCGGGACGGGTGTGCACCATCGCCATCGCGTCCTGCAACTGGTCGCGGAAGCCGAATGCGCCGCCGCTCTGGTAATAGCCGCTGCGGGCCCACATGCGGCAGGCGATGGTCTGGTACATCAGCCAGCCGTTCACCAGCACGTCCAGTTCCGGTTCCGGCGTCTGCACCTGCACCGCGCCCAGCACCTTTTCCCAGTGCGCATGCACTTCGGCCAGCGCCTGCAGGGCCGCGCCGCGCCCGCCGTGACGCTGCACGATATTGGCGGCATCGGCATTGCGGCGTCCGCCCATGCCCAGCACGAAGACGATCTCGCGGTCCTGCCCGGGCTGCAGCTCGAACGGGGCCTGGATCGCCGCGCAGGCGTCCAGGGCGGCGCCTGCCCGGCCCGACAGGCGCACGCGGCGCAGCGCGGCCGGCCGCGCCAGGCTGCCGTTGCGGCCTATGAATTCGGTGCGGTCGCAGGTCACCGTGCGCACCGATGCGTCGGCGTTGAAGAAGGCCACGCGGCCGGTGAATTCCGTGTTGTAGGCGTTGCGCGCGAACAGGGCGCCGGTCACCGGGTCGATTTCCGTCACGATGTGCATGCCCGACTTGGAGCGCATATCGCCCAGCACCCATTCCACGTAGCCCGTCACCGACAGCTTGCGCACCGTGTCGGTGTCGTTGCGCACGCGGATCACGGTGTAGCGCACCGGTGCGTCCAGCGCCACGAAGGTGGTCATGCGGCTGCTGATGCCATCCTCCGCGTATTCGAAGGAGGAATAGCCGAAACCATGGCGCGTCAGGTAGCTGCCCGCCCCGGGCGCCGGCAGTGCGCACGGCGACCAGAAGCGGCCGGATTGCTCGTCGCGCAGGTAGAACGCCTCGCCGCTCAGGTCCGACACGGGGTCGTTATGCCACGGCGTGAGGCGGAATTCGTGGGCGTTTTCCTGCCAGGTATAAGCCTGCCCGCTTTCCGACACCACGCTGCCGAACTGTGGGTTGGCCAGCACGTTCGACCAGGGCAGCGGCGTGCGCTGCCCGGCGCGCGTGGCGATCACATATTCTTTTCCGTCCGGCGTAAAGCCGCCCAGGCCGTTGGCCAGGATCAGGTCCGCCGGCAGAGGCACGCCGGCCGCCCCGGCGCCGGACTCGCTACGCGCTTCCGGCAGCAGCGGCGGCATGCGCAGCGACGGCGCCACGGCGCGTTTCAACTGTTCGGCCAGGGTGCCGCGCTCGTCGCTCAGCACCGCCCGCGCCACCGTTTGCAGCAGCACGCGGTCCTCCGGCGAAATGCTTTCGGTCGGCCGCACGAAGATGCCGCCCGGCCGGTCGATCGCCTGGGCGTCGATGCCGGAAGCGATCAAGCCCATGATCTGGTCGTGCAGCGCCTGGCGGTAGCCGGAGCGGTCTTCGTACCAGATCACCAGGTCGACCACCAGGCCCTTCAGCCGCCAGTAGGCGTGCGCCTGCACCAGCTGGCGCGCCAGCTCGATATTGGAGGCGTCGCGGATTTCCATCAGCACGATGGGCAAGTCGCCCGAGATGGCATATGCCCACAGGCCCGATTGCCCGCGCTGGTTGCGCACCAGAATGCCCGGGTCGGCGCGCAGCGTGGCGTTGGGATAGATCACATGGTTGGCCAGCCGCGCGTACAGCTGCGCCTCCGCCTCGCTGGCGTTGAGCTGGCGCAGCACCACCTGGCTGTGGGTCCAGGCCAGCTCGAACACGCGGTCGGCCATGTGCCGGTCCTGGTATTTGTCGATCAGGTATTGCGCCGCGTCGCGCGTCTCGGTCATGCCGGTCACCACGTCGACCACCGACACCTGGCCCGGTTCCAGCGCGATGCGGTAGCGGATCGCCACCACCGGGTCGAGCACCGAGCCCTCGCTGCCGGACAGCGGCCCTGGCTCGCGCAAGGCCTGCGGCAAGCGCGCCGTGTTGCCGCGCCCGATGAAGCGCGCGCGGTCCGTTTCATACGACACCTGCTGCACCTGGGCGTCGTGCACCGTCATCACATGCAGCAGGTACGGCGTTTTTTCGTCCTTGCCGCGCGGACGGCGCGTGCACAGGATGGCGCTTTCGTCCTCCACGATTTCGGTCTGCACGAACAGCTTGCTGAAGGCCTGGTGCGCATTGTCGGCCGGCGCCGGCGCCATCACGACTTCGGCAAAGCTGGTGAACTCGACGATGCGGCGGCGTTCGGAATGGTTGGTGACGCGCGTGCGGCGCATCTCGATATCGTCTTCCGGCGACACCACGATCTCGGTGTACAGCTCGATGTCGTTGTCGCTGCGGCGGAATTCGGCGCGCCCCTCGGAGAAGATCACTTCCAGCCGTTTCGGCTCGGCCTGCGTAGGCTGGTAGGCGGTCGACCAGACGGCGCCGTCCTCCACGTCCTGCACGTAACAGAACTGGCCCCAGTTGTCGCAGGTGCTGTCTTCGCGCCAGCGCGTCACGGCCAGGTTGTTCCAGCGGCTGTAGCTGCCGCCGGCGCTGCTCACCATCACGTGATAGCGGCCGTTGGACAGCAGCTGGGTCTCCGGCACCGGCGGCGTGTGCTGGCTCATGATGCGCATCGGCGCGGCCTGCTCCGGCGCCGTGCTGCGCACCGAGGCCTGCTCGGCGCTGGCCGAATGGAAGGCGCCGATGCGCGGGCTGCGTTCCTGCAGCACCAGCAGGGTCGATTGCAGCAGCGGGTCCGATTCGAAGCGGCGCTGCATCGGCCGGTCGTTCAGCACATAGCTCAGGGCCAGCAGGCCCATGCCCTGGTGGTGCACCATGAAGGACTTGATGATGGCGAACTGCTGGCCGCGCGGCAGGCGCGCCGCAGTGTAGTCGATCGCTTCATAGAATCCGTAGCGGCCCATGAAGCCCATGGAGGCCATCTTCTGCAGGTTCTGGCAGGCGGCGTCCGGGGCGACCATCAGGCCCAGCATGGTGGCGTAGGGCGCCACCACCAGGTCCTCGGCCAGTCCGCGCTTGAGGCCGATGCCCGGCACACCGAAGGCGCGGTACTGGTAGTTGAGCGCCGCGTCGGTGGTGTTGTAGCCCGACTCGGAAATCCCCCACGGCACGTTGCGCTGCTTGGCGTACTCGATCTGCGCCGCCACCACCGACTGGTAGGTCTGGTCCAGCAGGGTGCGCGGATAAGTCGGCATCACCAGCAGCGGCATCAGGTACTCGAACATCGAGCCGCTCCAGGACAGCAGCACCGGCTGGCCGTGCACCATGCACAGCTGGCGTCCCATGGCGAACCAGTGCTCCTGCGGCAGCTGGCCCTGGGCGATGGCGACAAAGCTGGCCAGCCGCACCTCGGAGGCGAGCAAATCGTAGCAGCTCGCGTCGAGGCGCCGCTCGCTCAGGTTGTAGCCGATGGCCAGCAGCTTGGTGGTCGGGTTGAACAGGAAGCCGTATTCCACCTGGGCGAATTCGTTGGCCTGGTGCGACAGGCGGTTCAGGGTGTCGAGGCGTTCGCGCGCGCGGGCGGCTCCCTGCTCGACCAGGGCCGCGAGCTGCTGCTGGCGTTCGCGTTCGTCCGGCGCCAGGTCGCTCAGGGCGGCGCCGGGCAGCGGCCAGCCGGCCAGCTCGCGCAGCGTGGGAATGCGGTCCAGCGTGCTGTCGTACTGCGCCTCGGTCTGCGCCGTGATCCATGGCGCGAAGGCGTCCAGCTCCTCGAGCGCGCCGCGGCATTGCGCATGCAGCGCGCCGGCCCATGCTGCCAGCTGCGGGTCGAGCGGGGCCGCTGCCTGGCGGATGAACTGCTCGCAGCCCTCGCAGGCCCGCACCAGCCAGGCGCGCTGCTGGCGCAAGCTGGGCGGAACGGCTGGCGGCGGCGCGGCAATCGAGGCCTCCAGCGCGGCCAGCGCTTCCACCGGCACGCCGCCGGCCGAAGCCACCGACTCGCGCACCAGGGCGCAGGTGGTGGCCAGGCCTTGCGCCAGGTTCGGATGCACGATGGGCAGCTCGCCTACGCCGACCAGCCCGGCCTGCAGCGTGAGCAGATGTCCCGCCAGGTTGCCGCTGTCGACGGTCGAGATATAGACCGGCAACAGCGGCTTCATCGACTGCGTGTCGTACCAGTTGTAGAAGTGGCCCTGATGGCGTTCCAGCTGCGACATGCTGTCCAGCGTACTGGCGGTGCGTGCCGCCAGTTGCCCGCCGGTGATGTAGCCGAAGTCGAAAGCGGTCAGGTTGGCCAGCAGCGCCATGCCCATATTGGTGGGCGAGGTGCGGTGCGCCACCACCTGGCTCGGATGCTCCTGCATATTATCGGGCGGCAGCCAGTTGTCCTCCGGCCCGACAAAGGTCTCGAACCAGAGCCAGGTCTTGCGCGCGAGCTTGTGCAGGAACAGGTTCTGGTCCTCGTTGAGCGCAGCCTGCACGCGCGCGATCGGCTTGCTGATCCACCATGCCACCAGCGGCGCGGCGAACCAGGCCACCAGGAAGATCAGGGCCGCTTCGAAGGCCCTGGGACGCTGCAGGGCCAGCGCGGCGCCGGCGGCCAGCGCCAGCAGCGGCGACACCCACATCGTGCTCCAGTTGCTGGCCAGGCTGGTGCCCGAGCGCGCCAGCGCGGAGGCCTGCCACTGCAGCAGGCGGCGGCGCGATACCAGCAGGCGCCAGCCGGTGCGCACGATGGCGTCCAGGCTGACATACGCTTCGTACGGCAGGAATACCAGCGTCAGCAGCGCATGCGCGAACTGCTGGCCGCAGCGCTGCAGCGAAGCCGGCACGTGCTGGCTCCACAAGGTATCGGGCGCCTTGCGCAGCAGGTCGTAGACTGAATTCACCAGCGGCGGCAGGAAGATGATGGCCAGCACGGCGCACGTCCAGAACCACGGATGCGGCAGCGTCGCGAAAGCCATCAGCAGCGACAGCGTCAGCACCGGCGCCACCAAGCTGCGGCGCAGGTTGTCGAACAGCTTCCAGCGCGACAGCGCGGACAGCGGATTGGGCTCGCTCTTGCCGCCCGGCAGCGGCACGCGCGGCGCCAGCCACGCCAGCAGTTGCCAGTCGCCGCGGATCCAGCGCTGGCGCCGGCTTACGTCGTCGCGGTAGCGCGCCGGGTAGTGTTCGTACAGCTGGGCATCGCTCAGCAGGCCGGCGCGCAGGTAGCAGCCTTCCAGCAGGTCGTGGCTCAGGATGCGGTTGTCGGGGAAGCGCCCGCCCAGCACTTCCTCGAACACGTCGATGTCGTAAATGCCCTTGCCGATGAAGGAGCCTTCCGCGAACACGTCCTGGTACACGTCGCTCACGGTGCGGGTGTAGGGATCGATGCCCGGTTCGCCGCCGCACAGCTTTTCGTAGTGCGAGGCGTCTTCGCTCGGCAGGCTGACCGTCACACGCGGCTGCAGCACGCCGTAGCCGGCCACCACGCGCCGCAGGCGCGGGTCGATGCGCGGCATGTTCAGCGGATGGCGCATGGTGGCCACGAACTGGCGCGCCGCGTCGCGCGGCAGCTGGGTATCCGTGTCCAGCGTGATCACGTATTTGAACGAGGCCAGGTCGCCGATTTCGCCCACGATCAGCGAGAACGCCTGCTGGGCCCCGCCACGCATGAGGCGGTTCAGGTCGGACAGCTTGCCGCGCTTGCGTTCTTCGCCGATCCAGGCGCGCTGCGAAGCGTTCCAGCGGCGCGGGCGGTGCAGCAGCAGGAAGGGCGCAGCGCCCCCCTCTTCCGTGTATTTCAGGTTCAGGCGCGCGATGTTGGCGGCGGCGCGCTCGGTCAGGGCGGCATCGGTCGGCAGGCTTTCTTCCTGCGCGTCGGCGAAGTCGGTCAGCAGGCAGAAACGCAGGTTGGGGTCGCGGTTGGCCAGGAAGCGCACCTCCAGCTGTTCGCACAGCTCATCGACATTGTCGCGGCTGAAGATCAGTGACGGCACCGCCACCATGGTGCGCGCTTCCGGCGGTATGCCGTTGCGGAAGTCCATGCGCGGCAAGGGCCGCGGCTCGACGAACAGGGTGGCGGCCCAATTGACCAGGGCCAGCGCCAGCTGGCTGCTGCCCATCAGGCCGAGGACGGCCAGCGCCACCAGCGCCCACGGCTGCACGCCGTCGCGCCAGGCGCGCTCCAGCATCAGCGCGGTGGCAATCACCGACAGCGCGCCGATGGCGCCCAGGTAGGACAGCAGCGGCGCCGTGCGCAAGGTGCGCCTGAGGGAGCGCAGCGGCGGCAGGCGCACGCCCACTTGGCGCTCCAGCAGCAGCGCGCCGTCGCCGACCAGGTAATAGCCGACGTGGTGCAGGCGTGTGTCGACATCGCCGGCGCGCGCTTGCGCCAGCTCCAGCGCCTGGCGCGCCACGTCCGCCTCCGAGGCCGGCGAATAGCGCGCCATGCGCTCCACGCAGTGGCGGTATTGGTCGCGCGTGAAGAAGTCCATGTCCGGATACGTGCCGGCCGGGTCTGCGCGCAGGGTTTGCTCGACCACGCTCATGGTCTCGACGAATTCCTGCCAGTCCATGGTGCCCAGGAAGCGCAGGCTGCCGATGCTGTTGGCAATCGACACCTGCTCCGCTGCCTGCATATGGATCTCGGCCTGGATCTGCTGCTCGATGGTCTGCCCGGATTCGGCCAGGCGGTAGGTGATCCAGTTCAGCGCCAGCGTCAGCACCGGACTCTGGCCCTGCAGGCGGCGCGCCAGCTCGGCCACGAAGCCGCTGGTGATGGGCGGCTCGGAACGCGCCATGTCCGCCACCAGCAGGATCAGGCCGCTCGGGTTCTTGTCGGCGATGTCCAGCATCTGGTCGGCCCAGCTGTTGGCCAGGTCGCGCTGGAAGCGGTTTTCAGCCACGCGCGCGGCCACGCGGCGCAGGTTCTCGATCAGCGCCAGGCGCAGCATGATCGGGATGGCCCACAGCTCGCCCAGCTTCAGCGTTTCCCTCTCCTGGTAAGCTTCGACGAAGCGGCACAGGCTTTCCGGATCGACGCGGCCGTCGCCGTGGGCGATGATTTCCAGGGCGATCTGGTAGACGCGCGGCGTGCCTTCCGGCGCTCCCTTCGCCAGGCGCGGCAATTCCTTGCTGTAATCCTTGGGCAGGTGGCGCCGCGCGGTGCGGATCTGGTCTTCGATCAGATAGTAGTTATCGAGCAGCCACTCGGATGCCGGCGTGACCTGGCGCCCTTCCTTCACCGCCTCGGTCAAGCCTTCGCAGGTGGACGCGATCAGCGCCTCGTTCTCGCTCAGCCGTGCCAGCAGCCGGTCGCCGCCGCCGCGCTTGCTGAGTTCATGGGTGGCCGCCAGGGCGCGGCCATGGTGCTCCATCTGTTGCGCGCTGAACAGCTCTCCGCGCAGTGGCAAATCGTCGTCCTCGCCAGCGCCCCGTTCCAGGGAGCCCGATTCCGATTCCTTGAACCCGGCACTAGGGGCCGGCCATAAAAAGGGATGCTCTTTCAAGGGGGCCTCGCATTGTTCTTTGTACTGCCGTGCAGACCGGCAGTATCCGGCAAACAATGTTATGCGGGCGCACGAGAGGCGACTGTTCGCTAGCGTACATATAGGCTGCGCGGGAGCAGCCTGTACCTCGATTTCGACCGTCTGTCACAGTTTGCTGGCAGGAAAACTTAGCGCCTTGTACAGTCGCGCTTGTTCAATTGCTATCCCGATTGTTATCCCGATTGTTATCCATTTGTAACTTAACCCGCGCAACCATCCGGCCAGCTTGCCCGCCGGTGTATGCTGTTGCGTTTCCGAAAAGCTATCGCCATTTGTATGAAGAAAATTGCCCTGCCCCTCCTGCTGATTGTGCAAGCCTTGCAAGTCGCTTACGCCGACGACCAGTCCGCCGCCGACAAGCCCACGCCCAAGGTTGAGATCAAGGGCAGCGCGGCCATGGATATCCGCCGCAACGACACCGCCACCAAGATCGTGGTGACCCAGGAAGAGATCCTGAAGAACGGCGACACCAGCATCGGCGAAGTGCTGAAGCGCCTGCCCGGCGTCACCCTGGACGGCGTGCAGGGCCGCGGCGGCAATATCCGCATGCGCGGCCTGGGCAGCGGCTATACCTCCATCATGCTCAATGGCGAGCCGGCGCCGCCGGGCTTCTCGCTCGATTCGCTGACGCCGGACATGATCGAGCGCATCGAAGTGATGCGCGCGGCCACTGCCGAATTCAGCACCCAGGCCATCGCCGGCGGCATCAACATCGTGCTGAAGCGCGCCATCTCCACCGCGCAGACCGAGATCAAGGCCGGCCTGCAGTCGGAAAACGGCCATCCGGGCTCCAGCCTGAACCTGCAGATGTCGGACCGCAAGGGCCCATGGTCCTACTCGGTCGGCGGCGGCATGACGTTCGCGGACATCGACCGGCCGAGCCACGTCATCACCGAAGCCGCCGGCAGCGCCCCCCTGCTGCGCCGCGCGGAAGACACCAGCGAAGGCAGCTTCCGCAACTTCAACCTGGCGCCGCGCATCAACTATGCGATCAAGCCGGGCGACGTGATCACTTCGCAAAGCTTCCTCGCGGTGAACCGCTTCCGCGCCCACAACACCGAACAAGTCGCCACCCTGCTGGGCAGCGAGCCGATGTTTACTGGCCTGAGCCAGGATATCCGGGCCGACTTCGAACTGTTCCGCACCGACTTGAGCTGGGTACGCCCGCTGGCCGACGGCGCCAAGCTGGATATGAAGGCGGGCGTCAACTACAACCACCGCAAGGTGGAAGCGCCGAACCTGCAGAGCGGCCCCCTGTTCGAACGCACGCGGACCGTCACGTCCGGCTCGACCGACAAAGGCTTCACCAGCACCGGCAAGTATTCCAGCCCGCTGGTGCCAGGCCATGCGCTGGCCACCGGCTGGGACATCGGCTACAGCAAGCGCGATGAAGACCGCATCCAGCGCGAGCAGTACCTGCGCGCGCCGGCCGGCGTCTTGCCGGAGAACCTGGACCAGGTTTATTCCGCCGACGTGACCCGCCTGGCCGCGTACGCGCAGGACGAATGGAATGTCACCGACCGCTGGTCCGTGTATTTCGGCCTGCGCTGGGAAGGCGTGAACATCAAGAGCACCGGTACCGATTACGGCAGCATCGACAACAACTCCAGCGTTTTGAGCCCGCTGTTCCAGACCCTGTACAAGCTCGGCGAGAAGAAGAAAGACCAGGTGCGCCTGGGCCTGACCCGCACCTACAAGGCGCCGGGCGTGGGCGACCTGATTCCGCGCCGCTTCACGTCCAACAACAACAGCTCGACCTCGCCGGACTTCATGGGCAACCCGGACCTGAAGCCGGAACTGGCCTGGGGCCTGGACCTGGCGTTCGAACACTACCTGGGTGAAGGCGGCGGCCTGCTGTCGGCCAGCACCTATGCGCGCCGCATCGAAGACATCACGCGCCGCCGCGTGGACTTCATCGACGGTTCCTGGGTCTCGCGTCCGGTCAATGCCGGCACCGCCAATACCTACGGCCTGGAACTGGAAGCCAAGCTGCCCCTGCGTGCGATCATGAAGGACGCGCCGGGCGTGGAAATGCGCGCCAACATCACGCGCAACTGGTCCAAGCTCGATACGGTGCCGGGCCCGAACAACCGCCTGGACCAGCAGGTGCCTGTCAGCGGCACCGTGGGCGCGGACTGGAAGCTGGACAAGCTGCCGCTCACCCTGGGCGGCTCCTACTCCTACCAGGGCGGCGGCGAAGTGCGCATCTCCGACAGGCAGTACGCCTACTCGGTGCCGAAGCGCGCGCTGGACGTGTATGGGCTGTGGAAGTTCTCGCCAAAGACCCAGCTGCGCATCTCGGCGTCGAACATGCTGCACCAGGATAACCTGGCCCAGTCGTCCTACGCGGAAGCGAACGGCATGCGCAGCGACACCACCGTCACGCCGACCTATGCCCAGTTCCGCGCGATGCTGGAGATGAAGCTTTAATGCTGTGTGTTAATATTACTTAAATGCTAACAACACTATCCGGCATAAATGATTTCACGCTATCTGAGAAAAGCAGCCGTCATCGGTCTCCTGGCGGGCATTGTCCTGGTCGGCGGAACCATTTCTTCAATGCGCGAAGACAAGGCGTTTGAACAGCACGGCGAAACCACGCAGGCGGAACCTGAATCGGCCGCCGTGCCTGGCTCTACGTACCAGGGTGCGCTGGTATATCAAACCAAGGACGGACAATCGGTCCTGATCCCGAGCGAGCATGTGCCCATGACGATTCGGCAGCGCATTGCTTATCTGAAGACCGTGGAAATCACCTACCTGCCGGAGGACACCAGCAAGGTCCGGTTTGCACTGTGGCCGATCGAGCCTGCAAGCAAAAAGAACCTTCTGGTCGGCGTATTCCTGTTTGTCCTGGCGCTGGCTTACTTCGGATTGGGCGGACGGCGCCGGTAAAAAAAAGCGGCGACCGAGGGCCGCCGCAAACAGGATACACACTTCGCAAAACTATGCAGCCAGCGCCAGCGCCGGCGAAGCCAGGGCAATCCCGCCGCCCAGGCTGAAAGCATTCCGGTAGCCAAGCCTGCGCAAGCATTGCGCGGCCTTGGCGCTGCGATTCCCGCTGCGACAGAAGAACACCAGCGGCGGCTGTTCCGCAGCATTCAACCACCCGGGCACAAAGGCCGCCAGGCGGCTCAAAGGGACGCTCTGCGCAGCGCGTCCGCCCGGGATGCAGGCCGCCTGCTCATACGCTTCACGCACGTCCACCAGCACCGCTTGCGGATGCGCCTCCAGCAGGCGCGCCAGCGCGCTGCTGTCCAGGTTGACATCGGCGCCGGGCACGCCGCCCTGCGCCTCGGCGCGCAGGCTGGTGCAGCATGCATTCACCTCTTCGCGGCCCGCGCACACCAAAGCATCGGCCGGCACCTTGCCCTCCAATTCCGGCAGCGCCGCCGTGCCCGTGAAGGCGTACTCGACGCGCTCGCCGCTGCACAGCAGGTACGCCAGCCGGCCCGCATCCAGCGCGACCCGGCGCAGCGACTTCGCGCCGAAGGCCAGGCTCGCAGCATCCGACGGCCAGGAAGCGCCGTCGCGCGTGCTGAGGCGCGCCCGCAGCCGATAGCCGTGGCTGCGCAGCAGGCTGTCGATGCGTTCGCCGAGTTCGGGCTGGTGATCGATCACGATGCACTGGCGCGAAGGAGCGTCCAGCAGCAGCCAGGTATGGTGGCTTGCCAGGCTCAGTTGCAGAACGCCTTCCGGCACGCTGCCGCCGGCGGCCGGGGCATCGAGCAAGCCCGCATCGCGCAAGGCCTGGCCGCAGCGCTCGATGCGCGCGCAGGCTTCATTGATGGTTTCCTCGCTGGCCAGGGGACCAAACGACATGCGCACCGCGCTGCTGCTGCGCCAGGCCGGCAAACCCATGGCGTCGAGCACGTAGCTCGGCGCAGCCTTCGACGCGGAACAGGCGCTGCCCGCGCTGACGCGCACGTTGGCGGCGTCAAACACGTCCAGCAACTCTTTGCTCGACAGACCCGGAACCGAGAAGTTCAGGGTGGTCGGCAATGCATTTTCAAACGGGGCATTGAAGACTATGCCGGGGAAGGCCGCGCGCAGGCTGGCCGCCAGCTTGTCGCGCAAGCCTTGCAATTCGGCCGCCGTGCGGAACGTGCCGCCTTCTTCCAGTGCGGCCAGCACGGCGCCCAGCGCCGCGATGCCCGCCATGTTTTCGGTACCGGAGCGCAGGCCCGCTTCCTGGCCGCCGCCCATCACCAGCGGCGTGTAGGGCGCGCCTTCGCGCACGTACAGCATGCCGATGCCTTTCGGTGCATACAGCTTGTGGCCGGAAAACGGCGCGTAATCGATGCGGGTGCGGCCCAGGTCCAGCGCCAGCTTGCCCAGGCCCTGCACGCAGTCGACCATCCACAGCGCCTGGCTGCCTTCCAGCGCCGCGGCGATGCCGGCCAGGTCGGAGACCACGCCGGTCTCGTTATTGGCCGCCATGGTGCAGACGAAGGCCGCCTGCGGCGCCAACGCGCGCAGTGCGGCCAGGTCGTGGCGCCCGTCGCCGTCGACCGGCAGTTTTTTCAGTTCCAGGCCAAGGCCCAGCAAGCGGTTCCAGTGCGCCAGCGCTTCCGGCACGGCCTTGTGTTCGGTGGCGCCATAGACCAGCAGGCTGCCCACGGTTTCGCCGCGCTCGCGCCGTTCGCGCAGTGCGCACAGCGCCGACAGGACGGCGGTCTGGATGCCTTCCGTGGCGCCGCTATTGAACATGATGCGGCCCCTGCCCACGCCCAGCAGGCGGCGGGCGCGCTGGCGCACGTTGTCCATCATCGCCCTGGCTTTGAGGCCGGTAGCGTGGGTGCTGCTTGGATTGCCAAAACAATCGCGCATGGCTTGCACCGCCGCGTCGATCGCAGCTGGCAGCACGCAGGTAGTGGCATTCCCGTCGAGATAAATTTCCTGGCTCATGGGGATAGTGTACGAAACCGGGCCGAATTGCCCATTCCAAAATTACTCCATCTGCGCCACAATGTAGAATAATCATTCCAAATATCGATATAAATAAAAATGAACGATCTCGACCGCTTTGATTACGCCATCCTGGGGGCGCTGCAGGTCGATGGCACGCTGTCCGTGGCCGAGCTGGCGGAAAAGGTCGGCCTGTCCACCACGCCGTGCTGGAAACGCCTGAAGCGGCTCGAGGAGGAAGGCTATTTCGAGCGCCGCGTGGCAATCATCAACCGCCGCAAGGCCGGGCTGCCGGTGACCGTTTTCGTCAGCGTGCGCACCAGCCAGCACGACGAGAAATGGCTGGCCAAATTCGCCGCCGCCGTGGAAGCGCTGCCCGAGGTGCAGGAATTCCACCGCATGAGCGGCGATGTCGATTACCTGCTGAAAGTGGTGACCACCGATATCGAAGGGTATGACCGTTTTTACAAGAAACTGATCAAGGCGGCGCAGCTGACCGGCGTTTCGTCCGCCTTCTCGATGGAGCAGATCAAGTACACCACCTGCCTGCCGCTTGACCTGGTGTCGCACCGGGCGGGCGGCTGAGAGTTACACCCGTCCGTGGGATAATGCCCGGATGCTGAAATCCCTGCTCCTCTCCCTGGCGCCGGCGCGCAGCAATACCAGCCAGCGCGAACGCCTGCGCGCCAGCTGCGGCGCCCTGCTTGGCCTCCTGCTCACCGCCCTCGTCGCACGCGCCATGCTGGGCGACCAGGCCATCTGGATGGTGGCCCCGGTCGGCGCCTCCGCCGTGCTGCTGTTCTGCCTGCCTGCCAGTCCGCTGGCCCAGCCCTGGTCCGTCATCGGCGGCAACGTGCTGTCGGCCCTGATGGGCGCCTTGTGCGTGAAATGGTTCGGCGGCGGCACCCTGGCCATCGCCCTCGCGACGCCGCTGGCCATCGCCGCCATGTTCGCCCTGCGCTGCCTGCATCCGCCCGGCGGCGCGGCCGCCCTGATGGTGGTGATCGGCGGCCCGAAGATCCATGCCATGGGCTTTGGCTTTGCCCTCGGCCCGGTGCTGCTCGATTGCGTAGTGATCGTAGCGGCCGCCATCGTCTACAACAAGCTGACGGGACGCCGCTATCCGCACAAGCAGATGCTGGCCCATCCCAACCCGCACGCCACCAGGGACCAGGTGCCGACGGTGCGCCTGGGCTTCCAGCCGGAAGACCTGGACGCAGTGCTGCGCCAGTACAACCAGGTGCTTGACATCAGCCGCGACGACCTGGAAGAACTGTTCCTGAAAACGGAAATGCGTGCCTACCAGCGCCGCTTCGGCATCATCACCTGCGGCGAGATCATGTCGAAGGACGTGGTAACGGCGGAATTCGCCACGCCGCTGGACCAGGCCTGGCGCGAGATGCACAAGCACCGCATCGCCGCGGTGCCGGTGCTGAACCGGGTGCGGCGCGTGATCGGCATCGTCACCACCGGCGACTTCATGTCGCACGGCGGGCTGCACGACTATCACGGCATGCGCCGCCAGCTGCGCGAATTCCTGCGCCCGAGCGGCACCACGCATTCGGAAAAGCCGGAAGTGGTGGGTCAAATCATGGTCAAGAACCCGCGCACGGCGCGCATCGACACCCCGATC
The DNA here is from genome assembly GCA_039593355.1 of Pseudoduganella sp. Lineage (GTDB taxonomy): Bacteria > Pseudomonadota > Gammaproteobacteria > Burkholderiales > Burkholderiaceae_D > Rugamonas. The sequence goes on from JBCNPK010000022.1 coordinate 58,779, forward strand.
ACCGAACTGGTGCCGCTGATGGCCGATTCCGGCTTCCACCACATTCCCGTGGTGGACATGGAAAACCGCTTCGCCGGCATCGTTACCCAATCCGACGTGGTGGCGGCCCTGTACGAGAACCGCCTGGCCGAGGCCACCGCCGCTTAGAACTGCTTAGCGCTTGGTCAGGGTGAGCGAACCATTCTCGGTCTTCATGTCGAGGCGCCTGAGGACCGAATTGCCAAGCAGGATGACGTCCAGCCCCTTTTCGCTGACGGTGGCGTCGACGTAGTTCAATTCGATGTCGCCGATCTTGACCTTATCGAGCTTGACCATCCACACCTGGGAGTGGCCATTGGCAGTGGAAGTCCACCCGGGCTGGCCTCTCTTGCGGTAGTCGATGCCGGCGCGCTGCGCCACCGAAGCCGGCAGGGCAACCAGCGAAGCGCCGGTATCGAGCAGCATGTTCACTGGGACGCCATTGATCTCGCCCTGTACGTTATAGTGGCCCAAATGGTCTGGCGACAGCACCATGGTTTTGCTCGCGCCGGACGGGATGACGAACTCGCCGAGCCGGATGCTATAGCGCTTGCCATGCTCCTCGATGGTCGCTTCGCCGGAGGTCACGGAGACCAGCTTGCTGCCATCGGGCAGGCTGGCGCCCACCGGGTAAGTCTTGGGAGGCGCGCCATTGACCGTGAGCAGGGCCTTCTCCTTGAGGGTTCCCACCAGGCCCACCTCGGCATGGGCCGCTGCCGCTGCGAAAACCAAGGCGGCGATTAATGCTGTACGCATGCAGGAAACTCCTGTAGAAATTGCATTGAGAATTGCATTTTGACACATTTCAACCGTTAATTTGTTAGCTTTTGAGTGCAACATTTCGATAGAATTCAAGCATATGCAAACGTTGAAACGGGTGCTCGCGCTTGCCCTCGAAGAAGCGCAAATCGGATTTGGCACCCTGTGCAGGCGGATGACCGATCGGGCCGATGCGGCACTGGGCGAAGCCTCGCGCACGGCGCCAGCGCCGGAGCAGCGCATGGCTGCCACCTGCCGCATCTTCCTGCGCGAGCAAGGCGCGGCCCTGCGTGCGCGCATGGAGCGCTCCTACGCCGCCTTGCTGGCGCGCGCCATGCAGACCATGCACACCGACTTGCGCACCGGCCTGCGCGACTTCCGCGCCGATACCCTGACCCTGGTCGAAGACGAAGTGGTGACGCGCCAGATCGAGGTGGAGCGCCTGCTGTTGCGCCTGCGCGACGCCGATGAACTGAGCCTGGGCCACCTGAACCTGATCATCGCCCAGATGCACGGCGACAGCGAGGTGCGCGAGCGCGAAAACCCCTTCCGCCCTTACCTGCTGGCGCGCGCCCTGTACGACGCGCTGCAGGGCCTGGTGAGCGACGAGGCGCAAAGCAAGATGCTGTTCGACGTCCTGGCTGACGCCATGACGCTGGAGCTGGGCGACTTTTATACGCGCCTGCGCGAAGTGTTCGAATCGCGCGGCATCCGTTCGCGCCTGCTGGCGCGGCCCTCGGCGCTGACGCGGCGCGAGAAGGAACGCCTGGCCTGGCAGCGCGCCGTCAACGGCCAGGCCGATGACGCCGCCATGCGCCAGCGCGTGGCACGGCTCGGCGCGCTGCAGAAGCTGCAGCAGCAAGTGGAGCACAAGGAGTTCGACCTGCCGCAAGGGATGGCGGGCGAGCGCCATGAAATGCAGCACGGCATGCACCCGCAGCAGGCGCAGGCCAAGCCCGAATTGCAGGAGCTGGTATACAGTTTCTTCACCCCGTCCGGCATCAAGCACAGCACGCATCCCGCGCAAGACCAGCTGCGCCAGCAGCTCGACACCGCCTTGCGCCAGCTGCAGCGCGAAAGCCTGGGTTCCGGCCCGCAGGCGCCGCTTGCCCTGCTCGAGCGCCTGGCCAACCTGCCGCCCGGCTCCGAACGCATCGTGGTGGAACTGGTCGGCATGCTGTTCGACTTCATCCTCAACGACGACCTGCTGCCGAAGGGCATGCGCGAGCAGTTGTGCCGCCTGCACGCCCCCTTCCTGCGCGCCGCGCTGCAGGACCTGGATGTGCTGCGGGGCGCCCACCTGCCTGCACGCCGACTGCTGGACCGCATCGGCAGCGCCGCCGCCGGCGTCGGCGCCGACTCGCCGCTGCTGCAGCCGCTGCAAGGCGAAGTGGCAAAGCTGGTGACCATGGTCCTGGAGCAGTACGAACGCGACCCGGTGGTGTTCGCCGAGGCCGAGCAGGAGCTCGACGGCTTCCTTACCAGCCTGCTGCGCGAATGCGACCCGGTGGTACGCCGCAGCATGCCCGCCTTCGAACGCGCGGTGGAAGTGGCACCGCAGCTGGCCGCCGTCGCCGACGCGCTGCGCGGCCAGCTCGAATCGGTCAACGTCGACCGCCGCATGATGGACTTCATCACCGGCACCTGGGCCCAGGTGATGGTGCACACCAAAGGGCGCCAGCCCGATTACGGCAAGCTGCTGCCCGAACTGGTGTGGAGCGCCCAGGAAAAGAGTACGCCGGAAGAACGCGCGGCGCTGATGAAGATGCTGCCGGCGCTGGGGCGCGAACTGCGCGCCGGCCTGGCCGTGATCGGCATGCAGGAGGCGGCGGCGCAGGCGGCGCTGGACCAGCTGGTGTCGCTGCACATGGACGTGCTGTCGAACAGCCTGCCGCCATCGATCCTGCCGCGCATGAGCGTGGCGGGGCTGCGCGCGCGCTTCGGTTCACTCGACCTGGAGCAGCCGCTTGCCCTGGCGGCCGATGGCCTGCGCGCCGACGCCCTGCCGGGACACAGCCAGTTCCGCGCCGAATTCGCGCTGCACGGCATCCTGGCCACGGTGCAGCCGGATCCCGTGCTGCCCGCGGCTGCCGCCGACGACGACGAGTTGCTGGAATGGGTGCACGCCGGCAATGGCTTTGAGCTGCTGTCCGGCGAGAACTATGTGCCGTGGCGCCTGAGCGCCGTGGCCCCGCGCCAGGCCGGCTTCCTGTTCACCGCGCAAGGCCAGTCCGCTCCGCTGGTGTATTCGCGCGCCGCGTTGCTGGCAGCCATGCGCGAGGGCAGCCTGCGGCCGCTGGAATACGCGCCGCTGTTCGAGCGCGCGGTCGAGTCGCTGATGACCGGCGCAGAGTCGCTCGACGCGGCCGCCTGAATCACGGCGAGGCGTCTTCGAACTGCCACAGGAACCAGCAGCCGTCCTGCTGGCGGAAGCGGTAGAAGTAGATGTGTGCGTCCGCGTCCGGCTTGAAGACATTGAGCTCCGCCACGCCGGCCGAGACGGACTGCCTGGTCGACAGCTGGTCGCGCTTCACCACGTCCGCAATCAGCGTCGACTTCGCAAACTGCTCGCGCGGCAGCAGTGTTTTCCTCGCCTGCGCCCGCTCGATCGTCTCGAGCGGGAAGACGGTGCGCTCGGTGGCGAACTGGCGGTCCGACATATAGCGCGGCAGGAAAGCGTCGAATTTCTCCTGGCCGCAGCCGTGCGGCGCCGGCGCGGGCGCTGAGGCACAGCCGGCCAGCACGATCGCCAGCCATGGCAAGAGCTTGTTCATAATGGCCCGAAGTCCTTTCCCTCCGAAAGCTTGTATACCTTGATCTTGTCGCCGGTGCGCACCATGCGCCGGTCCAGTGCCGGGAAGTCGGCCACTTCGCATTCCAGGTTCTCGCCGCCCATCAGGTAAACCAGGTCTTCCGTGCCGCGGTTGAGCATCTGGTGCGCCTTGGAAGGCGTCGGGAAGCCCACGAAATCGCCCGGCTCCAGCTCGTATTCCTGGCCGTCGATCAGCGCCATGCCGCGGCCCGACAGGATGTACACCCACTCTTCCTCGTTGTGGTGCAGGTGATAGGCAAAGGACTCCTTGCCCGGCTTGATGCGGCCGATGCTGACACCGGTGCGCTTCAAGCCGCCCATGCGCGAGAGTTGCGAACCGCTGATCTCGGAATTCGGATTCCATGGATGCGAGAACGTGCCCTCGGCCTCCTGCGCGGCGGCCTTGCGGACGATGTGCGGATACGACATGCTGCCCCCTTCCTCATAGTTAGCTGTCTCGCAACATTGTAGCAGCGGGCCCGCTCGGCTATGCTTGTCGCTCCTTCATTTTCAGGATTCGACAAATGAATCATCGTATGACTCTCGGCGCGCTGGCGGCCGCCGTTTTGCTGGCTTATGCCCCCGTCCACGCCAACGCTGCCGCAGCTAAGCCGGCGCCGGCGGCAAAAGCTGCCGCGCAACACAGCGAGGCGGCGAAGAAGCAGTTCTGGGCCTTGGCCGACGAGTACTACGATGCGATTGCCCAATACGACCCGGTCGGCGCCACGCAGAACGGCGACAACCGTTTCGACGACCAGCTCGGCACCGCCATCTGGCCGGCCACGCGCGCCAAGCAATTCGACCTGTACCGCGCTTTCAGCAAGCGCCTGCAGGCGATCCCGCGCGCGAAGCTGAACAGCGGCGACCGCACCAGCTACGACGTGATGGCCTATGAGCTGAAGACCTACCTGGCCTTCGAACCTTTCCCGGAACATCTGCTGCCGATCGACCAGATGAGCGCCATGCCGGTCACGCTGGCCAACTTCTCCGGCGGCGACGCCTCGCAGCCGCTGACCACGGTCAAGGAATACGAAGCCTACCTGAGCCGCCTGAGCCAGCTGCCGGCCTGGATCGACCAGGCCATCGCCAATATGAAGGAAGGCATGGGCAAGGGCATCACCCAGCCGAAAGCCATCATGGAAGCCGCGCTGCCGCAGTTCCAGAAGCTGGTCAGCGACACGCCGGAAAAAAACATCTACTTCACACCGGCGACCAAATTCCCGGCCAGCTTCAGCGACGCCGACAAGCAGCGCCTGGGCGCCGCCTATCGCGCCACCGTGGCCGACAAGCTCAATCCCGCGCTGGCCAAGCTGGCCGCCTTCGTCGAGAAGGAATACATTCCTGCCTGCCGTACCAGCACCGGCTGGAGCGCCCTGCCCAACGGCGCCGCGTGGTACAAGGCGCGCATCGCCGATTCCACCACCACCAGCAAGAGCGCGGAAGAAATCCACCAGACCGGCCTGCGTGAAGTCGCGCGCATCCAGGCCGAATACGCCAAGCTGGGACCGAAGCTGGGCTACAACGGCCCGGCCGCCGGCCTGCCGGGCTGGGTGGCGCAGCAGCCCAAGTTCTTCCCCTTCAAGACGGAAGAGGAAGTGCTGGCCGTGTACCGCAAGCTGAACGACCTGCTCGACACCAAGCTGCCATCGATGTTCACCCTGATCCCGAAGGCCAAGCTGGATTTGCGGCTGGAGCCTGAACTGAGCCGCGACACGGCGTCCGACCACTACACCGCACCGGCGCTGGACGGCTCGCGCCCCGGCGTGTTCTGGTCCGTGGTGACCGATCCGGCCAAGTACGGCAGCACCGGCATGAACACCCTGTTCCTGCACGAAGGCAAACCGGGCCACCACTTCCACATCGCCCTGATGCAGGAGCTCGACATGCCGAAGTTCCGCAAGTTCGGCGGCAACACCGCCTTCACCGAAGGCTGGGCGCTGTACGCGGAGACGCTGGGCAAGGAAATGGGCCTGTTCGACGACCCGGCCCAATACTTCGGCCACCTGAACGACGAAATGCTGCGCGCCGTGCGCCTGGTGGTCGACACCGGCATGCACGCCAAAGGCTGGACCCGCGAGCAGTCGATCAAATACATGACCGAGACGCTGGGTGACGAAAGCGTCGCGCGCAACCAGACCGAGCGCTACATGGCTTGGCCGGCGCAAGCGCTGGCTTACAAGACCGGCGCCCTGAAGATCCAGGAGCTGCGCGCCAAGGCCGAAAAGGCGCTTGGCAGCAAATTCACGCTGGCCAAGTTCCACGCCATCGTGCTGGGCGACGGCACCGTCCCGCTCGCCCTGCTCGAATCCAAGGTCGACGCCTGGATCGCCGCCACCCGCTGAGCGCCGGCAGCTGTCCGCTGTGCCCGTGTCCCACCTTGGGGTCACACCCGAAATGAGACACGGGCTCAGGCACACCATTGCCGTGTTCGTGTCCCGTTTCGGGTGTGACCCCAGGGTGGGACACGGGCTGGGCCGTAGCTATTTTTTCAGGGCGTAGCGCTTGATGCGCTTGAGGACCAGCTCGGGCAGCGCTGAAATCTGCTTGGCGTGGTTGGCGAAGACGATCTGCTGCCGCCCAACCGATACCGGGTGGCCGTCGGCATAAAAGCGGAATTCGAGCCAGAACGAGCATTTCCGCACATCGTAAGTATTTACCTCGCAAGACACTTCCTGAAATGGAAAAGTCTCTTGCAAATAATCATTCTCCGCATGCTTGGTGATAAAGACGCCTTCGGCCTGCAGCATGTCGCGGGAAATACATTCATAAAACCATTTTTCCCGGCAAATCCCTTGCCATTCGAAATACCGCGCGAAATACGTGTTGCCGTATGCATTTGAATCCTTGAGGAAAATTGACAATTTGTGATGGAAAGTCATTTCGGCTGCTGCGGGGGCGTCGGGGGCTGGGACGTGCACGTACATAGGACTATTTCTCCATAAAAGTAAAACGGCTGAGTGCCAGCCCTTACTTTTTCCTATCTGCGCGCCGAACTCTTGATATTCCTCAATACTTGTCCAATTTCCTGACAATAAGCTGTTAACAATCTGTTTATCAGCTGAGGAAACTCAATGTATGCGTTAATTCCGGCATTGGTCTCAGCCCTGTTTATAGGATATGGGCTGTACGTGTTGCGCTCGCGCGGCCCGAACCGGGTCGGCCTGACCTTTTTCGCGGTGTGCGCCACCACGTTCTTCTGGCAGGCGAGCTGGGCGCTGCTTTTCCTGACGCGCGACCACGGCACCGCCATGGCCCTGGCGCGCCTGGGCTACCTGCCCATCCTGTTCCTGCCCACCACGCTCTACCACTTCATCATCGAGCTGACCGGCAGCCGCGACGAAAAGCCCCGCCTCTACCTCAGCTACCTGTTCGCCTGCGGCCTGGGCCTGCTGTTGCCGACCACGGACCTGGTGCTCTCCGGCCTGCAGCATTATTTCTACGGGGCCTATCCCAAGGCCGGCTGGCTGCACCCGCTGCATCTGGCGCAGACGGTGCTGGTGATCGGCCGCGCGGTGGCGCTGCTGTACCGCCGCCAGCAGCTGGCCGTGTCGACCGAGCGCACGCGGCTGCGCTACGTGCTGCTCAGCATCCTGATCTACTTTGGCGCCGCCAGCGATTACCTGTGCAACTACGGGATCGAGATGTATCCGCCCGGCGTGGCCTTCATCGTCGCGTCGCTGGGCCTGATCGCGCAAGCGATGGTGCGGCACAACCTGCTGGCCGACCCGATGGCCGCGGCCGCCACCATCGCGCATGAGATGCGCACGCCGCTGGCCAGCATCCGCTGCCAGACCCGCATCCTGGCGCGCAGCCTGCCGGAACTGATTGCCGGCTACCGGCCGCAGCACCAGGGCGCCCTGGGCGCGCGCCAACTGGAGCACCTGGGCGATATTGCGCGCAGCATCGATGCCGAGGTGTCGCGCTCGAACTTTATCGTCGACATGCTGCTGGCCTCGGCGCGTGACGGGGTGATGAAGCGCGAGAGCTTTGCCGTCCACTCGGTCAGCGTGTGCGTGGACGAGGCAATGGCCTGTTACCCCTTCTCCGGCACCGAGCGTTCGCAGGTGAGGGTGGCGATCCGCAATGAATTCAGTTTCCACGGTTCGGACGTGCTGCTGATGTTCGTGCTGTACAACTTGCTGAAGAATGCGCTGCAGGCGGTCAAGCACAATGGGTCGGGCGCGGTGGACGTGGAATGCTATTCGCGCGGCATGCTCAACTGGCTGGTGGTGACGGACAACGGCGAGGGCATCGCACCCGACGTGCTGCCGCATGTGTTCGAGCCCTTCTACACCACGCACCACAGCGGCGGCGGCACCGGCATGGGCCTGGCCTTCTGCAAGCGGGTCGTGACGGCCTTTGGCGGCGAAATCGGCTGCGAGTCGGAAGCGGGGCGCTATACACGCGTGGCGATCAGCCTGCCCCCCTCACCACGCCACGCGTCCCGTCAGCATGTCGCGGAACATTACCCAGTCGCCCATTAGGCTGAACAGGGGATATTTGAAGGTGGCCGGGCGGTTGTGCTCGAAGAAGAAGTGGCCGACCCAGGCAAAGCCATAGCCGACCAGCGGTAGCAGCCACAGCAGTGCGAGTTCGCCAGTCACCATGGCCGTCGCCAGCAGCAGCAGGACGATGCTGGAGCCGGCGAAATGCAGGCGGCGGCAGGTGCTGTTGGCATGCTCGCGCAAATAGAAGGGGTAGAACTCCTTAAACGTCCGGTAACGCGTCTCCATGTTCTTCCTCCGGGTACACTGCCTTGATCACCTGATCGAGGTCGCTATCATCGCCCAGCACGAACACCTTGCGTTCGGACAGCATCTTGAGAATGAACGGCTGCTGCTCGCGCAGGCGGCGCTGGAAGTCGTCGACCGAATACAGGTTGGGATTGATCTTGCGCCGCAGCAAGCGCTCGGCCACGGGCAGCCGGCTCAGCAGCTCGCCATACGTGGTGTTTTCGCCGATCAGCAGCAGCTCGACCGGGACGCTGGCATCTTCGGCCTGCTTGACCGTCGTACCATAGACGAAGGCCACGCTGAGCTGCTTGCGCATCGGCGCCAGCGCGGAATTGAGCACGCTGACCAGGCCGAAAGTTTTCTTCACCAGGCTGGCCAGCTCGGGATAAACGATATTGTCTTTGTTGGGGCGGAAGCGGCGCACATTGCCGATGCGTTCGGAGACGATCAGCCCGGCTTCATACAGGCGCTTGAGTTCGCGCTGCGCCGATGCGCTGCCCAGCCCCGTCAGGCGCATGATTTCGTTGAGGTGGAATCCCTCATTCACGCGCACAAACAACAAGCCCAATAGCTTCTGCTGGGCCGGGGTAAACAGGGCCGAGGCGATCATGAGCCAAATATTAGCATGACGATCAGGCTTTGGCGACGCCCCTTGCCGCAGGCCGCAGGCGCGGCGCGGCGTCGGACTGGCGGCGGATCAGGGCCGCGTCCATGACCAGGTGCTGCGGCTCCTGCGGCTGGCCCTCGCGCTGGGCGCGGATTTGCTGCACCAGGAATTTGACGGCGCTTTCCGCCATGCCGGCGATCGGCTGGCGCACCGTGGTCAGCTCGGGCCAGATGGTGGTGGCCAGCGCGGTATCGTCGAAGCCGGCCACCGTCAGGTCGCCCGGCACGTCAAGGCCCATGCGGTGGGCAATCGCCACCGTGGCGGCAGCCATATCGTCGTTGCTGGCAAAGACGGCGGTCGGGCGCGCTTCGAGCCCCAGCAGCTGCTCCGCCGCATCCAGGCCGGAGCGGTAGGTGAACAAGCCTTGCACCGTCAACTCCTTCGGCATGGGCAGGCCCTTGTCGGCCATGGCGGCCCGGAAGCCGGCCAGGCGGCGCGCGCTGGCGCTCTGGTTCGGGTGACCGGCGACGAAGCCGATGCGCTGGTGACCCAGTGCGATCAGGTGGCTGGTCATGGTGTAGGCGGCCTGGTAGTCGTCGATGCTGACGGCGCTGACGCGCTGGTCCGGCTGGCCGCAGGCGACCGTCACCGCTGGCACACGGGCCTTTGCCAGCAGGTCGATCAGGCCGCGCACATCGCACAGCGGCGGCGGCAGGATGATGCCGTCGACGCCGTTGTCGAGCAGGCGCTGGGTCTTTTCTTTCCATTGCTCGTCTTCGCACTTTTCGACCACCAGCTGCACATTGTTCAGCGAAGCCTGGTTCAGCAGGCCGACCAGGAACTCGGTCAGGTAGCCGGCCGACGGATTGGAATAGAGGAAGCCGATGCGTGCCGGCCGCACCCCGGCCAGGCGGCGCGCGGCCTGGTTGGGCACGTAGTTCAGCGCGGCGACAGCTTGGTCGACTTTTTTCCGCGTGTTGGCGCGCACGTTCGGATCGCCGTTCATCACGCGCGAAACCGTCATCGGCGAGACGCCGGCCAGCTTGGCCACGTCGGCCATGGTCGGCGCGGCGCGCGCTGCGGGCGCCGCTTGGCGGGTCCCCGCTGGCGGCTTCACCATCTTCTCAGGCATTGCGTACTCGGTATGGTTGCATAACAACGGGACTCTAACACAGCGGTCGCGGGCCCAACAGCCATGTCATGAATGCAAGATTTTACGAAAAAGTATGATTGACTTGATAGGGCAAATAAACCAAACTCATCCAATGGTAGCGCTATTCATTTGATGATACCGAATGGTATAAAAGTCATCCCGGAGGAGTTTATGCAGTCAATTTCCCTGTCCGCCTGCCTGCCGCACGACCTGGCCGACGCCCTGCTGGTGGGGCGCGTCTGGCGTCCGGCGCCGCAGGACGGTCCTTGCGTCGTCGTGGTGCGCCAGGGCGAAGTGTTCGATATCACGACGCAGGCGGCCACCGTGGCGGACCTGCTGGATCGCCGCGACGCGGTGCAGTTTGCCCGCAGCGCAAGGGGCGAACCATTGGGGCCGGTGTCGGACCTGCTGGGCGCGGCGCTGGCCGGCGGCGCAGGCGTTGCGCCGCGCCTGCTGGCGCCCTGCGACGTGCAGGCCATCAAGGCCTGCGGCGTGACCTTCGCCGTGAGCCTGCTGGAACGCGTGATCGAGGAGCAGGCCGGCGGCAATCCGGAACGGGCGGCGGCGCTGCGCGCCGAGCTGCTGGCCACCATCGGCGCCGACCTGTCCAGCATCAAGCCCGGCTCGCCGGAAGCGGAACAGCTGAAACGCGCATTCCAGGCGCGGGGCGCCTGGTCGCAATACATGGAAGTAGGCATCGGCCCCTTCGCCGAAGTGTTCTCGAAATCCCAGCCGATGTCGGCGGTCGGCTTCGGCGCGGACGTGGGCCTGCACCCGGCATCGCAATGGAACAACCCGGAGCCGGAGATCGTGCTCGCCGTGAACAGCCGCTTCGAAGCCGTCGGCGCCGCCCTGGGCAACGACGTCAACCTGCGCGACATCGAAGGCCGCAGCGCCCTCCTGCTGGGCAAGGCCAAGGACAACAACGCCTCCTGCGCGATCGGGCCTTTCATCCGCCTGTTCGACGAACGCTTCGCCATCGACGACGTGCGCAACGCCGAGGTGCGCCTGGCCATCGAGGGCGCGGACGACGGCTTCGTGCTCGACGGCGTCAGCCGCATGCGTGAGATCAGCCGCGACCCGCTCGACCTGGTGGCGCAGACCGCCGGCGCCCACCACCAGTATCCGGACGGCTTCATGCTCTTCCTCGGCACGATGTTCTCGCCGATCAAGGACCGCGGCCAGCAAGGCGCCGGCTTCACCCACCACCTGGGCGACCGGGTCACCATCAGCAGCCCGGCGCTCGGCGCGCTGGTCAACCACGTGCAGCGCAGCGACCAGCTGCCGCCGTGGACCTTCGGTGTCCGTGCCCTGTACCGCAACCTGGCAAGCCGCGGCATCGCGGCAGGAGAATGATTGAATGGCAGTAGAACGAAAACCCATGGTGTACGCCATCTACCCCGACCTGGCCGGCAAACGCGTCGTGGTCACCGGCGGCGGCAGCGGCATCGGCGCGGCCCTGGTGGAAGCCTTTGCCCGACAGGGCGCGCAGGTGGTCTTCCTCGACATCCAGGACGAGCCCGCGCGTGCGCTCGAGCGCCGCCTGGCCGGCGCCCCGCACGCGCCGCGCTACATCCGCTGCGACCTGACCGACCTGGAAGCGCTCGGCGCGGCCTTCGCGCAGATCGGGCGCGACCTGGGCGCGGTGGAAGTCCTGGTCAACAATGCCGCCAACGACCAGCGCCATGAGGTCGGCGAAGTGACCCACCAGTACTGGGAAAAAAGCCTGGCGGTCAACCTGCGCCACCAGTTCTTCTGCGCGCAGGCCGTGGCCCCCGGCATGAAGGCGCTCGGCGGCGGCGTGATCCTGAATTTCGGTTCCATTTCCTGGCACCTGGCACTGGACAAGCTGTCGCTGTACATGACGGCCAAGGCCGCGATCGAAGGCATGACGCGCGGCCTGGCACGCGACCTCGGCGCGGACGGCATCCGCGTCAACTGCATCGTGCCGGGCGCCGTGCGCACTCCGCGCCAGATGGCGCTGTGGCAGACGCCGGAAAGCGAAGCGGCGATCCTCGCTGCGCAATGCCTGCCGCAGCGCGTGGAGCCGGAAGACGTGGCCGCGCTGACGCTGTTCCTGGCCTCGGACAATTCGGCGCGCTGCTCCGGCCGCGACTATTTCGTCGACGCGGGATGGTACGGATCATGAGCTCGCCGCATTGCATCTGGCCGGCCGAGTGCACGCTGGCCGAAGGGCCGTTCTGGAACGCCGCCGAACGCGCCTTCTATTTCGTCGACATCAAGGGGCGCCGCCTGCACCGTTGCAATGAGGACGGCGGCGAGCGCCTGAGCTGGCAGGCGCCGGCGGAAATCGGCTTCGCGCTGCCGATGGCCGACGGCGGCTTTGCCTGCGGCCTGCCGGGCAGGCTGGCGCGCTTCTCGCCAGCGGCCGGCTTCGTCACCATGCTCGACATCGAGGCGCGGCATCCGGGTAACCGCTGCAACGACGGCTATGTCGACCAGGCCGGGCGGCTATGGTTCGGCACCATGGACAACGGCGAGCAGGCAGCCACCGGCGCGCTGTACCGCTACGACGCACGCGGCCTGCAGGCGATCGATGGCGGCATCGTCATCACGAACGGGCCTTGCCACAGCCCGGACGGCAAGACTTTCTACCACACCGACACGCTGGAGCGCGTGGTCTATGCCTACGATTGCACGGCCGACGGCACGCTGTCTGGCAAGCGCGAATTCGTCCGCTATCCGCAAGGCGTGTCCGGCTATCCGGACGGCAGCGCGGTCGACGCGGCGGGCCACCTCTGGATCTCCCTGTTCGGCGGCAGCCGCATCGAACGCTATGCGCCGGACGGCTCGCTGGCTGCGACCATCGCCATGCCCTGCCCCAACGTCACCAAGGTCGCTTTCGGCGGCGCCGACTTGCGCACCGTCTTCGTCACCACCGCGCGCAAGGGCATGAGCGCGGAAGCCCTGGCCGCGCATCCGCTGGCGGGCGGCGTGTTCACCTTCCGCGTGGACGTGCCCGGCCTGCCGCAACACCACTTCAACAGGAAAGCCGCATGAACACCAAGCGACGCTACCGTTCGCAGGACTGGTTCGACAACCCGGACCATATCGACATGACCGCGCTCTACCTCGAGCGCTTCATGAACTACGGCATCACGCCGGAAGAATTGCGCAGCGGCCGGCCGATCATCGGCATCGCGCAATCGGGCAGCGACATCAGCCCGTGCAACCGCATCCACCTGGAGCTGGCCAAGCGCGTACGCGACGGCATCCGCGATGCGGGCGGCATCCCGATGGAATTCCCGCTGCATCCGATCTTTGAAAACTGCCGCCGCCCGACCGCCGCCATCGACCGCAACCTGGCCTATATGGGCCTGGTGGAAATCCTGCACGGCTACCCGATCGACGCGGTAGTGCTGACCACCGGCTGCGACAAGACCACGCCGGCGCAGCTGATGGCCGCATCCACCGTCGACATTCCGGCCATCGTGCTGTCCGGCGGCCCGATGCTCGACGGCTGGCTCGATGGTGAACTGGTCGGTTCCGGCGCGGCGATCTGGAAAGGCCGCCGCCAGCTGGCGGCCGGCCAGATCGACAACGAAAAATTCCTGGAAATCGCCGCCGCTTCGGCCCCTTCGGCAGGCCATTGCAACACCATGGGCACCGCCTCCACCATGAACGCCATGGCCGAGGCGCTGGGCATGTCGCTGACCGGCTGCTCCGCCATTCCGGCGCCCTACCGCGAGCGCGGGCAGATGGCCTACGAGACGGGGCGCCGCATCGTCGAACTGGCGCAGCAGGATGTGCGTCCCTCGTCCATCCTCTCGCGCGACGCCTTCCTCGACGCGATCGTGGTGAATGCCGCCATCGGCGGCTCCACCAACGCCCAGCAGCACATCATGGCCATGGCGCGCCATGCCGGCGTCGAACTGCACGAAGACGACTGGATGACTTACGGCCACGACATTCCGCTGCTGCTGAACATGCAGCCTTCAGGCAAATTCCTCGGCGAGCGCTTCCACCGCGCCGGCGGCGTGCCCGCCATCATGTGGGAGCTGCAGCAGGCCGGCAAACTGCGCGCCGAGCGTCCGACCGTGACCGGCCGCACCATGGCGCAGAATCTGGAAGGCCGCGAGAGCTGCGACCGCGAAATGATCACGCCGTTCGACCAGCCGCTGAAAGAGCAAGCCGGCTTCATGGTCTTGCGCGGCAACCTGTTCGACTTCGCCATCATGAAGACCAGTGTGATTTCGGAAGACTTCCGCAAGCGCTACCTGAGCCGTCCCGGCGCCGAGAACGTGTTCGAGTGCCGCGCCGTGGTGTTCGACGGTTCGGCCGACTACCACGCCCGCATCAACGATCCTTCGCTGGAAATCGATGAGAACACCATCCTAGTGATCCGCGGCGCAGGCCCCGTGGGCTGGCCCGGTTCGGCGGAAGTGGTGAACATGCAGCCGCCGGATGCGCTGATCAAGAAAGGCATCAACAACCTGCCGACGCTGGGCGACGGCCGCCAGTCCGGCACCTCGGACAGCCCGTCGATCCTGAACGCCTCGCCGGAGAGCGCGGTGGGCGGCGGCCTGGCGTGGATCCGCACCGGCGACAGGGTGCGCATCGACCTGAATGCCGGCAGCTGCAACATGCTGGTGGACGACGCGGAGCTGGCGCGCCGCAAGCAGGACGGGGTGCCGCCGGTGCCGCCAAGCCAGACGCCGTGGCAGGAAATCTACCGCGCCACCGTCGGCCAGATAGCCAGCGGTGCCTGCATGGAACTGGCACTGGCCTACCGCGGCGTGGCGCAGGATACGCCACGTCATAATCACTGAGCCGGCACGCACCGGCCCCGGAAAATAACGGAGACAGAGATGAACAGCATTGCCCTTGAAAGCAGCAATACCGGCCAGGAAACGGAAAACACCCGCCTCATCGTCCTGATCAGCTGCGTCGCCACCATCGGCGGCTTCCTGTTCGGCTTCGACAGTGGCGTCATCAACGGCACGGTGGACGGGCTGAAACAGGCCTTCCATTCCACCTCCGCCGGCATCGGCTTCGAAGTCGCGTCGATGCTGCTTGGCTGCGCGGCCGGCGCTTTCTTCGCCGGGCGCCTGGGCGACCGCTGGGGGCGGCGCGCGGTGCTGCTCATCGCAGCGGTGATGTTCCTGCTGTCGGCGCTGGGCGCCGGCTTTGCCACCACCTCGGCCTTCTTCATCGCCGCGCGCGTGCTGGGCGGTTTCGCGGTGGGTGCGGCCAGTGTGATGTCGCCGGCCTACATTGCCGAAGTGGCCTCCGCGCGTTATCGCGGCCGCCTGGCGACGGTGCAGCAGATCGCCATCATCAGCGGCTTGTTCTGCGCCTTCCTCAGCAACTATGTACTGGCAAAATCGGCCGGCAGTTCGACCGGGGTACTGTGGCTGGGACAGGAGGCCTGGCGCTGGATGTTCTGGATGATGGCGATTCCGTCCGCGCTGTTCCTGGTGCTGCTGACCACCATTCCCGAAAGCCCGCGCTTCCTGGTCGTGAAGAAGCGCAGCGCCGAAGCCCTGGCGGTTCTGGAGCGCCTGTACGGCGCGCCGGCTGCGAAAGAGAAGTTCGCAGCGATCGATGTTTCGCTGTCCGAGGACCACCACCGCCCGCGCCTGTCCGACCTGGTCAACAAGGCAACCGGCAAGCTGCGCCCCATCGTCTGGGTCGGCATCGGCCTGGCGACGTTCCAGCAGCTGGTCGGCATCAATGTCGTGTTCTATTACGGCGCGGTGCTGTGGCAGGCCGTCGGCTTCTCGGAAAGCGATGCGCTGCTGATCAACGTGCTCTCGGGCGCGCTCAGTATCGGCGCCTGCATCGTCACGGTGTTCCTGATCGACCGCATCGGCCGCAAGCCCCTGCTGTGGTTCGGCTCCATCGGCATGGCGTTGACGCTCGGCCTGGTCACCCTGGCCTTTGCCAGCGCCACGCTCGACGCGGGCGGCAAGCTGACGCTGTCCGGATCGATGGGCGTGCTCGCGCTCGCCGCCGCCAATGTCTACGTGATCTTCTTCAACGTGTCCTGGGGCCCGGTGATGTGGGTCATGCTGGGCGAGATGTTCCCCAACCAGATCCGCGGCTCGGCGCTGGCGGTTGCCGGCGCCGCGCAATGGACCTCGAACTTCCTCATCACGGTGACGTTCCCGGTCTTGCTGGCGAGCATCGGCCTGGCCGGCGCCTACGGCATCTACAGCGTGGCGGCGCTGGTCTCGGTGTTCTTCGTGCTGCGCTGCGTGCACGAGACGCGCGGCAAGGAACTGGAGCAGATGGAAGGCTGAAGCAAATGCGGCGCAGACAATTCCTGATGACGATGACGGGAGCGGCCGGCGTAGCCGCCCTGCGCTCCCCCGCCGCCGTGGCCGCCGCAACTTCCAGTGGACGGCCACTATACAAGGACCCTGCCGCGCCGATTCCGGCCCGCGTCAAAGACCTGCTCGGCCGCATGACGCTGGAAGAAAAAGTGGCCCAGATGCGCTGCATCTGGACGGCAAAGGGCGAAGTCCAGGATGGCCACGGCGCCTTTTCCGCGGAAAAAGCGAGCAAGGCCTGCCCACATGGCCTCGGCATGATTGCCCGTCCCTCCGACCGCCAGGGCGGGTCCGCCGCCGCCGGCGCGGGCGACGACGGCGCCCGCAGCAATCGGGGCGCCGCCGAAACCGCGGCCTATACCAACGCCGCGCAGAAATGGGCGGTCGAGCAGACCCGCCTCGGCATTCCGCTGTTCTTCCACGAAGAAGCGCTGCACGGCTACGTTGCCAGGGACGCGACCTGTTTCCCCCAGGCGATCGCGCTGGCATCGACCTTTGACCCGGCCCTGGTGCGCAAGGTGTTCAGCGTGGCCGCACGCGAGATGCGTGCACGCGGCGCCAACCTTGCACTGGCGCCCGTGGTGGACGTAGCGCGCGAACCGCGCTGGGGCCGCATCGAGGAAACCTTCGGCGAAGACCCGCACCTGTGCGCGGAAATCGGCAAGGCCGCCGTGCTGGGCTTGCAAGGCGAAGAGCGCAAGCTGGGCAAGGACAAGGTGTTCGCCACGCTGAAGCACATGACCGGCCACGGCCAGCCCGAGAGCGGCACCAATATCGGCCCGGCCGAAGTGTCGGAACGCACGCTGCGCGAGGAATTTTTCCCGCCGTTCGAGCGCATCATCAAGGAGACCCATGCCGCGGCCGTCATGCCTTCGTATAACGAGATCGGCGGCCTGCCTTCGCACGCCAACCGCTGGCTGCTGCACAAGGTGCTGCGCGAAGAATGGGGCTTCGCAGGCCTCACCGTATCCGACTACTTTGCCGTGAATGAGCTGATCGGGCGGCACCACGTCGCCGCAACGCCGCAGGAAGCCGCGCTGCGTGCCGTGAAAGCCGGCGTTGACATCGAAACGCCGGATACCTTCGGCTACCAGCTGCTGCCGCAGCTGGTGAGGGAGCACAAGATCAGCGTCGCCGAAATCGACGCCGTGGTGGCGCGCATCCTCGAATGGAAATTCCTGTCAGGCTTGTTCGAACAGCCTTACGCCGACACCGCGCTTGCCGACCAGCTGACTGCGACGCCGGAGGCCGTGGCGCTGGCGCGCGAAGCCGCCGCGCGCGCGGTGGTTCTGCTGAAGAACGACAAGGGACTGCTGCCGCTGGACGGCAAGAAGGTCGGCAAGGTGCTGCTGCTCGGCACCCACGCGAAGGACACGCCGATCGGCGGCTACTCCGACGTCCCGCGCCATGTGGTATCCGTGCACGAAGCGCTGAAAGCCGAGAGCGAACGCCAGGGCTTCCAGTTCGACTACCGCGAAGGCGTGCGCATCACCGAAGAGCGCATCTGGGGCAAGGATGAAATCATCTTCACGCCAGCGGCGACCAACGACAGGCTGATCGCCGAAGCCGTCGCCGCCGCGCGCACCGCCGACACCATCATCATGGTGTTAGGCGACAACGAGCAGACCAGCCGCGAAGCCTGGTCCGACAGCCACCTGGGCGACCGCCAGACGCTGGACCTGATCGGCCGCCAGAACGAGCTGGCCCAGGCCATTTTCGAGCTCGGCAAGCCGACCGTGGTCTTCCTGCTCAATGGCCGGCCGCTCTCGGTCAACCTGCTGGCCGAACGCGCCGGCGCCCTGCTGGAAGGCTGGTACCTCGGCCAGGAAACCGGCAACGCCGCCGTCGACATCCTGTTCGGCCGCGCCAACCCGGGCGGCAAGCTGCCGGTCTCGGTGGCGCGCCACGTTGGCCAGCTGCCGATCTTCTACAACCACAAGCCGAGCGCACGCCGCGGCTACATCGACGGGGGCACCAGGCCGCTCTACCCATTCGGCTATGGCTTGGGCTACACGACCTTCGCCATCGGCGAGCCGCGTCTGGCGCAGGCGACCATCACGAGCAAGGGCAGCACCACGCTCAGCGTGGAAGTCAGCAACACCGGGACGCGCGCCGGCGACGAAGTGGTGCAGCTTTATATCCGCGACGACATCAGCAGCGTTACCCGCCCGGTGTTGGAACTGAAAGGCTTCCAGCGCGTCACCCTGCAGCCCGGCGAGAAGCGCACGCTCACCTTCGGCATCAAGCCCTGCGACCTGCAGTTCTACAACGCCGACATGCAGCGCGTGGTCGAACCGGGCAGCTTCACGCTTTCGGTAGGGCCGAACAGCGCCGAATTGAAATCGGCCAGGCTGCTGGTCACCTGACCTGCGTATTGCAAATTAGCAAAAAAGCATTCATGCTCATGGGACAAGCCCTTTATTTCCCCCATCCAAAGGACCCCAATGAGCAAAATCGTTCGTCTCGCCCTGGCCGCAGCCTTGGCCGGCGCCGCCGCCGCGCCGGCAGTGGCCGCGCCGGCCGCCGCCACGGCACCGGCTGCATTTGACCTCAAGCCCTACACCATCCCCTACCAGAAGTTCGTGCTGCAGAACGGCCTGACGCTGATCGTGCACACCGACCATAGCGTGCCGCTGGTGGGCGTGAACATGTGGTACCACGTCGGTTCGCGCAACGAGAAGCGCGGCAAGACCGGTTTCGCCCACCTGTTCGAACATTTCTTCTTCAACGGCTCGGAGAACTATCCGCACGGCTTCCGCGAAGCGATGGACGACCTGGGCGCGTCCAACCGCAACGGCACCACCAACAACGACCGCACCAACTTCTTCGAAGACGTGCCGGTGTCGGCGCTGGAGCGCACGCTGTACCTGGAAGCGGACCGCATGGGCTTCCTGGCCAATTACATTTCCAAGGAAATGCTGGAGCGCGAGCGCGGCGTGGTGCAGAACGAAAAGCGCCAGGGCGAGAACCAGCCCTACGGCCGCGTGTGGGACGAGCACGCGCAGCGCATGTATCCGTATTCCCACCCGTATTCCTGGCCGGTGATCGGCTCCATGGACGACCTGAACGCGGCCTCGCTGGAAGACGTGAAGGAGTGGTACCGCACTTACTACGGCCCGAACAACGCGGTGATCTCGCTGGCCGGCGACATCGCGCCGGAGCGTGCGCTGGAGCTGGTGAAGAAGTATTTCGACGGCATTCCGGCCGGTCCGGCCCTGGCCCGCACCGACAGCTGGGTGCCGGCGCTGGACCGCGATATCCGCGACACCATGCAGGACCAGGTGCCGCAAGTGCGCATCTTCCGCAGCTACCATATCCCGGGCTGGGGCGAGGCAGACGCCGATCGCCTGGAACTGTTTGGCGCAGTACTGGCCGGCTCCAACAGCGCGCGCCTGAACAAACGGCTGGTGTTTGAGAAAGGCCTGGCAACCGGCGTCAGCGCAGGAGCCGACGCCAATGAAATTGCCGGCACCTTCGAGATCATGGTGTCCGTCAAGCAGGGCGTCGATCCGGCCGAGGTGGAACGCGAAATGGACGCGGTGCTGAAAGAGCTGCTGGACAAGGGCCCCACCGCCGCCGAACTGGCGCGCGTGAAAACCGGCAGCTTTGCCGCCTTCTCGCGCAAGATCGAACGCCTGGGCGGCTTTGGCGGCCGCAGCGACGTGCTGGCCGAATCCATGACCTACGGCGGGACGCCCGATGCCTACCTGCGCAGCCTGAAGACCCAGGCGGACGCCAAGCCGGGCGACGTCAAGGCCAGCGCCGATAAATGGCTGCGCGCCAGGCACTACACCATGGTGGTGTCGCCGGTCCCCAAGCTGGCCGCCGGCGCCACCAATATCGACCGCAAGGTGTTGCCGCCCCTCGGCTCAGCTCCGGAAGTCGGTTTCCCCGCCATGCAGCGCGCCTCCCTGTCCAACGGCCTGAAAGTAATCCTGATGGAACGCCACGGCGCGCCCATCGTCAACGCCGCGCTGGCGGTGGATGCGGGCGCGGCCTCCGACACCCCGGACAAGGCCGGCCTGGCGATGATGGCGCTCGATGGCCTGAACAAAGGCACCAAACTGCATGACACCTTCCAGCTGTCCGACGCCCTGGAATCGCAAGGCGCCAACCTGATCGCCAACACCACCGCCGACCAGTCGGTGCTGCGCCTGAACGCCACCGCCCCCAACCTGAAAGCGTCGCTGGAGCTGATGGCCGAAGCCGCGCTGACCCCGACCTTCCCCGAAGACCAGGTCAAGCTGCAGAAGCAGCGCCGCCTGGCGCAGCTCGGCCAGGAAAAATCCAATCCCTTCACGCTGGCGCAGCGCGTCGGCGTCGCAGCCGCTTACGGCAGCAACAGCGCCTACGGCCGCCCGGCCAGCGGCTACGAAAAGACGGTGGAAGGCCTGAGCCGCGCCGACCTGGTGCAATGGCATGCGCAATGGTTCAAGCCAGGCAGCGCCACCCTGGTGGTCAGCGGCGACACCACGATGGACAAGCTGATGCCGATGCTGGAAGCAACGTTCGGCAAGTGGGCAGCAGGAAATGCGCCTGCCAAACCGGCCACGCCTGCCGCCAGCCTGTCGAACAAGCGCGTCTACCTGATCGACAAGCCCGATGCCCCGCAATCGGTCATCATCGCCACCCACCTGTCGCAAACGCAGGGCCAGCCGGAAGACCTGGCGATGGAACCGGTGATGCAGGACTTCGGCGGCATGGCCACCTCGCGCCTGAACCGCAACCTGCGCCTGGACAAGCACTGGAGCTACGGCGTTTTCGGCGGCTTGAACAATGTGCGCGGCCAGCGCGCCTTCGTGATCAACGCACCGGTGCAGACCAACAAGACCAAAGAGTCCATGCTGGAACTGGCGAAGGAGATCAAGGATATTGCCGGCGCCCGTCCGATCGCCGGCGAGGAGTACCAGAGCATCATGCGCAATATGACTTCGCGCATGGCCGGCCGCTTCGAAACACTGAACGCGCTGGAGAACGCTGCCCTGCAATCGGTCAACCTGAACCTGCCGCAGGATCACTGGTCCAGGTACGCCGCCAATATCGCCAAGCTGGGCGAGCAGCAGCTGGCGGCCGCTGCGCCGAAATACATCAAGCCGGACCAGGTGGTCTGGGTGGTGATCGGCGACGTCAAGAAGATCGAGCCTGGCATCCGTGAACTGAACTGGGGCGAGATCGTGCGCCTCGATGCCGACGGCAAGCCGCTGAACTGAGCTTCACCCACGAAGCCGGCTTCGCACCGCGCACGCGGTGCAGCGAAGCCGGCTTCCTTGCTCCCGCACCCGCCTTCCCTTCTCCCCTCGCAAAGCCGTAATAAAACGGCAGGCATGGCATTTGCACATCACCCGGCATGGGCGCATAGCCGTTCATCCACCGATGTCCTTCTACGAGGAGCAAGTCATGCACAATACTGATCGCATCCAGCAATTCATGGAAGCAGGCGAATTCGCACCTGCCTATGCCCAGGGCGAGTTCCCGCAGGAATACGCGCAGCAGGAATATGCCGGCTACCAGGGCGAGTACCAAGGCGAATACCAGGGTGAATATGCGCCCACCTTCGAAGCGGAATACCTCGGTGAACTGGTCAACCCGATGACCGGTGAAATCAACCAGGAGACCGAGCTGGCCCTGGCCGCCGAACTGCTCTCGGCCAGCAACGAGCAGGAGCTGAACCACTTCCTGGGCGGGCTGGTACGCAACCTGGGCCGCACCTTCCGCCGCGTCGCCTCCTCGCCGCTGGGCTCCATGCTGGGCAACGCACTGAAAGGCGTGGCGCGTGCGGCGCTGCCGACCCTGGGCGGCGCGCTGGGCAGCCTGATTCCCATCCCCGGCGTCGGCACGGCGCTGGGCGCCGCCGCCGGCAATATGGCCAAGAACGCGCTGGGGCTGGAAATGGAAGGCTGGTCCAATGAAGACCGCGAATTCGAAGTGGCGCGCCGCATTGTGCGCATCGGCATCGAAGGCGCACGCGCCATGGACGGCCTGCCTGAAGGCGAATTCACCAGCCAGCAGGAAATCGGCAGTCTGTTGAGCGGCATCGCCGGCAAGATCCTGCCATCCATCGGCACCATCGGTTCGGCCGTGCTGAACGGCCTGACCGGCCAGGCATCGAGCGGCGGTCAAGCCACCGGCGGCCTGTCGGGCGGCATGCAGGTGACCAGTCCCGGCGGATGGAATGTGCGCCTGGGCGGACAGGCGGGTGGCCAGGCCACGGCCGGCACCGCGGTCGGCATCAACACGCCTGCGCCGCGCGTTCCCTTCCAGCCTTCGCCTCCGCAAGGCGTGCTGCCTTATCGTCCAGGCGTGACGCCGAACGTGCCGAACCTGCCGATCCCCGGCGCGCCCGGCCGCCACCGCGCGGGCGCCTGGCGCAAGGTCGGCCGCAACATCATCCTGTACAACGTGTTCTCGCGCTGATATGCGCCGGGGAGACCGCGATGTCGCATGCCCAAGCCATCCGCATGATCGAGTACGAGGCGCATTCGCTGCTCGAGCGCCTCAACGAAGTGCGTCCCTTCGCACTGACCTTGCCGATGGTGGCCGCCGCCGCGCCCTCGGTGGCGGCGCAGGCGGCCATCGAGAAGTTCCTGGCCGACGGCCGCAGCCAGCTGCGCAAGCTGGCGCGGCGCTTCCTGCACTGGCTGCATTCCCCGGCCGGTTCGGGCGCGGCGCCGGACCTGATCCAGCGCCGCTACGCGATCGTGCGCATGCGCTTCCTGGACATGCTGACACAATTCGACGTGTTTGCCGATGCGCTGGCGGAACGCAGCCAGCACAATTACGGCGAGTGGCTGGGTGGGCTGGACGTGCTGGCGGCGGACGCATTGCAATTGCCCTGCCGGCCTTACTTCAACCCGCCGGTCATCTGCCACCTGGACCGCGAACCGGGTGCCGCCATCCGCCGCGTACGGGCGCGCATGCCGGGCGGCGGCCTGACGCCGGTCGCCATTATCCGCATGCCGCGCGAGCGCATGGTCGGCAGCGCCATCGCATCCTCGCTGGTGCATGAAGTCGGGCACCAGGGCGCGGCCTTGCTGGACCTGGTCGAGCAGCTGCAAGCCATGCTGGCGCAGATGGCGGCGGCGCGCCCGGCGCAGCGCCAGTGCTGGCTGTGCCTGCGCACCTGGCTGTCGGAGATCATCGCCGACTTCTGGAGCGTGGCGCGGGTCGGCATCGCGTCCACCCAGGGCTTGATGAGCGTGGTCAGCCTGCCGGCCGCCTTCGTCACGCGTTTCTCGGTCGACGATCCGCACCCGCCGCCGTGGATCAGGGTGAAGATCAGCGCCGCCATCGGCAATGCGTTGTATCCGGACCAGCAATGGCAGCAGCTGGCCGACACCTGGGATGCGCTGTATCCGCTGCACCAGGCGGCGCCGCAGGACGCGGCTGCCTTCCGCGAACTGGAACGGGTGATCCCCGAGTTCGCGGCCCTGCTGGCGGGCTTCCGTCCCTCCACGCTGGGCGGCATGGCCCTGGGCCAGGCTTTCCCGCTGGCCGACTGCGCGCCGGCGCGGCTGCGCAGCGTGTGGCAGGAACAGCGCCGCAACAAGGGCACGCTGGCCCTGCTGCCGCCAACGCAAGCCTGCGCCGCCATCGGCCAGGCCAAGTTCGACGGCTGGATCTCCGCCACCGAAGAAGTGGCCCTGCTGCGCCGCCTGCTGCGCTTCTGGGCCCTGCACAGCACCATCGACGCCCGCACCGTCTGCGCCCAGGCGCGTCCGGCCCCGCCGGCCCTGGCGATAGCCTTTTAATTCCGATTGCTAGCAAAGGAGCACAACATGTCCAAGAAGATTCCCAAAGGGTCCAAAGGCGCGCCGGCTTCGACGCACCTGGCCCCGACCAACTCGCTGGTCACGCCACCGCCGCCAATCGCAGCGCAGCCGCTGGCCCAGCCCGTGCACGTTTCCGCTGCCGCCACCACGGCGGCAGCGGCGACGCCCGGCACTGCGCCACAGACCACCGGCCACCTGCCGCACCCGCATAACGGCCCGCTGCCGGTCCAGCTGTTCCGCAACACGCCCGACCCGGCCAGCGACCCGTTCACCGCCTACTACCTGATGGTGCGCAGCGCCAGCGACTTCCTGAGCTATAACAATTTCGAGGCTTTCGTGACCGCCGTGCTGGGCACCAAGCCTTTGCCGCAAGGCCTGCCCGACCTGCCGCCCTACGAAAAGCTGGTCTATATCGCCCACCTCTTCGTCGCATGCCACGGCCAATGGGTGAAGAATTGCTTCCAGAGCGCAGCCGGCCTGCAAAGCGTTACCAGCAAATTCCTGCCGCCGAACGGCACCCAGCCTGTCGGCGACATGGACGAAGCGAACCGCATCTTCCATCCCTATGTGCTGGACGTGAACCTGCTGGCCGCGCAGGCGGTCGAACTGTTCGACGCTACCCCGCACGGCGGCAGCAACCGTTCGCCCGCCAGCGACGCCTACACACTGGTGCAAAAGCTGATCGAAATGAACCCGCATGTGCCGCACCTGCCGCAAGACCAGATCGACCTGTGTGCGTTCGACGGCTTCGTGCAATATAAGCTGGAAAACCCTTGCATGACGGAGCTGATCTGGAACTACTGGCTGGAGGAAGGCATGCTGGTGCAAGGCATCAACGCCATTACGCTGCGCTTCCAGAACCGGCTCTACCCCGGCGGCGACAAGCTGGCGCGCTGCAATATCTCGCACCTGCGCCCGCTGACCAACCTGTTGTGGGACTATGTGCAGCATGAACCGGACCGCCTGTCGCTGGCGCGCCGCGCCTATGAGTACGACCATCAGTACGGCTTGCGCCTGCGCGGCAGCGCCGTGCCGAACCTGATGCCGGCCGACAGCCGCACCTCCTTCCTGGAAGCCTTCCACCGCGTGCTGCAGGAAGCCTGCCGCTACTACCGTACATCGATGGACACCACCATGCATGCCGACGCCTTCCCCATGCTGAACTGCCTGCGCGAGCTGCATTTGATCCTGGCCGAGGGCAGCGACAACCAGTACAGCGACATGCCCACCACGGCGCGCTCGGAAATGCTTCTCCAGCAGCTGATCATGGCCCGGCCGGAGATCCATGACTTCCTGGGTGGCAAACCCGGCGTGCCTTATGCCGAAGCCTGGATGCCGCATATGGATACGCTGCGCCAGATCATGGGCTGGAACGATGCGTCGATCCGCCACTACCAGACGCTGGCCACCTGCGGCGAAATGATCCTGCTCGGCATTCGCCACCTGAACTGGTCGGACGTCAAGGACTCCAGCATTGCCGCCAACTGGCTGACCGCCTGCCGCCCGGAAGTGCAGAACTACGTGCACTCCTACCGCGCGGTGACCGGCGTCGACCTGGGCGTGTTCGATACGCCGGTGGTGGCGGGCAAGGAATGGGCCGTGCAGCCATCGGACCTGATCAACCGGCGCCGCCTGGCCGTGCAGCAGCCGCGCCTGATGCAATAGCCTGGAGGATGCAGCCATGATGAATGGATATCCCAGCATCGCACAGGCCATGCAGCAGGCCGGCCCGGTTGGCCGGCCTGCCGCGGGACAGTGCCGCTGCCAGCAAGGCTGCGTGTGCCAGCCCGGCCAGCCCTGCCGCTGCAGCAGCGGCTGCAGTTGCAGCCATGCCAGCGCCGCTTCCCAAGCCAGCCTGCGTACGCGCAACTGGATCGAGTCCGGCGAGAACGAAATGCGGCGCCGTTCCAGCCGCGGCGTGTGGCTGCGCACCAGGGCGCGCAATATGCTGCAGCAGCGGGTCGCCCGCCAGAACGACTGGACCCGGCGCGCGCAGCTGAACGGCGCGTTCGCGCGCCGCTTCAACTGGGGCCCGCAAATGGGGCCGGTCAGCCGCGTGATCGGCAGCCCCTACCCGCAGCCCGACAGCCGCCGCTTCATGTTTGCGCTGGCGCGCTGGCAGCAGCGCCACGGCTTGCCGGTGACCGGCATCCTGAGCCCCAGCATCTGGCGCCGGCTGCTCGCCATCCTGCAGGCCTACCCGGTCCACACCGGTCCTATCGTAACCGGCGGCTGGCCGCAGCCACGGCCGGATCCAGGCTACCCGCCCTACGGCGGCAACGGCGCAGGCGGTCCCGGCGCTTCCTATGGTGCGAACGATGGCTACGGAGCGAACGGTAGCGACGGCGGCGGCGCAGGCGACAGTGCCGGCCCGGCAATGGCCGGCGGCGCGGACGACGGCGCGATGCCGCTGCCGGGCGACGCGGGCGGGGCAGGCGATAGTGCTGGCCCCGAGCCAGCCGGCAACGAGTTCGCGCCGGTCGGCTTCCGCAACCGCCGCAACTACGCGCAGGCGCAGCAAGCAATGGGGCAGCCATGATCATCGACGCCCACTGCCACGCAGGGCCGGGCGACGGTTTCACCGGCCCCTGGGACACCTGCGCCCCGCTCGACGACTACCGGGCGAGGGCGCAGCGTGCAGGCATCGGACACACGATGATCTGGGCCGCGTTCCACAGCGACTACGCCGTCGCCAACGAAGCGGTCGCCGGCATCGTCAAACGCGATCCGCTGCGCTATAGCGCCCTCGTCTTCGTGCACGCCGCGCGCGACCGCGGCCGCATCGGCGCGATGGTCGAGCGCGCGGTGCGCGTGCACGGCTTCCGTGGCATCAAATGCCATCGCGCCGACGCCCGCATCACGCGCGAAATATGCGACGTCGCCGCCCGACTGAAAGTACCGATCCTGTATGACGTTCTTGGCGAGGTGGAATCGGTGTCGTTGTTTGCACCCGCCTACGGCAGCGTCAATTTCATCATCCCGCACATGGGCAGCTATGCCGACGACTGGCGCCACCAGCGCAACCTGATCGACATCCTGGCGCGCTATCCCAACGTCTACACCGACACCGCCGGCGTGCGCAATTTCGACAACCTGGTGGAAGCAGTGCAGCGCGCCGGTACGCACAAGGTGCTGTTCGGTTCCGACGGCCCGTGGATACATCCCGGCGTTGAACTGGCCAAGGTGAAGGAGATGATCGTCGAGCTGCGGCTGGACGAACATCGCGCCGCGCAGCTGCTGGGCCGCAATGCCGCGCAGTTGTTCGGCCTCAATGCAGATCCGGCCCGCGTGCGGCAGCCTTTCGAAGATGCAAGGCACGCGGCGTAACGCCCAGCCAATTGGCGGCGGCGGTGATGGATTCGGATTCCTCCAGCGCCAGCCGCACCGCCGCCGCTTCCACCATGCGCCCCAGCTCCTTCAAGCCAACGTTCTCACGCAGGGCCGCGCGTACGAAATCGTCGACATACGCCGCATGCCACAGCGGCGCATCCGACGCTCCGGCAGCGCCATCCGCACCCCAGGACTGGATCTCCTCATCCGGCAGGCAGGCCAGCGACAAGGGACCAGCGCCCGCATAGCGCCGCATGCAAGCCAGCACCAGCTGGTACAGCTCGCGCACGTTGCCGCTATAGCTGCGCGTCGCGAGATAATCGAGCAGGCTGGGCGAAGGCGACGGCGCCGCTCCGTCGCCAGCACATGCAATGAAATGGCGCACCAGCGCTGGAATATCGCTGCGGCGCTCCGCCAGAGAGGGGGTACGGCAGGTCATGGCGGCAATGCGGTAGTACAGGTCGGCGCGGAAACGGCCTGCCGCCACCTCCGCCGGCAAGTCACGGTTGGTCGCGCAAACCAGGCGGAAGCTGGCGCGCTGCCACTGCGTGCTGCCGACGCGCCGGTATGCCTTTTCCTGCAGGACGCGCAGGAACTGCGCCTGCAATTCCAATGGCAGCTCGCCGACTTCATCGAGAAAAAGCGTGCCGCCATCGGCACAGGCGATGGCGCCATCGCGCACGCCGACGGCTCCGGTGAATGCGCCTTTTTCATGACCGAATAATTCACTGCCGGCGATATCGCGCGACAAGGTAGTGCAATCGACGACCACCAGATCATGCTGCCGCGCCTGCGGGTCGAGCGAGTGCAGCATGCGCGCCAGCAGCTCCTTGCCGGTGCCGGTCTGTCCGGTCAACAGCACGGCTGCGGAACTGAACAGCGCGCACTCGGCGACCGTGCGCAGGGCCGACTTCCACGCGACGCTGCTGCCAACCAGGTTATCGGCCACCAGCGGCAAGCCAAGCGCCGCGTCGACTTCCGCCCAGCGCCGCAAGCGGCTGCGGATCACATCGATTGCCTGCGCCGAGTTCTCGATGACATCGCCCATCCCCATCGCCACCAGTGCGCGCTCCGCGCCCGGGCACGGCGCGCGGTGCACCAGCAAGGTACGGCAGGGAGGAAGGATCTCGTCGTCCATCAGCGCCAACTGGACGCGGTGCAGGGCCTCGTGGTCGAGGCTGTCGGCTACAAGGATCTTGCTGCTCCACGCATCGCAGGTGGCCGGCACCTCGAGCCCGCGCAGCAGCGCTCGCCGCAAATCCTCGGCAGACTTTTGCAACGCAACGATATAAGGAGCCGCCATCCCGCACCCCGCGCCGTCGATTTAGCTGCGACGGAACAGTGTATCAAGCGGCGGCTTTTTTGACGATCACGCATTGTCACTTACGCGCACTCAAGCATAGATCAAGGTTGCGGGAATTTGTAAGTGAGCGTATAGGAACCGCTTCCCGAGTACGATTTCACCTGCGCATAGTAATAGCCGGCCGTGCCGTTGTAGCTGATGGACTCGCTGGACGTATTGCCTTCGCTCGCAGCCACCTTGCTCCAGGCGCTGCCCGTCCACTTATACAGGTACAGGTCGAAGTCCGCCGTGGCCGGGCCGCTCAATTGCAGCGAGAACACTCCCGTTCCCGCCTGCACATAGCCTGGCGAAGCGCTGGGCACCGTGGCGCTGCCGCCACTGGCCAACGTTCCGGTCTGCGTCACGCCGCCGCTGCCCGTGTACTTGGCGAACACTTTGCGCGCCGCGCCCTCGTTCACCGCATGCCATGGATAGCCAAGCGTACGCATCCGCGAATTTTCGGTCGGCCGGAATTTGCCTGTGGTGCAGTACTGGCCGCCCTGGAAAGCGCCAACGGTGCCGTTCGGGTAGACGCCAAGGCTGGTCGGTACTGCGGTACTGCCGGAAATCAGGCTGCCCCATTTCACCGAGCGCGTACCATTCAGCGAAACGTTAGCCTCGCTCGGTTCACTGCTGGTATTGCAGGTGCCGTATTCGTATTCATCGGCCAGCGCAAAGGCGGTGTGGCCGATTTCATGCAGCGCGATTTCAATCGACTGGTCGTGCATCGACAGCGTGGCCACGGCCCCGCCCGAACCGCCGTAGCGGGTGGAATTGGCTATCACCACGATCACGTCGCGTGCATCGGGCGCCAGCACCGAAGCGGCAATATTGGTGGCCTTGGTGTTGTCGACGCAAAGCAGGCGTTCAATGTTATAGCAGGCAAACTGGCCGTCCATCGCCGTGTCGCGATAGATGCCCTTATCCAGTTCATCGACACCGGACTGGTTGCTGGCGACGTCGACCCGATGGATGTTCATCGATGCGCGGTTGGCATTGAACAGCGGATCGGCCAGGAAGCCGTTGATGACCTTTTGCGCATCGGCATGCCACTTGTCCATTTCGGCGGCGGTATACCCGTCGCCGATGAACACATAGTCCATATGGGTGGATGCGCTGCCGTTGTTAAGGATGGTGGTCGCCGTTGCGGCAGGCGCGGCCGCGAGTTGCGCGCTGCGCGCCGCCCTGGCATTGCGCACGGACTGTTCCAGCACGCTGCGCTCGAAGTGGGCCAGCGCGGCCGATGGTGCAGCCGATTTCGCCTGCGCACCTGCCGCCGGCTTGGCCAGCACTTCCACGCTGGCAGTCGCCTGGTCAAATGGCAGCGACACCTCGAAGCTGCCTTCACGCTGCTGCACGGTGGCGGAAACGTCGATCGCACCGGAACGCGGGTTGAACGTTTCCACATGCCGGCGCAAGCCGTTGTTGACGCTTACTTCGTGCAGCACGCGTCCTTGCGCATCCTTTGCCACCACCAGCCACTGCTCGTCCTGCGCACCCTGCCGCACGTTGGGCGTGACCGCGAACTTGCCCACCTCCGCATGCAAGGTCTTGAATTCCGCACCTGTGCGGCCTTCGCTGAAGCCGATGCGCAGCGAAATATTGTCAGCCTGCGCTGCGCCGGCCGCCATCAACGCCAGCAGCGCGATGGAATGTCGTACAGAAGCCATTTGTCTCTCCACTTTTTGAAGTTAGGGTGGGGAGATTTTGTGTCCAATCCTGGCGCCGGCGCTTGCACAAACCTGCGCAAATTGCACAATCCGGCTATTAACAATTGTTACCGCGGCGTGTACGCCACGCCGCCGGCGAGGTGCCGTATTGCGCCGTGAAGGCGCGCGTGAAATGGCTCGCGCTGCTGAAGCCGGCTTCCTCGGCGATATCAACAATGCGCGCCCTGTTTGAAGCGAGCGCGGCACAGGCCCGTTCCAGCCGGCGCGTCAGCACATAACGGTGCGGCGGCAGGCCCACGGCCCGGTGGAATTCGCGCGAGAAATGGGCCGCGCTCATGCCGCACAGCGCAGCCAGTTCGGCGTTGCTTGGCAGCATGTCGGGGTGCTCGGCGATATGACGCAACACGCGGCGCAGACGTGCGCCGCCGAGGGTGCTGGCTGCCGTCTGTGCCGGGCGCGAGTAGTGCTCCAGCAGGTAGCAGGCCAGGGCCGTGACGAGGTTATCGCACATTTGCGCCGCCAGCGGACCGGCCAAGGCCTGGGCATCGAGCATCTTGCGCACCAGGTCGTAGACCAAATGATCGGAAGTAAACTCGCTCGCGGCCAGCGCAGCATCAATTTCCTCGCCACGCTGTGCGGCAAGGCGGTCCAGCAAGGAAACAGGCAGGAAAACATTGACGATATCGCAGCCGCTCAGTTGGCGCCAGCTGCCCTGCTCGCCCGGCGGACAGAGACGGAAGCGGTTGGCGCCAATCGTGCCGCCCCATACGGGCGCGTTGCCGTCCCAGATGCGGGCATCGAGCGGCTCCATCATCAAGGCCAGGCGGTAGGTGCCGGGATGGGGGCAAACCTTGCGGATGGCGAGATCGGGCCCATCGCTGGTCCACCGCCCCAACGCAGCCCGCGACGCGGGTAGCGGACCGATGCAGGCATGCAGCGCATTCACGCCAGCCCTCCTGAACCACCGCTCAAGCTCTTCGACGCTCTCCATCGGACCATTATGCCTGAGCAAAACGTGCGTCCGGTTCACTTCCTCGGCCGCTTTAGCCGCCTGTCCTGCGCGTTTTGGCACAGTTGAGGTTTTTCCGGCCGAGCCCGTGTCCCACCTTGGGGTCAGACCCCACGGTGGGACACGGACTCGGCCGTTGTCTCAGTCCTTGTAGCTTTTCTCGCGGAAGCCGGTGGTTGCGAACCAGCGCTCAACCAGGGCCTGGGCCTTGCCGTCCGCCGCTGCACTTGCCGGGTAGCCGTGGAAGGTGTTCTCGCCCCACATCATGGCGGCGTAGCTGCCTTCCTTGTTTTTGGTGCGGAACATCACGCCCTGGTTGCTGGTGTTGACGAACTGGTTGCCGTACAGCTCGACCGCGTTTGGGCTCTGGAAGTCGCCGTTCTCGATCAGCGGGGTCGGCCCGTGAGAGACGATCAGGTTGTCCTTGATGAGCGCCGTATCGACACCGGCCATCATGATCGCGCGGCGCCCGTCGTTCACGCTCAGGTTGGACTCGACCAGCACGCCTTCCGCCGTGGCGCGATTACCCAGGCCGTCGCGCCCGCAAGCGCAAAACAGCATCATGCCGCCGGCATTATCATGGCTATAGTTCGCGTGGAAATGCGTGTTGCGCGTGCCCATGTCGGCATCGAAGGCCATGCCGTCACCTGGCTCGATTTCCTCGCGGTGGCGCACGCCGTACACCTCGTTGTATTGGAACAGGGCATCATCCGTATTGATCGCCCAAGCGCCGGCGCTGTTGCCGGGAGCGCGCATCCAGATGTCGTACAGCAGGTTGGCCTCCACCTTCGGCGCAACGGCCGTGCGTACGATCACGCCATCGCCGCCGATATTGTGGATTTTGTTATTGCGGATGACGAAACGGGTCGAGGGGAAGTAATCGCTGGCGGCCTCGGTGCCGGCAGCCTTCATGTATTCGGCATTGCCCTTGTAAGGCGCGAAGTCGCCGCAGGGCGCACCGCGCTGGCGGCACATCCAGGCGGAGCGGTTGGAGATGCCGATCCCATCGACATGGTAGACCTCGCTGTTTTCGATCAGCACATCGTCGAAGCTGGTCTTTTTTTGCTTGCTGCCCGGGCGTTCCTGCTTGCGCGTCACGGTGAACAGGATGCCGCCGGTCTCCTTGTACGCTATTTCGCGGCCCGGTGCGTCTTGCAGGTAGCCGCGCACGTGGTGCACGTAGACATCGTTGATGCGGTAGTGGTGGCCGACGCCGAAGTCTTCCAGTTGCACCAGCAAGCCAACGCGTCCCGCCTCATCCAGGCCATCATTGCTCAGCTCGAGGTTGTTGATTTCCCAGTGCTCGACATTGACCAAGTGAAGCGCGGCCTGGCGCACGGCACTATCATCAGACAAGCACAGCGAATGGTATGGGCTGATGCCGCTGGCGCTCTTGCGCGCCTCGGTCAGCGACTGGTCGGGGTCGGACTGCGCGGCGCGGCATCCCGCTGCGATCACGGGCCGGCCAAGGCTGCGTTCACCGTAGGCGTCCACCACGATAGGCGCACCCGGCTTGCCCGAGCTGCCGGCTCGCGGCTGGAAGCTGCCGTGGCAAGTCATGCCGCGCTTGAACAGTACACGCGTTCCAGGCTGCAGTGTTAACCCATTCAGCTGGTCCAGGCGGTTCAGCGGCCGTTGCAGGCTACCGTCCGCCTTCGTCACAGTGGATGAACAATCGACGTGCAGTTTCTGTGGCGCCGCCAGCGCATCGGCGCGCCAGCCAGCCATGATCAACGCTACAGCAAACACCACAAACCTCATCGTCAGCCCCGGCCATCATGATAACGTTATCTCAAGTCTAGCCCGTAATGCAGAGCCAGGTCAACAACGTTATCATCTGCGAATGAATACCTCGCAATTGAAAACCCATTGCGGCCGCCTGCCCGGCGCGGAGAGCCTGCTGCATGCGCCGCCCGTCAATGTACTGAGCTATAAGGTGGGCGGGAAAACTTTCGCTTACTTCAAGACCAGTGAGCCCGAGCAATGGCGTTTCAGCTTCCGCACCACGCCGGACCGCTTCCTGGAATTGACTGGCATGCCCGGCGTGAAGCCTGCGCGCTACATGGGGCGCTACCACTGGGTTACCATCGTCGACGTGCGGCGCTTCCCGGCCGACTATCTGGTTGAGCTGGTTCAGTGGTCCTACGGCAAAGCCCTGTCTTCCCTGTCCAAAGCAAAGCAGCGCGAAGTCCTCGGCATGCCCTTGTGAAATGGTGCGGATGGGCTATAACTTAAGCCTGGATTCCCGCTTCCTCACCACCTCCACCAAGGAGCGCCATCATGAAGACCAAGGCATTTGCGGTATTCGCGGTTTCCACCCTGCTGTGCGCCGGATCGCTGGCAAAAGACAAGGCCAAGGAAGATGTCGTCTGGCCCGCCGATTCGATCAAGTGGGAGGCCGGCCCTGTTCCCGGTACCAAATTCGCCACGCTATGGGGTGACCGGACGAAGGGCGGCCCTTACGGCGTTATGGTGAAATTCGACGCCGGGCAAGTGAATGCCCTGCACCACCATAGCCATGCATTGAAGATCGTCGTCATTTCCGGAACATTCACCCACAAGACTGACGGAGGTATGGAGACCAAGCTCGGCCCAGGCTCCTACCTGCTGCAAGCGGCCGGCAAAAAACACGTCAGCGGCTGCGCCGCTGGTGCGGAATGCACCTTCTTCATGACTTCCGATGACAAGTTCGACCTGATCGACGATTCGAAGGCCGCTGCCGGCGATAAGAAGTAGCCACAACAAAAAGTCCACTTCATTTCCTGCCCCGAAGTGGACATTTCTCATCTCCGTCGCAGTTCCGCGACGAACAATCCTGCTTAGTGACAAAGCGCGTCTTTTGCTGCCGGGCTATTGCGGTAGCTTTAGCGGGCTGCACTGTTTTCACCGTCTGACCACCTACCAACAAGAAAGGCAGAACCATGAAGAAAACAGCATTTCACCCGCTGCGCAAGCTCGCCCTGGCCGGCAATCCGAACCGTCCCCATCTTGGCGCCAAGGCTTACACGCCGCCGCTCACGGCATATCTTGAAGAGCATGGCATCAGCCCTGCCGCCTTCCAGGCGTTGACGAAGAAATTGAATGGGCAGGTGGTCACGCCCTTCGATCCGCCTTATACCAGCGGCCGCATGGACAGCGACAACGCCTTCAACCGCTATCCGCTGATGATCGTCTACTGCACCGGCAGCGCCGATGTCGTCGAGACCGTCAAGTTCTGCAATGACCAGAACCTGGCGGTGTGCATGCGTGCAGGCGGCCACAGCACGGAGGGCTATTCGGTGCTCGATGGACGCGTGCTCATCGATGTCTCCAATATCAAGGGCATCTTCGTCGATGAGGCGGGCATGACTTCCACAGTTGGCGCGGGCGTGACCTGGGGCGAGTACAACCAGGAGATGAATGCATACGGTCTGCACAATCCCGGCGGCAGCTGCAATTCGGTGGGCATGGCCGGCTACACAATGGGCGGCGGTTACGGCTACACCAGCATGCGCTGGGGCATCGCCTGCGACAGCCTGATCGAAGTGCGCATGGTGACCGCGACCGGCGAGATCGTTACCGCCAACGCCAACTCCCATCCCGAATTGTTGTGGGCGCACCAGGGCGGTACCGGCGGCAATTTCGGCATTGTGGTCGGCATGAAGTACAAGCTGCACAAGCTCAAGGATGTGTGGCCAATCCAGGTCAACTGGCCAATCGACGACGCGGCCAAAGTGCTGAAGACCTGGCAGGACAAGACGACCAAGACGCTGCAGGACCTCGACCTCGGCCTGCTGGGCTTCCTCGCCATCGAGGAGGTGCCGGGCAAGGCGCCAGGTGGCGAGAGCTGCACCATCAATCGCCCTTATTTCTGCATCCGCGGCATCTATTCCGGCACCAGCAAGGAGGCGGCGCAGGCCGCCTTGCAGCCGCTGCTGGACATCGGCACGCCAAGCTTCCCAGCCGGCCCGCTTTGGCAGCACCGCATTCCCTACGCCGCAGCCAACGAGCATTTGCTGGATAACGTGGAAGGCATCATCCCCGACTCCATCAAGGAAACCAAGCGCTGCGCCTATATCGAACGCGCCCTGAGCGAGCAGGAATTCCAGAAGATGGTCGACTACTTCAAGACCAGCCCGAATCCCTACAACATCGTCTCGATGGAGCCTTACGGCGGCGCGATCAACAAAGTCGCGCCGCACGAAACGGCCTTCGTGCACCGCAACGCCTACTTCGACATCTTCACCGACTCGTTCTGGATGCAGGATAGTGAAAAGGCCGAAGCCTTCCGCTGGCTGAAGGACTACTACGAGTCGCCGGACATGAAAGGCCTATGGTCCAACCGCTACTACCAGAACTACGTCAACGCCGAATACAAGGACTGGCAGAACGGCTACTTCGGCGAAAACTACGAAAAGCTGCAGCAGGTGAAAGCCAAGTGGGATCCGGAGAACCGATTCCGCTATCCGCAAAGTATCGAGCCCGCGAAGTATTTGTCGGCCTGAGGCACAGCGGGCCGACAGGTTGAGGTCCTGTCTTTCGACCTCAACCTGCCATTTTTTTTGTCTTTATCACCTTTTCGATAAAAGTGTCGAGATGACGTCGACGGGTTTAGAGATCTAAACTTTCTCAATTTGATATACTGAATGAGTTGAAAAATTTTAAACCATTGATTATATTGATTTTTTCTTCAAAAATTCGAGATAAATTCTGAGGCAATCCAGTAAACGACATGCCCATCCCTACTTTTCGACACTTCGAACTGGCGCTCTTAAATCCAACTTTCGACTCGCCTCTTGTCGACGTGCTCACTGAACTGGAGCACCTGAGGCGTCTCGAACTTCGTGGTGACACTCCGTCAAACGTCTTTTTCCAGCTCAAGCAGATCTTTCATATGCTTGAAAGCCTTGGCTCAGCGCGCATTGAAGGAAATCATACGACGCTGGCCGACTATGTGGAAACTGCAGTGGAAGGATCGACTCAAGCAACTGATCAGCTCCGTGAGATCTCCAATATCGAAAGGGCGATGGAATACGTAGAAACTGCGATGAGCCCCGGAGAGCCGGTCACAGAACACCTCATACGCGAACTACATAGCTTAGCGGTGCTTGATCTAAACCGAGAAGGAGACAAAACCCCTGGCGCATATCGCCAGACTCAAGTAACCATTGCTCAATCAGTGCATCGTCCGCCTGAGGCCATTCACGTACCGAACTATATGCAAGAGCTTACAGAGTTCGTGAATCGAAACGATGCTCGGAAGTATGACCTCATCAAAGTGGCATTAGCCCACCATAGATTTGGATGGATTCATCCATTCAGTAATGGAAATGGACGAGTCGTTCGATTGCTTACCTATGCGATGCTCATCAAATATGGCTTTAACGTAAGGAACAGTGGTCGGGTCCTGAACCCGACTGCCGTTTTTTGTAATGACCGCGAGCGTTACTACGAGATGCTCGGCGAAGCGGATAAAGGTACCCCAGACAGTTTGGACAAGTGGTGTACTTACGTTCTCTCCGGGATCCTCGACGAAATCCGGAAGGTCGATAGGCTTACTGACTACACTTATCTGAAGGAACAGATACTTGCACCAGCATTGGCTATTTCTCGTGAGCGGCAACTCATTACATTAGACGAATACAATGTGCTCTGCGAGGTCGTTAAACGAGGCATCGTGAAGTCAGCAGATCTGGCAACGATCATGCCAAAGCTTAGCCCGGCGCAGCGAACCTATCAGATCAAGAAGCTCGTTGACAGCAAAATGCTTCAGCCGCTGCGCGAAGGCGCACGACAATATTCGATCTGCTTCACCAATAACTATTTGCTCCGCGGCGTAGTACATGCCCTTTCAACTCAAGGGTTCATACCAAGTTCGCTTTAATCCTCCGCGGTCCACGATCATTGCGCCACTGTTTAGCACTTGGCGACAACGAAAAAGGGACAGATTCCACACATGTACTGGTAACCCAAACTTTTCTTCTTGGAGCATGATGACGACCCACCGCCGTTTGCTGCAACTCGCCTTCCTGGCTGCACTCGCTCCTGCTGCCTTTGCGCAGCAGGATGCGACTCTGAACATCGCCACCTACAATCTGCGCATGAACACCGCGAGCGATGGCCCCAACGCCTGGCCGCAGCGAAAGGAGCTGGTCAAGAGCCTGGTGCGCTATCACGATTTTGATGTGTTCGCGACGCAGGAAGGGTTGCCCGACCAGATCGCCGACCTGGACGGCATGCAGGAATACGCCCACGTCGGCGTTGGCCGCGACGATGGCAGGAACGCAGGCGAACACTCCGCCATCTTCTACAAGCGCCAGCGCTTCACCCTGCTGCGCAATGCCGACTTCTGGCTGAGCCAAACACCCGAGCGGCCCTCGCTTGGATGGGATGCCACCTGCTGCCACCGCATCGCATCATGGGCGCAGCTGCAGGACCGCCAGACTGGCCGCAAGTTCTACTTCTTCTCCGTGCACTTCGACCACGAAGGCCAAGTGGCGCGGCGCGAATCGGCCAAGCTCATGCTGCGAAAGGTGAAGGAAATTGCCGGTTCCGAGCCGGTAATCGTGGCGGGAGATTTGAACTCCGTGCCGGAGACCGAACAGGTCGGCACCATGAAGTCCCAATTGGCCGATGCATTCGAGATCAGCGCGAAGCCACCCTATGGTCCGCTTGGGACCTTCAATGATTTCAAAATAGATAGCCCACTGAAAGAGCGTATCGACTACATCTTCGTCAGCCCGCAAGTGAAGGTATTGAACTATGCAGCGTTGACCGACTCATTCCACGGCCGCTTCCCCTCCGACCATCTTCCAGTGCTGGTCAAAGCCAGAATCAACTGACGAGTCCGTGTCCCACCGTGGGGCCTGACCCCAAGGTGGGACACGGCCTCAGCTGTAAGTCGTCCCCCCAAAAAAAACGCCACCCGAGGGTGGCGTTTTTTGCTGGCGTTGAAGCGGATTACGCTTCGTCGCTGTGGTGCGGTTCGTCCGCTGGCAGTTCGGCCACGATGGCGGCGCGTTCTGCTTCCAGCAGCGCTTTGCGCTCTTCGGCTTCCCACACTTCCTTCTCTTTGCGGGCGCGGTGGAAGGCCAGGCCGGTACCGCCTGGGATCAGGCGGCCGACGATGACGTTTTCCTTCAGGCCGCGCAGACCGTCGCGCTTGCCCATGATCGCTGCTTCGGTCAGCAC
The DNA here is from genome assembly GCA_039593355.1 of Pseudoduganella sp. Taxonomy (GTDB): domain Bacteria; phylum Pseudomonadota; class Gammaproteobacteria; order Burkholderiales; family Burkholderiaceae_D; genus Rugamonas. Next base: position 97,444 of record JBCNPK010000022.1, read on the forward strand.
GCGGGTGGTTTCCTGGAACGATGCGGCCGAGATGAACGAGTCGGTCGACAGCGATGCCTTGGTAATACCCAGCAGTACGTTCTCGTACGTTGCTGGCAGCTTGCCCAGCGCGGTCACGCGATCGTTTTCTTCCAGCAGCTCGGAGCGCTCCACCTGCTCGCCGACGATGTAGTCGGTGTCGCCGGCGTTGGTGATCTGCACGCGGCGCAGCATCTGGCGAACGATCACCTCGATGTGCTTGTCGTTGATCTTCACGCCCTGCAGTCGGTACACGTCCTGCACTTCGTCGACGATGTAGCGGGCCAGCGCTTCGATACCCAGCAGGCGCAGGATGTCCTGTGGATCGGCCGGGCCGTCCACGATCATCTCGCCCTTGTTCACCACCTGGCCGTCGTGCACCAGCACTTGCTTGTCCTTGGTAATCAGGAACTCGTGCTTGTTGCCGTCCATGTCGGTGATTTCCAGAC
>JBCNPK010000023.1:0-97077 GCA_039593355.1 Pseudoduganella sp.
TCCGGTGCCTGGCGCAGCCGCTGCCAGCGTGCCGGCGGCCGGGCCCGGGCCTGGGCCGGCCGCCAAGCCGGTCGCGGTTGCGCCACTGACCTGCGGCCCGGCTGCGCTGACGCCTGCCTCTGGCGGGCGAATGGCAGTGTTGCCTGGCAGAACGGTGCCGGGCGGGGCTGCCGGACGGCTGGTCGTGGGCGGGTTGAGCGGCGCGCCCGGTGGGGCAATTGCCGCGTTTTGCGACAGCGCCGCAGCGGCTTGGGCTGCGGCCTGGGCTTCGCGCAATGCCTGGCGGCGGGCTTCCAGCCGTGCTTCCGTTTGCTCATCCGACAAGTCCCGGGCAACGTTGCGCGCATCTTCCAGACGCTGGGCTGTAATCCGGTCTTGCAGGGACAGCGCCTCGGTCGTCGCGGCTGCGCGCGCCCGCTCGGCGGCATCGGCGGCGCGCCTTGCCTCTGCTTCGGCCGAAGCGGCGGCGGTTTGTCGTGCTTGTGTGGCATTTGTCGCAGGCTGTGTTGTACGAGCCTCTTCTGCGGCATTTGTCGTGCTGGCCGCCGCAGGAGTACCGGCGGCGCTGGCTGCCTCAGCAGGGGCTCCTGCGCCGGCAGTCCCGGCGGGATGCGTGGCTGCGTTAGGGGGATTGCTTGTGGCGCCGGTTCCGGCAGCCGCTGCGTTCACGTTAGCTCCGGCGTTGGTCTGCGGGTTGGCGCCTGTCTCGCCGGCGGCAGGGGACTGCGCCGCGCGCGCTTCTGCGGCAGCTTGTTGTCGCGCCAAGTTAAGGCGGGCGGCAATGAGCTCTTCGGTCTGTGCGCTTTCGGCCTGCTCAGCCACCAGGCGGCGGGCCGTGTCGAGGCGGTCGGCAGCGGCACGTTCGGCGCGGGTCAAGCCGAGCTGGTTGGCCTCAGCTTGCTGCTGGGCAGCCCGGCGCGCGGCGTCGAGGCGGTCGGCCAGGGCTTGCGCCGCAAGGTCTTCCTCGCGCGTGCTTTCGAGCTGCCGCGCGGTCGCGGCTTGGGCCTGGGCCAGGCGTTGCTGCTGCGTGTCCCGCACATCTTCCGCCAAGGCTTGGCTGGCCACCTGACGCGTGACGTCCAATTGTTCGGTGGCGTTGCGCCGCTGGGCCGTCTGGTCCGCCAGGTTGGGTGCGGGAAGGGCGCCGGGCTCCAGCGCGGCAGCCTGGGCCGTCGCTTCCGGCTGGACCGCGCCCGCGGCATCGGCGATCTCGCCGAGTGCTTGGCCCAGCGCCGTTACGGCACGCTGGGGCGCCGCATTGAAGGCGCCCGCCAGCGCGCCGTCATCGGTCGACAGGCTGCCTCCGCTGGCAACATCGATTCCCGCCTCGCGCAAGGCAGCTTGCTGTGCCACCAGCACATCCGCCAGCGTAGGCGGCGCGTTGGCGTTCATGTTTTCCACGACTTGCTGCGCCGCCGCCGCGAACGCCGCCGCGTCCCCGCCGCCGGCAGCCAGTTCGCGCAGACGGCGCTGCGCCAGCACCAGGTTGGACAGGAATAGCCCAAGCGAAGACACCGAAGGGGTGGTCGCCGCGGGCGGCGGTACTGCAACGGCGGGCGCGCTACGGTCCGGGGCGATCGCCGGGGTGACCGTGCCGGCACCCGTGACAGGGTCGATAGGAATCACGCGGCACCTTTCAATGGAGGCAGGCCAAGCTTGCCAGAGATCGCTGCCGCACATCGTTAGCTGGCGCACGGTGGATGCAGCCGTGCAGTCGTATCGTGACTCTTCCACCCAAACCAAGCGATGAGGACTCCAATCATGGACAACAACATCACCCGCAGCGAAACTGCCAAGGACCTGCGTGCCGGCGTACACAGCACCGTCGACAAAGTGGCCGACAACATCAGCAGCATCACCGATCAGATGAGTGCCAAGGGCGAACAGCTGAATGCCGCTTACAAGCGCTTCAGCGAAACCGGCCTCAATGTCGTGCGCAACAGCCCAGGGAAATCCCTGCTGGTGGCACTGGCCGCCGGCTACGCCGTCTCCAAACTGCTGGGAGCACGCAAGCACTGATTCCGCCAGCGTGGGCGGGTGTACACTAGTTGTATGGATGAGTACGCCCCCCAACAATGGCTTCCTCATGAGCGCCCGCTCCTGCCGGGCTCTCCGTCCACGCCCTTACACTCGGCACCCAAGCGCCTGGCCTACCTGCTGGTGGGCCTGATCGTTGCGCTGACCGGCGGCCTTGGCAATGCCCTGGTCACCGTCAACCTGGTCTATGCCCAGGGCTCGCTCGGCGTCACCCAGGCGGAAATCCAGTGGCTGCCCGCCGCCTACGTAATGGGCAATGTCTCCATGAACCTGCTGCTGGTGAAGTTCCGCCAGCAGTACGGCCTGCGCCTGTTCACGGAACTGTTCCTGATGCTGTATGCGGTGGTCACGGTGGGCCACCTGTTCGTGCACGGCCTGGCGTCGGCCATCGCGGTGCGGGCCGCGCACGGCATCAGCGGCGCAGCGCTGACGGTGCTGGGCCTTTATTACGTGCTGCAGGCTTTTCCTGCCCAGCACCGGCTGAAGGGCGTCGTGCTCGGCGTCGGTTTCTCGCAATTGACGCTGCCGCTGGCACGCATTTTCTCCTCCGAACTGCTGTCCATCGCCGAATGGCGCGGGCTGTACTCTTTTGAACTGGGCATGGCGCTGCTGTCCTTCGGCTGCGTGCTGATGCTGAAGCTGCCGCCCGGCGACCGCGTGAAGGCCTTCGAGAAGATGGACTTCGTGACCTTCGCCCTGTTCGCGCCAGGCGTGGCTTTCCTGTGCGCGGTGCTGGCGCTGGGGCGCACGGTGTGGTGGTTCGAAGCACCATGGATCGGCTGGGCGCTGGTGGCATTTATCGTTCTGTTTACGGCGGCGGTGGCGATAGAACACAACCGGCGCAAGCCCTTGCTCAATACGCGCTGGCTGACCACGGCCAATATGGTCCGCCTGGCGGTATCGGTGCTCCTGATTCGCGTCGTGCAGTCGGAGGCTGGCGGCGCGGTTGGCTTCCTGCAGGCGATCGGATTGAACAACGACCAGATGCAGACCTTGTGGCTGGTGGCCTTTGCCGGCGCCGCGCTGGGTATCCTGACCAGCGCCATGATCATCACCCCGCAGCGTTTGCAGCCCATGCTGATGTTCGCGCTGGCCCTAATGGCGCTGGGGGCGTGGATCGATGCGCAGGCGAGCAGCCTGACGCGCCCGGAGCAGATGTACATCAGCCAGTTCCTGCTGGCGTTCAGCGGCACGTTCTTCCTGGGGCCGGTCTTCGTGTCGGGCTTCGGCGCCGTGATCGCGCAGCCCTGCAACCTGATCAGCTTTTCGCTGATGTTCTCCATGACGCAGAACCTGGGCAGCCTGCTTGGCTCGGCGCTGGTCGGCACATTCCAGGTGCTGCGCGAGAAATTCCATTCCAGCCAACTGGTCGAGCACCTTACGCTGCAGGATCCGCTGGTGGCGGCGCGGGTGCAGGCGCGCGGCCTGCCGTCGCTCAGCGCGGCCGCGACGCGGGAAGCCAATATCCTGGCCTATAACGACGTCTTCCTGATGATTTTCTACGTCGCCTGCGCCACCTTGGCGTGGATGGCGCTGCATTACGCATGGCAGGTTTGCACCGCGACGCGGCCGGTTGCGCCGGCGCAGAACGCGCAAACCGGCATGGCACAGGTTTCTCTTACCAATTCGGGGGCACAATGAGCACACCAGCACCAGCAAGCGAGACGCCCGGGCCTGCCGCGCCTGCTCCTGACCGGCGCGCGCAATGGCTGTCCGGCATCGGTTTCGCCCTGATCGCCCTGGTCGGCGTGCTGGTTGTGCTGTATGCGTGGCGCTTACCGCCTTTTACCAGCCCTATCGTTTCGACCGAAAATGCAACCGTGCGGGGGCAGGTGACGGTGGTCGGTTCCCAGTTGCCGGCATATGTCGCGGACGTGAAGGTGCAGGACTTCCAGTTCGTGCACAAGGGCGATTTGCTGGTGGAGCTGGATTCGCGTATTTACCGCCAGCGCTTCGAGCAGGCGCAGGCGCAGCTGGCGGCGCAGAAGGCTGCGCTGGCGAACTGGGAGCAGTCGCGCAATAGTGCGAAGGCAGGCATCGCCCTGCAGGAAGCGGTGTTGACGAACGCACAGGCGCAGGCGGCGCGCGCCTCGGCCGACTTTGCGCGCGCCGAACAACTGGTGGGCGACGGGTCCTTGTCTGTGCGCGAGCAGGACGCGCAGCGCGCGGCGCGCGCGCAGGCCATGGCGGCAGTGGCGCAGGCAAAAGCCAATGTCGACATCGCGCGCCAGCAGGCGCAATCGGTCACGGTCAACCGCGGCGCGCTGGAAGCCGCTGTGGCGAATGCGGAAGCGGCGTTGAAGGCGGCCAGCGTGGACCTGGACAATACCCGCATCGTCGCCCCGGCCGACGGCCAGCTGGGCCAGGTGAACGTGCGGCGCGGCGCTTTCGTGGCTTCCGGCGCCCAGCTTATGGGCCTGGTGCCGCATGATATGTGGGTAATTGCCAACCTCAAGGAAACGCAGATGAATGCAGTACAGGTGGGGCAGGGCGCCACCTTCAAGGTCGATGCGCTGGACGGGGCAGTCCTGACCGGGCAGGTCGAGCGCATCTCGCCTGCCACCGGCTCCGAGTTCGCCGTGCTGCCGGCCGATAACGCCACCGGGAATTTCGTCAAGATCGCGCAGCGCATTCCTGTGCGCATCCGCATCGACCCGGGCCAGAAACTGGCGGCGCGCCTGCGGCCGGGCATGTCGGTGGTCGTCAGCATCGATACTTCGGCAGTGCTGAACGAGAAATCGGCCGGAGCGCGGCCATGAAACGCCTTGCAGCCTGCGCGGTAATGAGCGCCAGCCTGGCGCTGGCAGGCTGCGCAGCGCGGATCTCGCCACCGCCCGCATCGCAGCTGACGGTACCGGAAGGCTGGCGCAGCGAGGCGGTTGCCCCCGGCGGCGCGGTTGAGCAGAAATGGTGGGATGCCTACGGCGACCCGGCGCTGTCGGATCTGGTGGCGCGGGTTCTGGAGCACAACACGGATGTGCGCCTGGCGCAGCTGCGCGTCGCGGAGTTCCGGGCCCGGCTCGCCGCATCGGATGCAAACCGCTCGCCGACGCTGGGTGCGACGCTCACGCCGGTGCGCACGCGCACGCTGGCCTACAACGGCATTCCCTACACCACCAATCTGTTTGCGGGCGAGTTCCAGGCTGCATACGAAGTCGACCTGTGGGGCCGCCTGGCCCACGCCAGCGAGGCGGCGGCGCAGTCGCTGGCCGCCGAGCGCGCGAATGCGGGCGCGGCGCGCCTGTCGGTGGCGGCCCTGGCAGCCAACGGCTACCTGCAGCTGCGCGGACTGGATGCGACGCTTGAACTGGCGCGCGCCACGCTGGATTTACGCGAGCAATCGCGCCGCCTGGCGCAAAAGCAGTTTGAAACCGGCTACACTTCGCGCCTGGAATGGTTGCAGGCGCAGGCTGAGTATGAAGCGGCTGCCGAGCAGGTGCCCCAACTGCAGCGCCAGATCAACGACCAGGAGAACGCGCTGTCCCTGCTGGCGGGCGGCGCTCCCGGTGCCATCGCGCGCGGCAAGACCCTCGACGAGCTGTCGCCGCCGGCGATTCCCGTCGGGCTGCCGTCGGCGGTGCTGCAGCGCCGCCCCGATATTGCGCGCGCTGCGCACAATGTCGCGGCGGCCAGGGCCGGCGTGCAGGCAACCAGCGAGCAATTGCTGCCGTCGTTCCGCCTGACCGCGACGGGAGGCATCCAGTCGACCGAATTCAGCAAGCTCCTGCACGACCCCACCTATTTGTGGCGCGTCGGCGCCGGACTGGCCGCGCCCCTGTGGGACGGCGGCCGCGTCCAGGCGCAAACCGATGCCGCCGCCGCGCAGCGCGACCAGGCGCTGCTGGCCTACGAACAGACGGTGCGCAATGCACTGGTGGAGGTGGAAAACAGCCTGACCGCGCTGCAGCGCCTGCGCGAACAGGCCGAAAAGAACGACGCACGCCGCGCCACCGCCGCCGAGACGCTGCGCATCGCGCGCAACCGCTACCGCAACGGCTACGCCTCCTACCTGGAAGAGCTGGATGCCCAGCGCACCCTGTTCAATGCCGACGTGACGCGGCTGCAACTGCGCAGCCGCCTGCTGGGAGCCAGCGTGGACCTGTACCGCGCCCTGGGCGGCGGCTGGCAGCCAGATTAAGCCTGCTGCCCGGGCAGGAGGTGCCCGTGCACCTCCGCCGTGAGCTTGTCGATGCGTTCGACCAGCAGCTTGGTGGTTTCCGTCAGCTCGGTATTCTGGCGCAACAGCTCCATCATCTGCGCCGTGTGGCGCGCCGCTTGCTGCGCCAGTGCTTCGCGGTGGCGGGCGTCGGCATCGTTATGGGCCTTGTCGCGTTCCGCCTGGCGCGTTTGTGCCAGCAGGATGAGCGGCGCCGCATATGCCGCCTGCAGGCTGAACGCAAGGTTCAGCAGGATGAAGGGATAGCGGTCGAAGTGCGTTACGCCCCACAGGTTTGCGCCGATCCACACGGCCACGATCAGGGTCTGCGCACCCAGGAACAGCGGTGTGCCGAAGAAGCGCGCGAACGCTTCCGCCTTCAGGCCGAAGCTGTCCGCACCGAACGTCTTGGTCAGGTGTTCATGTTCGCGGTGAAAGCGCAGGTGGTCGCTGTCATGGCCTGGCTGGGCGCTCATTTCTTTTTCCTAGTCTACAGGGATGAAAAGCTCGCAGGCAAACTCGCCGGTCTGCGGATCGGCGCGGAAGTCGGCCGCATAGCGCTCGAAGCATGGCGCCGGGCGCGCTATCAGGCCTGCCGCCGGCAGCGCCTCGGCATGGAAATCATGCCACGCCTGTCCGATGCCGGACGATGCGCCGAAGTAGTCCACCACGGCATAACGGCCGCCGGGGATGGTCGCCAGTGTGGCTGGCGGCGGGGCCGGGTCGTCGTGGCCCACTTCGACGCAGGCGTCGTAGCGGCATTTTTCAGGCGGCGTGGTGCCGGGATCGTCCATTGCCACGCCATATGTCACGCGTCCGTTGAGGCCATTGTCCTGCATCCACGGCGCCACGACATTGCGCCAGAATTCGCCCAGCGCCGGACCAAAGGGACCGGTGTAGCGCAGGAAGGCAACGCGGGCGGGCTCGATTTCCACTACGCGTACATTCATGAGGGGCTCCTTATTCCGCTGCCGGCGCAGGCGCATGCTTGTGCGGCCTGCGCAGCTTGTGCACGATGCGTTTCAGCAGGTGTTCGCCGTCGTCGATGATGGTGAAGACTGCCGGCACCACCAGCAGCGACAGCAGGGTCGAGGTGATCAGGCCTCCGATCACCGCCGTCGCCATCGGCGAACGGAAGCTTGGGTCGGCGCCCATGCCCAGGGCCAGCGGCATCATGCCCGCGCCCATGGCGATGGTGGTCATCAGGATTGGCCGGCTGCGTTTGTGGCAGGCATCGACCAGCGCGTCGAAGCGGCTCATGCCTTCGGCGCGCGCCAGGATGGCGTAGTCGACCAGCAGGATGGAGTTCTTGGTCACGATCCCCATCAGCATGATCAGGCCGATCATGGACGGCATCGACAGCGCCTTCTGCGTCACCAGCAGCGCCACGAAGGCGCCGCCGATCGACAGCGGCAGCGCGGCCAGGATGGTGAGCGGCTGCAGGAAGTCGTGGAACAGCAGCACCAGTACGCCGTAGATGCACAGCACGCCGATCAGCATGGCGATCATGAAGCTGACGAACAGGTTCTGCATCTCCTGCGTGTCGCCCAGTTCCGCCTTGGTCACCGACGGCGGCAGGTTCTTCATGGATGGCAGCTGGCGCGCTTCCTCGTCCAGTTCGCCCAGCGTGCGGCTGCCCAGTTCCACGTCCAGCGTCACGTTGCGGCTGCGGTTCAGGCGGTCGATCTGTGCCGGGCCCGATTCCATGGTGATGCTGGCAACATTGGCCAGCATGACGGGGCCGTTGCGGCCGGGGACGGTCAGGCGCCCGATGGCGTCGAGGTCGGCGCGCACGCTGTCGGGCAGCTTGACGCGGATCGGCACCTGGCGCTCGGCCAGGTTCATCTTGGTCAGTTCGAAGTCGTAATCGCCGGCGGTGGCCACGCGCACCGTTTCGCCGATGGCGTTGGCGGTCACGCCCAGGTCGGCCGCCCTGGCGAAGTCGGGCCGCACGATGATTTCCGGACGCACCAGCGAGGCGCTGGACGTGACGTTGCCGATGCCGTGCAGGGTGCGCAGTTCGCGCTCCACCTTGCGCGCCGAATCGATCAGCGCCACCGGGTCTTCCGAACGCAGCACCAGCTGCATCTTGATGCCGGTATCGGGCGGGCCGACGGTAAAGCGGGCGCCGGGCAGTGCGGCCAGCTTTTCCCGGATCATATTGTCGATCTGCGCCATCGATTCCTTGCGGTCGTTGCGGTGCACGGTGGTGATGGTCAGCACCGCGCGCCGCGCTTCGGCCGCGGCGCCGGGCGCGAACGCGTCGCCCGAGGAGCCGCCGCCGATGGAGCTGAACACATGGGTTACCGGCTTGACCTGCATGATCGCCAGGCGGGCGCGCTCGGCGACGGCGCGGGTCTCGGCCAGGGTGGAGCCGGGCGGCAGCTCCAGGTTCACCATGGTCTGGTTGCGGTCGGCCGGCGGCACGAAGCCGGTGGGCAGGAAGACCACCAGCATGATCGAGCAGACGAAGAACACCGAGGCGGCGATTGCCGTTTTCCAGCGGTTGCTCAGGCACCAGCGCATGGTCTTCATGTAGCGCTGCATGATCCAGCCGTCTTCCTGCTGCGGCTTGTCGGTCGCCTTCAGCAGGTGGGCCGCCATCATCGGCGTCAGCAAGCGCGCCACCACCAGCGATGCCAGCACCGCCAGCACGGCGGCCCAGCCGAACTGCTTGAAGAACTTGCCGGGAATACCGCCCATGAAGGCGGTCGGCAGGAACACGGCCACCAGCGCGAAGGTGGTGGCGATCACCGCCATGCCGATTTCGTCGGCCGCTTCGAGCGCGGCCTGCATCGGCGTTTTGCCCATGTGCAGGTGGCGTTCGATGTTTTCGATTTCCACGATGGCGTCGTCCACCAGCACCCCGACCACCAGGGCCAGCGACAGCAGGGTCACCGTGTTCAGCGTGAAGCCCATCCAGTACATGCCGAGGAAGGCCGGCAGCACCGACAGCGGCAGCGCCGACGCGGCCACCAGCGTGGCGCGCCAGTCGCGCAGGAACCACCACACCACCAGCACGGCCAGGATGGCGCCTTCGTACAGCAGCTCCATCGAGCCGGCGAAGTTTTCCGCCACCGGCGAGGCGTTGTCGATCGCTTCGGTGATGGCGATGGTCGGGTGCGCCTTGCGCAGTTCTTCCACGGCGGCGCGGGCGTCCTTGGCGACCTGGGTTTCGCTGGCGCCCTTGGTACGGAAGATTTCGAAGCCGACCACCTTCTTGCCGTCCTCCGTTGCCACGGCACGCGGCTCGGCGACCGTGTCGCTCACGGTGGCTACCTGGTCGAGGCGGATGTGGCGGCCGTCGCCCAGCGGGATGTCCATCTGCGACAGCTCCTGCGCGCTTTGCACGGTCGCGATGGTGCGCACCGACTGTTCTGCGCCGCTGATGTCGCCGCGGCCGCCCGGCGCCTCCTTCTGCACCTGGCGCAGCATGCGCGACACGTCCAGCGCCGATACGCGCAGCGCGGCCATGCGTTCGTCATCCAGTTCCACCCGGATTTCCCGGTTCACGCCGCCGACGCGCTTGACCGCGCCCACGCCGCTTACCGACAGCAGCTTCTTGGACACGGCATTGTCCACGTACCAGCTGAGGTCCGCGTCGTCGATCCTGCTGCCTTCCTTGGGCGTAACGACGAAAGTCAGGATCACGCGGCCCGCCGTGGAAACCTTGCTCACCACCGGGTCGCGCATTTCGCCGGGCATGTCGGCCCGCACCTGGGTGACGGCGTCGCGCACTTCGTTGACCGCGTCGGACAGGTTCTTCTCGAGGATGAATTCAACGGTGATGGTCGCCGTGCCGTCCAGCACCTTGGCGTAGATGTTCTTGACGCCTTGCAGCGTGGCGACGGAATCTTCGATCTTGCGCGCCACTTCCGTCTCCAGCTGGGCCGGTGCGGCGCCGGGCAGGGAGGCGGAGACGGTGACGATGGGCAGTTCGATGTCCGGGAAGTCCTGCACCGGGTTGGCGCGGTATGCCATCAAGCCTGCCAGCGACAGCAGGATGAACAGCATGATGGCCGGAACCGGATGCTTGATCGAGAGGGCTGAGAAATTCATCGTGCCTCCTTAGCGGGCCGGCTTGACCGGCGCCGACGCCTGCGCCGGAGCGCCGGTATTGCGCACCAGGTCGCCGTCGTTCAGGAAGCCAGCGCCCGCGGCCACGATCAGCGCCTCCGGCGCCAGGCCTTGCAGCACCTCGATGCGCTCGCCGATGCGGCGGCCTACCCGCACCTTGACCTGGCTCACGCGCTGGTCCTGGTTCAGGCGGAACACGTAGTTGAAGCCGTCGCGCACGGTGATGGCCTGCTGCGGCACGGTCAACGCGGAAGAAGAGCCCAGCTCGAACTGGCCGGTGGCAAACATGCCGGCCTTGAACGGCGCCTGCTTGCCGTTGTTCGGCGGCAGGTCGACGTAGACCAGGGCGGAGCGGGTTTGCGGATCGATGGTCGGCGCCACCATGCGCACCTTGCCGGTAAGCTCGCTGCCATTGGCCGCTTTTACGACGGCGCTGCCGCCGATCCGGATGTTGCGCAGGTCGGCAGCGGTGACTTCGGCACGCCATTCCAGGCGGCCCTGGCGGATCATGCGGAACAATTCGGTGCCGGGACCCGCCACTGCGCCAACGGTGGCGCTGCGCGACGAGATCACGCCGCTATCGGGCGCCACCACCCTGGTGTAGCGCAGGCGCAGTTCGGCGGCGGCCAGCATGGCCTTGGCGGAAGCGGCGCGCGCATGGGCGGTGGCTTCGGCCGTGGTGTATTGGCTGATTTGCTGGGCGCTCAGGGCGCCGGTGTTCTCGATCGAACGCGCGCGGTCGGCATTGGCCTTGGCTTCGGCGGCGGCGGCTTCCGCTTCCATCAGCGCGGCCTTGGCCTGCGCCACTTCGGCTTGCGGCGTTTCCGGCGCGAACACGGCCAGCAATTCGCCCTTGTTGACGACGTCGCCCACGTTCACCTTCACGTCGGACAGGCGCAGGCCGTTCGATTCGCTGCTGATGATGGCCTCCTGCCAGGCGGCGACATTGCCGTTGGCGGTCAGGCTGATCGGCAGGCTGGTCTTTTCCGGCTTGACGGTGCTGACGGTCAGCGCCGGCTTGGCGGCGGCCTTCTTGTCCTCGGCCATGGCGGCGGGAGCCTGGGCCAGTGCGGCGAGGGCGGTGGCGATCGTCAAAGCGGCGATGGCGGACGGGGTGCGGTGCAGTGGTTTCATAAGGTCTTTCCGTTCTCAGGGCGCGGCAGGCGCGGTCCAGCCGCCGCCTGCCGCGCGGTACAGGGCGATCCAGGCGGCGCTGCGTTCGCGCTGCAGGTTCACCACCGTGATTTCTGCGGCCAGGCGCGTGCGGCGGGCGTCTTCCAGTTCGAGCAGGCTGGCCAGGCCGTTCTTGTAGCGCTCTTCGGTGGCCGTGAAGAAGGTGCGGTAGCCGTCCAGCGCGGTTTGCGCATCTTGCGCCCGCTCCTGGGTGCTCTGCAGGGCTACCAGGGCCTGTTCGACTTCCGATACGGCCTGGCGCACGCTCGCCTTGTAGCTTGAGACGGCGGCGTCGTAGCGGGCGCGCGCAGCGTCCACATTGGCGCGGCGCACGCCCCAGTCGATGATGGGCAGGGTCAGTTGCAGCGGGCCGAGGGTCCACACATTGGCCGTGATGTCCTGGCCTTCCGCGTGCAGGCGGCCGCGCCCGATTGAACCGCTCAGGCCCAGGTGCGGCCAGCGTTGTGCGCGCGCGCTGGCCACGTCGTAGCTGGCGGCGGCCACTTCCTGGCCCGCGTTGAAGACATCCGGACGCTGCGCCAATACCTGGGCCGGCACGGAATCGATGGCAATGCCCGCGGCAGGCGAGAGCACGGCCCCGGCAGCACTGTCGGCCAGGCGCGCACGCAAGTCCGGTTCGGGGATGGCGGTCAGCGCCACCAGCACTTTCAGTTCGCTGTCGCAGGCCGCCCGCTGGGCCACGGCGCGGTTGTTGCCGTCGGCGGCGCTGGCGCGCGCCAGCGCGTTGGCCGAAGGCGACTGGAAGCCGGCCTTGGTCGTGACGTCGGTCAGGCGGGCGGTATGCGCGCGCGATGCCGCGTCCATGCGCGCCACCGTCAGCAGCTTGTCGCAGGAACGCAGGCTGTAGTACTGGTTGGCCGTTTCCGCAGCCACGGTGACGCGCGCCTCGTGCCAGCCCGCCTGCGCGCCTTCGTGGCGTGCGATGGCGGCATGGCGGCGCGCGCGGCCGCCGCCGAACAGGTCGATTTCCCACTGGGCCTGCGCCAGCAGCTGGGTGGTGGTGTTCATCGGGGCGCTGGCCGACTGCTGGCTCATGCGGGTGGAGGTCAATACGCCGGTCAGGGAAGGGGCGAGGGCCGCGCCGGCGGCGGTGCGCTCGGCGCCGGCGGCGGCCAGGCGCGCCTGCGCGCCGGCGATAGTGGGACTGGCCGCCTGGGCGGCTTCGATCAGTTGCACCAGCAGCGGATCCGACTGGCGCTGCCACCAGTTGGCCAGTTCGCCGGTGCTGCCGTTGTGCGGCAGGGGCGCCTGCCATTGCTGCGGCGGATCCGCCGCGACCTTAGTCGCCGGCCCGGTGACGCCGCAGGCGCTGAGCGCCAGCACGGCCGCCATAGCCAGCGGGACCTGATATCGCTTCATGCTGTCCTTTCATTTTGCGCAACATGAATTAAAGCATACAAATCAAACAATTAACATCCTGATACAAAGGATTCTTTGCCTTGGATTCGGGCGCTAGCGTATAAAGAAAGGACCGTTAATCATTGTATTGGGACGACATCATGCGACGTTTCGCATTTGCCCCTTTGCTGGCCGCCGTCCTGGCGCTGCCGCATGCCGCTTTGTGGGCGGCGCCGCTGGCGGGCGAGCAGGCCGCCGTGCACGTGCTGAACCGGCTGGCCTACGGGCCGCGGCCGGGCGATATCGACCGCGTGCGCCAGATGGGCGTGCAGGGCTATGTCGAGGAGCAGCTGAACCCGCCGCCCCTGCCGGTAGCGTTAAGCCAGCGGCTCGACAAGCTGCAAACCTTGCACATGAGCGCCGGCGATGCGCTGGCCCGTTTCCAGGAGGCGCGCCTGGAGAAAGACGGCGAGCGGCGCGAACTGGTGAAACAGATGGCGTCCGAAGCCGCCGAAGCGCGCCTGCTGCGCGCCATCGAAAGCCCGCGCCAGCTGGAAGAGGTGATGGTCGATTTCTGGTACAACCACTTCAACGTCTTCGCCGGCAAAGGCCAGGACCATGTGCTGGTGGCCAGCTATGAACGCGATGCGATCCGGCCCTATGTGTTCGGCTCCTTCCGCCAGATGCTGGGCGCCACCGCCCACCACCCGGCCATGCTGTTCTACCTGGACAACTGGGTCTCGAAGGCGGGCGGACTCAATGAAAACTACGCGCGCGAACTGATGGAGCTGCACACGCTGGGCGTGGACGGCGGCTACACCCAGAAGGACGTGACCGAGCTGGCGCGCATGCTGACCGGCTGGACTTATGCGCCAAGGCGCGGTGCGCAATTCGTGTTCGACCCGCGCCGCCACGACAACGGCGCCAAGACCTGGCTCGGCAAACCCGTCACCGCGCGCGGCGTGAACGAGGGCGAGTATGCGCTGGACGTGCTGGCCGTGCACCCGTCGACCGCCCGCAACATCAGCCGCGAGCTGGCGCAATACTTCGTGGCCGACCAGCCGCCGCCGGCACTGGTGGAGCGCATGGCCCAGGCCTGGACCGCCAGCAACGGCGATATCCGGACCGTGCTGCGCACCATGTTCTCCAGCCAGGAATTCATGGACCAGCAATATGCCGGCGCCAAATACAAGACCCCTTACCAGTACGTGGTGTCTGCCTCGCGCGCCGCGGCCATGCCGATGACGGAAGTGAAGCCGCTGGTGGGCATCCTGTCCCGTCTCGGCATGCCGCTGTACGGCTGCCAGACCCCGGATGGCTACAAGAACACGGAAGCAGCCTGGCTTAACCCCGATGGCCTGAGCCGCCGCATCAGCTACGCGCTTGCGATTTCCTCCGCCGCCGATGCCGCCGCGGTGCAGGAAGCGCTGGGCGCCTCGGTGTCGAAGCGCACCGCCGCCATTGTCGCCGACAGCAACGAGCGCCTGCGCGCCGGAATGCTGCTGGGCAGCCCCGACTTCATGCAACGCTGAGGACCGAACATCATGCAACGACGCCAATTCCTGAACGCCTTCGCCGCCAGCGCCGGCCTGCTGCTGCCGCTCGGCCCGCACGCCTGGGCCGCGACGATGGCGCCTGGCAGCAGCGCAGCGACGAACAAGAAGCTGATCGTGGTCATGCTGCGCGGCGCGGTCGACGGCATGAACGTGGTGGCCCCGGTGGCCGATCCCGAGTATGCCCGCCTGCGCCCCAATATCGCGCTGGCCAGGCCGGGCGCCGACGACGGCGCCTTGAACCTGGACGGCTACTTCGGCCTGCATCCGGCGCTGGCGCCCTTGCTGCCGCTGTGGCAGCAGAAGAAACTGGCCTTCGTGCACGCCAGCGGTTCGCCCGACGCCAGCCGTTCCCACTTCGACGCGCAGGACTATATGGAATCGGCCACGCCGGGCGTGAAGAGCACCCAGGACGGCTGGATGAACCGCCTGCTGGGCGTGCTGCCGGGCGAAGCCACGCCGACCCGTGCGCTCAGCATCGGCCCGGTCATGCCGCGCATCCTGTCCGGTGCGCTGCCTGCCACCAACCTGGCCAACGGCGCGGCCGGCACGCGCGCCACGCCGCTGGACCGGCCGCAGATCGCCAAGGCTTTCGATGCGCTCTACACGGGCAACGAGCGCTTCGGCAAGGTCTACCTGGACGGCAGACAGGCGCACGAGGAAGTCATGGCCGCCGCCAACAGCGGCATGATGTCGGAGATGCAGGCGGCCGACAACGGCGCGCCCCTGCCCAACGGCTTCCCCGACGACGCGGCGCGCCTGGCCACGCTGATGCGCAACAAGCCCAATATCCAGCTGGCCTTCGTCGCGCTGGGCGGCTGGGATACCCACGCCAACCAGGGCGCCGGCACCGGCCAGCTGGCCAACCGCCTGCAGCCGCTGGGCGTGGGGCTGGCCACCCTGGCGCAGCGCCTTGGGCCCCTGTTCGACGACACCGTGATCGTGGTCATGTCCGAATTCGGCCGCACCGCGCGCGAGAACGGCAACCGCGGCACCGATCATGGCCACGGCAACGCCATGTGGCTGCTGGGCGGGAAGATCCAGGGCGGCAAGGTGGCCGGCGAGTGGAAGGGCCTGGCCGACGCCCAGTTGAACGAAGGGCGCGACCTGCCCGTCACCACCGACTTCCGCCGCGTGCTGGCCCACGTGGCCGAACGCCACCTGCGCTTGCCGGACAGCGCGCTGGCGCGCGTCTTCCCGGGCTTGCCGGGCGGCGTTTCTCCCAGCCTGCTGGCCTGAGCTCAGATGGTTTCCGCTTCGCGCACGGTCAGCGGGCTGGCCAGCGCGTAGCGGGCGATATCGTCCTTGCGCATGAAGGCCACGCCAGGATGCGACTTTGCATAGCGCAGGAATTCGTCCCAGGCACGCACCATCTGCGGCGTGCCGCTGATGCGGTCATGCGCGCTGAGCGACATCATGCGCCGGCGCGACGCCCCCTCGCTGTACAACTGGTCGAAGTCCAGCTTGACCTGGTCGAGGAACTGGCCGGGTGAATAGTTGCGGCCTTCCACCAGCAGGATGTCGTTGTTGCGCAAGGTGTAGGGCACCACGACGAAGTCCTTGCCGTTGACCTGCTCGATGAACGGCTCGTCCCGGCTGAGGTCATCGGTGTGGTACAGGTAGCCCAGTTCCTGCAGCAGCGCCAAAGTGTGCGGGCTGCGGCGCAGCCAGTTGCAGTTGTAGCCCACCGGCTGCTGGCCGGTGGCCTGCCGCACCATGCCGGCGGCATCGAGCAGGAACTGGCGCTCCTGCCGGCGGCTCATGGCGTACTGCGGGCTCCAGCGCGGCCCATGCGCGGCAGCCTCGTGGCCGCGCCGCACGATTTCGCGGGCCAGTTCGGGATGGCGGCGCGCCGCCTCGCCAATCATGTGCGACGTCACCTTCACGCCGTGGCGGTCCCACAGGTCCAGCATGCGCGGGATGCCTTCGCGATAGCCGTAGGCAAACCAGGTGTTGGCCGCCAGGTCGGCCGGAACGCTGGCCGGGAAAGCCACTTTCGGAAATGGGCTGTCGGTGCCTTTTGCCGGCTGACCGCCCGCTTCGAATTGCATCGAGATCGATATGACCAGCCGGGCGCCGTCCGGCCAGAATGCGCCGCCGGCCTGCGGCGCGGCGGGGACGTCGGCGCCGGCCAGCACGCCGCCGGCGGCCAGCGCGCCGAGCCCGGCCTGGGCCATGAAACGGCGGCGCGAAGGGTTCTCTTTCGGATGCATGGGTTCAATCTCCCATCACGCCAAGCTGGCGCAGGAAGGCGAGGTTGTCTTCGATGTGCCAGTTGTCGGTAATGCGGCCGTCGGCAACGCGGTAGATATCGGTGGCGATGAAATCGATCGCCTGTCCCTTGCCTTGCACGCCTTTGAAGCTGCCGGTGAAATGGCCCTGGAAGCGCAGGTGCACGATTGCCCGGTCGCCGCTGACGATCAGTTGTTCGATGTCGGCGCGCATGTCCGGTACGGCGGCGCGCACGAAGGCGGAAGCGGCCAGCGGGCCGGGCAGGCCCTGGGCGCGGCCGGACGGCAGGGTGCGGTCGGTGAACCCCGGCGCCAGCGCGGCGCGCGCCAGCGCCTCGTCGCCATTGTTCCAGAACGAGGCGTAGCGGCGCGCTGCGAGCACGCTGGCTTCGGCCTGCGCCGCCGGAAGCGATGGATCGATGAACTGCACACGCGGGCGCACCAGTTGCGCATCGGGCGCGGCATGGACGGCAGCGAGCGGCAAGGCGGCCAGCAGAAGGGCGGTAAGGTGTTTCATAATATCTCCTTTGGAAAGGATTTCATGCTATCCGCTGGGGAATGGCTAAAATAGCCCGGAACGGCGAATACATATTTTCCAAATCATGGAGAATGAGGATGCTTGATGACTTGCCCGCGCTCAGGGCTTTCGCGCAGATTGTTGCCGCCGGCAGCATGTCGGCCGCTGCGCGCGATCTTGAACTGCCGCTTTCGGTGGTGAGCAAACGCCTGGCGCAATTGGAAAAGAATGCCGGCCTGCGCCTGTTGCAGCGTACCACCCGTCGCCAGGCACTGACGGCGGAGGGAGCGATGTTCCATGCGCGCGTCCTGCGCATCCTGGAGGAAGTGGCGCAGGCCGAATCGCTGCTGGCGCACAGCCGGCGCGCGGTGGAAGGACTGCTGCGCCTGAGCGCCCCCTCGGAACTGGGACGCCAGCACATCGTGCCCATCGTCGCCGGTTTCCAGCGTCGGCATCCCGCCTTGCAGGTGCAGCTCGAACTGACCGATACCCTGGTGAACCTGCTGGACACCGGACAGGACATGGCGGTGCGCTTCGGTACGGTGCTGGACCCCAACCTGGTGGTGCGCCGCCTGGCGCCGAATTTCCGTGTGCTGTGCGCCGCCCCGTCCTATCTGCGGCAGCACGGCGTCCCCGCGCACCCTGCCGACCTGGCCGGCCACCGCTGCATCGTCATCGGCGACGCCCGCCGCGTCGACTGGCGCTTTGAAGGCAGCCCGGCCGCCAGCGTTCGCGTGAGCGCGAGCTTCCTGACCAACGACGGCCAGGCCGCGCACGCGCTGGCGCTGCAGGGAGCGGGACTGGTAGTAAAATCGATCTGGGATGTGGGCGACGACCTGCTGGCCGGGCGCTTGCAGCGCTTGTTGCCGCAGCACAGTATGCCGGACGCGCCGCTGCAGGCGATCCTGCCGCATGGGCGCAATTTGCCGCTGCGCGTCCGCCTCTTCCTCGATTACCTGCAGCTCAGCCTGACGGCCGCCTGGCGTTGGGACAAGCTAGGGGAGCAACATGCTGAAGTTTCTATGGAAGTTGACCAGCGCCGATGAGCGGTCGGAGAACGCCCTGGGGATAGCGGCCGCGCTGTTCAGCCTTATCGCACTGGCTTGGCTGGTGCTCGCTTAGGCCGCCGGATAGTGGTGGCTGCGGTATCCGCGCACCCAATGCCAGCCGAACGGGCCCACCAGGAGCACGCCCAAACCCAGGTGCAGCAGCGCCGCGGCGGTGCCCGCCCGCTCTTCGCCCAGGTAGTAGATGGCCACTGCGCTCATGCACAGCAGCACCAGCAAGGAGCCCAGCAGCAGGCCGCTGCCGCGGTGTTTCTTGCGGCGCCAGCCTGCGCGCATATGCAGGCTCCATAAGGACCCGGTAAACGCCGCCAGCCCGAAGCCGCCGGCCGCATGCAGCATGGCCGTGTAGACGCGTGCATCGCCCGGCAGGCGCCAAGGCAAATCCATTTCCGCGCGCATCACCAGGGTGCCGGGAGCCAGCAGCAAGCCGGTCAACAGCATCAGCAGCAAGGCGCAAACCAGCGCCCGCAGGAACCAGCGGGGATAGCCCTTCATGCCAGCCGTCCTCCCAGGCGTTCCAGCAGTTGGCCGCGCGCTGCGGCAGGCGCGATGGCGGCGACCTTGGTCAAGGCGTCGGCGCGCCACGCGCTGCGGGCCAGGACCGACCAGACCCCGTGCTGCGGCGCCAGGCCGATGGGACCGATGATGTCGGCGGGGAAGGACTCATCGCGCACCGCCGCCACCTGGGAGGTGGCGAAAGCGGCGTTGCGCAGCATGCCGCAAGGGCGCAGCGCGCCGTCGCCGCCGCGCAGGGCGAGCGGCAGTTCGATGTCGCCGAAGACGCGGATATCGCCGCCGGCGTTGATCCACCCGGCAGTTGCGCCGGCGCGGCGCATGGCGCGGCAGGCCAGGTCGGCGGCAAAGCCTTTGGCGATGCCGTCCAGCACCAGGCGCACAGGCCGCAGCAGGCGCACCGCGCCGGCGCCGAGCTGCACGTCGTGCGCCGTGCCGCGCTCCAGGGCCGGCAGGCCGCCATGGTCGGGCAGGCTGCCGCGCCGGACCTGTGCGCCGCCCACCGTGAAATCAAAATAACCGCCGCTGGCCAGCATCAGGCTGCGCGCGAGGCGCAGCAGGCGCAGCGTGTCGCGGTGCACGCGAACCCAGCCGCCGTCGCTGCCGTTGATGCGCGACAGCTCGCTGGCCGGATCCTGGAAGCTCCAGCGCGCCTGCGCCTGCGCCAGGCTGTCGAAGGCAGCGTCGATGGCGGGCAGGCCCGCGCCGCCGCAGGCGCCGGCTTCGACGAAAGTGCCCAGCACGGGGCGCATGCGGCGGATGGCGTCCATTACGCCTTGAGGAACATCTGCTGGATCACCAGCAGCCGCTTGACGCCGTCCATCACGTTGCGGCACGACAGGGTGGCGCCGCTGATGTTCTGGATGTCCTGGTCCAGCTTGAACGGATCGGAGACCGTCTTGCCGACGAACTGCTTGCGCCACGATTGCTCGCGCACCTGGCCGCCGTGGGTCTCGCGGTAGCTCAGGATCTCGATGCCGATCACTTTGCCGTCCGCGCCGATGGCGGCTGCATAGGTGATGAACTCGTGCTTGCCGATCACTTCGTCGACCATCAGCCAGCCCTGCAGCTTGCCGTTCTTCTCGGCGCGCCATACCTTCATCTCGTCGTTGCGCTGGCGTACGCCGGCAGCGGCCTTGATGCGGTCGCGCTGTTCGCCGCTGAACTTGAGCGTCTGCTCGCCGAACTGGGCGCCCGGGAACAGCTGCTCCTGCGCCTGCGCCACCGTCAGGTAGTCGGTGGCGTAAGCCGTGGGGCCGGCCAGCACCGCGACAGGGAGGAAGAAGGCGTTCCAGCGATGTGCACTCATGGCGTAATCCTTAGAAGTTGTAGCCGACCTTCAGGCGCAGTTCGTTCTTGGTGCGCTCGATCAGGTGCAGGTGGCTGTCGGGCTGGCCGTCGTAGCGCTCGCCGCCGCCGCGCAGCTGGCGGAACACGGTCAGGGTGGCCCACCATTGCTTGCCGCCGTAATGCAGCGAAGGACCGCCGAACACGGACCAGCGCTCCTGGCCGACTTCGGTCTCATATTCATTCTCGAACAGGGCTTCGACACCGGCATACCAGCCCGGCGCGAAACGGTAGGACAGGCCGGTGCCGACCTTGGTCGAGATTTCCATTTCCGGATCGGTTGGCCATTCGAAGTCTTCCGGCAGGTTGGCGATCGCCTTGCGCTTTTCGTGCGCGGCGCGCAGGCCGATATTGCCCACCCAGGTCAACTGGCCTTCCAGGAAGTACTTCTGCGCCTGCAGCTGCGCTTCGAATTCGAGTTCGCGCTTTTTCTGGCCCGAATGCACGTCCAGGCGGCCGTATTCGAACGAGGTGTAGGCGGACAGGCCGAAATCGTCCTTGGCCGGGCTGAGGAAGTTGTACTTGACGGCGACTTCAACACCCTGCAGGCGCAGGTTGCTGTCGATGTCTTTCGGCAGGTAGCCGTTGATCAGCAGGCCCTGGCTTTTCACCGCCAGGCCGTTCACTTCGGCCGAGACCTGGAAGCGGTCGGTCACGCCGTATTCGATTTCGGTCTTGGTGTCGACTGCGCGGTAATGGCCGCTGCCCTTGTTGTTGCGCTGGGTGACCCACTGGTAAAACTCGCCGCTGCCTTTTGGCAGCACTTCGGAGCCGCGGACATAGCCGAACAGGTTTTCATCGGCGAGGGCAGGAAGGGTAGCGGCCAGCAGGCCGGCTGCCAAAAAGACATGTTTGCGCATTAATAATCTACTTAAAGAAAATTGGGAATGCGAGAGTATAAATAGGAATCATTCTCACTGCAAGGGCAGTGCGGCCTACTTGGCGAGCAGGGCGTCGATCGCGGCCACCAGCTGCTGCGGTTCGATGGGGTGGGACAGCATGCGGCAGCGCCGGCCGGCGCCCAGCGAGCCCAGGTCGTCCTCGTCGTCGGGGCGGATCAGCAGCACCGGCAAGCCGGGCGCCATTTCCAGCGCGTCGGACAGGAAGGAGAGCCGGCCTGCTTCCAGCAAACCCAGTTCGCACAGCACCAGGTCGAAGGAATGGCCGTCCAGCAGCACGCCGGCGTCCATGGGGTTGGATGCCTTGCTGACGGCATAACCGGTGTGCTCGAGGATGGCCGCCACCAGCCCGGCGTTTTCCGGCGCGGCATCGAGCAGCAGCACGCGCGCGCGCGCGCCTGGTGCGGCGCCCGGCGATGACGGCACGGCGGCCGGCGCCGGGCCGGTGGCCGAAGCGGCCGGTGCGGCATGGGCCGGCATGGCGCCCACGCGCAGGCGGGCGGGCAGGAAGGATTCCAGCGACGGCAGCAGCACGTCCGGCTCCAGCGACTTGGGCAGGCAGCCGGTGAAGCCGGCGCGCCGCAGCGCGGCGCAGCCGTCGGTGACCGGCAGGGCGCTGGCAGCCAGGATGGGGATGTGGCGCGTCGATGGTTCGGCACGCAGCCGCGCCACCACGCCCAGCCCGTCGAGCTTTGGCAGGTGCAGGTCGCACAGGATCAGGTCGGGCAGCTCGCGCAGGGCCATCTCCACGCCCATGGCGCCGTCGCTGGCGCACAGCGGCTGGTGCCCGAAAGCCTGAAGCAGGTAGGTCACCAGGTCCATATTGGCCTGGTTGTCTTCGATGATCAGGATGCGGGCCGGCATTTGAGCGCGAGGGTGAAAGTGCTGCCTTTGCCGAAATCGCTGCTGAAGAACAGCGAGCCGCCAAGCAGGTTGGCCAGGTTCTGGCTCAGGTACAAGCCCAGGCCCGCCCCTTCCACGTGCCGGGTCGAGGTGTTGTCCAGCTGGGAGAAGGCCTGGAACAGCTTGGCCTGGTCTTCTTCCTTGATGCCGCTGCCGCTGTCGGCCACGCTGAACTCCGTGATCAGCGACTTTTCCTCGTCGGTGCGCTGGGTCAGGGCCAGCTTGACCATGCCCTTCTCGGTGAACTTGATGGCGTTGTTGGCCAGGTTGATCATGATCTGCGCCAGGGCGCGGCGGTCGGTCTGGAGGATGATGGCCTGTTCCGGCATGTCGACGAAGACTTGCAGGCCCTTTTGCGCCGCCAGCGGGCGCAGCGTGTCGGCCACTTCCCCCATCAGCTGCTGGCAATGCACCGGCTCCACCGTCAGGGTGACCTTGCCGGCCTCGATCTTGGCCACGTCCAGGATGTCGTTGATCAGCGACAGAAGGTGGCGCGCACTGGAACGGATGGTGGTGAGCTGGCGTTCCTGTTCGTCGGTCAGCGGGCCGGGAAGCTTCATCAGCAGGGCGCCGGTAAAGCCGATGATGGCGTTGAGCGGCGTGCGCAGCTCGTGCGACATATTGGCGATGAAGGCCGACTTCATGCGGCTCGCTTCGGCCAGCTCCAGGTTCTTCAGCGCGATTTCGCGGTTGGTGGTTTCCAGTTCGGCCGCATGGTGGGCCAGGCGCATGTTCAGCTCGATCACCTGGCGTTCGCGCGCCTGCAGCTCGCTGTTGACCTGGACTGCCTGTTCGTAGGTGGAGATCAGCAGGTCGAGGATCTGCTGGCGTTCCGCGTTGATGAAGTGCTTCTGGTCGCCCAGGTAGAGGGCGATACCAACCTCCATGCTGGAATTGCGGCGCAGTTTCTGGTTCACCAGCATCTGGCCGATGCGGTTCAGCAGGTAGTCTTCGGCGTAGGGTTTGCGGATGAAGTTGTCGGCGCCGCATTCGATGCCGCGGATGATGTCCTTGGGGTCGGTCAGCGAGGTGACCAGGATCACCGGGATATCGCGCAGCGAGGGATCGGCTTTGATGGCGCGGCACAGCTCATAGCCGTCCATTTCGGGCATCACGATGTCCGACAGCACCAGGTGCGGCTTGTGCTCGCGGATTTCGCCCAGCGCCAGCTTGCCGTTGGCCGCAACCCTGGCGTGATAGCCGGAGGACCGGATCAGCCGGCGCAGCCGCTCGGCCTGGGTCGGGCTATCTTCGACGATGAGTATTTCCAGCTCATCGGGCGCGATATCGTAGCTGGCGTCCAAAGCACCTCCAAAATGGTTGGGTGTTCAGAATATACCGTTTTTTTAGCCGCCTTGGAAACCGCCGTCACGATAGGTGACGACCAGGGTGTCGCGATGGCCGTGTTCGGCAAGGGGCTGGATCGGGGTCGATTCATGGATGACAGCCGCATCGTCCAGCAGCAGCATGGTCCATGGCTCGGTCATGGTGAAGCGCTTGCCGTTCGGGCCGTCGGCTTCGAACACGCGGGTTTCCCCGCCCTTGATGCCGTGGCGGCCGACCAGCAGCACCGCCACGAAATCGACGCCGTCGCGGTGGGCGCCTTCCGGCGTGGGGCGGCCGATGCCGTCGGTGGTGTCGATGCGGAACTGGTGCGCTTCCACGTACCACGGATGCTGGCCGCGCACCTGGGCGCAGGCTTGGCCGATGGCGGCCAGCAGCTTGGTCCAGGCGGGATTGGCCACGGTTTGCGGGGCCACCGGTTCGAACAGGCGGCGCATGCCGCCGTGCAGGGCGTTGTATTCGACCGGCTGCCAGTGGGCGCGGTGCTCGGTCTGCTCCAGGGCCAGACCGTCCTGCACGAAGCAGGAGTGGCGGCGGCGCCGATAGCGGCCGCCGTCCTTCAGGTAGTTGTCGGCGGCCAGGTCGTTCCAGCTGGGGACCAGGGAATTGAGTTCGTCCAGGGTGCAGCCGGCCAGGCTGGCCACGTCGGCGGGTTTCAGCAGGGCGTAGCCGGCGCTGCGCAGCGTGTGGATCAATTGGGGCAGGGGCGTCATCATGTCCCCTATTGTAACTAGAATGCGTGATTCAGGCTGAGGCGGAAGGAGCGCGATTCTATCGGGTGGAAATGAATGTCCTCGTGCGGGGATGCCTCGCCCTTCAGGCGCGATTGGTAGAAATAGTCGATGGCTGAAACCTGGCGGTTGGCGAGGTTGAACCCTTCCAGCTCCAGCGTGGTGCGGGCGGCCAGCTTCCAGGCCAGGCGGCCGTTGACCGTGGCGCTGGCCTTCGAGCGCACGGAATTGTCCGCCACCAGCGGGCGCGGGCCGAACCAGCGCAGGCGCAGGGCGCCGGACCAGGGGCCGGCCGGGGTGAAGGTGGCGGCCAGCTGCGCCACGCCTTCGATCGCGCCGGGAATGCGGTTGCCGGCGGCGGCGTCCGGGGCGGCCGGTGCGCGGCGGAAGCGGCCGCGCGCGAAGGCGAGGTCGGCGTCCAGCGATAGCCATTTGGCCGGTCTGTAGTAATTGGAGAATTCGACGCCGTAGCGGCGGCTTGGCCGGCCTGCCGCGGTGTCGCCGGCATCGCCCAGGTAGACCAGCTCCGAGTCGAAGTCCAGCCGGTACAGGGCCAGCACGGTCTGCAGGCCCTTCACGGCTTCGCTGCGCAGGCCGAATTCAAGGCCGCGCGAGCGCGCCAGCGGCGTGGCCGGCTCGCGCGCCTGCGTCACGCCGCGCGCGTCGTTGCTGTGGAAACCGCGGCCCGCGTTCAGGTACATCTCGGTGTGTTGCCAAGGGCCGAAGGCGAGGCTGATGCCGGGGCTGGCCAGCGTGTCGTTTGCGCCTGCCGTTTCGCCGACGGCAAACCGGTAGCGGTCCAGCCTCACGCCGGCTTCGCCGCGCAGCCACGATGTCAAGCGCAGGCGCTGCTGAAGGTAGAGCGCCGCGCTGGTTTCGACAATGTGGTCGGCACGCACCGTTGCCAGCACCTGGCGCGCGTCGGTGTGCTGCAGCGCATTGAAAATATTGTCGTTCTGCGCCTGCACGCCGAGCGTCGTGCTCCACGCCATGTCGTCCATATGGCCATGCCAGCTGTGGCTTGCTTCGAAGCCGCTGGTTACGCGGCGGTCGGGCTGGGCGAACTGGTCGCCATGCACCGGGTCGTCCAGGAAGTAGGTGAAGTTGGAAAACAGCGCGAGGCGGTTGTTGATGACGTATGCGTTGGCACGCGTGCTCTGCTGGTCGTCGCTGCGCGCCCAGGCGGCGGACAGGCTGTAGCGGCGCGCCTGGCCGCCGTCGGTCGGATCGATGCCGTCGAAGCGGCCCAGCGAGCCGTTTTCGACCGCCCTTTGCGGGATCTGGTCGGTGGCGTTCCACTTGCCGCGATAGGCCATGGCAGTGATGGCGTAGCCGTTGTTGGCGAAGCCGGCGCTGTAGCGCAGCACGGCGTTCAGCTTGCGGTAATTGTCGCCGCGCGTGAAAGGCCCGTCGTTGTGGACGGCCTCCATTGCGTACAGCCAGGCGCCTGGGCGATCCGCGCCGGCGTCGGCATCGCGCGAGCCGGTCAGCAACATGCGGCCGTAGCCGTCCTGGCCGACGGTGGCGCTGGCGCGGTCCTGCGGCAGGCGGCTGGCGTAATGGATGGCCGTCGCGCCGGCAGAGGAAAAGTCGCCCGTGCCGGCGTTGTAGGGTCCTTTGCTGTAGTCGAGCCGCGCCACCAGCTCGGGGATGATGAAATTCAGGTCGGTCCAGCCCTGGCCGTGCGCGTGGCTGCGCTGGTTGACGGGCATGCCGTCGACGGTAGTGCGCAGGTCGGTGCCGTGATCGAGGTTGAAGCCGCGCAGGTAGAACTGGTTGGCCTTGCCTTCGCCGCTATGCTGGCTGGCCACCAGGCCGGGCGTGGCCTCCAGCAGTTCGCCGGGGCGGTAGATGGTGCGCGCCTCCAGCTGGCGCTGCGACACGCTGCCCATGCCGGCAGAATCGGCCACGCCGGCCTGGCTGGCACGCCCGCCTTCGACCAGTACGCGCTGCATGAAGGGATCGTCGGCATGCGCGGCCGTCGGCGCGAGCACGCAAGCCAGCGCCAGGACAGCCGGCCGCCGTTTAAGGCAGCGGCTGTTCACGGCGGTCGCGGTTGAAGATGATGGAAGTCGTCGGGCGGCCAGGACCGCTGACATTGACGTTGTTGACTTGCTGCGGCAGGAAATCGGTCAGCACGCCGTCCAGCAGTACTGCGCCGGGCGGCAGTTCGGTCTTTTCGATTTCCTGGAAGACGTTGATGCTGTCCACATTGGCCTGGATGCCAACCCAATGCAGGGGCAAAGCCTTGCCGTTGACGGTGATGCGGAACTGCTTCTCGAGGTAGCGGCGGAACACGGCCTGGTCCTCCTCCAACCCAAGGTCAAAGTCGCGCTGGTAAAGGTTCATCAGCAGCGCTTCCACATCATGCGCCGTGTAAGTATGAACCACTTCCGTGCTGCCCGTGCGTGGGTTGAAACTGATCTCCGTCAAGCCCACGTGAAAATTGTGGGCTTGCGCGGCGGCGCTGCACCAGAGCAGCGCCGCCAGGAGGACGGCTTTGAAACGTGTCATCACTTCTTGTCGGCGTCCGCGTCTTTCTTCTCGGCGTCCTTCTTCTTGAGAGGCGTGTTGAAGTCTTTCATCATATTGTCAGGCTGGCGCGATTTGAACAGCTCCAGGCGCGACTGGGTCACCTTGCGCGGCCAGGCGTTGTTCGACTGGTCGATATCGGCGGTTTCCCAGTACGGGTCGTGCACCAGCGACACCAGCGGCTCGTCGGTCACGATCACCTTGGTGATCTTCTTCGGCGAGTAGCGCCATACTTCGGCCGGAATGCGCTCGATGTACTTCCTGCCCGACTTCAGCTCGATCTCCAGGATCAGCGGCGTCACCAGGCCGCCCAGGTTGGAGAAGTCCACCAGGTACAGGTGCTTGCCCTGCGCCAGCAGGTCTTTTTCCCACTGCTCCAGATCGCCGGTCGCCTCGGCAAACTTGTTGCGGTCGACGTTGGTAACGGTGTAGTCGTCATGCTCGTTGTAGAAGTCCTTCAGTTCCGGATGCTCGTCCACCTTGCGCACCATGCCCTTGTTGCGCTGGTCGATCATGGAGACCGGCTCGGCATCGTGCTGCGCCTTCTTCCAGGCCTTTTCGGTCTCGGGATTCTTGGTGCTCACGCCGTATTCGGTGATGCCGTCGATCGACACGTCCACCGCATCGGTGGTGTAGAACCAGCCGCGCCAGAACCAGTCAAGGTCGGTGCCCGAAGCGTCTTCCATGGTGCGGAAGAAGTCGGCCGGGGTAGGGCGCTTGAATTTCCAGCGGCGCGCATATTCGCGGAAAGCGTAGTCGAACAGCTCGCGGCCCAGGACGGTCTCGCGCAGGATGTTCAGCGCCGCAGCCGGCTTGGCGTAGGCATTGTTGCCGAACTGGAGCAGCGACTCCGAGTTGGTCATGATCGGCACCTGGTTCTTCGAGCGCATGTAGTCGACGATGAAGCGCGGGTCGCCGCGGCCGGCCGGGTAGTTGTCTTCCCATGCCTCCTGCGCCAGCGATTGCACGAAGGTGTTCAGGCCTTCATCCATCCAGGTCCACTGGCGTTCGTCGCTGTTGACGATCATCGGGAAGTAGTTGTGGCCCACCTCGTGGATCACCACGCCGATCAGGCCGTACTTGGCGCGCTTGGTGTAGGTGATCTCGCCGGTCTTCTTGTCCTTCACGGGACGCGGACCGTTGAAGGAGATCATCGGATACTCCATGCCGCCCACCGGACCGTTGACGGAAATCGCGGTCGGGTATGGATAGTCGAAGCTGTACTTGTTGTACTGCTCGATGGTATGGATGATGGCGGCGGTCGAATATTTCTCCCACAGCGGATTGCCTTCTTTCGGGTAGAAGGACATGGCCATCAGGTTGCTGCCGTCCTTCTTGTAACCCTGCGCATCCCAGATGAATTTGCGCGAGGAAGCCCACGCGAAGTCGCGCACGTTCTTGGCCTTGAAGTGCCAGGTCTTGGTGCCCTTGGCCTGGTGCTTCTCGGCCTCCTCGGCTTCGGCCTGGGTCACGATGATGACCGGGGTCTTGCTGGTACGGGCCTTGGCCAGGCGTTCGCGCTGCGCGGAGGTCAGCACCTCGTTCGGGTTCTGCAGCTCGCCGGTGGAGGCGACGATGTGGTCGGCCGGCACGGTGACCTGCACGTCATAGTCGCCGAATTCCAGCGTGAATTCGCCCGAACCCAGGAACTGCTTGTGCTGCCAGCCATAAACGTCGTAGTAGGCCGCCATGCGCGGGAACCACTGGGCGATTTCGAACAGGTCGTTCTTGTCTTCGGCGAAATGCTCGTAGCCGGAACGGCCGCCCAGAACTTTCTGCTCGTTGATCTTGTACGACCAGTCGACGGAGAAGGTGAACTTCTCGCCCGGCTTGAGCGGCTGCGCCAGTTCGACGCGCATCATGGTGCGGTTGATGGTGTACTGCAGCGGCGCGCCGCCGGCGCCTTTCACGGAAGCGATCTTGAAGCCGCCGTCGAATTCGCGGTTGGCCAGGATGGTGCGCAGGCCTTCGTATTTCATGCCCTCTTCATCGCTGCGGGCGCGGCCCCATGCTTCGCGCGAAGGCGCGGTCATGGTCAGGCGGGCGTCGGAATCAGGCTTGTAGATGTTCTGGTCCAGCTGAAGCCAGAGGTAATGCAGCGTATCCGGGGAGTTATTGTGGTAGGTGATCTGGCCGCTGCCGGTGATGGCGCGCTTGGCCTCGTCCAGCGTGGCGCGGATCGTATAGTCCGCGCGCTGCTGCCAGTAGGCGTGACCCGGCGCGCCGGATGCGGTGCGGTACTGGTTGGCGGAAGGCAGCAGCTCATCGAGCTGGCGGAATTTATCGTCGAATGGCTCGGCCGCGAAGGCCGTCGCCGTCAGGCAGAGTGCGGCAAGACCAATTTGAAAACGTTTCATCAAGTCCCCAGGCGTTGTGTAATTAATGCTGGGCTATTCTAGAAGAGCTTGCCTTTCGACACTTGGTTTATTTGTAAAAATCCTGCAACATAAAACAAAAAAAGGGGACGTACCCCTTTTATCAAACAAATAGCGAAAAAAGGGGTACGTCCCCTTTTTTTATGCGCTGCTGTTCATCAGGTTGCTGCGCAGGCCCGACAGCTCGCGCTGCAGGCGGATCACCTGCTCGATATCGCAGCCGCTGGCGCTCAGCACGCAGGCGGGCAGCTTGGCGCCTTCCTTGCGCAGCTCGCTGCCGTGCGGGGTCAGGGCGATGATCACCTGGCGCTCGTCCTGCGGGCAACGGGTACGGGTGATCAGCTCGGCCTGTTCCATGCGCTTGAGCAGCGGCGTCAGCGTGGCCGAGTCGAGGAACAGGCGCTCGCCCAGGGCGGACACGGTCTGCTCGTCCTGTTCCCACAACACCATCATCACCAGGTATTGGGAATAGGTCAGGCCCAGCTTGCGCAGCAGCTTGCGGTACAGCTTGTTCATCGCCAGCGACGTCGAGTACAGGGCGAAGCAGAGTTGCTGGTCGAGCTTGGGAACCTGCTCGAGGTGGTGCGATTTGGTGTCCATGGCAGCAGTATAGATAGCGCGCTATCTAATTGCAAGCAAATTTCTGCCTTGACCTTGCTACACGGTGATTCTTTGACTATGGTTAAAGTGCCCATAACTTGCGCTGGGCATTTGGGGATGACAATGAATCAGATGAATCACTACCATTCTGGCGCTTACCCGGTCCCTGATCAGCGCGGCCCCGAGCCGGTCCTTTTCCTGGTCGAACTCGACCCGCAGCGGGTGGTCGACGGCGTCCGCTATGACGACAATTACCTGGCCGACGACGTCATGGCCTGCGGCACCATGCGCGAAACCTGCCCGATCTGCGAAGAAGGCCACCTGCAGCTGGTCCTGCGGCAGAAGAATGTGCGGGTGGCGCACCTGTTCTGTATCGAATGCACGCGCTGTTTCGGCGCTTTCCTGCCCGACGGCTCGCCCGCTCTGTCCGACTGAGCTTGCGGTCCCGAACTCGCCGGCCTCGGCCTGCGGTATCATGCCGCCATGACCAGACCAAAGACCAAGCCACTGCTGCTGATCGTTGACGGAGCGGCGGAACACCTGCAACAGCTCAGCCATCTGCTGGAAGACAAGTACGCCGTGCGCGTGGTCGACGACGCCGACCGCGCCCTTGCCATGGCCCAGCAGCTGCCGCGCCCGGACCTGATCCTGGTCGACGCCATGCGCGATGGCTTTGCCGTCTGCCGCCGCCTGCGCGGCAACCCGGATACCGCCAGCATTCCCCTGCTCGCCATGATCGAACGCGGACAGCCGGAGCAGGAAGGCCGTGCGATTGCCGAAGGCGCCTCCGACGTGGTGGCGCGTCCCCTGGTGCCTGAACTGCTGCGGGCGCGCATCGCCACCCACGTGCAGCTGCACCAGGCGCGCGCGCAGGCGCAGCGCCGCCGCGGCCAGGTCAAGGAATTGGCCCAGATCGCCGATGCCGCCGCCTGGGCCATCGCCACCCTGGCCGAGTGGCGCGACGAGGAAGACCCTTCGCATCTGCGCCGCATCCAGCATATCGTCCTGGCGCTGGCGCGCCGGCTGCAGGGCAACCCGCGCTTTGCCGAGGAACTGGCGGAGCCGAACATCGCGCTGCTGTTCAAGGCTGCGCCGCTGCACGATATCGGCAAGGTGCGCATCCCCGACGCCATCCTGCTCAAGCCGGGCCGCCTCACGCCCGAGGAATTCGCGATCATGAAGCAGCACACGGTGCATGGCCGCGACGCCATCGCCGGCGTGGAGCGGGAGCTGGGCTTCTCCAACGCCTTCCTGCGCTTCGCGCGCGAAATCACCTATAGCCACCAGGAACGCTACGACGGTTCCGGCTACCCGCAAGGCCTGGCCGGCGACGCCATACCGGTGTCGGCGCGGCTGGTGGCGGTGGCCGACGTGTACGATGCCCTGGTATCGAAGCGCGTCTACCGCCCGGCCTTTACCCATGAAACGGCGATCGAGCTGATACGGCAGGGCAGCGGCGAACAATTCGATCCGGACGTGGTCGATGCATTGCTGGCGGCCGAGGAACAGGTGAAGGAAATCGCCGCGCTATACCAGGATGCAACGGAATAGCGGTTCCGCGGCGTAAGATGGATTTCCCTATGCTATAGTCGGCTACACAGTACAGCTGGAGCCAGCATGCGCATTCACGGATACCTGGCCTTTATTGTCGGTATTTGCGTTACCGTATGGGTCTGCTTGTTCGTGATGAACGCGCAGGACCGGCAGGCCAGCGAAGCCTTCCAGCGCGACACGCAAAAGATTGCGCGCGACACCCAGCAGCGCCTGCAAACCTACTTCGACATGCTGCTCAGTATTAAGGGCGTCTTCGCGGTAAAGGACGATGTGACGCGCGTCGAATTCAGCCGCTATGTGCGCGAGCTGGACCTCAAGCGGCGCTATCCGGGCTTTCAGGCCATTCAATTCGTGCGGCGCGTGCGCTCGGACCAGATGGACGCCTATGCCGCCCATGTCCGGGCCGACGACAGCCTGCAAAGCGGCGGCTATCCCGATTACAAGGTGCACCCGGTTTCCGTGCGCCCTGTACATTACATCATCGAATACAACGAGCCGATGAAAGGCAATGAAAACGCCTTCGGCCTCGACCTCGCGGCGCTGCCGCCCCATCTCAAGGCGTTGCAGCTGGGCACAGCGACTGGCCGCGTCGTCGCCACCGAACGCATCACCCTGGTGCAGGACGCCAGCGGCCAGCCGGGTTTCGTGGCGCGCGCGCCGATCTACCGCCGCGGCGCTTCGCTGCTGTCGGTGGCCGAGCGCGACGCAGCGCTGGTGGGTTTTGTCGCCATCGTCTTCCGCGTCAACGACCTGATGTCGGAAACCATCGATAGCCCGATGCTGCAGAACCTGTATGTCAGCATCAACGACGCCGGCTATGCCAGCGACGGCGGCAAAGTGCTGCCGAGCGACGACAACCTGATGTTCGACAGTTTCGGCAAACTCGGTTCCGGCACGCGCCTGCCGGCGCTGCCCGGCCTGGACGTGAAGATCCCGTTGGACGTGGGCGAGCGGCGCTGGGTCATGCACTTCCAAGGCCACGCCAGCGAGCACTATAGCCGCGACACCATGCTGATCTGGGTGATCGCGCTGGCAGGTTTCACCATCAGCGCCCTGATCGGCGCCCAGATCATGACCTTGCAGCGCCGCCGCGTCCTGGCGAAAAAGCTGCGCGTCACGGCCGACGAGCTGCGCGCCTTGCAGGACAGCGCCATTGTCGGCATCGGCCTGTTTGCCAACGGCGTCATCGTACGCTGCAACAGGGGGCTGGAGGAGATGATGGGCTGCCGGCCCGGCGAGCTGGCCGGCCGCTCGTGCACGGTGCTGACGGGCGGGCAGCACGATCCTTTCGCCTGCCAGAGCGATGGCGCCTCCATGCACTTCGAGCTGGAACTGGTGGGGGCGCAGGGGAAAAAGCTGTGGTGCATGGTCAATGGCCGCATGCTGGACCAGAACGAGCCGCGCAAGGGCTGCGTGTGGGTCATCATCGACATCACGGAGCGCAAACAGGCCGAGGCTGCCCTGGTGGACACCAAGCACGGCCTGGAACGCAGCCTGAACGAACTGGCGCAGCAGAAGTCCAATGTGGAGCTGGCGCACAAGGATCTGTCGGCCGTGCTGCTGACGCTGAAGCAGGCGCAGGCCAGC
Source organism: Pseudoduganella sp. (assembly GCA_039593355.1). Classification (GTDB taxonomy): domain Bacteria; phylum Pseudomonadota; class Gammaproteobacteria; order Burkholderiales; family Burkholderiaceae_D; genus Rugamonas. Next base: position 32,556 of record JBCNPK010000023.1, read on the forward strand.
CTGATCACCTCAGAAAAGATGGCTTCGCTGGGCGCACTGGTGGCGGGTATCGCGCACGAGCTGAATACGCCGATCGGCAACAGCCTGCTGACGGCGACTGCGCTGAGCGATATGTGCAAGGAGTTCGAGCGCCAGCTGGGCGAGGGCGGCATCAAGCGCTCCGCACTCGACACGCACCTGAAGGATGCGCGCATGGCATGCTCCATCATCACCAATTCGTTGACGCGCGCGGCGGACCTGATCCACTCCTTCAAGCAGGTGGCGGTGGACCAGACTTCGGACAAACGGCGCAACTTCAACCTGTCCGGCGTGGTGCAGGACACGCTCGCCACCTATTCGGCCCAGCTGCGCCGCGCCAACTGCGAAGTGAAGGTGCAAATGCCGGAGACGCTGAACTTCATTTCCTATCCCGGCAGCGTGGCGCAGGTGCTGGGCAACCTGATCCAGAACGCCATGCTGCACGCCTTTGAGGGCCGCGAGCGGGGCCGCATCAGCATCGGCGTGAGGGAAGTGGACGAGCATACGGCGGAACTGCGCTTTGCCGACGACGGCGTCGGCATGAGTTCACGCACCCTGCGCCAGATCTACGATCCCTTCTTCACCACCAAACTGGGGCAGGGCGGCTCGGGACTCGGCATGAATATCGTCTACAACCTGGTGACGGGCGTCTTGCGCGGCACGATCCAGGTTGAGTCCGAGCCCGGCAAGGGCACCACCGTGGTGCTGACCTTGCCACGCAAAGTCCCGGCACGGGAAGAACCGGCTGAAAACGACCTGCTGCACGTGCAATGATCAGGAGCGCAAGTCTTGCAGTATCTTCATCGCGGCGCGCTCCGCCTCGGCCTCGGCCGAGCGCTGGTCCAGCAAGGTGAGGTCGGCGGATACCCGCCGCTTGGGGTAGATGTGTGTCATGTGCATCGGATTGCTGGAAGGCGCAAAAATCGAGACGTAGGCTCCCCACTGCCTGGTGCCATCCAACAGCTCGCCAGTGAATTCGACTTCATAGCCGTCTATGCTCCGGGAAGGCATGGATGCGTCTCCTGTTCGCATAAATCTTAGCATGGCCCCTGGCCATTTTTTAGTCGGTGTCAGGTCTGTCTTTCGGACAGCTAGCGCTCCCAATTGATGAATGTCAAAACGCGATTTCCTCTGATTTCGCGTATTGATATTTGTCAAAGTACGCGCTCGTGTGTCCAAAAGACAGACCTGACACCGACTCATTAAAGACAGACCTGACACCGACTCATGACACCGACTCAGGCACAGGTGGCGTACTTTACGATGTGATGGGGCTCGCCATCGCCTCTGCCGTTCCCTTGGCGGCGATGCGTTGCAAGGTTCGCTCCAGTGCCGCGGTATCGGTATAGATGCGCACACTGGTCACCCGCCCCCAACGGATCTCGTTCAGGATCACGCCTTCGGCGCTGGTTTCGATGCCGTCGGTTCCATGATTAGTCTCGGTCCAGATAGTCTCGACCTGCGTATGCCAAGGCCATCCGGAGACGCGCACTTCATGGAGGGTGAAATTGATGCCTTGCAGGAGCCGAAGCAGCCTTTCGTACCAGGCGCGTATCGCTTCAGGGGTGTGGCGCGTGCCAGACAATGCATGGGTGCCCACGAAGTAATGGCTCGCATTCGGCGCCAGTTCGTCAGTCACGGCCTCGATTCGTCCGGCACTCAAGCCTGCGAATACCCTGGTGATCTTGCGGCGTACGAAGGCGTGATACATTTCAAGCTCCAGGGGCGGCGATCCAGAGCAGCGTGGCGACGGCGAAGAAGATTACCCACGACAGGTGCCGGCCGCGCGTGAAGAAGAACGAGAACAGTCCCGAGACGAAGGCAACCGAGCTGAATACCTCCAGCACAAATTTCGGTTGCAGCGCCTGCCCAGATGCCTGCAGCACCAGGATCGCGATTCCCCACCAGACGATGGTGAGGATATGCCAGACGAACCGCAAGGTTCCCGTTGTGAACTCCGTTCCGCCAAAAAGCTGCGGCAGGTTGTCGCGTTTGAAAAGCCGGATGAGGATGTAGCGCTCGCCGAGATAAGAGTGGGCGAGGCCGGTGAGGAACAGCAGAAGCGCGGCAACAACTAGCATTTGTCTGACCTTTCTTCTCAGATGGACGATCTAGCCGGCGTTAAGTCGAAGTGCCTTTTCATGTTGCCAGTATGACAGCGAATCGCAGATTCGCCAATCGGCCAGTGATCTTCCTCCAGCCGGCCGATAGGGCCGAGCACCTGCTGGCGCTTGAGGAACGTGGCGGCAACCAGCAGACGTTGCGCCGGGTTAGCCGGTCGAGGCGGGAAATCGTCCGCTGGTGCGGCCTGCGGGCCGCAGCAGCCATGGAGCGACAGGAAGTAAAGTTCAAATCTCTTGCAGGAATTCTACCGGCAATATCGCTTGCGCAGCAGGGCCAGCATCGCCACGTTCTGCTCCCATGCGTTGCTGACGGGCTGGCCGGTGTAGGGCAGGGTGAAGGTGTACGGCGCGGGACCGAATTCCGGCGTGAGCGTCATCCGTTCGGCGCCGGCGGCGCGCCGCAGTTCGATGATGCGGTCCCACCACGACAGGTGCGCCTTCAGCGCATCGGCATGTTCCGGTGCGCGGAAGTCGGCCACTTGCGGGCCTTGCTGGTGGCCGATACGCGCGTGGATGTGGCGCACGCGCGGCAGCACCTTGGCCAGCATCGGCTCCTGGTCTTCCAGCAGCGACTCGCAGGCCACGCACCAGTGCGACAGGTCGGCATTCAACTGCAGTTGCGGCAGGCGATCGAGGTAGGGCATCAGCAGCATGGGATGACCGCTGAAACGGCTGCGGTGGATTTCGTGCACCACCGGCACGCCGTACTCTTGCGAGATGCCGGCGGCGAAGGCGATCAGTTCCTCGTTCTGTTGCGGCGTGTACCAGTCCTTGCCGGTATGCGAGTTGACCAGCACCGGCTGCACTTCGCAGGCATTGCGCAGGAGTTCGCCGAGGGCTTGCTTGTGCGCGTCGAAATCGCCATGGAATACTGTCTCCCATTGGGCGACAATCAAATCCAGTCCTGCATTGGCGATCTTGTAGACCCAGTTGTCGCGCTGGGCACGGTCCAGCGGCAGCGACATTTCGATGCCGTCGAAACCTGCGTCCTTGACCTTGGCGATGAAAACGTCCGGCGACAGTTCGTTGCTGCCCCAGTGCGGCGCGAAGATGCTGATTTTCACAGGAAGCCTCGCACAGGGAAGGAGGCGTCGCGCTGGATCCAGTTACGTTTGGAGTATTCGGTACGGCCGTCGGTGACGTGCAGTGTGTAGGCGTGGCGCGAGACCGGCGAGCGGTTCGGCGCGCTGTAGTGCGGCAGCAGGCCGTGGAAGCAGACCAGCGAGCCGGCTTTGCATTCGAGCGGCACGGCGGTGGCGTCGGTCGGCCACGGGGTGCTGTCCAGCTTTTCAACGCTGACATGGTCGCCTTCGCGCACGAAGCGCTCGCGCAGCGGCGAACGGTGGCCGCCCGGCTCGGCCCACATGCAGCCGTTTTCCAGCGTGGCGTCTTCCAGCGCAAACCAGAAGGTGGTGACGCTGACCGGGGTCGTGTCGAAGTAGGTGGCGTCCTGGTGCCAGCGCACTTCGCCGCCGATGCCGGGCTGCTTGAAGATGTACATCGATTGCCAGACCTGCGGCTCGGCCAGGCCGATGTCGCGCGCGATCTGTTCCAGGCGAGGGTCGGCAGTAAAGGCGCGGAATGCCGGGTCCAGGTCGTGCATCGCGTGGCCGATCTTGTTGATCGACAGCTCCTTGGCCTGTTTCAGCTGGCCGTCGGGGCCGAAGGCTTCTTCCTCGAAGAAGCAGCGCACGGTGTTGTCCGAGCCCAGGAAGTAATCGTCGGCCTTCTTTTCCTGTTCCTTGGTGGTGAAGATGCCTTGCGCAACCGCCGGATCGAATTCGTTCACGACTTGCGCGGCACGGGCGCGCAGGGCGGCGATTTCCCCGGCGGATTTGAAACCGGGGATGACGATGAAGCCATCCTTGGCGTATTGGGCTTTCTGGGCATCGATCAGCATGATTGAAACTCCTTTTCTTGATGCAGGTCATTGTAGGGAAGCGATTGGATGCCAACAATGCGCAAACGGTTGACACATTGTCTCTAAAATGGAGACAATCACCCCATGGACCAGCTCAGGGCAATGGAGATCTTCGTGGAAGTGGCGCGCCAGCGCAGTTTCAGCGGCGCCGCGCGCCGGCTGGGCCTCACGCGCGCCATGGTGAGCAAGCACGTGATTGCGCTGGAACAGCGCTTGAACGCCCGCCTGCTGCACCGCTCCACCCGCGACGTGAGCCTGACCGATGTCGGCCAGGCCTACCTCGAGCCTTGCGCGCTGGCCGTGCTGCAGGCGCAGGAAGCCGCGCGTGTGGTGACGCATGCCGGCATCGAGCTGGCAGGCCCGCTGCGCATACAGGCGCCGTCCAGTTTCGGCAGCGAATGGCTGGCCGACGCGGTGGCCCGCTTCAGCCTGCCGCATCCCCAGTTGTCGCCGCTGCTGCATGTGGACGACGCGCTGCTCGACCCGATCGAGCATGGCTTCGACCTGACCATCCGGGTCGGCGGCATTCCTGACAGCCGCGCCCTGGCCATCCGGCCGCTGGCGCCTTGCCGCGGCGTGCTGTGCGCATCTCCCGCCTACCTGGCGCGGGCCGGGCGGCCGGAGCTGCCGGAAGACCTGCACCGCCACCAGTGCCTGCACTTCAGCCACCTGACCGGCGGCATCGCGTGGCATTTCGCACGCGGCGAGGAACAGTCCACGGTGCGGGTCGCGCCAGCGTTCACCGCCAATAACGGCATGGTGCTGCAGCACGCGGCGCTGCGCGGGCTCGGCATTGTCTACACTACGACTTTCCTCGCCTGGCGCGACATCATCGAAGGCCGCCTGGTGCCCGTTCTGACCGATTGGGAGTTGCCCTTGAATTACCTGAGCGCCTTGTACCCCGCGACCCGCCAGCTTTCGCCGAAGGTGAGGGCGCTGATCGACTTCCTGGTGGCCGAGTACCAGCCGGCGCCGCCGTGGGACAAGGCCTTGTCCGAAGCGGGCGTGGCATGAGCCGCCTACAGAACGTCGACGCCTTGCGCGGCTTTGCGCTGTTCGGCATCCTCTCGGTCAACATCTGGTCGTTTGCCGATCCTTATTTCGCCTCCGGCATGAAGAACCCGCAGTATCTGGGCGCCCTGGATCATGCGGTGCGCTTCGTGGAAGCGCTGCTGTTCGAGACCAAGTTCTACCTGCTGTTTTCCTTCCTGTTCGGCTACAGCTTCACCTTGCAGATGGCGGCGGCCGAGCGTGCCGGCGCCGCCTTCCGTCCCCGCATGCTGCGCCGGGCAGCCGGCCTTCTGTCGCTGGGTGCCTTGCACGGCTTTTTCCTGTTTTACGGCGACATCCTGCATCTGTACGGCCTTCTCAGCTTCGTGCTGATCGCGTGGGCCGGCACGCAGCGCCAGGCGCTGCGCTGTGCGATGGCCTTGCTGGTGTTTGCCGCTATGGTATTCGCCGCGCTCGGCGTGTGGGTCCTGCTGGCCGGCCTTGATGGCCCGCCCGACAGCGCGCCTGCGCTGGCCAGGCTGGCCGCTTTCCACGGCGGCGCACACGCGACGCAAGCGTATATTTCGGGAGAGTTCCCCTCGACTGTGGGACTGCTGCTGCTTGGCCAGGGCCCGAGCGCGCTGGCGATGTTCCTGCTTGGCCTGGCGGCGGGGCGCAGCCAACTGTTTGCCAAAGTGGACGCCTTCCGCCACCTGCTGCCGCGCGTGCTGAAGGTTGGCCTGCCGGTGGGACTGGCAGGCGCCGTCCTGTACGCAGCTTCGTCCGAATTCCCGCCCGGCGGCGCCGTGGTGATGTTCGCCATGTCTGTCGGTTACCTCACCGCACCGTTCATGACGGCGTCCTACGTGGCCGGCATGCTGCTGCTGTTCGACAGCCGCGTCGGCCCGCGCCTGCTGGCGGCGTTGGCGCCGATGGGCAGGATCGCCCTGAGCAATTACCTGCTGCAGTCCATGGTGATGTCCCTCCTTTTCACGGGTTATGGCCTGCGCCTGTGCGACAAGCTGCCGCCGGTCGCCGTCTTCGCCCTGGTGCCGGCGATCTTCTTCACGCAAATGGCCCTCAGCGCCTGGTGGCTCAAACGCCACACCTACGGCCCCGCCGAATGGCTCCTGCGCGGGGTCACAAACTGGAACGGCAAGGCTCTGACTACCGCTTGACTTTCCCATCGTGGAAAGGTCCAAAGTCCTCATCAGCGTGAAGGCACGCATTTATTTTGAGGACGAGGGCATTATGTTTCGAACATTGTTGATTGGTTTAATTCTCCTATCCATGCTGGGCCTGGGCGGCTGCATGACGCCGCCCGCAGGCCTCGATGTCGCGCGTGAGCGCGGCACCGGTCAACAGCTCTACCAGGTGGGCATCAAGCCAGTAGCGGAGCCGGTCGTGATCGGCAAGATGCATTCCTGGGAAGTTAGCGTAAAGCAGGCTTCGGGCCAGCCGCTGACCCGTGCGAAGATCCTGGTCGATGGCGGCATGCCGCAACACCACCATGGCCTGCCTACCCAGCCGCGCATGACCAGGGAGCTGGGCGATGGGCGCTACCTGGTCGAGGGCGTCAAATTCAGCATGTCCGGCTGGTGGGAGCTCAAGCTGAAGATCGAAGGCGCGCAGGGCATCGATCAGGTCACCTTCAACCTGGTCTTGCCGTGAAGCGCGCCGTATTCGCTCTTGTTGCGTCGCTGCTCGTCGGCATCGCGGCGGCGGCAACATTTACCCTGCACGGCTGGAGCAAAGAGGAGCTGGCAATCCTTGCCACGTTGCGCCTGAGCCAACTGCCGGCGCCCGATCCGGACCCATCCAACCGCGTCGAGGCGTTGCCGCAGGCAGCCGCATTGGGCAAGCAACTGTTCTTCGACGCGAGGATGAGCGCCAACGGAAAAGTCTCCTGTGCCAGTTGCCACGACCCCTTGCGGCAGTTCCAGGATGGCCGGCCGGTAGGACAGGGAGTCGGGACCGGTATCCGGCGCACCATGCCGGTCGCCGGCGCCGCGCATAGCCCCTTCCTGTTCTGGGACGGCAGGAAGGATAGCCTGTGGGCGCAAGCCATCGGGCCGCTCGAAGACCCGGCGGAACATGGCGGCAACCGCCTGGCCTATGCCCGCGCAATCGCGCAGCATTATCGCGGCGAATACGAAGCAGTGTTCGGCGCCTTGCCCGACATGTCGCAACTGCCGTCCGATGCAAGTCCGCTCGGCACGCCGTCGCAGCAGGCCGCATGGCAGGCGATCGACAAGGACAAGCAAGAGCAGATATCGCGCGTGCTGGCAAACATCGGCAAGGCCATCGCCGCCTACGAAAGAACCGTGCGGTTTGGGGAATCGAAGCTCGACCGCTATATCGAGGGCCTCCTGGCGAACGATGGCAGGGCGGAGCAGCTGCTGACGCCATCGGAAAGAAACGGGCTGCGGATCTTCATTGGCGCCGGACGCTGCGTCACCTGCCATAACGGCCCCCAGCTGACGGACCAGCACTTCCACAACACGGGCATCGCGCCGCATGGCCCCATGCCGCAGGTGCTGGGACGCCGCACTGGCGTGGCAAAGTTGCTGGCGGATGAATTCAATTGCCTCGGGCGCTTCAGCGATGCTGCGCCGGAGCAGTGCGGCGAACTGCGCTTCCTGGCGGCGGATGGCCCGACGCTCGACGGCGCCTACAAAACGCCAAGCCTGCGCAACGTTGCCCTGCGCCCGCCGTACATGCATGCCGGTCAAATCCCGAACCTGGACGGGGTGGTCGCGCATTACCGTGCTGCACCGGCGGCAAAGATAGGGAAGTCCGAGCTGGAACGGCTGGAACTGGGCGCACAGGACTTGAAAGACCTGGCTGCCTTCCTGGGAACGCTCTCCGGCCCAATTGTCACGCAGTAGGCGCAGTCCAATGTCCGTCGCGGTAGACCTGGTCGCCGTCCAGGAAGACCGCGTCGGTTTGCACGAACACGTCGACATGGAAGCGTGCGTCCTTGCGCTTGAACTGCGGTTTCTGGTACTGGCCGTGCTTGGCGCCCAGCGAGAGGTGGATGCCGCACATGCGCTCGTAGGTGCCGATATCGTCCACCGTGCGCTCGCGCGAGAAAGCCCGGTTCATGCCGAAGCCCAGCTCGCGCACCCATACTTCGCCTTCGTGCGCGCGGATGATCGCCAGCATATTGTCGAATTCCGGCGTGCTGTTTTCGGCGCCGACCACGCGGCCCTTTTCCACGACCATGGTGATCGGGGTGGCGGGGCGGTTGACGTGGAAGGTCGTATCGCCGAACACGAAGACCTTGGCGCGGCCGCTGACCGCCTCCAGGTCCTGCGCCTCGGTGAACACTTCGCCGATCGGGAACAGGCCGCCGACGTTCTTCATCGCGCCGTAGTCGCCGATATTCAGCTTGGCTTCCTCGAACGGCGAGGCGAATACCAGCCGCTCGCCGCCGCTCTCGACCACGCCCGATTGCGCGCGGTCGATGCGCGCTTTCAGCGCGTGGCCCACGCCGCGGTAATAGGCCGGGTCGTAGGCCAGCGCATCGATATACACCAGGCCTTGTTCGCCCGGCATGCGCGACAGGTGCATGTGTTCGATCACCTTCAGGCCGCGCTTGAACAGCTCCATCCGGATGCGGTATTCGTTCAGGCGGAAGCTGGTCGTCTGCACCAGCACCACCAGGTCGCCCGCTTGCAGTTGCTCGAAAGCCGCAAGCACCTGGTCGGGCTGCACCGTGCCGAAGTCGACGAAACGGCCCGACGGCAGCGCCGCGCGGTAGGCCGCGGCCAGCACTTCGGCCAGCGGCGAGCGCAGGTCGAACACCACCAAAGCCTGCTGTGGCGGGGCGTATTCGATGGCATGGTCCAGCAGGTCGCGTACATTGCGCGCTGCCGCATCCCAGGCGGCAGGTGGAAAAGCAGTCATTGTCAGGCTATAAAGAGGATAAGGCTTGCGCATTATACGGCGTGGCGGCGCTTGTACCGCGCAGAGGGCCGAGGTAGAATCGGATGAATATAGCTGGGAGGAAACATTCCAATGGGTGTTCAGTTTGGCCAGGACTTGCCGCTGCAGCGGCCCGATGAAACGGACAGCCGCGCGGCAGTTTTCGTCCCTACCGCCAATATCAAGGAAGACGTGCTGAGCGCCATCCGCAAAGGGGCGGCGGTGGTCGGTTTCGGCAACCACGACCACACCTTGACCATCTATTACGAAAGCAACCGCTTCAACGAGCCAACCCTGGCCAAATGGGAACAGAAAGCGCGCAAGGCCTACGACCGCCTGCGCGACAACCTGCCTACCACCTCGAAGATGGTGTGCAAGCTCGATAACTTCGAGCAGATTGGCTACATCAGCAACAAGGGCATCACGATCCGCCGCCGTGCCAGCCTTGACCGCTGGCTGGAGCAGTCCGATGCCATGGATTCCGCGCCGGAAGGCGATACGGTCGCCTTTGCTCCACCGCCGCCGCCGAAAAAAATCGTCGCCGATTAAGCTGCGGTGCTACCATCTGCCTTAGGGCCCGAAGCCGTTCTGCGGGCCGCGCGGAGGGCAGATGCAAGTCAGCCATTTAGTTGCAGCGGGCGTATTCCTGGTAATGTTGTTGGCATCCAACGTTATCCGGCGCGCCTTCATGCGCCATGCCCGGGCGCGCGGCAGTGAGCTGGCCGCCGCCGACACCGCCGGCTGGCTGCTGTTCTTCGGCATCGCTTTCCTCGGCGCCGCCATGCTCGGCGTGCTGAACCTTTCGAAATTCCTGAACCTGGCTTTCTCCAGCACCCTGCTGGTGTTCGGCATCGCCGCTCTGGTGGGCGCTTTCCTTATCGGCCGTCGCTAGCGTCCTCCTGCCACGCGACGGGGATGCTGCGGATCTCGTTGCCGTTCCAGGCCGTGACCAGGCCCTCGACCATTTTGCCTTTGCCCGAACCGGACACTTTCAGCGCGGCCACGTGATAGCGGTAGTCGGGGCCGAACTGGCGCTCGGCGGCCAGCCTGGCCCTCTCCGCAGCCTCGCCGTGCAACAGCAGCGACAGCATGACGCACAGCAGCAAAGACAGGGCAGCGCCGCTGGCGGCGGCCAGGCCCATATGGCGCGGCTTGTGGCCGGCGGCGCGCCGCGCGGCCAGCACGGCCGGGGCGCCGAGCGTGCGGTACAGCCAGTGCAGCAGCACCAGCCAGGTGCCACTGGTGACCAGGGAGGGCAGGATGCGCGGCTGCAGCTTGAGCTGGGTCAGGGTCAGGTCGACCGGTTGCATCAGGGGCCAGGCCAGCATCATCACGCCGAGCGCGCACAGGCCGAAGGCGGCCGCCCAGCGCACCATGGCCGCCATCTGCAGGCTGCCGAACAGCAAGCCGATACCGGCTGCTGCGCCGAGCAGGAAAAGGCCGGACCGGATGGCCAGCAGGTCGCAGGCGCCCAGCACCACAAGCACCATGCCCGCCCGCTTAAGGATGGGAATGTGCGCGTCCATTGGAGTATTCTAGCGTAACATTTTCGGTATGCTGGAAGGAAAGGAGACGTCATGAAAACCATGATTGCAACACTGTGCGCGGTGGTTTCGCTGGCCGCGCTGGGCGGCTGCCAGAAGCCGGACGACAAGCATATCGGCCCCGCCGAGCAGGCCGGCCGCGAGATCGACAAGGCCGCCAGCCAGGCCGGCAAGAAGCTGGACCAGGCTGGCGAAAAGCTGGACCAGGCGGCCCAGCAGGCCGGTGAAAAGCTGAACAAGGCGACCGAAAAGCTCGGCGAAAAAGTCGAGCAGGCGGGCAAGGAAATGCAGGAGTCGGCGCGCGAGGCGCGCAAGGAAAAGAATTAGTTGCCTGACTTGGACTTGAGCGGCACGACATTGGACGGCGGCGGCTCCTCCGGCGCGCCGCCCAGCACCAGGGTCAGGTCGACATAGCCGGCGCGCCACGCCTGTTCCAGGTTCTGTTCGATGGCTTCCATCGAGGTCTGCTCGAAATTGGCAAAACCGCGCACGCCATAGGCGCGGTTGCGGCCATGGGCCTTGGCCAGGTAGAGCGCCATGTCGACCAGGTTGACCGCGCGCTCCCAAGGCAGCGGCGCACCGCCCGGGGCCAGCGGGAACGGTGCAAAGCCCACCGATACGTTCACATGGATCATGTGGTCCTGGAACGGCACCGGCTGCGAAGACACGCAGCTCAGGATGCGGCGCGCGATTTCGTCCACGCCGTTGCGCGGGATGGCCGGCAGGAAGGCCAGGAATTCCTCGCCGCCCCAGCGCACGATCATGTCGGTCTCGCGCAGCGCAATGCGCAGGCTTTCCGCGATCATCTTCAGCACCGCATCGCCGGCCGCGTGGCCGTAAGTGTCGTTGACATGCTTGAAATGGTCCACGTCCAGCAGGAACAGGGCGCCCACGATGTCTTCGCCATTGGCGCCGCGCCGTTCCACCTGGTTATGCGTGCGCATGTATTCCTGGAAGTGGCGCCGGTTGTACAGTGAGGTGAGCGGGTCGAGCGAGCTTTGCGCCTTCAGCTCCAGGTTCTTTACCTCCAGCTGGGCATTGGCCTGGCGCACCTTGCGGTAGAGCAGGCCGACGATGACGGCGGCCAGCGCAAACACCACCGCCAGCAGCCACCAGATGCGCTGCTGCAGGCGGCGCGCGGTCAGCTCCGCACCCTTGGCTTCGTTCTCGTGCGACAGCTGTTCGATCTGGCGCTTCTTCTTTTCGGTGTCGTACTTTTCCTGCAGCTCCCACACGGCTTTCTTGCGCTGCGATTCGAACAGCTCGTTCGAGATCTGGCGCTCGCGGTGATAGGCCTCGACCGCGCCCTGGTAGTCGCCCACCCGTTCCAGCGCTTCGCCGTACTCGGTCAGCAGCGCCTGCAGCGAAGGCTTGTCGCCGATTTTTTCGAAATAGGCCATGCCCGCGGCGAAGGACTTCTTGCCTTGGGCGACCCTGTTGGTTCCCATATAGGCCTGGCCGGCATTGACCAGCGCCGTCGCCTCGTTGGCTTCGTCGCTCGTTTCGCGTGCGGCTACCGAGCCTTCCAGCGCATAGCGCAGTGCAGTAGGGTAGTCGTGCAGTTTGAGGTTGACGTCGGACAGGTTCACCAGCGTGGTCGCCAGCATGCGCTTGGCGCCCAGCTTGCGCGTCAGTTCCAGGTTGGCCAGCAGGGCGCGCACGCCGCGCTTGTATTGGTGGGTATCGACCGCCAGGCCGTACTCGGAATTGTTGGCCATTGCCATGCGGCCGGGGGAATTCAGGGTCTCGGTGACTTCAAACGTTTCGCCCAGGGTTTCCCACGCCTTGTCGAATTCGCGCATCTGCGTGTAATGCACGGTCAGGGCATTGAGCGCGCTCGCCAGCGGCAGCTTGTCGTCTTCCACCTGGTGCGCCATTTCCACCGCCGACTGCAGGCGCGCCAGCGCCACCGGGTAGTTGCCCTGTTCCGCATAGCTTTGGCCGGCAGTGATCGTGGCCTGTACGCGCAACACCATGTCGTCGGTGGCATTGGCCAGCTTTTCCGCCTCCAGCGCCAGGTCGTGCGACAGCTGGCGTTCGTTCATCGCCGATCGAACGTAAGCCTTGATCAGCAGGCCCTTGGCGATGATGACCCTGTTGTCCTGTTTCTTGCCGAAGTCGTACAGCTCTTCGGCAAGGGCCAGTGCGACGTCGTGCCGCCCCAGGCTGCGCTGGGCCAGGCTGAGCTGGGCCAGGAATTCGGCGCGGGTCAGGGGAGAAGCGGAACGAGCTGCAGGCTCCATCTGCTGCAGCTGGAGCAGGGCCTTTTCCGGGACGAAGCGTACCAGCTCGCGGATCTGGGCAATTTCCCGGTCCAGCGGGGACTGGGCCAGCGCAAGGAGCGGCGCAAGCAGGCAGGCGCCAACCAACGATCGGAGGCGCTTGGAAATGGTCGAAACCGGAAAGCCTGGCAACTTGGGTCCTTGTGGGTCGCGGGAGCAGCGTGTGCGGTTCATTATATGCCTGTTGCAAGCCGGAAAGCCGCGCTGTGACTCACTATTTGCATGTTAGAGGCCCCAAGTGTGGGGAAAATGCAAGTGGAATTTCTACTAGTGTAACTACTTGCATTTCCGCCTATCCCGACAATTCGACCGTTCGTCGCATGGCGGCCGCGCGGCGCGGCACGCCCGGATACAGTCCTGCCATGTCAATCTTGAGGTGAAAACAATATGTTGGAATTGCGCAATGTAAGCAAGGCATTCCGCGACCTGAAAGCTGTCGACGGCGTGTCATTGCAACTCGGTACCGGCGTGGTCGGGCTGGTCGGTCATAACGGCGCCGGCAAGACCACGCTGATGCAGCTGGTGGCCACGCTGGCCCGCCCCAGCGCCGGTTCCATCCTGTTCGATGGCGTGGACATAGTCCGCAATCCCGATGCGATGCGGCGCCGCCTTGGTTTCCTGCCGCAGGAGTTCGGCGTTTATCCGAACCTGACGGCGCTCGAATGCATGCAGTATTTCGCTGCGCTGAAAGGGGTGCGCGACCCGGCCCGCATCCGCCACTTGCTGGAAATGGTGAACCTGGCCGAACACGCGCGGCGTCCGGCGGCATCGTTCTCGGGCGGCATGCGGCGCCGGCTGGGCATCGCGCAGGCGCTGCTGAACGATCCCGATATCCTGATCGTGGACGAGCCGACCGCCGGACTTGATCCGGAGGAGCGGCTGCGCTTTCGCCGCCTGCTGTCCGAGCTTGGCTTCGGCAAGCTGGTGATCGTTTCCACCCACATCGTGCCTGACGTGGAGAGCATCGCCGGCCAGCTGGCCATCATGCGCAAGGGCCGCCTGCTGGCGCTGGAGACGCCGGAGGCCATCCTGCAGCGCGCCCGAGGCCAGGTGTGGCAGGCCAGCGTCGAGGCCGCCGAATACGATGCCCTGCGCAGCCGCCTGCACGTGCTGCAGGCGCAGCGCCAAGGCGCTCAAGTGCAATTGCGGGTGGCGCATCCGGGCCAGCCGCTGGCCGGGGCGCATGCGGTGGAACCGACATTGGAAGAAGCCTTGATGGCGCAACGCTATGCAATGACCGACCCGGTGGCGGAGGCGGCATGAACATCTTCGCGCTGCGCGTGATCGCGCTCAACGAAGTGAGGCTGCGGCTGCGGCGCCTGTCCACGCTGGCGGCCCTGCTGGCGGTGGTGGCCCTGTGCTGGCTGGCGATTGCCGACCCGGCCGACGGCGTCACGATGATGGTCATCGACAAGAAGCGCGTGCTCTACACCAGCCAGGCGCTGGCCTTCGGCAGCGCGCACATCGCCGCCATGCTGCTTGGCTTGGGCGGCTTTTACCTGCTGCGGGGCCGCGTGGCGGACGACCTGCAAAGCGGCATGGGCGCCGTGATCGGCGCTACCGGGGCCGGCAACGCCTTGCTGGCGTGCGGCCGCTGGCTGGGCGGCGTGGCATACCTGCTGCTGTTCGTGCTGGCCTACCTCGGATCCACGCTGGCGCTGCACGCCCTGCGCGGCGAGGGGCCGATCCAGCTGGCGGTTTACCTGAAGACCTATGTGCTGATCCTGCTGCCTCTGGTCAGCTACAGCGCGGCCTGCGCCGTCCTGTTCGACAATATCGGAGCGCTGGTGGGCAAGCGCGGCGACGTGCTGTTCTTTTTCCTCTGGTGCCTGCAATTCGGCTCGCTGGTAGGGGTGACTGTGAAGGCGGACGTCATGTGGCCGCTGTTCTTCGATTTTTCCGGCCTGTCGGTGGCCGTCGCCACGCTGCGGGAGCATTTCGCCACCACGTATTTCACACTGGGCAGGAACGGCTTCGACCCGGCGATGGCGCCGATGACGATACCCGATTCTTTGTGGACGCTGCGCGCCTGGTCGATCCGCGCGGCGACGCTGCTGCTGTCGTTGCTGCCGCTGGCTCCGGCGGCGCTGTTCTTCCACCGCTATTCGCCGGACCGTGTGCGCGCCCGCTCGGCACGCGGCAGTCGACTGCTGGCGCTGGCGGACCGCCTGCTGCGGCCCGTCGGCTGGCTGGTGCGTCCGCTGCCGGCACTGGCAATGCGCGTGCCGGGTTTCGCCGGCGAGGTGCTGGCCGAAGTGGCGCTGGTGCTGTCGATGTCGCCGGTGGCCGCGCTGGCGCTGTTTGCCACCGCCGCCGGCGCCGCCTTCGCGCAAAGCCAGCTGCTGCCCGGCGTCATGACGCTGGGCGTTGCGGCTTGGGGAGTGGTGGTTTGCGGCATCGCGCCGCGCGACTGGCAGAACGGTGCGGATGCGATGACGGGGGTGCTGCCCGGCGGCGCCGCGCGGCGTTACCTGCGGCACTGGGCGGCCGGATTGGTGCTGGCCCTGCCGCTGGGGGTCGTCGCGCTGCGCTGGTCGGCCGAATCCCCGGTGCGTGGGGCGGCGGCCGTGGGCGGCGCATTGGCCGTGGCATCGGCCGCCAGCCTGCTTGGGGCCCTGACGCGCGGCACGCGGCTCTTCCTCGCCCTGTTCCTGTTCACCTGGTATATCGCGATCAATTCGCCGAGGATGCCCATGCTGGACATGGTAGGTTTCAACGGCGCCGCCACCGGCGCCAGCGCCGCGGCGTGGGCGCTGGCCGGCGTGCTGCTGTGGGCGGCAGGCCTTGCCCATAGCGGCTGGCGCCGCGCCTGAGGCGGGCAATCAGGCGGCGAGCTGCTGCAGCAGGTAGAGGCGCTGGTACAGGCCGTTATCGATCTGCATCAGCTCTTCGTGCGCGCCCTGTTCCACGATGCGGCCGTGATTGAGCACGACGATGCGGTCCGCTTCACGGATGGTGGACAGGCGGTGCGCGATGGCGATGATGGTGACCTGGCCGCGCAATTCGTTCAGCGCGACCTGCACGATCTGTTCGGTGTGCGAATCGATGCGCGAGGTGGCTTCGTCCAGCAGCAGGATGCGCGGCTTGCCGGCCAGCGCGCGGGCAATCGCGATCAGCTGCTTCTGGCCGGAGGACAGGCGCGAGCCGCCTTCGCCCAATACGGTCTGGTAGCCGTCCTCCATCGCCATGATGAAGTCGTGGCAATGCGCTGCGCGCGCCGCCGCTTCGATTTCCTGCTGCGGCAAGCCGCGGCCCATGTCGATGTTCTCGCGCGCCGAAGCGGCAAGCAGGAAGGGGTCTTGCGGCACCAGCCCGACCTCGGCGCGGAACTGTTCGTTGTCGATTTCGTCCAGCAGCATGCCGTTCATGCGGATGCTGCCGTGCGGGGCAGGGTAGTAGCGCAGCAGCAGCGAGAGCAGGGTCGATTTGCCGCTGCCGGTATGGCCGACGATGCCGAAGAAGGCGCCTTGCGGGATGTCGAGCGAGAGCTGGTGCAGCACGCGCTGGCCTGCAATGTATTCGAAGTCCAGCGACTGGATTTCGATGGCCGGCGCGCCCTCGTCGTTGGCCGCGTGGCGCGCGTGCGCGGCGGAGCCGCCGCGGTGCTCCGGCGAGCTCGGTTCGCCCAGCAGGGTCGCCACGCGCGAGGTGGCGACCACCGATTGCTGCAGCTGGCTGAATTGCATGGTGATCTGGATCAGCGGCTCGATCACGCGCGCGATGTAGTTGATGAAGGCATACAGCACGCCCACTTCCGCCGCGCTCATGTCGCGCTGGCCGAACATGAAGATCACGGACGCCAGCAGCAGGATGTTGAGCATGTCCAGCGCGGGGCGCAGCAGCCAGGCATTGGCGCGGATTTCGGCCAGGCGCTGCGTATAGTGCTCCGCATTGGTCGCGGCGAAGCGCTGGCCGAAGCGCTCCTCGGCATTGTTTGCCTGCAGCACCGCCATGCCGCCGATCGATTCCGCGATCTGTGCGTTGATGTCGCTGCGCAGCTGGCGCGCGCGCGTCACGGCCGGTGCGCTCAGGCGCTGGTAGGCCCACACGATCACCAGCACGAAGGGCAGCAGCGCCACCACGATGGTCATCAGGCGCCAGTCCAGCCAGGCCATGGCGGAGACCGTGCCGACCAGCACAATGCTGCTGTCCAGGATCACGAACAGGACCTGGATGTACAAGCCCTTCACCGCCTCGGTGTCGTTGGTGACGCGCGACACCAGCTGGCCGGTGATGGCGCGGTCGAAGAATGCCATGGGAAGCCGCAGCACGTGGCCATAGACCCGCTCGCGCAGGCGCTGCACCGATCGCATCGCCACGCCGGACAGGCGCACCAGCTGCAGGTAGCGCACCCAGGTCGCAATCCAGCCGGTGACCAGCACGCCGCCCAGCAGCAGCGCCATGCGGGTCCAGTCCAGGTGGCGCGGCAGCAGGTGCTCGTCGATCAGGCGCTTGCCCAGCAACGGGCCCAGCACCTCCATGCCGGCGGCGAAGGCGAGCCACAGCACGGCCCAGCCCAGGTGGTGCAGGTCGGGGCCGGACGCCTGGCGCAGCAAGCCGATCGCCTGGCGCGTCCGGGCGCGGTTGCCTGGATGTTCAGGCTGCGTCAAGGCTGGCCTCCAATTGTTGGTAGCGCCATTGGCTGGCGTACCAGCCGTTCAGCGCAAGCAGTTCTTCATGCGTGCCGGACTCGCTGATGCGGCCGTGGTGCAATACCACGATCTGGTCCGCATCCACCACGGTGCTCAGGCGGTGGCTGGCGATGATGGCGCTGCGCGTGGCGTGGGCGCGGCGCAGTTCTTCCAGGTGTTCGAGGATGGCGGTTTCGGTGCCGGTATCGACGGCCGACAGCGCATCGTCCAGCAGCAGCAGGTCGTTATCCGAGAGCAGGGCGCGCGCAATCGCCACGCGCTGGCGCTGGCCGCCCGACAGGGTGATGCCTTTCTCGCCCACCTCGGTTTCGTACTTGTGCGGGAACAGCAGGATATCGTCATGGATCGCCGCCAGGTTGGCCGCCCGCTCAACGTCCGCGCGGGTGGCGCCGGGACGGGCCAGCGCGATATTGTCGGCAATCGACGCCGAAAACAGGAAGGACTCCTGTGGCACCCAGCTGATCGCGGCCCGCAGCGCCTGCAGGGTGTACTGCTCGAGCGCGTGGCCGCTCCACTGCACGCTGCCTTGCGTCGGCGTGACCTGGCGCAGCAGCACGCGCAGCAGTGTCGATTTGCCGGAACCGGTGGGGCCGACCAGGCCCAGGGTCTGGCCCGGCTTCAGGGACAGGGAGATATCCGACAGCGCCGCTTCCTGCTGTCCCGGATAGGAAAAGCCCACGCCGCGCAGCACCAGGTCGCCGGGCGCCACTGCCGGCAGCGTACCGTGGTCCTCGATGGAGAGCGGCGCATCGAGCATCGGCTGCAAGCGCGCGTAAGCCGCGCGCCCTCGCTCGATCAGCGACAGCACCCAGCCGGCAGCGAACATGGGCCAGATCAACTGGCCAAGGTACATGCTGAAGGAAGTCAGCTCGCCGATGGTCAATTCGCCGCGCCACACCAGGAAGCCGCCCAGGCCCAGGGACAGGCCGGTAGCGGCGGTCAGCGTCAAGCCGACGGCCGGCTCATACGCCGCCTCCCAACGCTGCGCCGCCAGCGCCGAATCCGCAGCCGCCCCGGCCAGTTCGCCGAAACGCGTGCTGCTGCGCTGCTCCAGTCCCAGCGCACGCAAGGTGCGCACGCCGGAAAGCGTCTCCTGCACATGATCGTTGAGCGCGCTGAAACGCTTCAGCGAATCGGCGGACGCGGTGTGGATATGCGAAGAAATGCGCCAGAAGGCCCAGGCCATGAGCGGAAAAGGAATCAGCGCGAACAGCGCAAGACGCCAATCGACGCCGACCAGCATCATGCCCAGTACCAGCAGCAGGGTCAGCGAGCCGTCGAAGCCGGCCAGCATCGCCTCGCCGGCCGCCATTTCGATGGCGTCGATGTCGTTGGTCGCCAGCGCCATCAGGTCGCCGGTACGCTGCTTCTGGAAGAATTGGGGACCTTGCAGCGACAGGCGCCGGTAAAAGCGCGTGCGCAACTCCACGCCCAGCTGGTAAGCCGCCGCAAACAGCTTCATGCGCCACGCCACGCGCAAGCCATAGTTCGCCACGCCCAGCAAGAGCAGCAAACCGATGGCCTGCCACAGCGCCTCGCGCCCGAGCCTGCCCGCCGCCAGGCCATCGACCATATAGCCGATCTGGCGCGGAATGCAGATGCCGATGACTGCAACGCCGGCCAGCATCGCGCCGGCCGCCGCATAGGAACGCCAATGGCTGCGGACAAAGCCACCGATCAGGCGCGATAAACTCATATGCTTAGTAGAAAAATGCTGCCAAGAGCCTGCAAGGATACCTCAGGGCAGAATTTTTCGCCGGGCCGCAAAAAAGGGGTACGTCCCCTTTTTTGCGGCCCCTTGTGACCCCGACTTTTAAATTACTTGTGCGCCTTGGCGCCGTTGGCGGCGGGGGCTTTCGGGTCGGGGAAGCTGGCGGCTGGCTTGGCGGCCTTGGCTTCGCTTTTCACTTCTGCCTTGGCTTCCACTGCCTCCGGCTTGGCTTCGACCTTGGCTTCGGCTTTGGCGGCAGGCTTGGCTTCGGTTTTTGGGGCCTTCGGTACAGGGGCCGGGGCTGGAGCAGGTGCCGGTGCCGGCGCTGCGATCGGGGAGGCCAGCTTCGGCACTTTGACAACTTGCTTGCCGGCTTCTTTCAGCTGCTCTTGCGCGGCCTGGAACAGTTCGGCCTGCGTTTTGCTGGCAATGCTGAACAGTTCGCGGTTGTAGGCGAACAGGCCGTCGAAGTTCGGTACGCGGGCGGAGCTCTTGGCGAAGAAGTCTTGCGGATCTTTCGCTTCCAGCAGTTCGCGCGCAGCGGCGGAACTCTTTTCGACGTTGGCCTTGGTGGTGCTCAGGTTCAGGGCGATTACCTTTTGCACGCCTTCGAAAGCGGTGGCGGCGAAGTTGTTGAGGATTTTCAGCTGCGCTTCCAGCTGCGACTTGGTGGCTGCGGAAAATTGCTCGGGATTCGAAAACATATTTTCTCCTGGATCGATGGGAAATGGTGCGCTGCAATAAACCAATTCTAGCGGCGAAATATTGTATTGGAAAGACATTTTTGCCGGCTTTCGAACTAAAAGTAATGCGCTGCAACATTGCTTGCCCTGCGCGCCTTGCCTACAATCGGCCATCGCCCACCAGTGGAGCTTTCGATGGACCTTGTTATCCGCAACGCCACCCTGCCGGACGGCCGCCGGGGCATCGACCTGGCAATCGAGCATGGCCGTATCGCCGATGTCGCTCCTGCTTTGCAAGCAAAAGGAGTGCGTGAAATCGATGCCGCGGGCAGGCTCGTCAGTCCGCCTTTTGTCGATGCGCACTTCCACATGGATGCCACCCTCAGCTACGGCCTGCCGCGCGTGAACCAGTCCGGCACCCTGCTCGAGGGCATTGCCTTGTGGGGCGAACTCAAACCCCAGCTGACGCAGGAAGCCCTGGTCGAACGCGCCCTGCAATACTGCGACTGGGCCGTGGCGCGCGGCCTGCTCGCCATCCGCAGCCATGTCGACGTCTGCGATGAGCGCTTGCTCGCGGTGGAGGCGCTCCTCGAAGTGAAGCGCCGCGTCGCGCCTTACCTCGACTTGCAACTGGTGGCCTTTCCGCAGGACGGCGTGCTGCGCAGCCAGGGCGCGCTGGAAAACCTGAAGCGGGCCATCGCCCTTGGCGTTGACGTCGTGGGCGGCATCCCGCATTTCGAACGCACCATGGCGGAGGGCGCCGAGTCGGTGCGCATCCTGTGCGAGTTCGCAGCCGACAAAGGCCTGCGCGTCGACATGCATTGCGATGAGTCGGACGACCCGCTGTCGCGCCATATCGAGACCCTGGCCTTCCACACCCAGCGCCTTGGCCTGCACGGCCGCGTGGCCGGCTCGCACCTGACGTCCATGCATTCGATGGACAACTATTACGTGAGCAAGCTGCTGCCCTTGATCAGGGAAGCAGGCGTGGCGGCGATCGCCAACCCGCTCATCAACATCACCCTGCAGGGCCGCCACGATACCTACCCCAAGCGGCGCGGCATGACGCGCGTGCCGGAGATGCTGGCGCACGGCATACCCGTCGCCTTCGGCCACGATTGCGTGCTGGACCCCTGGTACAGCCTGGGCTCGGGCGATATGCTCGAAGTAGCCCACATGGGCTTGCACGTGGCGCAAATGACGGGGCAGGAGGCGATGCGCGCCTGCTACAGGGCGGTCACCGAGACGCCGGCAGCCATCCTCGGCCTCGAAGGCTACGGCCTGCAGCCGGGCTGCCACGCCGACCTGGTGCTGCTCGATGCGACCGATACCGTGGAGGCGATCCGCCTGCGCGCGGCGCGCCTGCTGGTGCTGCGGCGCGGCCGCATCGTTGCCGAATCGCCGCCGGCATCGGCGCGCCTCGACTTGCCCGGTCGTCCATCCCAGGTCGATTTCCGCCTGGCGCACCCGGCTGGACTTACCAGGGAAAATGGATGAAAATTCATCATCATTCCTGCGTTGGGAGCAGCTTTGAACGACATTGCCATCCGGCCGGCCGAGGAGGCCGACTTCGACTCCATGTGGACCATATTCCAGGAGTTGATTGCGAGCGGTGATACCTATTATTTTGCGGCCGATACCAGCCGCGACGACTGCCATGCCTACTGGTTCGGGCGCGGCATCAAGACCTGGGTGGCGGTGTTGAACACGGGCCGCCTGCTCGGCATGTACCGCCTGCTGCCCAACCAGCTTGACCGCGGTGCGCACGTGGCCAATGCTTCCTTCATGGTCAGCCCCGCCGCGCAAGGCGTGGGCATCGGCAAGATGCTGGGCCGCCACTGCCTGGAACAGGCGCGGCGCGACGGCTACCTCGCCATGCAGTTCAATTACGTTGTAAGCACCAATGTCTCCGCCGTGCTGCTGTGGAAGCGGCTCGGCTTTTCCGTGATAGGCACGCTGCCGCGCGCCTATCGGCACCAGCAGCTCGGTTTTGTTGACGTGTATGTGATGTACAAGTTCCTGGCCGACCCTAACGATTGGCCGGAACAATGATCGAAACCAAACGACTGACCCTGCGTCCCCTCACTGTTGACGATGCTTCGTTCTACCTGCGCCTGGTGAACGAGCCTTCCTTCCTGGCCAATATCGGCGACAAAGGCGTACGCGACATGGAGGGCGCGCGCGCCGCCTTGCTGGCCGGGCCGATTGCGATGCAGTCGCAGCTTGGCTATTCGCTGTGGATGGTCAACCGCAAGGAAGATGGCGCGCCCATAGGCATGTGCGGCTTGATCAAGCGCGACACCTTGCCCGATACCGATATAGGCTATGCCTACCTGCCGGCCTATTGGGGCCAGGGCTATGCCTGGGAAGCGGCGTCGGCGGCATTGGCCTATGGCCGCGACGTGATCGGCCTGCCGCGCTTGCTGGGAATTGTTTCGCCCGGTAATACCGCTTCGTCGGAGCTGCTGAAAAAGCTTGGCATGCACTATGTCGAACGGCTCGCCACCGAGACTGAAACGGACCTTTACCGCATCGAGTTCCCGCCGCGCCACAGCTAGGTTGTAATTGGTGCAGGTTTCTTGGCTTTTGTTACTTTCGGGAGCATGATGAGAATTGCAGTCCGGAAGGCATAAGAGCGCCTTTACCTAGGGGAAACTAATCATGAACTTCGGCAATCTAAAGATCGGAGTGCGCCTGGGCCTGTTGGGCGCTTTCTTCATGCTGGCCCTGCTGACGGTCGGCTACCAGGGCTGGAGCGCGATCAACGCGATCAAGGTCAACAATGCCCAAAGCATGCAGCGTTCGCTCGACCTGACCGACGCGGTCGATACGGCGCGCAGCGCCCAGGTCGAATTCAAGATCCAGGTGCAGGAATGGAAAAACATCCTGATCCGCGGCCATGACCCGGCCCAGCTGGAAAAATATACGGCTGCATTCGTCAAGAGCTCGCAGGCCACCAATGCCGAGCTGAAGAAACTGACCGGCCTGTTCGCCAAGCTGAAGCTGCAAACCAACCTGGACGACGAAGCCATCAAGATGCATGAGGATCTGGGCAAGAATTACCTGGCCGCACTCAAGCAATTCGATTCGGCCAATCCCGAAAGCTACAAGATCGTCGACAAGGCGGTTGCCGGCATGGACCGCCCCCCGACCAAGAAGATCGACGAAATCGTCGACTTCATCGCTGCCCAGTCGAAGAAGAACGCGACCGAGGCGGCGGCCGCTGCGGAAGCGACGGCGCGCAGCGCCGCCATCACTTTATTGGTGGTGGTGGCAATCACGACGGCGGTCGGCGCCGCCATCGTATGGTGGATTGTGCGGGGAATCACGCGTCCGTTGGGCGAGGCGATCGACATCGCCAAGACGGTGGCGGCCGGCGACTTGAGCAGCGACGTCGAAGTGAAAACCCGGGACGAGGTAGGCGAGCTGCTGGGCGCCTTGAAGCAGATGAGCGGCAACCTGTCCGATATCGTGAGCCGCGTGCGCGCCGGCACCGAAACCATCGCCAGCGCCTCGAACGAGGTGGCGCATGGCAGCATGGACCTGTCGACCCGCACCGAGCAGCAAGCCAGCTCGCTGGAGGAAACCGCTTCCTCCATGACGGAACTGACCAGCACAGTGCGGCAGAACAACGAGAACGCGACGCAGGCACGCAAGCTGGCCGACGAGGCATCCCATGTCGCGGTGCGCGGCGGCGCCACGGTGTCGGAAGTGGTGCAGACCATGGGCGCGATCAACGAATCGTCGCGCAAGATCGTCGACATCATCGGCGTGATCGACGGCATCGCGTTCCAGACCAATATCCTGGCGCTGAATGCGGCGGTGGAAGCGGCGCGCGCCGGCGAGCAGGGGCGCGGCTTTGCGGTGGTGGCCGGGGAAGTGCGCAACCTGGCGCATCGTTCGGCTGCGGCGGCGAAGGAAATCAAGGAGCTGATCGGAGACTCGGTGGAGCGCGTGGAGGCGGGCAGCCGCCTGGTCGGCGAGGCCGGGGTGACCATGGAAGAGGTGGTCAACAGCGTGCGGCGCGTGACGTCGATCATCGGCGAAATCGCCGTTGCCACCGGCGAGCAGCGCGACGGCATCGAGCAGATCAGCGATGCCATCACGCAGATGGACAGCGTGACGCAGCAGAACGCCGCGCTGGTGGAGGAGGCGGCAGCGGCCGCCGAAGCCCTGCAGCAGCAGGCTGCCAGCCTGTCGGAGGCGGTCTCGGTATTCAAGCTGCGCGAGAGCGGTAGCGGCGCCGCGCGCATGCAACTGTCCGCAAACCGGAGCCTGCGGGTCCTTGCGGCCTAAGGCAACTTAAGGCGACTTAAGGCGACTTGGGCTGCCGCCCGAAGAACCAGGCCAGCGCCACGTGCACGCGGCCGGCCCAGGATTGCTCATGATGGCGTCCGCCCGGGTCGGCCAGGAACAACAGGTCGCGGCCTTCACGGTAGCCTT
The DNA here is from genome assembly GCA_039593355.1 of Pseudoduganella sp. Classification (GTDB taxonomy): domain Bacteria; phylum Pseudomonadota; class Gammaproteobacteria; order Burkholderiales; family Burkholderiaceae_D; genus Rugamonas. The sequence continues at coordinate 56,850 of JBCNPK010000023.1, forward strand.
GCTTCAGCATGGCCTGGCGGAACGCTTCACTTTCCTCCAGGCCGTCATTGACTGTTCCCGCATCGATATAGAACCTGACCGGCATCAGCTGCGGCGGATGCTTCAGTGCTTCCTGCCCGTTCCACCAGAATGAGCTGGACACGCCGCCCGCCATCGAAAACAGCTGGGGGTAGCGCTGCGCGATTCCAATCGAGGCCAGGCCGCCCAGCGACGAACCCATTACCGCCGTGTGCTCGCGGCCAGGCTTGGTGCGGTATTGCCGGTCGATCCAGGGCTTGACGGTCTGCGCCACGAACGCCGCATAGGCATCGAGCTTGCCGCCGCCGTATTGCGGATCGCTGCTGCCGGTGTATTCGGCAAAACGATCGCTGGTGTTGTCGATGCCGACGACGATCACTTCCTCCATTTCGCCCTGCCGTACCAGGCGGTCCACCACTTCGTCGACGTTCCATTCGGTGCCGTAGCTGGCGGTCTTTGCGTCGAACAGGTTCTGGCCGTCGTGCATGTAGAGTACGGGGTAGCGGCGGCTGGTGTTGCTGCCATAGCTGGGCGGCAGGTAGATGCGGAGCGTACGCTCGTTGCCCAGTTGGGGCGATTTGAACTTCTCCACCAGCTGCAGGGTGCCGTGCTTCGGCGGCGCGGCCGCTGCGGCTGCCGGCAGCAGGCGTGCACCCAGCACGTCCGCGCTGTTGCGGGCGCCGCTCGCACCACCTGCATCGGCGTAACTGGCGTTGCTTTGCAGGGCGCTCATATTGTAGAAGGGCTGCAGCTCAAGCTTGTAGCGGCCCTTCTTCAAGGCGGCCGTCAGCGGCGTGGACCATGCGGGCCCGTTGGCTGGGGCGTTGTGCGGCATCTGCACAATGCCTTCTGCAGCAACCTTGCCCTGCGCGTCTCTCAGTCGCAGCATCTGCACGGCGTTGGTGATGCCGAGGTTGATGCGGTGAGCGTGGTTGTCGTAGCGCAGCTGGACGTGGTAACGGCCATCCTGCAGCACGCTGATCTTTGCGGCCGCACCGTTGTCGCCGCCCGCCTGCCCGGCGGCGCTCGCGAGGCATTGCGGCTGCGAGTGATGGCTGCGTGTCCCGGAAGCGGGGTAAATCGCTTCGACCGCGTAGCACGACGCTCCCTTCCGCGGCACGCTGTCCGTCCAATCGCCTGCCGCCACCCCGGTGGCAACCAGCTGGCCGTCGCGATACACGTTGTAACGCGCTTCCTCGCGCGTTCCCACGCCGGGCGCGATGCTGAAGGTCGCCTTCGCGCGGCCAGCGGCGAGGGCAGGTTCCGGCGGTGCGGTCGAAGCCTCTTCGCTGCCCGCGACAGTGATCTGTTGCCGCCCAGGTAGCAGCGGCCCCATTTCCACCTCGATCAGGTTATCGTCCGCCAGTTCGCTCCAGGCTACGGAGCCGCTTGTGTCCTTGCCGTTAACCTTGGCGCCGATCGGCAAGTAGTAACCGTCAGCCGCCGCGGCAGCCGGCAGCTTGATCTTGAAATGCAAGCGCTTGCCGTGAAGCGAAAGCCCGGACAGCTCAATCGCATCGCTGCCCGCAAACCATTCGCGGCGCAGGCGCGAAGTGATGAACGGGTTCACGCGCAAGCGCTCCGCCTCGACGCCAACGCCGAACACCTGCTGCACCACCATCCCGAGGAATCCGCCCACCGACCAAAGCTGCCGGCGCGAATTGATGGCCGGCGCGGACGGATTGCCATCGCGCCACTCCATGTTTTCCATATTCGACAGGTTGAGCGCTGCGCCGCGCAGCAAGCTGGCGTAGGCCGCGTCCGCCACCGCCACATTCCCGTATTGCGCGGCTGCCCGCAGGCCATAGGCGCTGACGAAAGGCCACAAGGCCCGGTTGTGGTACACCGGCACACCCGGCTGCTGCGGCCAGATGACCGGCGCACCCAGGGGGCCATGCGGATAGTGGGCCAGTATCGACTGCGCCTGCCCGGCATCCGCCACGCCGGTAATGATGGCGAGGGCTTCCCCGAGCCAGTCGAATTTATGCATGGCCGCGCCGTCGAAGTGCCCGGCAGCCAGGCTGCTGTACATGCCTTCATCCTTGAGCCACAGGCGGTCGTTGATGGCAATCTTCAGGTCCGCCGCCCAGCGGGCGTAGCGCTGCGCGGCCTCATGTTCGGCGGCCTGTTTCGCGAGTTCGGCAGCCAGCGTAAGCGCCTCGTAATGGGCGACATTGGTTGACAATGCCTTGGACGAGGCCATGCTGGAAAGGTCAGCCGGAATCCAGGCGGCATAAGATTGTTCGCGCCAGTCGAGGAAGGACTGTTCGCCGTTGTATAAGCCGCTGTCGTGATCGTAGGCGGCAATGCGGTCGTTCTCTATCGTGTTGCGCAGGGCCTTCAGGGCTAGCGCCGCAAATTGCGCGCGTTCTTCGGCCGGCAACGCGTTGAGCGCCTGCTCGGCGCCGAAGGCCCAGCTCACGCGGTCCGTGCTGACGGGCCAGCTGCCGCCGCTACCGGTGTCCTGCACGATTTGCAGGCCATCTTCGCTGCCGGCTGCGAGCGGCGGCTTGCCGCCACGGTAGCCGGATAGCTTGAATTGCAGGGAGTTGCGGGTGCGCTGCGGGTCGAGCATTGCCAGGCCGAGGTTGGCAGCGTAGGACAAGTCGCGCGTCCAAACATAGTGCCACTTCTCGCCAGTCTCGAAGCATTCGCAGGCGATAGGCGCGCCGCCGTTGTAGCTGCCATCGCGGATGGCAGACACGGAATCCTGCTTCATCTCCGTGATCGCCAGCGCGAACAGCGCGTCGAAGGCGAGATTGCCGCTGCGGACGCGCGGCAAGCCCGCCTGCTCGGCGTAGGCGATGGATTGCGGCGCGTTGTCGCGCAGCGGCATGGTGCTCGATTGCGTATAGCTGCGCAGGGCCGCTTGCGCATCGGGCGTCGCAAAGCTGGCCTTGTGGGCGCCAAAGGGCAGGTCGAGCGTAGCGCTGGCTTGGGCAGAAGCGTCCGTGCAAGCCAGGACTGCGGCGATGAGCGCGACGAGCGCGCTTTGGCGCGGGCGGCCGCGCATTACCTGACCTCCATCACGAGGATAGAGCGGGCGGGCAGGGTGAACTTGCCGGTCAGCGGAATGGTGCGGCCGGAGATCACATCGGTGCCGCTGCGCACGCCGGCCAGCATTTCGCGGAAGCGGTCCGCATCCAAGGTCACATCCTTCCTGTTCTTGTTCAGCGCCACCATCACTTTCTGCTTGTCGTCATAGCGGAAATAGACATAGGTATCCTGCTCCGGCCCGAACTGCATCGTCCTGCCGTGCTGGACCGCGCTGGAACTCCTGCGCCAATTGACCAGTTTCTTGACGAACGCCTGCATCTCGCGCTGCGCCGCGCTCAAGCCTTTGCCGGTGAAGGCATCGACCTGGTCGCCAGCCCAGCCGCCCGGCATGTCGCGCCGGTAAGATGGATCGTCGCGTCCCTTGACGGTACTGGGCATCAGGACTTCGGTGCCGTAATAGAACTGCGGAATGCGCGGCGCGGTGAACGTGAATGCCAGCACCATGCGCAGCAGGGCAGGGTCGCCATTGACCATGCTGAAGCTGCGCGCCAGGTCGTGGTTGCCCTCGAACAGCACCAGGTTGGACGGGTTAGGGTAGAGGCCGTCCTGGGCCAGCGTCTCGTAGACGTCGTACAGCCGGTAAGTGCCGTCGGTGTCGCCCAGCGCCTTGCGCAGAATATCGTTGAGCGGGAAATCCATCATGCTCGGTGCATTCAGCGCCTGCCAGCGCGCCACGATCGGAATATGCGGGCTCCACTCCTCGCCCACCATATTCAGGTGCGGGTACTCCGCCAGCACCCGCTTCGACCACTCGGTGAGGAAGGGTGTTGCGGAATAACCGTAGGTATCGACGCGCAGGCCCGACAGGCCCGCATACTCGATCCACCAGATATTGTTCTGGATAAGGTAGTTCGCCACATAGGGGTTGCTCTGGTTCATGTCCGGCATGTGCGGGCCGAACCAGCCCTGGGTGAAGTTGCGCGCGTCTTCCTTGCTGCCGTAAGGGTCGAAATTGGCCACGCGGTGGTGCGCGGTAGGCGTGTATTTGCCGTCGTAGCCGAGCCAGTCCGGCATCGGCATATCCTGCATCCACCAGTGGCGGCTGCCGATGTGGTTCAGTACCACGTCCTGGATCACGCCGATGCCGCGGGCGCGCGCTTGCGCGACAAAGGCGCGGTAGTCCTCGTTGCTGCCGTAGCGGGCATCGATCTTGTAATGGTCGGTGGCGGCGTAGCCGTGGTAGGAGTAGGCATCCTGGTTGTTTTCCACAAGCGGCGTGGGCCAGATCTGCGTGAAGCCCAGGTCTTTCACATAGTCCAGGTGCGCCGTCATCCCGGCCAGGTCGCCGCCGTGCCGGCCATTGCCATCGGCACGATTGGCTTTGTCGGGCATGCCGGCCACATTGTCGTTGGACGAATCTCCGTTGGCGAAGCGGTCAGGCATGACCTGGTAAATCGCGTCGCTGCTGTTGAACCCTTGGCGCTGCGCCGAGCCGGGGGCGCGCGCCAGCAACTGATAGCTGTAAGTCATCTCCGGCTTGCCGGGCGCGGAAAAACGGATGTCGAAGCGCCCTGGCGCCACGTCCGGCGCCAGCACCAGATCGATGAACATGTAGTTGCGGTTGGCCACGCGGCTCACGCTGCCGATGCGCACGCCCGGGTAATCGATGGCTGGTTCCAGGTCCGCCACTTTCGGCGCATGCACCATCAACTGCAGTTTTGGGTTCTGCATGCCGGCCCACCAGAACGGCGGCTCCATGTGGTCGACCGTGGCCGGAGCGGCGGAGGCAGTTGTCAGCATGGTAAGGGCCAGTAGGGCGGCCAGGGCGGTCTTCTTCATCGGGTCTCCGGAGGAATGTCTTATGGGCCCGACAATACACCGAAATACGCTGTAGTTCTACTACACATATAAGACCGGCCGTTTGTAGCCGAAATACAACGCGCTCGCTGAATTTCCCAGAGGGAGGCGACTACAGAGGGCAGAAATACATGGATGTGATGATGGTCATTCATTGACATCAAATCTAGTTTTAGTACAGAATCCACCCCAGAGCGTCCGTAAGAGCGTTCGCTTTCCAAGGATTCCCGTGTAGTCGAAATAAACCGGTCTGTGTAGGTTGCGGGAAAAAATGTTTAATGAGTGAGGGGACTTTGATGAATATCTTCGCCAACAAGCGAGGCAATACCGCTTTCCGACTGAGTCCGGTTGCGGCTGGGTGTGCAGTTTTCGTATCCGCATTCGCAGGCTCTGCCTACGCGCAGACCACCACCACCGGCCAGGCAGCTGACGCGCCGATGCAAACTGTGACCGTGTCGGGCATCCGCCGCGGTATTGAAGATGCGATCTCGGTCAAGAAGAACGCGACCTCCATCGTCGAGGCCATCTCCGCAGAAGACATCGGCAAGCTGCCGGACACCTCCATCGCCGAATCCATCGCCCGCCTGCCAGGCCTGGCCGCCCAGCGCGTTGCAGGCCGTGCGCAAAACATCTCGGTGCGTGGCCTGTCGCCAGACTTCGCCACCACCCTGCTGAACGGCCGCGAGCAGGTTTCCACGGGCGACAACCGCAGCGTTGAATTCGACCAGTATCCTTCGGAACTGATCAGCGGCGTGACCATCTATAAGACCCCTGACGCAGGCATGGTTGGCCAAGGCCTGTCCGGCACCCTGGACCTGCAGACCGTGCGTCCGCTGGCCTTCGGCGGCCGTACCGTGTCCATGAACGCCCGCATGGAAAAGAACTCGCTGGGCAAGATCGCCAACACCAATTCGACCGGCGGCCGCTTCAGCTTCAGCTACATCGATCAGTTCGCAGATCGCACCATCGGCGTTGCGCTGGGCTTTGCCCACCTGGACTCTCCAGTGCTGGACCAGGAAACTGGCCTGTACGAGCCGTGGAAGAACGAATCGCGTCCAGGTGTGCCGGCCGGCACCAACGTCACTGACGGCATCAAATCGCTGGAACGCAGCGGCTACAACAAGCGCGACGGCCTGATGGGCGTGCTGCAGTACCGTCCAAACAAGAACTTCACGTCGATGATCGACATGTACGCTTCGCGCTTCAAGCATGAAGATACGGCCAACCAGTTTGAAGTGCACATCGGCGGTTACAACGGCGGCGATTCGCGTCAACTGCAGTTCACCAACGTCACCACCGAAAACGGCTCCTTCGCTACCGGCACCGCAAACAATGTTTACCCGCTGGTGCGCGGCATGTACGACAAGCGCAAGGACGATATCCGCGCCGTCGGCTGGAACAACGAATGGCGCCAGGATGGCTGGTCGGTAGTGGCCGACGTCAGTCGTTCGACCGCAAAGCGCGACGAAACCAATCTGGAAAACAACCTGCAGATGGTCGGTAACCCGAATCCATTGGATTCCGTCAACCTGGCGCTGCGCAGCGGCGGTTTCCCGACCATCGACCCGGTCCGCGACTACAGCGACCCGGCTAGCCTGTACCTGCGTAATACCATTTACGGTTCCGGCTACGGCAAAACCCCGCACGTCGAAGACACCCTGAACGGCTTCAAACTGGCGGCCAACATCCAGGCGTCCGGCGCGATTGAAAAGTACTTCTCGAGCTTCGACTTCGGTATCCACCGTTCCGACCGCAGCAAGGTGAAGCACCAGCCTGAAGGCAGCATCAACCTGGCTGGCGCACCGTCGACCATTTCGTCCGACCTGTTGTACAACCCGGTCGACCTGGGCTTTGCCGGCACTGGCATCATCCCGGCGTGGAACGTACCGGGCGTTGTGGCCAAGTACATGACCTTCGCTCCGACCGAAGACAAGGACTACCTGATCGCCAAGGCATGGTCCGTGAAAGAGAAGATCACCACGACCTTCGCCAAAGCCAATATCGAACACGAAATGGGCGACGTGAGCGTGCGCGGCAACTTTGGTGTTCAAGTGCAGCACACCGACCAGTCTTCCGACGCGAACTACTGGGACGGCACTGCCCCGGCCGGCCAGCAGGTCAAGCCTATTCACGACGGCAAGACTTATACCGACGTGCTGCCTAGCCTGAACCTGGCGTTCCAGATGCCGAATGACCACACCATCCGTATGGCAGTGGCCAAGCAGATTGCCCGTCCACGTGTCGACCAGATGCGTTCCGCGCTCGACTTCAACGTCAGCGACACGACCTTCAAACCAGGCGGCAGCGGCGGCAATGCCCAGCTGGATCCATGGCGCGCCAAGGCATTCGACCTGTCGTATGAAAAATACTTCGGCAAGAAAGCATACGTAGCATTGGCGTACTTCTACAAGAAGCTTGATACCTACATCTACACCCAGACCCTGGAGCACGACTTCTCGGCGCAGATCCCTGGTACCAAGGCTATTACCCCGTTCGGTAACTACTCCGCACCGTACAACGGCAAGGGCGGCAACATGAAAGGCGTGGAGCTGACCGCTTCCCTGCCGCTGAACATGCTGACTCCTGTGCTGGATGGCTTCGGGGTAAGCGGCAGCTATTCGTACAACGACAGCAAGATCACCATCGAGGAGCCAAGCTCCAGCCTGGGCAAGAACATCATGCTGCCAGGCCTGTCGAAGAACACCAGCAACCTGACTGTGTACTATGAGAAGAACGGTTTCGAGACCCGCCTGAGCCAGCGCAAGCGTTCGGACTTCGTCGGCGAGATCGGCAACTTCGCCGGTGAGCGTTCGCTGCGCTACGTGGTTGGCGAGAACATCGTCGACTTCCAGGTCGGCTACAGCTTCAACGAAGGCATGTTCAAAGGCCTGGGCCTGGTGCTGCAGGTGAACAACCTGCGCAACGCAGCTTACGAGACCTACAACGGCAACCACAACCAGCAGCTGGAATACCAGAAGTATGGTCGTACCGTCCTGCTCGGCGCGAACTACAAGTTCTAAGCATCCAGTCGTAATAAAAACGGGGGCCGCGGCCCCCGTTTTTGTATCACCAGTTTATTTACTTGGCCTTGGCGGCCAGCTGCTTGTTTTGTTCGTCCAGCCAGACTTTCAGCGGGGCGAAATAGTCCAGCAATGCCTGGCCGTCGATGCGGTCTTCGCCGGTCGCGGCTTTCAGCTCTTCCGGCCATGGCTTGGAGGTGCCCATTTCCAGCATGGACCACAGCTTCTTGCCGGCTTTTTCGCTGCCGTAGATCGAGCACTGGTGCAGCGGGCCGGTAAAGCCGGCTTCCTTGCACAGGGCGCGGTGGAACTGGAACTGCAGCAGGTGGGCCAGGAAGTAGCGGGCGTACGGCACGTCGGCGGCAACATGGTATTTGGCGCCGGCGTCGAAACCGTCAGCCAGCATCGGCAGCGGGCGCTTCACGCCCATGTACTGCTCGCGCAGCTGCCACCAGCTCTTGTCGTAGTCGGCCGGCTTGGTTTTGCCGGCATACACGTCCCAGCGCCATTTGTCGACCGAGTAGGCAAACGGCAGGAAGGCAACCTTGGCCAGCGCTCGCTTGAGCAGTACGCCGATGTCGGCGTTCGGGTCCGGGGTCTCGTTCATCAGGCCGACCTTCTTCAGGTAGTTCGGCGTAATGGACAGGGCAATGGTGTCGCCGATGGCTTCGTGGAAGCCGTCGTTGGCCCCGTTGCGGAACAGGTTGGACTGGTTCTTGTAGGCCAGGTCGTAATAAATGTGACCCAGCTCATGGTGGATGACGGCAAATTCTTCTTCGGTCGGACGGATGCACATCTTGATGCGGACATCGTCCTTGCCATCGAGCTGCCAGGCGGAGGCGTGGCACACCACGTCGCGGTCGCGCGGTTTTTCCAGCAGCGAGCGCTGGTAGAAGGTCTCAGGCAGCTTGGGCATGCCCAGCGAGGTGTAGAAGCGCTCGCCGTACTGCACCATCTCCTTGGCCGTGGTCTTCTTCTCTTCCAGCACATTGGTCAGGTCGAACTTGGAGGCGCCGGTGGCAGGCATCAGCAGCGGGTAGATGTTCTCCCAGCTCTGGCTCCACATGTTGCCGAACAGGTGGGCCGGGATCGGGCCTTCCAGCGGCACCACGTCCGGGCCGTATTTTTCGCGCAGCTTGTAGCGGGCGTAGGTGTGCAGCGAATCGTACAGCGGCTTCACCTGCTGCCAGATGCGCTCCATCTCGGCCGAGAATTCTTCCGGCTTCATGTCGTAGCCCGAGCGCCACAGGGCGCCGGTGTCGGCATAGCCCATTTCGCGCGCACCCTTGTTGGACAGCTCGACGTATTCGGTGTACAGCTTCTTGTAGGAAGGCGATTGCATGTGCCAGCCGTTCCATGCGTCCAGCAGCTCTTTAGGATCGCGGCTGTTGGCCAGGATCTTTTCCAGGTCGCCCAGCGCCTTGCAATTGTCCTTGGTCGGGCAGTACTTGGCCTTGCCGTAGGCGCCATTCAGCTTGGCGTTGTCGTCGGCATAGGCCTGGCGTTCCTTCGGATCGGGCAGCATCAGCGTCAGCTGCAGCAGCTTGATCTTGCGCGCTTCGTCCTCCGGCAGCTTCACGCCGTTGAAGCGGCGCGCTTCCAGGGCGGCCTTGCCGGCGGCGTCCAGTTGCAGCTCGCCGAAGTAGGCGGTCAGCGCTTCGGTGTCGTCGGTGATGAAGTTCTGCGCTACCCAGGCAGCCTTGTTGGCGTCGTTACCGAGCTTGTCGAATTTCTCTTCGGTCTCCGCGATGAATTTCTTCGCCTCGGCCGGGGTGCCTTTGCCTTTTTTCGGGGCTGGCGCGGCGTGGGCAAAACCTGCCGCCAGGGCCAGGCCCAGGGCCAGCACCAATGGCTTTTTCATAGTCGTTTTAATCAATTCCTTCTCCTCTCAGATAAAACTGCCCGCTAATATATCACCCCATGAAACTAATTAAATTTGCAATATTGGCCCTGATTAGCCAGGCCGCGTCGGCGCAGAACGCGGAGCGCCATTTCATCTCCGCCGCAAGCAAAGGCAATGTGCTGGAAATCGGCACAAACGACGGCGTCTACATCATCAAACCCTACTCTGCGGCGGTGCTGGAGACCACTTTTGTGCCAAAGGGCGAAGTGGCCGATCCGCTGTCGCATGCGGTGGTGCTGGAGCCGGCGAGTGTGGCAACTACGCTACGCGAGGAGGGCGGAGCGCTGGAATTCGCAACGCCCGGCATCTCCGTGCTGGTGCAAAAGCAGCCGTTCCGCATCAGCTACGCCTACAAAGGCCACCCGCTGGTGGCGGAAAAGCGCGGCTACCACCATGAAGGCAGCCTGGAGGCGATCGAGTTCGCGCTCGATGGCGACGAGGCGCTGTACGGCGCCGGCGCGCGTGCGGTCGGCATGAACCGCCGCGGCAACCGCTTCCAGTTGTACAACCGCGCCCACTACGGCTACGAAGCGCGTTCGCAGCTGTTGAACTTCACGATCCCGATGGCGCTGTCGTCGAAGAAGTACGCGCTCCATTTCGATAATCCGCAGACCGGCTACCTGGACTTCGACAGCAAGAAAGACGGCACGCTGTCTTACGAAACCATTGGCGGCCGCAAGACCTACCAGGTGATCGCAGGCGAGCAGTGGGATGAGGTGCTGGCCAACTACACCAGCCTGACCGGCCACCAGCCGCTGCCGCCGCGCTGGGCCTTCGGCAATTTCGCCAGCCGCTTCGGCTACCATACCGAGGCTGAAACCCGCGCCGTGGTCGACAAGTTCATCGCCGACAAGATTCCGGTCGACGCCGTGGTGCTCGACCTTTACTGGTTCGGCAAGACCATCAAGGGAACCATGGGCAACCTGGCCTGGGACAAGGAGAGCTTCCCCAATCCGAAAGGCATGATGGCCGACCTGGCGGCGAAGGGTGTCAAGACGGTGGTCATCACCGAGCCCTTCGTCCTGACCACGTCGAGCCGCTGGCAGCAAGCGGTCGACGGGAAAGTGCTGGCCACCGACGCCGCCGGCGCACCGTTCAAATACAACTTCTACTTCGGGAATACCGGCCTGGTCGACCTGTATCGTCCTGAAGGGCGCGACTGGTTCTGGAATATCTACAAAGAGCTGAAGGCAGGCGGCGTGGCCGGCTGGTGGGGCGACCTGGGCGAGCCTGAAGTGCATCCGTCCGCCCTGCGCCACGGCAGCAACGGCCAGCTTGGCGCCGACCAGGTGCACAATATCTACGGCCACGATTGGGCGCGCCTGATCGCCGAGGGCTACCGCAAGGACTTTCCGAATGAGCGTCCCTTCATCCTGATGCGCGCCGGCTACTCGGGCTCGCAGCGTTTCGGCATGATTCCATGGTCGGGCGACGTGCAGCGCAGCTGGGGAGGCCTGCAATCGCAAATGGAGATCGCGCTGCAAATGGGCATGCAGGGCCTGGCCTATATGCACTCCGACCTGGGCGGCTTCGCATCCCCGATGCTGGACGACGAACTGTACGTGCGCTGGCTGCAATACGGCGTGTTCCAGCCGGTCTTCCGCCCGCATGCGCAGGAAGAGGTGCCGGCGGAGCCGGTGTTCCGCAACGAACGCACCAAATCGCTCGCGCGCGACGCGATCCGCCTGCGCTACGCCATGCTGCCATATAACTACAGCGCCGCCTTTGAAAACAGCGAAACCGGCTTGCCGCTGATGCGGCCAATCATGTTCGAGGGCGGCGACAACGGGGTGGCCTCGACTTACCTGTGGGGCAGGGACTTTCTGGTGGCGCCGGTCACCGAGCCGGGCGCGCAGCGCAAGGAAGTGAACTTCCCGGCATCGTCCAAAGTGTGGTTCGACTTCTACACCGGGGCTGCGCACAAGGGCGGAATCAATGAAGTGGTGCCGGTGGCGGCCGAGCACATTCCGGTCTTCGTGAGGGCAGGCGCCTTTATTCCGCTGGTAAAGGTGGTGCAGACCACGCGCGACTACAGCACCAAACAGATCGAGCTCAATTACTACTACGACGCCAGCGCAGGCGCCACCAGCGGCAAGCTGTATGACGACGATGGCGCCACCGCCAACGCCTACCAGCGGGGCAAGTACGAAATCGCCCGCTTCAGCGGCGCGGCCACGGCGGCCGGCTTCGAAATCGGTATCGCCACCGAGGTTGGCAAGGACTGGCAGCCCGTGGCGCGCAGCTACGCGCTGAAGGTGCACAATGTGGCAAACCGTCCGCGCAGCGTAAAACTGGATGGCAAGGCGCTGGCATCGCGCTGGGATGCGCGTACGCGTACCCTGCACCTGTCCTTGCCTGCCCGTAGTGCCATGAAGGCAAAATTGCTCGTCACTTTGTAGCATGACTACAAATTGACGGCAAAACCGCGTGTTTACGGGCTGTTTCTCGATTGACAGTCCGGAGTCACCGTGTTATTTTGCTACAAATTACTCGGGGACAAAGATGCAAATGCATTCGATCATCAGCAAACCGCGGCTGACCTTCTGGCAGCTGTGGAACATGAGCTTCGGCTTTTTCGGCATCCAGTTTGGTTTCGCGCTGCAGAACACCAATACCAGCCGCATTTTCTCTACCCTGGGTGCGACCCCGGACGAGCTGCCGCTGTTCTGGCTGGCCGCTCCGGCCACCGGCCTGCTGGTGCAGCCGATCATCGGCTACCTGAGCGACAACACCTGGCATCCGAAATGGGGCCGCCGCCGTCCCTTTTTCTTTGTCGGTGCGCTGCTGGCCAGCATTGCGCTGTTCCTGATGCCTAATTCGACCGCCTTGTGGATGGCCATCCTGGTGCTGTGGCTGATGGACGCCTCGATCAATATTTCGATGGAGCCTTTCCGCGCCTTCGTCGGCGACAAGCTCGATGAATCGCAGCAGACCGCCGGCTTTGCGATGCAGACCTTCTTCATTGGCCTCGGCGGCGTGATCGCCTCGCTGTTGCCGGTGTTCTTCACCGATTACCTGCATGTCAGTAATGAAGTGGTGAACGGCGCGATCCCCGATTCGGTGCGCTACTCCTTCTACGCCGGCGGTACCGCTTACTTCTTCTCCGTGCTGTGGACCGTGCTGACGGCAGACGAACTGCCGCCGGAAGACGTGGAAAAATTCCGTATGGAGAAGGCGCAGCGCCGCGGCCTGCTGTTTTCGCTGAAGGAAGTATTCGGCGGCTTCGTGCACATGCCGAAAACCATGGTGCAGCTGGCGCTGGTCCAGTTCTTCACCTGGTTCGCCTTGATGGGAATGTGGGTCTTCACCACGCCTGCCGTGGCCGAAAACGTGTTCGGCACCACCGACGGCAAGTCGGCCATCTTCCAGGAAGCCGGCAACTGGGTCGGGAACCTGTTCGCGGTGTATGGCGGTGTCTCTGCACTGGTAGCCTTCGTGCTGCCCAAGCTGGCGCATGCAACCAGCCGCAAGTTCGTGCACATGCTTTGCCTGGTGATTGGCGGCGTGAGCCTGATCAGCATCGCCTTCATCCACGACAAGAACATGCTGATGCTGCCAATGGTTGGCGTGGGGATTGCATGGGCCAGCATCCTGACCATGCCGTATGCGATCCTGGCGGGTGCGCTGCCGGCCAAGCGTATGGGTTACTTCATGGGCGTGTTCAACTACTTCGTGGTGCTGCCGCAGATCGTCGCGAACCTGGTGCTGGGACCTGTCATCAAACACCTGTTCAGCGGCCACTCGGTCAATGTGCTGGTGCTGGGCGGCGCTTCGATGGCCATCGGCGGCATCCTGACCCTGATCGTCAGCGACGCGGCCAAGAAAGAAGCCTAAGCCATCCAGCGGCGCGCACCGAACGCGCCATTCGCGGTAAAAATATCCTCTGAACGAGGAGGAGCGAATATGGCAATTCAGACGGTAGCAACTACCCCGATCCCCGGGCAGCGTCCGGGGACCTCGGGACTGCGCAAGAAGGTCGCAGTTTTCCAGCAGCCGCACTATCTTGAAAATTTCGTCCAGGGCCTGTTCGACACCCTGGGCGGTGCCGCCGGCAAAACATTGGTGCTCGGTGGCGACGGCCGTTTCCACAATCGCAGCGCCATCCAGGTCATCCTGAAGATGGCGGCGGCGCATGGCTTTGCGCGCGTGCTGCTGGGACAGGGCGGCATCCTGTCGACGCCCGCCGCCAGCTGCGTGATTCGCAAGCATGCCGCCCTGGGCGGCATCATCCTGTCTGCCAGCCATAATCCCGGCGGGCCTGACGGCGACTTCGGCATCAAGTACAACGCCGCCAACGGCGGCCCGGCGCCGGAAGCGCTGACCGAGGCGGTCTACCAGCGCACGCTGGCGCTTTCGCAATACCGGATCAGCGATGCCCCCGATATCGATGTCGACAAGGCAGGCGCCGCGGCCACGCTGGAGGGAATGGCAGTGCAGGTGATCGACCCGGTCGCGGACTATGCGGAACTAATGGCGCAGCTGTTCGACTTCGACGCCATCCGGCGCCTGTTCGCAGGCGGCTTCACCATGCGTTTCGACGCCATGCACGCCGTTTCCGGCCCTTATGCCCATGCCATCCTGGAAGGCATGCTGGGAGCACCCGACGGCACCGTCATCAATGGCGTGCCGCTGGAGGACTTCGGCGGCATCCATCCCGACCCCAATCCGGTCAACGCGGAAGAACTGATCGACATCATGTGCGCCAATGCGGCGCCGGATTTCGGCGCAGCCTCCGACGGCGATGCCGATCGCAATATGATCGTCGGCCGCAACTTCGTCGTCACTCCATCCGACAGCCTGGCGGTGCTGGCCGCCAACGCCACGGTGGCTCCGGGCTATGCCGGCGGCATCGCGGGCATTGCCCGCTCCATGCCTACCTCGCGCGCCGCCGACCGGGTGGCGCAAGCGCTGGGTGTGCCGTGCTTTGAAACCCCGACCGGCTGGAAATATTTCGGCGCCTTGCTTGATGCCGGCAAAGTCACACTGTGCGGCGAGGAGAGCTACGGCACCGGATCGCGCCACATCCGCGAAAAAGATGGCCTGTGGGCCGTGCTGTTCTGGCTTAATTTGCTCGCGGTGCGCGGCGCTTCGGTGCGCGATATCGTCACTGCCCACTGGCAGCGCTTCGGGCGCCATTACTACTCGCGTCACGACTATGAAGCGGTCGATGCCGAAGCCGCGCGCTTGCTGATGGAGGACTTGCGCATCAAGCTGCGCTACTTGCCGGGGCAGAACCTGAACCACTATCAGGTAGAGGCGGCGGACGACTTTGAATATACGGACCCGGTGGACGGTTCGTATGCCAGCCAGCAGGGCATACGCATCATGATGACCGACGGATCGCGCATCGTGTACCGCCTGTCCGGCACCGGCACCGAAGGGGCCACCTTGCGCGTCTACCTCGAACGTTACGAAGCCGACCCGGCCCAGCACCATATCCCAACGCAGCAAGCCCTGGCAGGGCTGATTGCCATTGCCGACAGCGTGGCCAGCATCGTCATGCACACAGGCCGCACCAACCCAACCGTCATCACATAGGAAAAAGCTGAATGAAACTTTCATCCCTCGCGTTGTCCCTATTGCTTGCCACCGGCGCGCACAGCGCACTCGCGGCGCCGCCCAAGCCGTTTCTCTGGGAGAACGCGACCGTCTACTTCCTGGTGACCGACCGTTTCGCCAACGGCGACAAGGGCAACGACCTGGCCTACGGCCGCAAGGCCGACGCAGCGCCGCTGCGCGGCTTCATGGGCGGCGACTTCAAGGGACTGACGGCAAAGATCAAGGCGGGCTACTTCGACGACCTGGGCGTGGACGTGATCTGGACCACGCCGCCTGTCGAGCAAATCCACGCCGGTACGGATGAAGGCACCGGTAAATCCTACGGCTTCCACGGCTACTGGGCGCGCGACTTCACGGCCATGGACGCCAACCTTGGTACCGAAAAGGACTTCCGCGATTTCGTCGAGGCGGCCCACGCGCGCGGCATCCGCGTCCTGCTCGACGTGGTGATGAACCATACCGGCCCGGTGACCGAAACCGATCCCGTCTGGCCGGAGGGCTGGGTGCGCACCGAGCCGCAGTGCCAGTACAAGGATGTGCCGACCACGGTCAGCTGTACCCTTGTCAAGAACCTGCCCGACCTGCGCACTGAAAGCGAAACCCCGGTGGAACTGCCGCCAGCCCTGTCCGCCAAGTGGAAAGCCGAAGGCCGCTATGAGCGCGAAGTGAAAGAGCTGGACGAATTCTTTGCACGCACCGGATATCCGCGCGCACCGCGCTACTATTTGATGAAGTGGCATGCCGACTGGGTACGCAAGTACGGTGTCGACGGCTTCCGCGCCGACACGGCCAAGCATGTGGAACCCGCAGTGTGGGCGGAGCTGCATAAGGTTGCGCTGGCCGCGCATGACGAATGGAAAAGCCTCAATCCGAAGAAGGTGCCGGGAGACGGCCGCTTCTTCATGCTGGGCGAGGTATACAACTACAACATTGCGCACGGCCAGGCCTTCGACATGGGCGGCGGCGAAAAGGTGAACTTTTACGCCAACGGCTTTGATGCGCTGATCAATTTCGGGCTGGTGTTCGATGCCAAGGGCGATTACGAGTCGATCTTCGGCAAGTACGCTACCCAGCTGGCCGGTCCGCTGAAAGGTCACACGGTGTTGAACTATATGGGTTCGCACGACGATGGCAATCCATTCGATCCCGCTCGCCGCAAGCCTTTCGAGACCGCCAACAAGCTGCTGCTGGCGCCCGGCGTGGCGCAGGTCTATTACGGCGACGAGATTTCGCGCAGGCTGGATGTGGCTGAGGCAACGGGCGATGCGAAACTGCGTTCTTTCATGAACTGGGGCGATGTGAAGGCCAATGCCAAAGTGCGCACCCACTGGGCAAAACTGGGCAAGTTCCGCCAGGCGCATCCATCGGTCGGCGCCGGCGAACATAAGAAGCTGGCTGATGCGCCATACACCTTCAGCCGCGTGCGCGGCGACGACAAGGTGGTCGTGGCGCTGGACGTGAAGACCGGACAGCCGGTCGACATCAGCGTCCGCGGCATCTTCGCAGATGGCTCGAAAGTGAAGGACGCGTATTCCGGCGCCAGCTACACGGTGAAGGACGGCGTCGTCCACACCAACGGCAAGAGCACTACGATTCTGCTGGCGGCTGCTCCGGCGGATAAGTAATTCGCAGTCCATCGACACGTGCGAACGGCGTCAGCTTATGCGGACGCCGTTGCCGTGCATCGATGATATCGTCCACGCGGACACCGCGCACGAGCAAGGCGTCCGCCACCAGCGAGCGGTGGCAGCGCCATGGCACCGCCTCTGCGCACATCAGCGCGCAGCACTTGCTGCGCCCCAGCTCCACCACGGCATCGACGTTTTCCGCGAACTCCTCGCTCTGCATATAGTCGGCATAACCGCGAAACGACAGGTTGCGCCAGCCGGTGTTCCCGGAGTCCTTGTGCGCATGGCGCAAGCCGCCGAGGCCGCGCAGATAGCGGTATTCGATGCCCGCAGCGGCCAGCGACGCGGCCAGCTGCTCCTGCCCGAACTGCGGATTGTGGCGCGACTTCGGCACCGTCCTGATGTCGAGCAGGCATTCAACGCCATTCTGGCGCAGCAATCCGATGAATTCCTCGATGGTGCGATTCGAATGACCGATTGTGCACACGAGTTCCGAAGCCATGGTTATTCAACAAAGACTACAGCCGTCCTTGGCGGAATGGTAAAGCTCCCTGTTGCCGCGTCGTAGCGGGCTGCCGAGCCCGAAAGTACAGGATGCAGGCGGTAGGCCTTTCCGGCTTCGCTTGCGGCGGCGATGGTCTGCTCGACCTTGTCCACGTTGATAAAGTATGCCACCGTTTTGAATCCCGCGCCGTCGTATCCGGCACCGTCCAGCCGCGCGGCGATGACGGTTGCTACCTGGTCCGGCCCGGTGTTCAGGAAGTGCAGGCGCTGTTTGATGTCTTCCGCGGTGCGCATCCGGAACAGCGTGCTGCTGGCGCGGATGCGCAGCAGGTCGCGGAAGGTGTCCCGGGCAAAGGCGATGTCGGCGGGCGTCGGCTGCAGTGCGCGATTGGCGAGCAGAGGCTGGATCAGTGCGTAATCCTTGCCATTGTCCGCCGCCGGCGGCAGGCCGGAACCGAAGTAGTTTGTCTGGTAGGTCCAGTCAAGCCGGTTGAACCAGTCCCCCGATTCGAAGCTGTTGCGGTCCATCGACTTCGAGCGCAGGATTTCAAACCCTGCATGGTAGTACGCCACGCCCTGCGAGAAGGCGTTGATCGCCGCCGCCAGCATCTGGACGCGGGCCCGGTCCGCGCTGGTGGTCGACAAAGGCAGCTTGAGGGCGTTGATGTCGTACAGCGTCTGGTTATCGTGGTTCTCCACGTAGTTGACGACTTCGCCCGGCTGGCTGGCATAACCGGCCGGCTGGTTGCCGCCATAGACAATGGCCTGCAGTTCCTTGGTCTCGCCGCTGAAGCTTTGCATGCGATAGCTGCGGATGGAGCCGGCCAGCCCGACTTTCACCAGATCCGCAGCCTTCATCAGGTCCGTTACCGGGCGCAGGCCGGAGCCGGCATTCGGGTCGTAGACCAGGCCATTCACGTAGCCCTGCTGCGCGATCATCTGCTGGCCGGAATCGCCGGCCCCGCCGCCGCGCACGGCATCGCGCGCGCGGTCGCTGAAGGTGCCGATGCCGCTGCCGTTCAGCGACAGCTGAGAGGCTTGCACGAAGCGTGCGCCGTCTGCCACTTCGCCGAAGTTCCAGCCTTCGCCGATCAGGTTGACATGCCGTCCTGCGGCTTTGTTCACACGCGCCTGCAACGCTTCCATCGCCGCGCGCGGCTGGTGGCCCATCAGGTCGAAGCGGAAGGAGTCGATGTGGTAATGCCTGGTCCACAGCTCGGCTGAATCGATCATGAGCTTGGCCATCATGCGGTTTTCGGTCGCGGTGTTGAAACAGCAGGTTGAGTTTTCGATGTCGCCCTTCAGGTTCAGGCGCTGGTAATAGCCGGGCACGATCCGGTCCAGCACGGAGCGCTCATGCTGGCCGCCGCGATAGGTGTGGTTGTAGACCACATCGGTGCCGACCCGCAGGCCGGTCTTATGCAGTGCCATCACCATTTCGCGCAACTCGATGATGCGGCGCGCGCCGTCGGAAGCGTCGGTGCTGTAGCTGCCCTCTGGTGCGTTGTAGTGCCACGGGTCGTAGCCCCAGTTATAGCAGTCCTTCTGGGCGTTCTCGCTGACGATTCTCTGCTGCTGGTCGCCGTCCGGCGCGCCATGTACCACAGGGGACACGCAGCCGTTTTCAGGGACGCTGCCCAGGTCATACACCGGCAGCAGGTGCACGTCGGTCAGGCCGGCCTTGGCCAGCATGGACAGGTGCTTCATGCCGTTGGAGCCGGTTTCGCGGAATGCCGTGTATTTGCCGCGGTTCATGGCGCTGACCGACAGGTCGTTGACCGAGAAGTCGCGCACGTGCAGTTCGTAGATCGACATGTCCGGCTGCGCCTTCACCTTGGCCGGCGCCTGGTCCTTGTTCCAGCCTGGCGGAGCAAGCTTCGGATCGGCCAGGTCGGCGATGTAGCTGCGGGCGGAATCGGTCGTCAGGCTGACGGAATAAGGATCGGTGACCAGGTTGCGCACCAGGCCGGATTTGGGCGCGACCACGTCCACGACATATTTGTAGTAGCGGCCCGACAGGTTGCCGCCAGCGCTGGCCGACCAGATGCCGGTTTTCGCATCGGCGCGCATGGCTGTGATGGACTTTGGCTTGCTGCTGCCGGTGTCGTATAGGCAGACGGCCACGCGTTGCGCGGTCGGCGCCCAGAGCTTGAACGTGGTGGCGGCTTTGGCGACGGTGGCGCCAAGGTCGGTCGCCTGCTCTGCGGCGGCGTAAATCCGGTCCAGCGCGCCGGGCACTTGCAGTCCAGTCGCATCGGCAACCGTGCCGTCCGGGTTCTCCTTTACCAGCACCAGCTGCTTTGCCAGCAGGGCGGGCAGGCGCGCCTGGTCCGCGGCGGACAGCGTGAGCAGTGTGCCGCTGCCGTTGTATCGGAAGCGCTCGGCCACGGCGGCGGGCAGCGCTTCCGTGCTTGTCGACATGGGCAGTGCGCCTTCCGCGCCGCTCACGGTCCCGCCCGGCGGTGCGCTGATGCCGGCGGCGCCGGCGTAATAAAGTTTGAAGCTGCCTTCCGCCTGCACACCGGCCCACTTGGCCCGGCGGCCGTCCAGCCACAGGGCGCGGGCGTCAAAGCCCTGGGTCGGCGCCAATACCGTTTCAAATGGACCTTCACAGGAAGCCAGGGTCGGCGGCGTTGCCGCTGTCGGGGCGGCGGTAAGGGCGGTGGTTGGCGCCCCGGTGGCGGAAAGGGCTGCAAGGGCTGGCAGGAGGGCCGCCACGAGGGTGCGCTGCTTCATTGTGCTGTCTCCGTAGTAGTGATGCTACAGAAATCTTACCTTAAACAATGTAGCTTTACTACATTCTAGTCGCGCTGTATCTGATGCTTTTTCAGCTTGTCATAGAGCGTTTTGCGGGGCAGGAGCAAACGGTCGGCGGCCAGCGCCACATTGTTGTCGGCAGCGGCCAGTGCGCGCAGGATCAGCTCGCGCTCGAAGGCGTCGACCTGCTGCGGCAGGGAAGGCTGGTCCGCGTCGCCGCTCGCTGCCGCTGCGGCGGATGCGCCCGCACCTGTCGCCAGGGCAGCCGGTGCTGAGATCCCGGCGCCGGCCGCCGGCGCGCTGCCCGCTGCAAGCGGCGTGGCAGGAACCAAGCCCAGTGTCAGGCGCTCAGCGAAGTTCCTCAATTCGCGCACGTTGCCGGGCCAATCGGCCGCCTGCCATGCCGCCATCTGTTCCGGCGTCCAGCGCGGCACCGGGCGCTGGTAGCGCTGGGCGGCCTCGGCGACGAAGTGGGCCAGCAGCAAAGGGATATCCTCGCGCCGGTCGCGCAAGCGCGGCAAGTCGATGCTGATCACGCCGATGCGGTAATACAGATCCTCGCGGAACAGGCCCTGCGCCGACAAGGCCAGCAAATCGGCCTTGCTGGCCGCGACCACCCGGCAATCCAGCGCTACCGATTCGTTTCCGCCCAGCCGTTCCAGGCGCCGCTCCTGCAGCACCCGCAGCAGCTTGACCTGCAAGGCCATCGGCATGCTCTCGATCTCGTCGAGGAACACGGTACCGCCGTTGGCGTATTCGAGCTTGCCGATGCGCCGTTTCTGCGCCCCGGTAAAGGCGCCGGCTTCGTGGCCAAAGATTTCGCTCTCGAATACCGACTCCGGCAGCGCGCCGCAGTTGATCGCAACGAAATTGCCCTTGCGCCCACTGGCTGCGTGAATCAGCCGCGCCATGACTTCCTTGCCGGTGCCGGTCTGGCCGTTGATCAGGATATCGACGCCGGTCGGCGCCACGTTGCGCACGAAGACCTTCAGGTGCTCGACCGCTTCCGAACGGCCAATCAGGTCGGGCATGTCGGGGTGCTGCGCGCGCTCGGTGCGCAGCTGGCGGTTTTCCAGTACCAGGCTGCGCCGCTCCTGCGCGCGCTTGACGGCATCCATCAGGCGGTCGGAAGAAAATGGCTTCTCGATGAAGTCGTAGGCGCCTGCGCGCATGGCGGCAACGGCCATGCCGACGTCGCCGTGACCGGTCACCACGATGACCGGAAGCTCGGCGTCCAGCGCCGCCACGCGCGCCAGCAATTCCAGTCCTGAAAGGCCGGGCAAGCGCACATCGGTCACGACCACGCCTGGGTAGTCGGCGCGCAGCAAGGGCAGCGCTTCCTCGGCGCTGGCGCATGCCTGCACGGCAAAGCCGCCCAGTTCCAAAGTCTGCGAAGTGGCCAGCCGCAGTGCTGCCTCGTCTTCAACCAACAGCGCCTTCATTGCGCGTTTCCTTCCTTAATAAGCGGTAAGCGTAACTCAAACTGCGCGCCGCCGCCGTCCAGGTTGCGGGCCGTCAGCCTGCCATTCATGGCCTGCACGATGGACGATGAAATCGCCAGCCCCAGGCCCAATCCTTGCCCGGCAGGCTTGGTGGTGAAAAAGGGCTCGAACAGGTGGGCGGCCACTTCCTGCGGGATGCCCGGCCCGCTGTCGCTGATGCGGGCCACGCCGTCGCCGCCCTCGCGCGACAGCACGATGGAGACGCGCGGCTGCGGCCTTCCTTCGACCGCATCGAGCGCATTGCGCAGCAGGTTGATCAGCACCTGCTCGATGCGTACCGTGTCGCCCGAGACCATAAGCGGTGCGGCGCTGGTGTCGATTTCCAGCACGACGTTGCAGCGTTTGCAATCGCTCTCCAACAGGAAGGCCGAGCTGCGCACCGCGCGTCCCAGCTCCACCGGGCCGACCGTTTCATCCTTGCGCGCAAAGCCTTTCAACTGGCTGATGATGGCGCCCATGCGCGCACTGGCGTCGCCGATATGCCCCAGGTTATTGGCAGCCTGTTCCGGCTGGCCGCGTTCCAGGAAAGTGCGCGCATTGTCGGCAAAGGCGCGGATGGCCGCCAGCGGCTGGTTCAGTTCATGCGTCATGCCGGCCGCCATCTGGCCCAGCATGGCCAGCTTGCCGGCTTGCACCAGCTCGTTCTGCGTGCTGCGCAGGATGCGATTGGTTTCGCTCAGTTGCTGCGTGCGCTGGGCGATGCGCGACTCGAGCTCGCGATCGAAAGCCAGGCGTTCTTCGCGGCGGCGCTGGCGCTGGTGCATTGCCCAATACGAAACGCCGCCGCAGGCCAGCAGCAGCACGGCCGCCAGCGCCCAGTTGATGCCGCTGCGGACCACGCGCAATTGGTTCGGGAAGATCATCAGCTGCCATCCGAGGCGGCCGACTTGCTGCGCAACGCGCGGTCCGGGATTGCGCGCCAGCGGCGTCACATCGCGGCCGGTGTATTGCTGGGTGCTGGCCAGTTCCGCCAAGGCGTCCGGCGGCAGCGGCGCCAGGCTGTGGTAGCGCCATGCGGGACGGTTGCTGAGAAAAATCACGCCGTGGCGGTCGGCCAGCACGATCGGGTCTTCGCTGCTGTTCCAGTTGCGTTCCAGTTCGGCGAGGCTGATCTTGACCGCGATGACGCCGTCGATGGCGCCGTTGCGGTACACCGGTTGCGCGATGAAGTAGCCGGCTTCGCTGGTGCTGGTGCCGATGCCGTAGAAGCGGCCCGCCTGGCCGTGCAATGCGGCCTGGAAGTAGGGGCGGTAGGAGAAATTCTTGCCGGCGAAGCCGAGGGGTTGGTCCCAGTTGCTGGCGCCCAGGGTCAGGCCGCTGCGGTCCATCAGGTAAAGGGCGCCGACCTTGGCTTGCTGCTGGATGGTTTGCAGGGTCTGGTTCAGGCGCGCGATGGCTTGCGGATCGTTGGGATGGGCCAGCGCATTCGGCAGGTCGGGCTGCTGGGCCAGTACGAAGGGGAGGGTTTCGAAGCGTTCGAGGACGGATTGCAGCTCGGGGGCCATGAGTTGCAGCTGGCGCTGGCCTTGTTCCAGCTGCTCGTTGCCGGCGCGGTGGGCGCCGAGCAGGTAGGCGCATACGATGACGATGGCGGCGGCGGGAGCGAGCAGGAATATGGGTTTGCGCATAGCTTGAATTCTAACCCGGTAAACCTGGGTCAGACCCAAGGGTCAGACCCGGCCTGCAGCGGTCGCGGGCCGAGGGTCCGACCCTTGGGTCGTACCCAGGTTTACCGGGTTTCAGTCGACTGCCGCCATGCGCATCTCGTCATTGTGATGCCGCTGCTGCTCCTCCATCACCAACGCCCCCAGCTCGCGTTTCAGCGCATTGAATTCCGCCGATGCCGGATCGCGCAGGCGCGGCAGCTCCACAATCATGTCGCGCTTCACCGTCCCGGGGCGATACGTCATGACCACGATACGGTCCGCCATGTAAATTGCCTCTTCGATACTGTGCGTCACGAAGATAATGGTCTTCTTCAGCTCCGACCAGATGCGCAGCAATTCGTCCTGCAGGTTGCGCCGGGTCAGCGCATCCAATGCACCGAACGGTTCATCCATCAGCATGATGGGCGAATCGAGCGCCAGCACGCGCGCAATCGCCACGCGCTGCCGCATGCCGCCCGACAGGTCTTTCGGGTAGCGGTTACGGAAGTCCGACAGCGACAGCATGGACAGCAGCTGGTCCACCCGCTGCTTGATTTGCGCCGCAGCCATGCCCTTGATTTCCAGGCCGAAGGCGATATTCTTCTCCACCGTCATCCATGGGAACAGCGCATATTCCTGGAATACCATGCCGCGTTCCGGCCCCGGTCCCGTGATCAATTGTCCATCGGCGGTAATCTCGCCGCTCGATGGCAGCGAGAAGCCGGCGATGGCGTTGAGCAGCGTGGACTTGCCACAGCCGGAAGGCCCCAGCAGGCAGACGAACTGGCCTTGCGGGATCTGCAGGTTGATGTCGCGCAGCGCGACCACTTCGCGGTTGTCGGTCTTGAATACCTTGTTGACGTGCTTGACGTCGATATGGGTTGCGCTCATCTCAGTTCTCCAGGCCGCGGTGCCAGCGCAGCAAATGGTTATTCAGCTTGTTCATGCCGATATCGATTGCCAGGCCAAGCAGGCCAATGCTGATCATGCCGGCGATGATCTTGTCCGACCAGAAGTACTCGCGCGCTTCGAGGATGCGGAAACCGAGGCCGTTGTTCACGGCGATCATTTCAGACACGATCACCACGATGAAGGCGGTACCGATGCCGATGCGTACGCCGGACAGGATGTAAGGCACGGCAGCCGGCAGCATCACGCGGACGAACATGGTGCGCTGGCTGACGCCCAGGTTGCGCGCGGCGCGCACATAGATGCCGTCCACCTGGCGCACGCCGGCGATGGTATTCATCAGCACCGGGAAGAAGGCGCCCAGCGCAATCAGGAACACCGCAGGCGCGTTGCCCAGGCCGAACCACAGGATCGCCAGAGGAATGTAGGCGATGGGCGGGATCGGGCGCAGCACCTGCAGCAGGGGATTGAGCCAGTCGTACATGCGTTTGCTCGACCCCATCACCAGGCCGAAAGGCAGGGCCAGGCCGGCCCCGACGGCAAAGCCGACCAGCACGCGGTACATGCTGCTGATGGTGTCGCCAATCAGCTCGCCGGAGAAGGCCCAGGCGAGCCAGGACGTGGCAGCGGGATCGTAAGGCTGCAGCGGCAGCAGGTATTCCACCCACTTGGTCACCACCGCCCAGGGAGAGGGCAGCACTTGAGGATTGATCCACTCCAGGGAGGCGCAGGCCTGCCACAGGGCGATGACGACGACCGGCACGACGGAGCCGGCGGCCAGCTGGCGCAAATTGAGTTTTGCCATGATGTGCCTCGGCTTACTTGATGTTCAGGCTTTTCTTGGCTTCGTCCAGCAGGTCGGTCTTGACCCACTCGGCCGCCACTGGCGCCTTGCGCATCTTGCCCACGCCGGTCTTGTTCATCACATCGGTGGTGATTTGGATGTGCTGCGGGGTGATGTCGTAGGTGTACGGGGAATTGGCGATCGCGTCCTGGAAGTCGTCGGCGGTGATCTGGCCTTTGAAGACCACGTCGCGCACGTATTTTTCGGCGGTCGGCTTGCTGTCGATGAAGGTCTTGGTGGCCTGCACGAAGCAGCTCATGAACTTGGCGGCGGTGGCGCGGCGGGTCGAATAGAATTTCTCGCTCATCACCATGGTGCGTACCGGTTCGCCGATCGGGGTGTCGTATGGCTTCATGACTTCCACGCCGTAGCCTTTGTTGATCGCTTGCGAGGATTGCGGCTCGGACTGCATGATCGCGTCCAGGTTCTTGCCGAGCAGGGCCTGGTTCAGGTCTGCGAAGGCCAGGAACACCAGCTGCACGTCCTTGCCCGGTTGGTCGGAGAAGGTCAGGCCGGCCTGCGACAGTTCGGCCGCCAGCAGCACCTCGTGGATGCCGCCGCGGGTCACGCCGACCTTTTTGCCTTTCAGGTCCTTGATCGACTTGATGCCGCTGTCGGGGCGCGCGACCAGGCGCGCGCCGCCTTTGGCGAAACCTGCGACGACATAAATCGGAGCGCCATTGGCGCGGCCCTGGATGGCGGCTTCCGACGCAGTAGCGCCGACATCGAGCTCGCCGGCCAGGATGGCCTGCATCACGTCAGGGCCTTTGGCGAAGACATGTTCCTCGACCTTGATGCCGCACTTGGGTGCGATTTCCTTGATATACGAGACCGCGCCGTAGTGCGCGAATTTCAGGTTGCCCAGGCGGACAACTTCCTGGGCATTGGCGCCGCCGGCGAAGGCGGCGGCGGCGAAGAGGGATGCGAGTTTGAGCTTGGTCATGCTGGTCTCCTGGATAAGGGTTGTTTTGACCAGCTAATAGCAGCTTCCATGCCAGAAAGTTGGAATGCCGCAAGTGCTTGATTTTATTCGCTCGCCGGCGTGGGAGCTGGCGAGCGCTGTGGCGGAATTCCGGATTCCCGCCACAGCTTGTGCGGATTTTCGCCGCGAGGTCTTATGCTTTTTGCGGCTCCGGCGTCGTGCCGTAGCAGACGTTCGGATCCGGTTCCTTGCGGTAGAAGTCCACCATTTTGTAGCGCATCGCGTACAGCGCGAAGCATCCGGCAACCAGCGCGGCAAAACCGGCGAAGAAGTACATCTGGAAGGCCATCACCGAGAAACCGGTGGTCGCGATATAGGCCGACACGGCATCGTTCTTCACGCCAGCGTTCAGGATCAGCACCCACAGGTTGCCAACGGTGACCGCCAGGTACCACAGCGCCATGATCACGCCCTTCATCGAAGCCGGCGCCTGGGAGTAGGCAAATTCCAGGCCGGTGGCCGACACCAGCACCTCGCCGAAGGTCAGCAAGGCGTAGGGCAGGATCTGCCAGGCCATCGACACCGGCGTGCCGCCGTCCATCACCACCTGCAGCGTGCCGATCACCACCCAGGCCAGCGCGGAGAAGAAGATGCCGGCGCCCATGCGGCGCAGCGGCGTCGGCTCGATGCCCAACTTGCGCAGCAGCGGGAAGAGGGCGATGTTATTGAACGGTATCAGCAGCATCACCAGCAGCGGGTTCAGGGCCTGCATCTGCGCCGGAACGAAGGAGAACGACCAGCCCAGGATTTCGTAGGTGGGGTGCACCATGTCGTTGGCCTGCACGATCCAGGTCGAAGCCTTCTGGTCGAACAGGGACCAGAACGGCGTCACCATCGCGAACACAATGAAGATGCGCAACACGGCCCGCACGCCGTCGACCGCCTCGTTGCTATGCTTGCCGCGTGCCCGCTCCAGCTGCATCGAGGTGCCGATGCCGCCAAATGCCATCAGGAAGACCAGGGCGGTGCAGGCCGCGATCACGAAGCCCCAGGAGGGCGTCATCGCCAGCGAGACCAGCGCGGCGGCCACGCCGAACAGGGCGACAGTCAAGCCCGGGCGCGATTGGCCCGGCGCCGCCGAGGTCAGGGCGGTCCTGGCGACACGGGTGAAGGAATCCTTGCTCGGCTCTTCCGGCGCCACGTGCACGTACTTCTTGCGGCCCGACCAGAACACGACCGTGGCGATGAACATCAGGATGCCGGGAATGCCGAAGGCGACCGCCGCACCGAAGTCTTTCAGGAAGATCGGCATCAGCAGGGAAGCGAAGAACGAACCGAAATTGATGCTCCAATAGAAAGCGTCAAACACCACCTTGGCTTTCTTCTTGTTGGTCTGGTCGAACTGGTCGCCGACGAAGGAAACCACCAGCGGCTTGATGCCGCCCGAGCCGAATGCGATCAGGAACAGGCCAAGGTAAAAGCCCTGCAGGTTTTTCTCGAACAGGGCCAGGCAGGCGTGTCCCGCGCAGTAGATCAGCGAGAACCAGAATACCGTGTTGTATTTGCCGAAGAAGCGGTCCGACAGCCAACCGCCCAGCAGCGGGAAGAAGTACACCCCGATGACGAAGGTATGGAATACGTGCTTCGCTTCGCCGGCGCGCTGTTCCGCTGGGATGAACAGCAGCAGGGTGCTGATCAGGAATGGCACCAGGATATTGCGCATGCCGTAGAAGCTGAAGCGCTCACAGGCCTCATTGGTGATGATGTACGGGATTTGCCGGGGCATCGGCCCGTTACCCTGTTCCAGTTCCTGCGTCGACATGAGGTCTCCCGTTGCGAATATTGGGCGCGATGCTATGCGAACGGATCAGGGTTGGCAACTACAGGTTTCGCTTATATGTAGTTTAACTACGTCAAAAATCGTAAGCGATTGATTTTAAAGGAGTTGTGCTATTTGAACTTCCCCTGTTCATGATGTATATTATCTACATAGCGGATTTTTTGGAGATTGGGGCATATGAGCACACCTTGGTGGAACGAAGCAATCATTTATCAGGTCTATCCACGCAGCTACCTGGACACCAACGGTGACGGCATCGGCGACTTGAATGGCATCACCGATCGCCTCGACTACATTGCCAGGCTGGGCGTGGACATTATCTGGATCTCGCCCTTCTTCAAATCCCCCATGCGCGACTTCGGCTATGACGTGGCCGACTATTGCGACGTCGACCCCATGTTCGGCACCCTGGCCGATTTCGACAGGATGATCGACAAGGCTCACAGCTTGGGGTTGAAGATCATGATCGACCAGGTCATGTCGCATACCTCGGAAGACCACCCCTGGTTCAAGGAGAGCCGCTCCTCGCGCGACAATCCGAAATCGGACTGGTATGTGTGGGCCGACCCGCTGCCGGACGGGAATCCGCCAAATAACTGGCTGTCGGTGTTTGGCGGCTCGTCCTGGCAATGGGATTCGCGCCGCAAGCAGTATTACCTGCACAATTTCCTGGTCAGCCAGCCGGACCTGAATTTCCATAACCCTGACGTGCAGCAGGCGCACCTTGATGCGCTGCGCTTCTGGCTCGAGCGCGGCGTCGACGGCGTGCGCCTGGACGCCTGCAACTTCCACTTCCACGACCGCCAGCTGCGCAGCAATCCGCCGGCGCTGGTGCGCGACACGTCCACCGTCAGCGATGCCAACCCCTACGGCATGCAAGCTCACATCCACGACAAGACCCAGCCGGAAAATGTGGCCTTCCTGGAAAAGGTACGCAAGCTGCTGGACGAATACGGCGCCGTGGCCATCGGCGAAGTGGGCGCTGACGATTCGCTGGGCGTGATGGCTGAATATATGGCTGGCGGCAACAAGCTGCACATGGCTTACAGCTTCAACCTGCTCACTGCCGACAGCAGCGCGGGCCACATCCGTAAGCAGGTGGAAGACTTCAAGGCGCGCGTCAAGGAAGGCCAGCCCTCCTGGTCGGTTGGCAACCACGACGCGGCGCGCGTGGTGACGCGCTGGCACGGCATGAGCAACCCGGCCGCTTTCGCCAAGCTGGTGCTGGCCATGCAGCTGTCGCTGAAGGGCACGCCATGCCTGTACCAGGGCGATGAGCTGGCGTTCAGCGAGGCCGACGTGCCGTATGAACTGATCCAGGACCCGTATGGCAAGACCTTCTGGCCCGAATTCAAAGGGCGCGACGGCTGCCGTACGCCGATTGCGTGGACCAATGGCGCGCATGGCGGTTTCACCAGCGGCACGCCATGGCTGCCGGTGGCGGAGGAGCACAAGGCGGTTGCGGCTGCGGTGCAGGAGGCCGATCCTGCTTCGCCGCTGAATTTTGCACGCCGCATGATTGCCTGGCGCAAGACCATGCCGCAGCTGACGCGCGGCGATATCGTGTTTTATGATGCGCCGGAACCGGTGCTGGCGCTGCGGCGCGACCTGGAAGGGGAGCGCAGCGTGATCGCGCTATTCAACCTGGGGGCGGCGCCGGTGAACTTTGCACTGCCGGCGCTTAAAGGCGCGCAGAAGCTGGAGCAGCCTGGCTTGCCGGGGGAGGTTGTTGATGGTGTTGTCCAGTTGCCGGGCTACGGTGCCTGGTTTGGGTATGCCGCCGAAACCCGGTAAACCTGGGTCAGACCAAAGGGTCTGACCCGGCCACTGCAGGCTGCGCTGACAGGGTCAGACCCTTGGGTCTGACCCCGCCTGCCGGGTTTTAGGGTATCCTCCCGCCTTTAAGGCGTTATCTAAAACGTAAAAAAAGACATGAAACAGATAGAGGCAGACCCCAAAGCCAACCGCTCCGCTTTTGCGGACGGCCCCCGCCTGCTGGGCGACATTGGCGCCACCCATGCGCGCCTGGCCCTGCAAACGGGCCCCGGTGAGTTCAAAGCCGTCCGCGTGCTGCAATGCGACGACTTCACCGGCATCGTCCCCCTGCTGCGCAGCTATCTGGCGGACCACGGCGATATCAGTCTCAATCACGGCGCGCTGGCGCTGGCCAACCCGGTGCACGGCGACTTCATTCGCATGACCAACCGCGACTGGCAATTCTCCACCGACGAAGTGCGGCGCGAGCTGGGCCTGCATACGCTGCTGGTGGTGAACGATTTCACCGCGCTGGCCATGGCGATTCCCGGCTTCAAGGCCGAAGACCTGATGCAGGTAGGCGGCGGCTCCCCGGCGCAGAATTCCGTGATCGGCGTCCTCGGCCCCGGCACTGGCCTGGGCTGCTCCGGCGTCATCCCCACCACCGACGGCTTCGTGACCCTGGGCTCGGAAGGCGGCCACACCAACTTCGCGCCGGCCGACGAGCGCGAATACGCCATCCTGCAATACGCCTGGCAAACCTGGCCGCACGTATCGAACGAACGCCTGATCTCCGGCCCCGGCATGGAAATCATCTACCGCGCCCTGGCGCGCCGCAACGGCATGAATGTGCGCGACTTGACCTCGCAGCAGATCATCGCCGGCGCGCTGAAGGACAAGAACGAACTTTGCCTTGAAGTGCTGGAATGCTTCTGCGCCATGCTGGGCGGCGCCGCGGCCAACCTGGCGGTGACGCTGGGCTCCTTCGGCGGCATCTTCATCGGCGGCGGCATTGTTCCGCGCATGGGCGAATGGTTCAGGGAATCGCCGTTCCGCACACGGTTTGAAGCCAAGGGCCGCTTCTCGTCCTACCTGGCCGAGATCCCGACCTACGTGATCACCGCGCCGAATCCCGCGTTCTATGGCGTTGCGACCATTCTCTCCGAACACCTGCGCGGCCGCACCGGCGCCAACACCCTGATGGAGCGCGTGCAGTCGCTCAAGTCGGAACTGACACCGGCCGAGCAGCGTGTGGCGCAGCTGGTGATCGAGCAACCGCGCCTGGTGCTGAACGAACCGATTGCCGACATCGCCCGCCTGGCCGAAGTGTCGCAGCCGACGGTGATTCGCTTCTGCCGCTCGCTCGGCTTCCAGGGCCTGGCCGACTTCAAGCTGAAGTTCGCCTCCAGCCTGACCGGGGCCATCCCGGTGCGTCACAGCCAGGTGCGGGTATCCGACAGCACCCACGACCTGAGCGCCAAGGTAATCGACAACACCGTCTCCGCCATCCTCAAGTTCCGCGACCAGATGGACGTGCATTCGCTGGACCGCGCCATCGAACTGCTGTCGAAAGCCAAGAAGGTCGAGTTCTACGCCATGGGCAATTCGCGCGTGGTGGCGCTGGACGGCCAGCACAAGTTCTTCCGCTTCCGCATCCCGACCGCCGCCTATGGCGACTCGCACCTGTTCAAGCTGGCCGCCGAGCTGCTGAAACCGGGCGACGTGGTGATTGCGATCTCCAATTCCGGCAAGCTGCCGGACCTGCTGGAAGCGGTCGATTCCGCGCGCAATGCCGGCGCCGACGTCATCGCCATCACCAGCAGCCAGTCGCCGCTGGCCAAGAAGGCCACGGTCTGCCTGGCGGTCGACCACACGGAAGACAGCAGTACCTTCCTGTCGATGATCTCGCGCATCCTGCAGCTGCTGCTGATCGACGTGCTTTCGGTTGGCATCTCGCTCGACGAGCAGAATGCCGAGCTGGTGCTGGAGCACAAGGCCAACGGCGTGGTACAGGAAAGCCGCCGCCTGCAAATCTCCCACCTGGACAATTGAAAGTCGGCGGCAGAAAAAGGGGTACGTCCCCTTTTTCTGCCGCCGGCTTTCAATTAACTACATCAGGTCGCGCATCTGGTAAAAGAGCATGCCCAGCACCAGTGCTGGCGTGCGCAGCAGCGTGCCGCCGGGGAAGGCGGCATGCTTCACGCGTGCAAAAATGTCGAAGCGTTCGGCCTGGCCGGCGATCGCTTCGGCCACCAGCAGGCCAGCCATGCCGGTGAACGCCAGGCCGTGCCCCGAGAATCCCTGCAGGTAGTAGATGTTGTGGCCGATCCGTCCCAGGTCCGGCGCACGGTTCATGCTGATGTCGATGAATCCTCCCCACGCAAAGTCGATGCCCACGTCCGCCAGCTGCGGGAATGCCGCCACCATGCGGCGCCGGATGCGCTCCACCAGGTTGGCCGGCGTCTTGCCGCTGTAGCTGTCTCCCGCGCCGAACAGCAGGCGGTGGTCGGCGCTGAAGCGGAAGTAGTCCAGCACGAAGTTGGTGTCCGATACCGCGCTGCGGCGCGGCAGGATGCTGTCGGCATGCGCCTGCGTCAGCGCCTCGGTGGCGACGATGTAGGTGCCGACCGGCATGATGCGCGCACTCACCTGGGGCACAAGGTCGCCGTATTCGGCGAGGTAGACGTTGGCCGCCAATACCACGAAACGGGCCGCCACCTGGCCCTGCGCAGTGTGCACCAGCGGCGTTGCGCCGCGCTCCAGCAGGAACACCGGCGAGTCTTCGAACACGCGCACGCCGGCCGCCACCGCTGCCCGGCCCAGGCCCAGCGTGTACTTGAGCGGATGCACGTGGCCGGCGCGCATGTCGGCCACGCCGGCATGATAGCGCGGGCTGTCGATCCAATGGCCGATTTCCTGGGGCGGGATCCAGTGCAGCGGATAGCCGTAGGTGGCCTCGACGTGGCGTCCCCAGCGTTCCAATGCGCGCATCTTGCTCGGCTTGATGGCAAGGCTCAGCGCACCGGGCTGGTAGTCGCAATCGATGCTGTATTTATCGATGCGCCGGCGCAGCAGCTCCACCCCGGCCACCGACATGTCCCAGGCGCGGCGCGCGTCTTCGCGCGGTAGCTGACGCTCGATGGCACATTCGCCGTCGTTGCCGAAGCCGGGCAGCACCTGGCCGCCGTTGCGGCCCGATGCTCCCCAGCCCAGGCGCTGCGCCTCCAGCAGCACCACCGAATAACCGCGCTCCGCCAGCTCCAGCGCCGCCGACAGGCCGGCCAATCCGCCGCCCACCACGCACACGTCGGCGCTGATGCTGCCGGTCAAGGGAGGCAGGGCGGCGGCGCGCTGCACGCTCGCCTCGTAATACGAGTTCTCGATGACGCCCAGTTCCTTGCGCAGCAGCGTACCCATGTCATCCGACGCGGAAATTGAGGAATTGCCACGGGTCGTCCTCGTCCCGCGGCTCGTCGAACAGTCCGCTGCGCTCCTTGAGCGGCGTCCAGTCGTCGTACACGCCGGCCAGCTCGCCGAGATAGGGCGCGGCCACTTCCATCACCAGCTGGTCGTCGATGTCGTCCGGCTCGACCACGCCGCAGTCGGGATTGCGCAGGGCCCACACCATGCCGCCCAGGATGCCGGCCACCACCTGCAAGGACGTGGCGGAATTGTGCGGCGCCAGCTCGCGCGCCTGTTCGATGGTCAGCCGCGAACCGAACCAGTAAGCGCCTTTGGCATTGCCCATCAGGAGCACGCCCAGTTCGTCCATGCCGCTGTCGATCTCCTTGCCCAGGATGCGCTGCCGGTTCTGCTGCTGCCAGTTCTTGCCCGCCATTTCATGCAGCGACAGCACGGCATCGTCGCAGGGATGGTAGGCGTAGTGCACGGTAGGCCGGTACACCACCTCGTTGTTGGCGCGCAGCGTCAGGTGGTCGGCGATGGAAATTGATTCGGCGTGCGTGACCAGGAAGCCGTGGTAAGGGCCTTCCAGCGGCGTCCAGCTGCGCACCCGGGTGGCGATGCCGGGCCGCTCGAGGTAGATGGCGGCATCGCTGCCGTAGCCGTGGCGTGCGGCGTCGGCCGGCCAATGTCTTTCGTGGCTGCCCCAGCCCAGTTCCGCCGGCTGCAAGCCCTCGCTGACGAAGCCGTCCACCGACCAGGTGTTGACGAATTCGTCGCGCTCCTTGCGGCGACCGGAAATCTGGGTGTCGCGCTCGGCGATGTGGATCACCTTGATCTCCAGTTGCTGCGCCAGTTTGGCCCAGTCTTCATAACAGCTGGGACGCGCCACTTCGATATGCTGGTCGCGCGCCATGTTCATCAGCGCCTGCTTCACCAGCACCGAAGCGAGGCCTGGGTTGGCGCCCTGCGTCACCACGGCCGTGGCCCCATGCCGTTTGTCCAGGCGGAAGGCCAGCACCGCCTCGCGCAGCGCATAGTTGGAGCGCTGCGACAGCGTCAGCTGCTGGTCCTCGTAAAAGCCCTTCCAAGGCTCGGTACAGGTATCGAGGTAGAGAATGCCGCGTTGCCAGCAGTAGCGGATCAGGTCCAGGCTCGACACGTCGACGGAAAGATTGAGCAGGAAGCCGCCATCCTGCAGCAGCGGGTCGAGGATGCTCTCGACATTCCCGGACTGCAGCGGCGTGGACTGGTACGCCACCCCGTATTTCTCGGCGATGCCGCTCTTGTCCGGCCCGCGCGAAACAATGGTCACTTGTTGCGGCTCCAG
This sequence comes from Pseudoduganella sp., assembly GCA_039593355.1. GTDB lineage: Bacteria > Pseudomonadota > Gammaproteobacteria > Burkholderiales > Burkholderiaceae_D > Rugamonas. The sequence continues at coordinate 91,243 of JBCNPK010000023.1, forward strand.
GTCGAAATGGCGCAGCAGCAGCGGCAGCGCTGCCTGCCCGATGCTGCCAAAGCCGAGTATCACAAGGCGGCCCGGCAAAGGGCCGTAAGTTTGATGGTTTTTCATCCCCGCCTCCTGTTTTGGGACCATTGTGTGGCGTCGACTGTTCGGCTTCCATGCGTGATTTAACATTTCGGCCCGCTTGCATTCCTTCAAAAATCAGTTAAGATATGTCTTAACAAGATATATCTTAATGAGGGAGGCAAGCATGTTCCATTTTTTCCGCGGCCATCACCGGCTGCACCATGAACACCACCATCACCAGCGCGGCGGCGGTGGGCGCGGGCCGAAGATGTTCGACGCCGGCGCCATGCGCTACGTCGTGCTGCAGCTGATCGCCGACAAGCCGCGCCACGGCTACGAAATCATCAAGGAGCTGGAAACGCTCAGCGGCGGCAGCTACTCGCCCAGCCCGGGCGCCATTTACCCGCTGCTGTCGATGTTGGCCGACATGGGCCACGTCGACATCCTCAAGGAAGGCAACAAGAAGCTGTATTCGATCCTGCCGGAAGGGCAGCAGTTCCTCGACGAGAACCGCAATATGGTGGACGCCTACATGGCACGCCTGGCGGAAAACGCCCGGGGCGAAGACGGCAGCGACCTGCGTAGCCTGATGCATGCCTTGAAAGACGCCGTCGTCACCCGCGGCCGGGGCCCGCGGACCACCCGCGAGCACGTCGACGCAATTCGCGCTATCCTCAAGCGCGCTATCACCGAAATTAACAATTTAAGCTGATGCCACAGACACTTACTCCCCAACGCGAACGCACAGTCCTCTGGCTGCTGGCGTTCATCCAGTTCACCGTGATCATGGATTTCATGGTCATGATGCCGCTCGCCCCGCAACTGATGCGGGCATTCTCGATCAGCGCCGCCCAGGTTTCCGGCGCCGTATCGGCCTACGCCTGGTGCGCCGGGCTTTCCGGCCTGCTGGCGGCGACTTACGCCGACCGTTTCGACCGCAAGACGCTGCAGCTGACCGTATTCATGCTGTTCAACCTGTCCAACCTGGCCTGCGCATTGGCGCCGAACTTCCACGTGCTCGTGTTGTCGCGTGCCTTTGCCGGCATGACCGGCGGCGTGCTCGGGGCCATCAGCATGTCCGTCATTGCCGACCTGATTCCGCAGGAACGCCGCGGCGCCGCCACCGGCATCGTGATGACTTCCTTCAGCATGGCTGCCATTGCCGGCGTGCCGATCGGCGTCATGTTGGGCGCGCACTTCGGCTGGCAATCGCCGTTCTACCTGCTGGTCGTGCTGTCCATGCTGGTCTGGCTGGTTGCCGCGCGCACACTGCCGTCGATGACCGCGCACCTGGCGAAGACTCCGGTACCGCTGGCGCGCGTGCTGCCCGAACTCTTTGGGCTGTTCGCCGTCGGCGCGCATCTGCGCGGCTTCCTGCTGTGCTTTGTGGTGACGGTCAGCGGCATGATGGTGATTCCCTTCATCTCGCCCATGCTGGTGGGGAACCTGGGCATCGCGCCGGCGCAGATCAGCTACGTCTACCTGTGCGGCGGCATCGCCACCCTGTTCAGCTCGCGCCTGATCGGCGGCTGGTCGGACCGCGCCGGCAAGCAGCGCGTGTTCCGCTGGGTGGCGCTGTTCTCGATTGCGCCGACCTTGTTCATGACGCATATGCCGCAGATTCCGCTGCTGGCGGTGCTGCTGTTCTTCCCCTTCTTCATGGTGGCGATGTCGGGGCGTTTCGTGCCGCTGCAGGCGCTGCTGACCACCATCCCCGAGCCGCAGAAACGGGGGGCGTTCCTGAGCGCGAACGCGGCGGTGCAGCAGATGGGAACCGGTATCGGCGCCTTTGCCGGCGGCCTGCTGGTGCATACCGATGCAGCGGGACACTTGCTCGGCTACGGCACCATCGGCATCGTCGCCTCGCTGCTGATGGTCTTCGCGGTGTGGTGGATCGGGCGCGTGCAGAGTGCGCCTGCGGCGCTTACTGCGCGTTCCCCTGCTTGACCACCAGGTCCAGCAGGCGCTGGCCTTGTTCGAGAACGGACTTGGCCAGTTCGTCGCGCACGATGTCGCTGAAGAAGCCTTCCGTCACGCGGTTGCCGTCCTGCGACAGGAAGGTAAAGCGCAGCTGGCCGGCGCCCGGCGCAAAGGCCGGCTTTTGCGGCCTGGCTTTGATGAAGGCCGGGATCGCGATCGCCACCAGGGCTTTGGCCTGCTCCGCCACATCGGCCGGGGCGGCTTCGAAGATGGCGGTACGGCCGGTCTGGTTGATGTAGCGCACGCGCCCGTCGGCGTAAGCGGCCAGGGTATCCATGCTGCCGTCGAGCGGCACTTCGATCACCACGCCCAGCACCTCCGGCGCGGCCGGCGAGTGGCCGTTGGCGCGCAGCCACTGGCCCGCCAGCAGGCGCACGCGGGATTCTTCGTTGGGGTCTTGCGCAATGGCTTGCACAACGCGGACATCGGGAGCTTCGCCGAACAACTGGCCGACATCGTCGGCGAACAGCATATTGTGCACGGTGTTCAGTTCCTCCTTGCCGTACGGCGCATCAGCGCGAATCTTCGGTTTGGCGCTGAACGCCGCAAACAACTTCTTGAACATCTTCTACCATCCAGTTAATGCTTCGACTTCCGTTACGTGGCGCCAGCTGGGGCGGGCGCGCATCATGTCGGCATATTGTTGCAAGGCCGGCCATGACGTCGCGGGGCGCGGCATATTGCGTGACCAGCGCATGTACATGGTCAGCATCAAATCCGCGCCGGAAAACGTGTCGCCCAGCAGGTAGGGGCCATTATCGGCCAGGCGCCCATCCAGTGTCGCCCACATCGATTCAATGCGCTGCTGGATTGCGCTGCGCAGGTTCTGGTCTTCGCCGCTTGCACCGATATCGGCCGGATAGAACCACAGTCGGAAATTGTTGCCCAGGTCATCCGCCATGATGACTACCAGCTCATACCATTCCGCCCGCGCCAGCGAGCCTGCTGGCGGCGCCAGGTTGGAATGCGGGTGGCGCTCGGCCAGCATCAGCATCAGGGCCGCCGATTCGTGGAACGGCTTGCCGTCGATGACCAGGGTAGGGACCTTGCCGCGTGGGTTGAGGCGCAGGTATTCAGGGCTGCGCTGCTGGCCTGCCTCAAGGTCGATTTCGACCAGGTTGTAGGGCACCCCGATTTCCTTCAGCGCCGCGTGGATAGCCAGGCTGGCCGCACCTTTGCCGTAGTAGAGGGTGTACATGGGCTTAGTCCTTCAGGCTCTTGCGCCATTGTTCGAGCGGCAGCAGGTCGCCGCTGATATCGTCTTCCACCAGGATTTCACCGTCCGTGTACGACACCAGGAAGCTGGCCATGGCCTGCGCCATATCGTCGCCATTCTCAACGAAGGTGAGCTGGTAATAAGGCTTGCCGTTCACTTCGCGCGGCTTTGAATCGGTTTCGATCAAGGCGCCATGGCGCAAGCCCTCGCTGCGCTTTTCGACGACATCGGCCCAGTGCTTCAGCTCCGGCAAAGCCATCAGTTTTTCCACTGCCTGCTGGCGGCTCACCGTCGCTTTCGTCGCGGGCGCCGCAACTGCCAAGGGCGCCGCCGGTGCCGCAAAGGATTTGTGATTACTGACATACCATGCACCGATACCGGCGACCATGAGACCGGCAACGGCACCGGCGATTGCGGATTTACGGGTAGATGACATGCGCGGCGCACCCCAGGGGTTAAAGTGCGCCCATACTAACAGATCCGGCGAAGTTGAATCGGCGACTGCGCCCGCGCTGAAAGGAAAAAGCCTGCGAGGCGCAAACCTGGCAGGCTTTTCAATGAAGCAGTGGCTGCTTATTGCTGGCGGCGGCGCAAGGTGAATCCCAGCATGCCCAGGCCCAGCAGCATCGCGGCCAGGGTGCCTGGTTCCGGCACGTGCGCCGTCAGGGAAACGTTGTCCAGCGAGCCGCCGATGGAGTCGCTGAGGCCGCTCGCCTTGAACTGCAGCGTGGACAAGCTGCCGACCGCGAACATCGACAGGTCCACCTTGTACCAGTTCGTGACCGAAGTGAGGTTGTCCATTGCTTCGTGCAACATCAGCGTATTGTTCCAATACACGTCGATGCCGTTGGTGTCGGCACGCGTGTTTTCGCGCGGGGCATAGTAGAAGGTCAGGTTGTACTGGGTGCCTGCGACGGTATCGATGGATTGGCTGATCCAGCTGTTCCGGTTTGCATCCAGCTCGAGATAGTTTTTGCCATATTTGGCCGCGCCGGCCACGTTATTGCGCACTTCGACGCCGTCAGGGCCAACGGTCCAGCCGGACAAGGTATTCGTGATGGTCCAGGTCTTATCGCTGACGCCATTCTTTTCGAAGTTACCGTTCTTGATCAGTTCAAAAGGAGCGGCACTGGCAACGCCTGCGACGACGAAAAGGGCAGCAGCGAGAAATTTCTTCATGTTATATAAAGGGAATTGAAGTTGTGCAAAAAACATTTTGATTGTAGCACGTTAATCTTGTCCCAGCGTTGCAAACATGAAAAAGCCAGCAAATCACGACAGTTTGCTGGCTTTTCATGCCTTTAGGAAATTATTGGGCGACGATGACAGGCGTGGCCTAAAAGAAAAAGCCCACCTGCACAAAGCGTGGCTGGGCCGCGCTTTGGCAGGTGGGCTTGTTGTCAGCTGTGCGGCTTTCGGCTATTACATCATGCCGTCCATGCCACCCATGCCGCCCATGCCGCCCATGCCGCCCATGCCGCCGGCTGGCTTGTCTTCTACGACTTCGGCAACCATGCAGTCGGTGGTCAGCATCAGGCCAGCGATCGACGCTGCGTTCTGCAGGGCCGAGCGGGTCACTTTGGCTGGGTCCAGCACGCCCATTTCAACCATGTCGCCGTAGGTGCCGTTGGCAGCGTTGTAGCCGTGGTTGCCGGAACCAGCCAGCACCGCGTTCACAACCACCGAAGCTTCTTCGCCGGCGTTGGTGACGATCATGCGCAGTGGCTCTTCCATTGCGCGCAGCACGATCTTGATGCCTGCTTCCTGGTCGGCGTTGTCGCCTTTCACGGACAGGGCCGAACGTGCACGCAGCAGGGCTACGCCGCCGCCTGGCACAATGCCTTCTTCCACAGCTGCGCGGGTTGCGTGCAGCGCGTCTTCAACGCGTGCCTTCTTCTCTTTCATTTCGACTTCGGTGGCTGCGCCAACCTTGATCACGGCAACGCCGCCGGCCAGCTTGGCCACGCGCTCTTGCAGTTTTTCGCGGTCGTAGTCGGAGGTTGCGCCTTCGATCTGGGTGCGGATCTGCGCCACGCGGCCTTCGATTGCGGAAGCTTCGCCTGCGCCGTCGATGACGATGGTGTTTTCCTTGCCCACTTCGATACGCTTGGCTTGGCCCAGTTCCGCCAGGGTGGCTTTTTCCAGGGTCAGGCCGACTTCTTCAGCGACTACCTGGCCGCCGGTCAGGATGGCGATGTCTTCCAGCATGGCCTTGCGACGGTCGCCGAAGCCAGGGGCTTTCACTGCGCAGGTCTTCAGGATGCCGCGGATGTTGTTGACCACCAGGGTCGCCAGTGCTTCGCCTTCGATGTCTTCAGCAATGATCAGCAGTGGACGGCCGGCTTTGGCCACTTGCTCCAGTACCGGCAGCAGGTCGCGGATGTTGGAGATCTTCTTGTCGCACAGCAGAACGAACGGGTTCTCCAGCACGGCAACTTGCTTCTCTTGATTGTTGATGAAGTATGGGGACAGGTAGCCGCGGTCGAACTGCATGCCTTCCACGATGTCCAGCTCGTCGTGCAGGGACTTGCCGTCTTCCACGGTGATGACGCCTTCCTTGCCCACTTTTTCCATCG
>JBCNPK010000024.1:0-88762 GCA_039593355.1 Pseudoduganella sp.
CGATGCCGAGGCGGATCGCCTCGTGCGAGTTGTGGATGTGCTGCACCTTACCGTCCAGCAGGATCTCACCGCCATCTGCGCGGTAATAGCCGTAAAGGATGCTCATCAAGGTCGACTTGCCGGCGCCGTTTTCTCCCACCAGGCCATGGATGGCCCCTTTGGCGATGGAGAAACTGACGTCCGTATTCGCCTTTACCGCCCCAAAGTGCTTGGAGATATTGCGGAATTCTACTGCTGGCGTCATAAGGATTTTCGGTCTTATTTACTGAAAAACGCGCCGGACGGGATCTCCCGTCGGCGCGTTCTCTTTAATGGAACTGCTTGTTAGGCCGGGCAAGCGGCGTTGGTGGTGCGGATGTCGATGACCTTTACTTTGCCATCGATGATGTCCTTGCGTGCGCCCATGACCTTTTTCTCGATTTCAGGCGTGATCAGCTTGCGGTTGTTCTCGTCCAGCGCCCAATCCACGCCGCCTTCCCTCAGGCCCTTGGCGGTGACGCCGGCCTTCCAGGTGCCATTCTTCATCTGCATGAAGGAATCGTACACGGCGTTGTCGACGCGCTTGACCATGGAGGTCAGCACCGAACCGGGATACAGATGATTCTGGTTGGAGTCCACGCCGATCGACAGCTTGCCTTTTTCCTTGGCGGTCTGCAGGGTGCCCATGCCGGAGCCGCCGGCCACGGCGAACACCACGTCCACGCCGCGGTCAAACTGGGCGCGTGCCAGCTCGCCGCCCTTGGCAGGGTCGTTCCAGGCGGCGGAAGTGGTGCCGACCATATTCGAGATCACTTCGACTTTCTTGTCGGTGGCCTTGGCGCCCTGTGCGTAGCCGCAGGCGAAGGTGCGGATCAGCGGAATGTCGATGCCGCCGATGAAGCCCAGCTTCTTGGTCTTGGAAGCCATGGCCGCAGCCACGCCTACCAGGTAAGAGCCTTCTTCTTCCTTGAAGGTCACGGAATTGACGTTATTGCCTTGCGCCACGCCGTCGATCAGGACGAAGTGGACTTTCGGGAATTCCTTGGCGACTTTCTGCACCGCCTGGGTCTGGGCGAAACCGATGGAGGCGATCAGGTCCAGGTTCTTGCGGGCCAGGCCGCGCAGCACCTGCTCAGCCTGAGTGTCGCTGCTCGCTTGCACTTCGATGAATTTGATGCCGGTTTCCTTCGAGAAGCGGGATGCGCCTTCGAAAGCGGACTGGTTGAACGACTTGTCGAACTTGCCGCCAGCGTCGTACACGATGCCCAGCTTTGGATCAGCCGCGTTTGCGCTGGCTGCTACCGCAACTGCGGCGATCATCAGGCTAAATTGTTTGATTTTCATGTAAGGGCTCCGTCGAAGTTCGATATTGTATATTTTTATGGAGTGCCTCGTTCCGCTTTTTCGCGCCTCGGCAAGCCACGGCACCTTGTAGCTTGCCTACAACACACAAATGCAATTTTTCTACACTTACCCTTGATTAATCCTTGGGCACGTAATCAAACTGCAAACACCAGTTTCGGTAACCGAATCGGCTTCTCAGGGCATGGATTCGTGGCTCACTACTATGCAGCAGGCGCTATATGTATGGCAAATACGTTTTTACTTACTTATTTATATGCAAGTCAACTAAATGACCGCTTATTCGTAAGTAAAGGAACGTGCTTTCTTTCATGTTAGGATTTGCGCCATTGCAACATTAGCTTACTTACCATTTAAAGATTGGAACATCGGGTATGGATAAACGCCTCAAGCACTCCCTGATCGCCCTGGCCGTCGCCAGCGCATTCCCCCTTCACAGCGCATTCGCGCAAGAAGCCACCACCACCGAAGAAGTGAAGAAGCCCGGCCAGCTGGAGACCGTGATTGTTACGGCGCAGCGCCGCGCTGAAAACATCAAGGACGTGCCGATGGCGATCGCCACCCTGAAGGGCGAGAAGCTGGACGTGCTGACCTCCAGCGGCCAGGATATCCGCTTCCTGAACGGCCGTTCGCCATCCGTGTCCGTGGAATCGGACTATGGCCGCACCTTCCCGCGTTTCTATATCCGCGGCCTGGGTAACACCGACTTCGACCTGAATGCTTCCCAGCCGGTGGGTATCGTGATGGACGACATCGTGCAGGAAAACCCGATGCTGAAGGGCTTCCCCGTGTTCGACGTGGACCAGGTGGAAGTGCTGCGCGGCCCGCAAGGCACCCTGTTCGGCCGCAACTCGCCGGCCGGCGTGATCAAGTTCGACTCCGCCAAGCCGGTATTCCGTCAGGAAGGCTACTTCAGCGCCGGCATCGGCAAGGACAAAGTGCGCAACCTGGAAGGCGTGTACAACATCCCTGCCAACGACGTCTTCGCGACCCGCATCTCGCTGCAGTCGCAGCACCGCGGCGACCGCGTGCACAATGACCGCCCGGGCGCACCGACCACCGATTTCGAAGGCTATGCGGACAACGCTGGGCGTATCCAGTTCCTGCTCAAGCCTAACAAGGATTTCAGCGCTCTGCTTAACCTGCACGCCCGCGACATGCACGGCAACGCCACCCTGTTCCGCGCCAATATCCTGAAGAAGGGCACCAATGAGCTGGTCGACAACTTCGACTATGGTTCCTATCCGACCGATGGCGGCAACTCGCAGCGCCTGAAGACCAAGGGCACCAACCTGCGCTTGCGCTGGGATACTCCGGGCGTGACCTTCCATTCGATCACCGGCTATGAAAAGCTGGAGTTCTACAGCCGCGGCGACGTCGATGGTGGCTACGGCGCCTCCTTCCATCCGCCGATGGGCCCAGGCTTCATCCCATTCCCGGTCGAAACCGCGGACTTGATGCCGAAGCACCACCAGTGGACGCAGGAGTTCCGTGCTGAATCGAACAACAAAGGTCCGCTGCAATGGATCGCCGGCGTGTTCTACTTCGACGAGCATATCCAGATCGATTCGATTTCCTTCGATTCCTTCACCCCTGGCAATCCGCAGAACGCCGACTATGCTACCCAGCAGCAGGATGCCAAGTCGTACGCGGCTTTCGGTACCATCAACTACACCGTGTCGCCGGACTTGAAGGTGCGCGCCGGCCTGCGCTATACCAAGGACAAGAAGGACTTCGTTGCGGAGCGCTTCCAGTTCACACCTCCGAACAATGGCCATTCCTACCTGCCGCTGCATAACACTTCCAACAACGTCAGCTGGGACCTGAGCGGCACCTACACCCTCGACAAGGACACCAACATTTTCGCCCGTATCGCTACCGGCTACCGCGCGCCTTCCATGCAGGGCCGCTTGTTCGACCTGACCTCCAAGCCATCCATGGCCGATGCCGAAAAAGCCCTGTCGATGGAGCTGGGCGTGAAGGAGGACCTGTTCGACCGCCGTGCGCGCCTCTCTGCCACTGTGTTCGATTACCGCGTGAAGGACAAGCAGCTGACCGCGGGTTCCGGTTCGGTCAACATGAACCAGCTGGTCAACGCCGACAAGGTGACCGGCCGCGGTGTGGAACTGGACCTGCAGGCCAATCTGAGCGATGCCTGGGCGGTGACTTTCAGCACCAGCTACAACGACACCAAGATCAAGGACCCGAACCTGTTCGTGCAGCCTTGCGGTGGCGGTTGCACCGTGCTGGATCCGACCAAGACGATCGCCGGCGGCACCGTAGCCCTGATCGATGGCAACCCACTGCCGCGCGCACCGAAATGGCAGCATAACGTCACCTTGCGCTACAGCCAGCCACTGGGCGACGGTGAAATCTACGCCTTTACCGACTGGGCATACCGCACTTCGTACAATTTCTTCCTGTACGAGGCGGCCGAATACAAGGCCAAGGAACTGCTGGAAGGCGGCCTGCGCGTGGGCTACCGCTGGAACGACGGCAAATATGAGCTGGCAGCATACGGCCGCAATATCACCAACCGTATCCAGGCACTGGGCGCGATCGACTTCAACAACCTGACCGGTATCGTCAACGAGCCACGTACTTACGGCGTGCAGTTCAAGGCGAACTTCTGATCGCTTGATCGGCCAAGTCAAACGCGCACTTCGGTGCGCGTTTTTTTTTGTATCATGAGCCCTTGCTTGGGAGGGGCGATGCAAATTGTTGTCAATATGTGGCCGCTGCTGGGCGTGGCCGTGATTGTGCTGGGATTCCTGCTGCGCTTGCATCCGGTGCTGGTTGTGGTGGCGGCGTGCTTTACCACCGGCGTTGCCGCCGCCATGCCGGTGGAGGTCTTGCTTGCCTCGCTTGGCACGGCTTTCGTCAAGACACGCAACCTGCCGATGATCTACTTGCTGCCGCTGGCAGCCATCGGCCTGCTGGAACGGTTCGGCTTGCGCGAGCACGCACAGGCGACCGTGGCGCATGTGCGTTCGGCCACCGCAGGGCGGCTGCTGATGGTCTACCTTGCAGTTCGCGAACTGTCAGCGGCCATGGGCCTGACTTCTCTCGGCGGCCATCCGAATATGGTGCGCCCGGTTGTCGCGCCAATGGCGGAAGGAGCGGCGCTGCTTCGCAATCCAGCGCTCGGCGAAGCCCAGCGCCATCGCGTGCGCGCCATGGCTGCGGCGACCGATAATGTCGGCCTGTTCTTCGGCGAGGATATCTTCGTTGCCTTTGGCGCCATCGTGCTGATGCAGACCGTGCTGCGTGCGGAAGGCATTGAGGTCGATCCGCTGCGCATGGCGCTATGGGGCATCCCGACAGCGATCAGCGCCTTCATCATCCATGCATGGCGCCTGCGCCGCCTGGACCGATACCTGGCGCGGAGCGCGGCATGATCGTCCGCATGGAGTATTTTTACTGGCTGCTGGGGACTTTGTTGGCCCTGGTCGCGCTGATGTCGTTCGGCGACCGCAGTAATCCGCGCCGTTGGACCACGGGCTTGTTCTGGGCCTTGTACGCGATGGTCTACCTGCTTGGCGAGCACTTGCCGCCTTCGCTGGCGGGACTGGCGATAATCGTCATGGCCTTGCTGGCGGGATTTGGCGGCGTTCGCAGCGGAAAGCCGGACGTGCTGCCGGAGGATGCCCGCCGCGCCAGTTCGGCGCGGCTGGGGCACAAGCTGTTCGTGCCTGCGCTGCTGATCCCCGCCGTGACGATGGCCGGCGCGACGCTGCTGAAGGATGCCCGTCTCGGCGAATTGTTCGTGCTGGAACAGAAGCATTTGACGCTGGTGAGCCTTGGCTGCGCTTCCATTATCGCGGTCGGCGTCGCATGCTGGCTGACGCGCTCCACGCCGCTGCAGGCAGGCCGCGAGGCGCGCCGCCTGGTCGATGCGATGAGCTGGGCGATTGTGTTGCCGCATATGCTGGCGGTGCTCGGCCTGCTGTTCAGCGAAGCGGGCGTAGGCAAGGCGGTGGCGCACGTCACGACCAGCTATATCGGACTCGATTCGAAGCTGGTCGCGGTGACAGTGTATTGTGTCGGCATGGCGCTGTTTACTATCGTCATGGGCAATGGCTTTGCCGCCTTCCCGGTCATGGCGGGCGGTGTTGGCGTGCCGGTGCTGGTCGCAAAATTCGGCGGCAATCCTTCGGTGATGGCGGCAATTGGCATGTTCAGCGCCTATTGCGGTACCCTGATGACGCCGATGGCCGCCAATTTCAACATCATTCCCACGGCGTTACTTGAACTGCCGGACCGTCATGCGGTGATCAAGGCGCAGATCGGCACGGCGCTGCCTTTGTTGGGCGCGAACATCATTCTTTTGTACTTCTTGTTATGAAAACTGTCCTGCTGACCGGCTTCGAGCCATTCAATAAGGAGCCGATCAATCCGGCGTGGGAGGCGGTGCGTGCGCTGGATGGCTGGAGCGAAGGTGGCTTTATGGTCGTGGCGCGCCAGCTGCCTTGTGCGTTCGGGGCCGCTATTGACACGGTGCGGGCGGCGATTGATGAATTGAAGCCGGCACTGGTGATTGCTGTTGGCCAGGCTGGCGGACGCATGGATCTGTCGGTGGAACGTGTCGCGATCAATATTGATGACGCGCCGATTGAGGACAATGTGCAGCGGCAGCCCGTGGATCAGCCAATTGTGGCTGGGGGGCCGGCGGCGTATTTCTCGACCCTGCCGATCAAGGCGATCGTGCAGGCGCTGCGCCAGGCGGGACTGCCGGCTTCGGTGTCGCAGACGGCGGGAACGTTTGTCTGCAATCATTTGTTCTATGGGTTGATGCATTTGCAGGCGTCCCGGCCTGGGATGAAGGCGGGGTTTATCCATATTCCCTACTTGCCGGAACAGGCGGCGCGGCATCCGGGCACGGCGAGCATGGGGCTGGGGCAGGTTGTGGAGGGGCTTCGGGTGGCGGTGAGAACTTCGTTGCTTACTGTTGTGGATATTTTTGCTGGGGCTGGGGCAACGCACTGAAACCGGCAAACCAGGGTCTCAAGGCCGCGGGAGGGGGCGAGGCTTTTGACCTTTTGAGAAGATCAAAGGCGCACAACCGAAACCTTTGGCCGCGCCGCTGACAGGGTCTGACCCTTGGGTCAGACCCAGGTTTACCGGGTTTCAGCAGCAGGCGGCCGCAGAATGTTGAGGAAGGCGCGCACCACCGGCGCGTCGTCCAGCGTGGTATAAGTGATGTACAGGTTCGCCGACGGCGGATTGGTACGGATCGGCAGGAACACAACGCCTGGCCAGCCGATACGGGCAGTCGTCTCCGGCATCAGCGTCACCCCCAGGCCCGCACCCACCATGGCCAGCAAGGTCTGCGGCTCGTGCGCTTCCTGGAAAATCTCCGGCTGGAAGCCGGCATTGACGCAGCACTGGATCAGGTAGCGGGGGAACGCCGACTTGTCCAAGGCCAGCGTCAGCATCGGATCATCCGCAATATCGGTCAGCTCGATCGCATCCATCTTCGCCAATGGATGGTGCTCGTTCACGGCCACGCAGACGTTCTCGCGGAAGCACAGCTCCTGCTTCAGGTTATCGCGCCGCAGTTCATCGTCGTCCAGCTTCGGCTCGCGCCAGAAACCGACGTCGATCTGCTTGGCGCGCAGGGCGTCGTACTGCACGGTCGGCCCCGATTCGTGGATGGTCCAGGTCACGCGCGGGTATTTGCTCTGGAATTCCTCCAGCATCGAAGGAATCGGCCCCCACATTGCGGAGCCCACGATGCCCACGCGCAGGCGGCCCACTTCCCCGCGATCGATCTGGCGTACCGTATCGATGGTCATGCGCATCTTGGCCAGGAGATCGGACGCCTCCTGCATCAGCGCTTTCCCGGCCACGGTCAGCTCGAAGGTGCGGGTGGTGCGGGCGAACAGCTTCACGCCCAGCTCCGCTTCCAGCTTCATGATCTGCTGGGACAGCGGCGGCTGCGAGATGTGCAGGCGTTCGGCCGCGCGGCTGAAGCTTTTCTCTTCGGCGACGGCGAGGAAGTACTTTAACTGTTTCAGGTCGATGGACATGGATGCTCCTGCAGCGCACGCGCCAGGGCAGCGCCGACGCGTGCATTGTTTTTTACCAGTGCGATATTGGTCTTCAGGCTGCGGCCCTCGGTCAGGGTCTTGATGCGGGCCAGCAGGAAGGGGGTAACCTTCTTGCCGGTGACGCCGTTTTCTTCCGCTTCCTGAAGGGCGCGCAGGGTGATGGCGTCGATTTCTTCCTTAGGCATCGCTTCCTCCGCCGGCACCGGTGCGGAAACGACCACGCCGCCCTTCAGGCCCAGCGCCCATTTGGTGGCGATGAAGGAAGCCTGTTCGGCGGCGCTGTCCAGCTGGAAGTCGGCGTTGAAACCGCTCTCGCGCGTGAAGAATGCCGGGAAGCCGGGCTGGCCGACGGAGACCACCGGCACGCCGTGCGTTTCGAGGTATTCCAGCGTCAGGCCGATGTCGAGGATGGACTTTACCCCGGCGCAGACAACGGCCACGTTGGTCTGGGCCAGCTCCTGCAGGTCGGCGGAAATGTCCATGCTGGTCTCGGCGCCGCGGTGCACGCCGCCGATACCGCCGGTGACGAAGACCTTGATCCCGGCCAGCTCGGCGCAAATCATGGTCGCGGCCACCGTGGTGGCGCCCAATTTGCCCTGGGACAGCACATAGGCCAGGTCGCGGCGCGAGACCTTGATCGCGTCCGGCGAATTGCCCAGTTCTTCCAGCTGCGCTTCGGTCAGCCCGATGCAGATCTTGCCGCCGATGATGGCGATGGTGGCCGGCACGGCGCCGGCGTCACGGATGATCTGCTCCACTTCACGTGCGGTCTGCACGTTTTGCGGATAGGGCATGCCATGCGAAATGATGGTCGATTCCAGCGCCACGATCGGCTTGCCGGTGGTGCGCGCGTTGGCGACTTCGGGTGAGAAAGACAGGAATTGGTGCATGGTTCTTACTCCTCAATGTGCGCGGCGAGCAGCTCGGCGCTCAGCTCGGGCGAAACGGTGTGTTGGCTGGCCAGCGTGATGGAGGCGGCTCTCAAGCCGCGCTGGCAGGCCAGGGTCAGTTGTTCGGGGTCTTGCAGCAGCGACCAGCAGACGGCGGCCGAGAAGGCGTCGCCGGCGCCGGTCACGTCGACCACGCGCGCGTCGTGCGCCGGCAGCCAGTGCAGGGCTTCGCCCAGCGTGTGATACACGCCGCTGGCGCCGCAGGTGACGATGATGTCGCGCGCGCCGTCGGCCTGCAGTGCGTGGCAGGCGGCCTGCACGTCGGCTTCGGTCGGCAGGGCGCGGCCGCTGCGGGTTTCCAGTTCGCCGCGGTTCAGGATCAGCAGCGAGAGGCCGTTCAAGTCCTTCGGCAGGCGCGCCATTTTCGGCTGGGAGACGGCGACCACCACCAGCGGCACGCCGGATGCGCGGGCGTCGGCCATCAGCATGGCGACCGATTCGAGCGGCAGGTTCAGGTCGGCCACCACCATGCCGGCGGCATTGCGCTGCGGCTGGCGGCTGGCGATCCAGCCGGGCGTCATCTGGTCGAAGATGGCCATGTCGGCCAGGGCCACCACCATTTCGCCGGAAGCGTCCAACACGGCGGTGTACGTGCCGCTGCCGATGCCGTTGACCTGCAGGCTGCCTTCCATGCCGATGCCGAACGCCTCCGCCTGGGCGCGCAGGGCGCGGCCGGAGGTGTCGTCGCCGAGGGCGGTCAGCAGGGAGCAGGGCAGGCCGAGCTGGGCCAGGTTGGCGGCGATATTGCGCGCCACGCCGCCGAAACTCTCCTCGGCGCTGGCCGGGTTGGAGGTGGCCATCTGCAGCGGGGCGAGCGGGCGCAGCTTGCGGTCGAGGCAGGCGGCGCCGATGCACAGCACGGTGCGCTCGTTGCGCAGCACGTAGGCGCGTCCCAGCAGCTTGCGCTCGCGGATCAGGCTGGCGATGTGGCCGGCCACGGCGGATCGGGACAGGGCGAGCTGCTCCGCCAGCTCTTGCTGGGAAATAAAGGGGTTGGCGCGGATCAGCTCGTATAGCTGTTCCCTGCGGGAAAGATCGGTCACGAAAAGCTCGCTATAAACATTTGTTTGCGATGCTAAACATTTGTCCGTTCCGTGTCAAACGGAGCCGCCCCTATAATAAACCGATATTTATAGCGCTTGGATATAAATAACAAAGAAAAATGGTATTTGCCATACATATAGACGATGATGCATAGTGTCGTGGTACGTTCAAGGGCCTGTTCTGGCCAGCTCACCTAAAGATATAAAAACGAGGAACTCCATGTCTTCCAATACTCCTTTCCAGGCAGCCGCCATCATCCGTGCTCGCATGCCGGCCAATTTCCAGCCACGCGTTGCCATGATCCTGGGCTCCGGCCTGGGTGTGCTGGCTGAACAGATGACCGATGCAGTCTCGATCTCCTTCGACGAACTGCCAGGTTTCCCGATCTCCACCGTGCATGGCCATGCCGGCCAGCTGGTGCTTGGCACGCTGGCGGGCGTGCAGGTGGTGTGCCTGAAGGGCCGCGGCCACTTCTACGAGGGCTACGGCCCGGCGGTGATGACGTCCGCCGTGCGCACCATCAAGCTGCTGGGCTGCGAGATGCTGTTCGTGACCAATGCGGCCGGTTCGCTGCGCGCCGAAGTCGATGCGGGTTCGCTGGTGGCGCTGAACGACCATATCAACTTCCTGCCGGGTACGCCGATGGTAGGTCCGAACGATGAACGCTTCGGTCCGCGCTTCTTCTCGATGGCGAACGCGTACGACGCGGACCTGCACAAGCTGCTGCAGGCTACCGCTGCGGACAAGTCGATCACCCTGCATGAAGGCGTGTACATCGCCTATCCGGGCCCGAACTTTGAGACGCCTGCGGAAATTCGCGCGTTCAAGACGCTGGGTGCCGATGTGGTGGGCATGTCGGTTGTGCCGGAAGTTGTGTCGGCGCGCCATTGCGGGCTGAAGGTTGTGGGCGTGTCCGTGATCACCAACCTGGCGGAAGGGCTGTCGCCGTTCCCACTGTCGCATGAGCAGACGTTGAAGTATGCGGCGGTGGGCGCGGAATCGCTGATCAAGCTGATCCTGGCCTTCCTGGAGAATGTGGCGAAGACGCCAAAGGCCTGAACCCGGTAAACCTGGGTCAGACCCAAGGGTCAGACCCATCCTCCGCGGCAGCCGCGTTGACAGGGTCTGACCCTTGGGTCTGACCCGGATTTTTTGGGTTTGAATTGAGAGGCACCCATGTCCCGTGCATTTATCCTGTTGTTAGATTCCTTCGGCCTCGGCGCAACGCCCGACGCCGTCAAATACGGCGACCAGGCCTGCAACACCTTCGGCCACATCGCCAAATGGGCTGCCAACGAAGGCAAGCCGATGTCCCTGCCAACCATGGAAGGCCTGGGCCTAGCCGCCGCCGCGCACACCGCATCGGGCGAGTGGGCGGCCGGCTTTGCCAAGCGCGAAGGCTTCACCGGCGCCTACGGTGCGGCGCGCGAACAATCGACCGGCAAGGACACCCAGTCCGGCCATTGGGAAATCGCCGGCGTGCCGGTGCTGTTCGACTGGGGCTACTTCCCTAAGGAAGTGCCGTCGTTCCCGAAAGAGCTGACCGACAAGCTGCAGGAGCTGACCGGCGTGCCGGGCTTCCTGGGCAACTGCCACGCCTCCGGCACCACGATCATCAATGAGCTGGGCGATGAACACGTCGCGACCGGCAAGCCTATCCTGTACACCTCGGCCGACTCCGTGCTGCAGATCGCATGCCATGAAGAGCATTTCGGCCTGGAGCGCCTGTACGATATGTGCGAGAAGGCCTATGAGCTGGTCAAGCCTTACAACATCGGCCGCATCATTGCGCGCCCGTTCGTCGGCAGCAACGGCGACTACAAGCGCACCGCCAACCGCCACGATTACGCCGTGCCGCCAAGCGCGCCGACCCTGCTGGACCACGTGAAAAACGAAGGCGGCGAGGTGATTGCGCTGGGCAAGATCAGCGATATCTACGCCGCGCAAGGCGTCAGCCGCGTGCTGAAGGGCCCGGACAATATGGCCCTGTTCGACAAGCTGCTGGAAGCGCAGGCCGAAGCGGGCGACAAGTCGCTAACCTTCGTCAATTTCGTCGACTTCGACATGCACTTCGGCCACCGCCGCGACGTTGCCGGCTATTCGAACGCCCTGCACGAACTGGACGGGCGCCTGCCCGAATTCATCGCCAACCTGAAAGACGGCGACCTGTGCGTGATTACCGCCGACCATGGCTGCGATCCGACTGCGCCGGGCTCCGACCATACCCGCGAACATATTCCCGTGCTGTTCTTCGGCCCGAACGTCAAGCCAAAGTCGCTCGGCATCTCCGAGACGTTCTCGGACATCGGCCAGACCATCGCGCATCACCTGGGCGTGAAACCTCTTTCCAACGGAACCAACCTCCTATGACTATGACCCCTGACTTCAAGCGCAACGAGGCGATTGGCCTCGACCTGGGCTGGCTGAATCACATCCATGTGAACAAGGCCGCCGCGGACCGCCGCGCTGCATCGCTGGCGAACCGCCGCACTGTCAAGAAAGAGTACCAGGCTGCATGGCTGGTGAAGGCGATCGAGCTGATCGACCTGACCACCCTGGCCGGCGACGACACCCCGGGCCGCGTCGAGCGCCTGTGCATGAAGGCTATGCGCCCATTGCGCCAGGACCTGGTGGAAGCGCTGGGCCTGCAGGAACGCAATCTGATGACCGGCGCAGTCTGCGTGTACCATGAGATGATCCAGCACGCCGACGCTGTGCTGAAGGGCCGCCTGCCTATCGCGGCCGTGTCGACCGGCTTCCCGGCCGGCCTGACCAGCATGGAAACCAAGGTGCGCGAAGTCGAACTGTCCGTGGCCGCAGGCGCGAAAGAGATCGACATCGTCATCACCCGCCAGCACGTCCTGACCGGCAACTGGCAGGCGCTGTACGATGAAATGCTGGCTTACCGCAAGGCTTGCGGCGAAGCGCACGTCAAGGCCATCCTCGCCACCGGCGACCTGGTGACGCTGGAAAACGTGGCGAAAGCATCGTGGGTCTGCATGATGGCAGGCGCTGACTTCATCAAGACCTCGACCGGCAAGGAAGGCGTCAATGCCACCATTCCGGTATCGCTGGTGATGGTGCGCGCGATCCGCGAATATTACGAGCGTACCGGCTTCAAGGTGGGCTACAAGCCGGCAGGCGGCGTGAGCACCGCCAAGGCCGCGCTGCAGTACATGACCGTGATGAAGGAAGAGCTGGGCAACGAGTGGCTGGAGCCGCACCTGTTCCGCATCGGTGCTTCGAGCCTGCTGACCGACATCGAGCGCCAGCTGGAGCACCACGTGACCGGCGCCTACTCCGCCGCCCATCGCCACGCGCAACCATAAGAAGACACCGCCATGCCAACTATTAACGAGATCCTCAACACCATGGACTACGGCCCTGCACCAGAAAGCCAGAAAGAAGCGCAAGCGTGGCTGGAGCAGC
This sequence comes from Pseudoduganella sp., assembly GCA_039593355.1. Classification (GTDB taxonomy): domain Bacteria; phylum Pseudomonadota; class Gammaproteobacteria; order Burkholderiales; family Burkholderiaceae_D; genus Rugamonas. The sequence goes on from JBCNPK010000024.1 coordinate 12,815, forward strand.
GCTCCCGCAAGTTCGGCCTGTTTATCGACAACCAGTGGACCGAGCCTGGCGAGACCTTCGCCTGCTACAACCCGGCCGACGGTTCGCAGCTGGCTGAACTGACCCAGGCGAGCGCAGTCGACGTGGCACGCGCTGTGACCGCGGCACGCAAGGCGCTGCCGGGCTGGCAGGCGCTCGGCGGCCATGGCCGTGCCAAGATCATGTACGCGATCGCACGCCTGATGCAAAAGCATGCGCGCCTTTTCGCCGTGCTGGAAACCCTGGATAACGGCAAGACCATCCGCGAAACACGCGATGCCGACCTGCCGCTGGTGGCGCGCCACTTCTACTACCACGCCGGCTGGGCGCAACTGCTGGACGAAGAATTCCCTGGCCACCGTGCCGTGGGTGTGGTCGGCCAGATCGTGCCTTGGAACTTCCCGCTGCTGATGCTGGCATGGAAGATCGCTCCTGCGCTGGCCGCCGGTAACACCATCGTCTTCAAGCCGGCTGAATTTACTCCGCTGACCGCGATGCTGTTCGCCGAGATCTGCCAGCAGGCTGGCGTGCCGGCCGGGGTTGTGAACATCGTGACCGGCGACGGCCGTACTGGCGAGGCCATCGTCGGCCACCAGGGCATCGACAAGCTGGCCTTCACCGGTTCCACCGAAGTTGGCCGCATCATCCGCGAAGCTACTGCCGGCACCGGCAAGAAGCTGTCGCTGGAACTGGGCGGCAAGTCGCCGTTCATCGTCTTCGAAGACGCGGACCTGGACGCCGCAGTGGAAGGCCTGGTCGATTCGATCTGGTTCAACCAGGGCCAGGTCTGCTGCGCCGGTTCGCGCCTGCTGGTGCAGGAATCCGTGCAGGATCGCTTCCTGAAGAAGCTGAAAGCGCGCATGGACAACCTGCGCCTGGGTTCCCCGCTGGACAAGTCGATGGACATCGGCGCCCTGGTCGATCCGATCCAGCGCCAACGTATCGCCGGCCTGGTGGATTCCGCCCGTGCCGAAGGCTGCGAGGTGTACCAGCCAGCCGGTTGCGAACTGCCGGCCACCGGTTCTTGGTTCCCGCCAACCCTGATCACCGGCGCGTCGACTTCCGCCGCCGTGGCGCAGGCGGAAATCTTCGGCCCTGTGCTGGTGGCGATGAGCTTCCGTACCCCTGCCGAAGCAGTGCAACTGGCGAACAACACCGTGTACGGCCTGGCTTCCTGCGTGTGGACAGAGAACATCTCGCTGGCGCTGGACATGGCGCCGCAGATCAAGGCCGGGGTGGTGTGGATCAACACCGCCAACCAGTTCGACGCCGCGTGCGGCTTCGGCGGCTACAAGGAATCCGGCTACGGCCGTGAAGGCGGCCGCGAAGGCATGTTCGAATACCTGGTGCCGGTGTCGGAAGATGCGCGCCCGGCAGCGCCTTCGTTCAAGAAGCCTGCCAAGCCTGATACCGAATTCACGCCAACGGCTGACCCGTTCGCGATTGACCGTACTGCCAAGCTGTACATCGGCGGCAAGCAGGCCCGCCCGGACGGTGCCTATTCGCGCGCCATCCATGGCGCCGACGGCAAGTTCCTGGGCGAAGTGGGCGAGGGTAACCGCAAGGACATCCGTAACGCCGTTGAAGCGGCGCACAAGGCGACCGGCTGGACCAAGGCGACTGCGCACAACCGCGCGCAGGTGCTGTACTACATCGCTGAGAACCTGGCTGCACGCGGCGCCGAATTCGCGGAGCGCATCGCTGCGCAGACCGGAACCAAGAACGCGGAGAAGGAAGTGCAGGCTTCCATCGAGCGCCTGTTCTACTGGGCGGCTTGGGCCGACAAATACGACGGCCTGGCGCACCAGCCGCCGATGCACGGCATTACCGTGGCGCTGAATGAAGCGATCGGCGTGATCGGCATCGTTTGCCCGAACGAGAATCCGCTGCTGGGCTTTATCTCCCTGGTGGCGCCGGCGATCGCGGTGGGCAACCGTGTCGTGGCTGTGCCTTCGGAAGCGTATCCGCTGTCGGCGACCGACCTGTACCAGGTGTTCGATACTTCGGACCTGCCGGGCGGCGTCGTGAACATCGTGACCGGTTCGGCTGACGAACTGGCGCGCACCCTGGCGTCGCACGCGGACGTGGATGCGGTGTGGCGCCATGACGGTTCGGCTGCTGGTTGCGCGGAAGTGGAGAAGCTGTCGGCCGGTTCGCTGAAGCGTACCTGGACCGGCGGTGCGAAAGGGCGTGACTGGTTCTCGACTGCGCAGGCGGGCGGGCGCGTGGTGCTGGCGCATGCTTCGCAGGTTAAGAATATCTGGATTCCTTACGGCGTTTAACCCGCCAAACCCGGCAAACCTGGGTACGACCCAAGGGGCGGACCCTGTCTGTGCAGCGTGCAGTGGAAGGGGCAGACCCTTGGGTCTGACCCGGTTCACCGGGTTGGAAGTAACAAAGAAAAGAGAAAAACATGTTCCTCCCCCAGGAAATCATCCGTAAAAAACGCGACGGTGGCGTGCTGTCGAAAGAAGAAATCCAGTTCTTCGTCAAAGGCATCACCGACAACAGCGTCAGCGAAGGCCAGATCGCCGCGCTGGCGATGGCGGTCTTCTTCAACGACATGACCATGGACGAACGCGTGGCCTTCACCCTGGCCATGCGCGACTCCGGCGAAGTGCTGGACTGGAAATCCCTGAACCTGCCAGGACCGGTGATGGACAAGCATTCCACCGGCGGCGTAGGCGACGTGGTATCCCTGATGCTGGGCCCGATGATCGCCGCTTGCGGCGGCTTCGTCCCGATGATCTCCGGCCGCGGCCTTGGGCACACCGGCGGCACGCTGGACAAGTTCGATTCCATCCCAGGCTACTCCACGGTCCCGACCAACGACAAGTTCCGCGAAGTCGTGAAGGACGTTGGCGTCGCCATCATCGGCCAGACCTCGAGCCTGGCGCCATCGGACAAGCGCTTCTACTCGATCCGTGACGTCACCGCGACGGTTGAATCGGTGGCCATGATCACCGGCTCCATCCTGTCGAAGAAACTGGCTGCCGGCCTGGACGTGCTGGCGATGGACGTGAAAGTCGGCTCCGGCGCCTTCATGCCGACCTACGAGAAATCGGTTGAACTGGCCGAATCCATCGTCAAGGTCGGCAATGGCGCGGGCACGCTGACTTCGGCGCTGCTGACCGATATGAACGAATCGCTGTCGCCATGGGCCGGCAATGCGCTGGAAGTGCGCGGTGCGATCGATTACCTGACCGGCAAGTTCCGTCCTGCACGCCTGCACGAAGTCACCATGGCGCTGTGCGCCGAGATGCTGGTGCTGGGCAAGCTGGCTGCCAACGAGACCGAGGCGCGCGCCAAGCTGCAGCATGCGCTGGATTCGGGCGAGGCGGCGGAACGCTTCTCGCGCATGGTCAAGGCGCTGGGCGGTCCGGCAGACCTGGTGGAGAATATGGACAAGCACCTGGAGAAGGCGCCGATCGTGGTGCCGGTTCCGGCGCCGCGCGCGGGCTATGCGGCTTCCACTGTTTGCCGAGATATCGGGTTGGCGGTGGTGTCGCTGGGCGGCGGGCGCCGTCGCCCGACGGATGCGATCGACTTTGCTGTCGGTTTGACCGACCTGGCGGAGCTTGGGCAGCCGTTGCAGGCCGGTCAGCCGATGGCGATGGTGCATGCGCGGACACAGGAGGCTGCGGAGCAGGCGGTGCGTGAGGTGCAGGCAGCGTACACTATCGCCGACGCTGCACCTGCTGCGAATCCTATCGTCTACCGTACTATTCGGCCTTAAACCCGGTAAACCCGGGTACGACCCAAGGGTCGGACCCGCCTGTGCCGAAGTCACGGACTGCTGATAAGACAGGGTCGGACCCTTCGGTCTGACCCAGGTTTACCGGGTTTGGAGAACGCATGAACAACGAAAAACTGATCGAAGAAGCCAAGGCAGCCCGCCTGAAAGCCTACACCCCGTACTCCAACTTCAAGGTTGGCGCGGCCTTGCTGGCCAAGGACGGCAGAATCTTCCACGGCTGTAACGTGGAAAACGCCAGCTACGGCCTGTGCAACTGCGCCGAGCGCACCGCCTTCTTCAGCGCGATCGCCCTTGGCTACAAGCCAGGCGACTTCGACAAGCTGGCAGTGGTCGGCGAAACCGACAATCCCATCGCCCCTTGCGGCGCCTGCCGCCAGGTCACGCTGGAATTGGGCGGCAACCAGCTGCCCGTGGTGCTGGCCAACCTGAAGGGCGACATCCGGGAAACAACTGCGGCAGAATTGCTGCCGGAAGCCTTCGGCGGCTGGGATTTGAAGAAGTAAGAAGCAAAGAGTGAAGAAGGCCATTGACGTTCAGACAGCGGTCGCCATTGCGGCGTCCGAAGCGATTGCAGCAAAAAGCCAGGGCACTTTCGGTGTCGGCGGCGTGCTGCTCGACGCCAGCGGCACCGTGCTCAAAGCCCTGCACAACAACGTCATCAAGCTTGGCCTGATCTACGACCCCACCGCGCACAGCGAGCGCCAGTTGATCGACTGGTATTTCGCCGAACGCGCCAAGGGCCGCGAATTGCCGCCGCCCGAAGAATGCACCATCGTGACCTCGCTCGACCCGTGCTGCATGTGCACGGGCGCGATCCTGGCGGCGGGCTTCAACGTGGTAGTCGGCGCGCCGGATGGCAAGGCCGGCATCAATTACAACGGTTCCGCCTTCTTCCCCTCGCTGCCGGTGGCACTGCGCCCGCAAGCGGAGAAGACTTTCTCCTATCCAGCCGTCCTGGGAAGCTCGTCCTACTCGCGGCGCGGGGCAGGGGCGGCGCCCAAGCCTTTCTTCATCGGGAAGACGATCTCCGAGCCGACGCAAGCTTTATGTTCGCTCGTGTTCGAGGCCACCTCGGCCAACGTGATGGACTTGTTCAATATCGATCCGCCGCAGCAGGATCTGAAGGATCCGGCCAGGCTGCCGGAAGACCACTTCATCGTGCGCGCACTGAAGCGCGCCTTCCCCGACGCGCTGACCTACCGCTGCGAGCCGCGCACCCCGGATGCCGGCCTGGCGCCTTACCTGCAACAGGCAATGGCACGCGACAAGGCGCAGGGCGGCAATGGCGACGCGGTGGCGTTGCTGGACTCCTTCGGCAACCTGCTGTTGTGCTGCCACGGCCGGCAGCATTCTTCCGTCATTCGCACAGCGTTCATGGAGTGCACGCGTGCCTACGCACAGTTGCGCTATAAGCTGATGGAAGGCGCCGATGCCGCAACGCAGGCGGAAGTCCGCCACTACCTGGGTCATCCGAAGGACGGCACCTTTGTCTTCGCCAACGGCCCCGACGAAAGCGCCCTGAGCTTCATGGCGCTCGGTGCCTACGGCTCGACGATGGAAGGCGCCCTGCCGCACAACAATCCGGCGCAATTCCAGTACGTGCGCGCGGCAATGCCGGAACCGGCGCTGCATGAAATCTGCAGCCACCTGCCTCCGCTCTACCGCAACCTGATCAGGATTCGCCCGACGCAAGTGGCCGATACGTCCCTGATCGAAGCACTCAGCTGAGCATATTGGCGTCGCGCGCCAGCTGCCATTGGCCGGCGGCGTTTTTGCGGTACACCGATAGCACATCGCCTTCCTTGCGGATCGTCTCGCCGCCCGCGAGCGGCGTGATTTCCACGCGCAGGCGGGTGGTGCAGTACGCCAGGCCGCCACTGGCTTCCACCTGCTTCACGTCCGCGTGCGATTCGACGCGATGCGAGGCAAGGACGGCGCGCAGGTTCTTCTCGAAAGCGGCACGGCCGCGCATGATGGGCTGGCCGGGAATGTAGAATTCCACGTCCTCCGTCATCAGCTGAAGCACGCGCTCAACCTCGCCGGCCAGCGTGGCGCGCGTCCACTCGGCGACCAGGTCGCGGATGGCCTGTTCGTCGCTCATTCAGGCTCCTTCGAACGAGGCGCTGGCATCGGTCTGCATCATGCCGAAGATATTGCCGTCCGGATCCTTTGCGTACGCCAGCCAGCCGACGCCGGGAATCGGCATGCGCGGCACGGCGACCGTGCCTTTGAGTTCCTTCAGACGGGCCAGCGATTGGTCGAGGTCTTCCACATCGATGGTACAGACAAAGGCGTTGACGGAAGCGCCTTCCTCCGGCCGCGGCCCACGGCGCGGCAGCAAGCCGCCATTGATGCCGGGCGCGCCGACTTCGCCGGTGCCGACCAGCCAGTATTCGCCGCCTTCCCATTTGAAGAAGCTCCAGTCGAACATCTTGCCGTAAAAGTCGATCAGGACTTGCGGCTCGCTGGCCTGGATTTCAAAGTGAACGGTCCGTCCCATCAGTGCTCCCAAGGGTCGTAAGTGCCTATGCTCCAAATATGCCCTTCGGGATCGCGGCAGGTGAAGCCGCGTCCGCCGTAATCTTCGTCCTGCAAGGGCATTTCGATCGGCGCCCCGGCTTGCACGCAGCGTGCATGCACTTCGTCGGCGTCGTTGACCACGAGATAGGCGCTTTGCGTGACAGCCATGCCAATCTGGGCGGGCTGTTTCAACAGGCGGCCATACTCGGTGTCAAAAATGGAGCTCAGCATGATCATGCCGTTGCCGTAGGAAAGCTGGGCGTGGGCAATGGTGCCGTCTTCGTTGGGGACCACAAGCGCGGCCTTGAAACCCAACGTTTTGCAGAGCCAGTCAATCGCGGCGGGCGCGTCGCGGTAACGCAGGCATGGCATGATGGTCGCGCGCGTAGCCTTTGGTATCGTCATCGTTCTCTCCCTGAAAACGCAGCGTGGAAAAGACAATATAGACTAGCACCGTACGGTGGGCAAGCGAGCGCGGGGGAGCCTACATTTGCTGGAATAAATGGGTGTTGCCGCGGCTGACTTCCAGTTCCTCGGGCGAATTGCGCACGCGTACCATCTGGCGGCCGCGCAGGTCGCGCGTCACTTCGGCGATGGCATCGACGCGCACCAGGGTGGAGCGGTGGATGCGCCAGAATTCATGCGGATCCAGCTCATCTTCCAGCTCTTTCAGCGTCTTGCGGATCAGGAATTCGCCCTGGGCAGTTTGCACGCGCGTATATTTTTCGTCGGCGCGAAAGAACAACACTTCCTTGGTCGAGATCATGCGCAGGCTGTTGCCGACCTGGGCCTGGATCCAGTGCAGGTATTCGGGCTGTGGCGCCGAGCCGGCGGGGCTCCGGCCGGTCTGCTGCAGCAACTGGGTCAGCTGCCGCTCGATATTGTTGGGTGCCTTGCCCAGGCGCGATTGCAGACGCGTGCAGGCGGTTTTCAGCCGCTCCAGGTTGACCGGTTTCAGCAGGTAATCCAGCGCCCCCTGCTCGAAAGCCTCGATCGCATACTGGTCGTAGGCGGTGATGAAGACGATGTGGCAGCGGTTGAACAGCATGCGCGCCGCTTCGATGCCGGTCAGGCCGGGCATGCGGATGTCGAGGAAGACGATGTCGGGCTGGTGCTGGCCGGCGAGGGCGATGGCTTCGATGCCATTGGCCGCTTCGGCCACGATTTCCAGTTCTGGCCAGGCTTCATGCAGGCGCTTGCGCAGCATGTCGCGCATCGGTTCTTCGTCGTCGGCGATGATGGCGGTGGCTTTGGGCTGGGTCATGATTTATGGCTTGGCAAAAATGTCCGGTGCAAACGGAATGCAGATGGAGGCGCGGCAGCCGCCATCCATGGGCTGCTCGATCAGCAGCTGGGCGCGCGTGCCGTACATCAGCTTGAGGCGCTCACGCACATTGGTCAGGCCCACGCCGTCGCCGGCATAGGCGTTGAAGCCGACGCCGTCGTCCTGTACGTCCACTTGCAGCATGCTGCCGTTGACGCTGGCGCGGATATCGATGCGGCCGCCTTCCACCTTGGGCTCCAGGCCGTGCTTGATCGAGTTCTCGATCAGGATCTGCAGCATCATGGGCGGGAAGGTGGCGCTCTCCAGCTCGGGCGGCACGTCCAGCGAGACCGCCAGGCGCGACTTCATGCGCGCCTGCATGATGGCGAGGTAGGAGCGCGCCATCTGGATCTGGCGGCCCAGCGTGCCGTTGCCGCGTGAGCGCATCTGGGGCAGGGTGGCGCGCAGGTATTCGATCAGGTGGGTGTGGATCTTGGCCGCTTCCGGCGGATCGGTCTCGATCAGCTGGCCGATCAGGGCCAGGGTATTGAACAGGAAATGCGGTTCGACTTGCGCCTGCAGGGCCGACATCTGGGCTTCCACCAGGCGGCGCTCCAGGCTTTCGTTGCCGGCTTCCACGGCAGCTTCGCGTGCTTCGATTTCCGCCTTGCGCTTGCCGCCCGCCAGGATTTTCAGACCTGCCGACAACAGCACAAAGAACGCAGCCTGCTCCGGGTGGAGTGCCGGCGTCGCCGCCAGCAGGAATGCCAGTACCCAGGTGACGACCAGCTGGCGCAAGGGCACTTGTGCCAGCCAGTCGAAGAAGCTCCACCACATGGCGCTGGCGGTTTCGCCAATCTCGCCAACGAAGGAGAGCACGCCGCGTGCGCGATTACCCATGTTGCTGCTTCTTGTCTGCGAAGAGGTTGATGGCGAGCTTGGCGATCAGCACGCCGACGAACAGGGTGATCACCAGCGGCAGGATGGTCAGGATCAGCGCGATCACGATGCACATGCCGACAATGGCTGGCCAGGACATGTGGTCCAGGGTGCGCACAAAGTGGCGGCCGATGCCGATGAAGGCTTGCCACACTTCTTTGACGGTTTCCTTGGCGCTTTTGTTGATGGTTTTCATCACTTCCTCCTTGTTTTCGATGGTGCAACTGTACCCCTGCCGCTGGCAACAATCTCGGCCTATCCGACGAACTGCAAAGAGGGGAGGATGACCTGCTGTGGAGGCCGATAAACTGCTAGCGGGCTGCCTGCCAATCGGCGCGCAGCAGGCCGAAAAAGTCGGTATCGCAGATCTCGCCATTGATGATCCAGCGCTCGCGCAGACGGCCTTCATGCACAAAATGCAAGCTTCTCAGCAGCTTGGCGGAAGCGGTGTTGCGCGGATCGATATCGGCCTCGATGCGGTGCAGGCGCAACACGCGGAAGGCGTAATCGATGATGGCCGCCATGGCTTCCTGCATCAGGCCTTTGCCCCAGAACCCGCGGTCCAGCATGTAGCCGATGTCGCAGCGGCGGTTCTGGCGGTTGAAACTGTATAAATTGACGATACCGGCCAGTTGGCCGCCTACCTCGATGCCCATGCGCAGCAGCTCACCGCTTTCGTAGCCTGCCTGGGCCGCCGCCGCATAGGCTTCGGCCTGCTGAAGCTTGTCCCAGGGGGCGCTGCTCCAGTAGCGCATGGCCTCGGCATCGGAATACATGCGGTAGAGGGCCGGCACGTCGGCTTGGGTCAGGAAACGCAGTTGCAGGCGCGGGGCAGACAGGGTGAACGGGGCAAAGGCGGGCATGACTGGTTCGATTGAAAGTGGATTTTCATTGTAGCAAATGCTAAATTTCCAATGTCCATCCCTTCCCTGGAGCCCGGAATTTAATGGCGACTGCACTCTTGCTTGCACTGGCGCTGGCCTCGGCCCAGCCGGTTGAATACGAACGCGAAGGCGGCACCGGCACGCTGACCATTACGCCCGCCGGCAAGGGCATGAAGAAATTCGGCCTCTCCACCTTCGGCGCCAATGCGCATACCTGCGAGCTGGGCGGCAATATCAAGGGGATGCAAGGCACCCTGTACGACAGTGAACCGGGCCAGCCCGAGTGCCGCATCACTTTCGCGCAGAAAGGCGACGTGATCGAAGTGACGACCCAGACGCAGGAAGCCTGTTCGGGTGTCTGCGGTGTGCGCGCCACATTCGAAGGCAAGTATTACCTGCCGCCGCCGGCCTGCACGCCGGCAGCAAGCAAGGAAACCAGGGACGCCTTCCTGGTGCAATACAAGGCCAGGAACTATGCGCAAGCCTATGAAACGCTGAACGGCTGGCTGGACCAGTGCTCGCACTTGCTGTTCTGGATGGAGGCGGACCGCGCCCGCAACGACATGGCGCTGGCACAATACCATATGAAGCGGCCGGCGGACTGCATGGAGACGCTGGCCAGGACCTATGCGGCGGAGATGAAGACGATCAAGGCGGTTGAGGAAAACTTGCCGCCGGCCGATTATGAAGCCTATGCCGTTACGGCCAAGGCAACCTTCCATAACCTGAAATTGTGCGGAAAATGAAGACACGAATTGGATTCGCCGGCGTCGCATTGGCATTGGCACTCGACGCGCTGGCCGCGTCGCCCACCGAGCAGCTGGTGCAGCAGGCGGACGCCTGGGACAAGGCTATCGTCCGCAAGGATGCAGCCGCCATCGCGGCCAATATGGCGGAGGACTTCCGTCAGATCAGCGCGCGCGGCGACGTGGCGGGCAAGGCGGCGTTCCTGGAGGCGATCACTTCGCCCAAGCTGGTCATTAATCCCTATGCCGTGGAGGATATGGACGTGCGCTTCTACGGCGACGTGGCGCTGGTCAGCGGCCGTACGCGCATGACGGGAAGCTGGGACGGCAAGCCGTTCGGCAGCCATTACCGCTACGTCGACGTCTATGTGCGCAAGGACGGCCAGTGGCGCGTCGCCAGCGTGCAGATCACCGAGATAAAGGAGTAGGCGATGAGCGACCGGCTGGATCTTCCCCCATCAAAGCTGGTTGCCATTATCGATGCCCAGCTTGAACTGGCGCGCCTTGGCCAGGCCTTTGGCCCGGTGATGGACTGCGCGGCCGCCAAAGCAATGAAGCTGACCGGCGCCGACGGCGCCGTGATCGAACTGGTGGAAGGAAGCGAGGTGGTGTACCGGGCGGCGCACGGCCTGGCCGAGGCGCAGCTTGGCCTGCGCATGCCGGTCAAGGGCAGTTTATCGGGCCTGGTGCTGACTTCACGCCAGGCTGCCATTTGCACCGATTCCGAAGTCGACGAGCGCGTGAACCGCGACGCCTGCCGCCGTGTTGGACTGCGCTCGATGGCGATCCTGCCTTTGCTGTTTGCCGATCAGGCGGGCGGGGTATTGAAACTGGCATGGCGCGAGCCGCGTCCTTTCGACCAGGACGAAGTGCCGATCGGGCAGGCCATCGCCGACATGACGGCCGCGATGATGTACCACGCTTCGCAGGAGGGCACGCAAGTCCTGCAGCGCAAGGTAACGCACGATCCGGCGACAGGACTGGCGAACCGTTCTTCGTTTTACGAGCAGCTGCGCTTGCGGGTGGACGATGCCATTGCGCGCAAAGGCAATGTGGGCGTCATGGTGGCGCGCGTGCATCCCTATGGCAGGGATGTCATGGTGGAACTGGCCAAGCGTCTCGCCCGGGAATGCCGCGAAGGCGATGTACTGGCGCGGCTTAGTGTCGATGAGTTTGGCGTGATCCTGAGCTTGGCGGGACGGCGCACCATTGTCCAGAGCCAGGTGGTGCGTTTCCGGCAGGCCGCTGCGGCCGAGCCGGTGCCGCTGTCCGATGGCGGAACGGTCGAGCCGGTCATGCACTTTGGCAGCTCGCTCTTCCCGGAGGACAGCAAGGCTATTTCCGAACTGGTGGCGTTGGCGCGGGAAGCGGTCTAGCCGCCCGGCGCCTCATTGCTGGCCGTCGCCGAAGTGCTGGGCAAAGCTTTGCGCTGCGGCCGGCGCCGTGCCGCAGGCCAGGTCTGCGGGCCGCGGGGCGCGCACCGGCTGGCTGGGACGGGCAGCCATGTCCGCCCATTCCGGCGCGTCGATGCCGTCGAAGATCGCCTTCAACTGCTGGCCCCACGTGCTGCGGATCATCTGGAAATAAGCGTTCTTCTCGTCCACCGTGACGAAGCGGGTCACGGCAAGGCTGTCGGCTTCGTACACCAGCAGGTCCAGCGGCAGGCCCACCGAGACGTTCGAGCGCAGCGTCGAATCCATGGAAATCAGTGCGCACTTGGCCGCCGCATCGAGCGAGCTGGCAGGGGTGATCACGCGGTCGATGATGGGCTTGCCGTACTTGGCTTCGCCGATCTGGAAGTAGGGGCTCTCGGCCTGGGCCTCGATGAAGTTGCCGGCCGAGTAGATATGGAACATGCGGCAGCGTTCGCCCTTCACCTGGCCGCCGAAAATCAGGTTGATGTTGAAGTCGATGCCGAACTTGCCCAACGCTTCGGCGTCGCGCGCGTGGACGATGCGCACCGCTTCCCCCACCACTCGGGCAGCTTCGAACAGGTTGGGGGCATCCCAGACGGTGTAGCCATTGCTGCCGGTCAGTTCACCGACCAGCTGGCGCACCGATTGTGAGATCGACAGGTTCCCGGAAGTCATCAACACCAGCACGCGCTCGCCGGGATTCTCGAACACGCTCATCTTGCGCACGGCGCTGACTTGGTCGACGCCGGCATTGGTGCGCGAGTCCGACAGGAAAACCAGCCCCGCATCGAGGCGCATGCCAACACAATAAGTCATACGAGCAAAAACCTGAGGAAAAAACCGATTCTACACCGCCTATTGCTGGCCCGAGTGCACCTGCACCTGCACCGACATGGTTTCGGTACCGCCGCCGCGCCGCACGCCGCGCAGCGGGGCGGCCGCTTCATAGTCGCGTCCCACGGCCAGGCGGCAATAGGCAGCGTCCATGAGACGCGCATGGGTCACGTCCAGACTGACCCAGCCTTCATAGCCGGGATCCGTGGCCCAGGCGTCGACCCAGGCATGGCTGGCGGCGTGGCTGCCGCCGCCGGGGTCGATGTAGCCCGACACATAACGCGCCGGGATGCCCTGCGCCTGGCAGCAGGCGAGGAAGACGTGCGCATGGTCCTGGCACACGCCGCTGCCCAGATCGAGCGCGGCGCCGGCGCTGGTACTGACTTCGGTGGCGCCGCTTTGGTAGGCGACGGCGCCGACGATGCGGCTGGCCAGCATCAGCAGTTCTCCCGTGCTGGCTTTGCAGGGTGGCAAGGTGGCGGCAGCCATCGCCCGGATCGCAGGCGTGGCGGCCGTCAGCGCGGTTGGCACGGTATAGGCCAGTGGCGGCAAAGCATCGTCGTGCAGGATGCGGCCGCCGGGCGGGTTGCTGGTTTCCACGGTGCCGCTGGCCACGATGGACAGCTTGTCGTGCTGCGCGGCCAGCGTCAGCATGTGCGAGCGGTTGCCGAAGGCATCGGTGAAGGCGTGCAGCTGGCCGGGCGCGGACAGCTGCCATTGCAGCACATGCTGCTGGGCTTCCACGCGCGGCGTCAGGCGCAGCAGCTGGATGCTGTAGGCCAGGGCGCTGCTGTAGGTGTAGCGCGTTTCGTGGCGGATTGTCAGTTGCATGGTTGGTCCTCAGGCTGCCAGCGGCACCAGGAAGTCACGGCTGACCCGGTTGCCAAGTTCATAGACCTGCGCCAGGAAACCGGTCAGCATGTCGTGCAGACCGCGCTGCATGATGTCATCGATGCGTGCGAACTGCAGTTCGGCATGCAGGCGGCCGGCAAAGCGCTCGGTGTCGGCCGACAGGTCGTTGCGCACCGCGCGCAGATTGTCCACCACTTCAGCCATGCAGGCTAGCAGGGAACGCGGCATGTCGGCGCGCAGGATCAGCAGTTCGGCCACGCGGCCCGGCGTGATCACGTCGCGGTAGACCTTGCGGTAGATCTCGAAGCCCGAGACGGAACGCAGCAGCGCCGCCCAGTAGTAGAAATCGCGCTCGTTGCTGGCGCTGTCGCGCAGGCCGTGGAACTTGACGTCGAGGATGCGCGCCGTGTTGTCGGCCCGCTCCAGCGCCGCGCCGAGCCGGATGAAATTGACGGTTTCGTCGTTCAGCATGGTGCCCAGCGTGACGCCGCGCGCCAGATGGGCGCGGTACTTGACCCATTCGAAGAACTTGCCGGGGTCCTGCGCCAGCAGGCCGTTGCCCAGGTGTTTCTGCAGGTCGAGCCAGGTCTGGTTCTGGATTTCCCACACTTCGGTGGTCAGGGCGCCGCGCACGGCGCGTGCGTTTTCGCGCGCTTCGCGCACGCAGGCCCCGATCGACGAGGGGTTGGAAGGATCGCGCACCATGAAGTCGATCACGTCGCGTGCGGTGACGGCGGGATACTTGGCGCAATAGGCCGGCTCCAGCTCGGAGATGCCGAGCAGGGCGCGCCAGCTGCGCTCCGTGTCGGCGGGCGACTGCGGCAGCATCGAGGTCTGCACGGCGACGTCCAGCATGCGGGCGGTGTTCTCGGCGCGCTCGGTGTAGCGCGACATCCAGAACAGGTGGTCGGCGGTTCGGCTTAACATGACGGTGTTCTCCTTATGCTTCCTTATGCTTCCAGTACCCACGTATCCTTGGTGCCGCCCCCTTGCGAGGAGTTCACCACCAGGGATCCTTCCTGCAGGGCGACCCGTGTCAGGCCGCCGGGCACCATCGAGATGGTCTTGCCGGACAGGACGAAGGGCCGCAGGTCGATGTGGCGCGGCGCGATGCCGTTTTCCACGAACGTCGGGCAATTGGACAGGGCCAGCGTGGGCTGGGCGATGTAGCCGTCCGGCTTGGCGACCAGGCGTTCGCGGAAGGCGGCTATCTGCTCGCGCGTACTGGCCGGGCCGACCAGCATGCCGTAGCCGCCCGCGCCGTGCACCTCCTTGACCACCAGTTCGGGCAGGTGGGCCAGCACATAGTCCAGGTCAGCCGGCTTGCGGCATTGCCAGGTGGGCACGTTGTGCAGCACCGGTTCCTCCGACAGGTAGAAGCGGATCATGTCGGGGACGAAAGGGTAGATCGATTTGTCGTCGGCGACGCCGGTGCCGATCGCATTGGCCAGGGTGACGCGGCCGGCGCGGTACACCGACAGCAAGCCCGGTACGCCCAGCGAAGAATCGGCGCGGAAGGCCAGCGGGTCGAGGAAGTCGTCGTCCAGCCGGCGGTAGATCACGTCGACGCGGCGCGGGCCGTGCGTGGTGCGCATGTAGACGGCGTTATCGTTGACGAAGAGGTCCTTGCCTTCCACCAGTTCCACACCCATCTGCTGGGCCAGGAAGGCATGCTCGAAGTAGGCCGAGTTGTACATGCCGGGCGTCATGACCACCACGGTCGGGTCGTCCACGCCTTGCGGCGCCACGGAGCGCAGGTTGTCCAGCAGGAGGTCGGGATAATGGTCGACCGGCGCCACGCGGTTGCGGGCGAACAGGTCGGGGAAGAGGCGCATCATCATCTTGCGGTCTTCCAGCATGTAGGAAACCCCGGAGGGCACGCGCAGATTGTCTTCCAGGACGTAGAATTCGCCCTGTCCCGCGCGCACGATGTCCACCCCCGCGATATGGGAGTAGATGCCGGCGGCAACGTCAATGCCCTGCATTTCGGGCCGGTACTGGGCGTTGCGGAAGATTTGCTCAGCGGGAATAATGCCGGCGCGAATGATGTTCTGCCCGTGGTAGATATCGTGCAGGAACATGTTCAGGGCCTGCACCCGCTGCGCCAGGCCACGCTCCAGCATGGCCCATTCATGCGCCGGAATGATGCGCGGGATGATATCGAAGGGGATCAGGCGCTCCGTGCCTGCATCGTCGCCATACACGGCGAAGGTGATGCCGACGCGGCGGAAGCTCAAATCGGCCTCGGCACGCTTGCGGGCCACGCTGTCGGCTGGCTGCTGTTCCAGCCAGCGGCAGAACTCGCGGTAGTGTTCGCGCGTGCTGCCGGCATCGGTCATTTCATTGAAAAAGCTGGGCATTGGCGCTCTCCTTGGGTGGGATCAATCATCCCAATCAAGTTTTATGCCAGCAATAAACGCACCATTGAGGTGCGTGAGCGTTCAAGCGCGCCAGTACTTGCTGTAGACGGCCAGCACCTCTGTCTTGATGCGGTCCTGATGGCTCACCGGGTCTTCCACCACGATCGCATATTCGTCCATATTGGTGGTGTTCTGGCGCCATTGCCAGCCCGTGTAGCCGACGCCCGCAGCATTCATGCGCGACAGGCCGGCGTCCAGGTAAAAATTGCCGGGGTCATCGCCGGTGCGCACGCCGAATTGCTGGATGAAGACAGGCACGTTGCGGTTATTGCGCATGGCGACCAGGGCGCCCAGGCGGCCCTCCAGGTTGGCGAGATTTTCGGCTTGCGTCTTCCCGGTACGCAGGAACAGGTTGCCTGTGTAAGCCACGCGGTTGGCCCAGCGCGGGTCGGGAATGTAGGCTTCGTCGCACAGGTTGATGTTGTAGGCGTCGCGTGCGCCGACCAGGAAGGGCGTGCGCTTGTCGACGCCGTCGATGGCTGCCATCAGCTCCTGGTAGAAGGCGGATACCTGCGCGGCCTGTTCAGGGCCGGCGCCACCCAATGGCTCCGGCAGCAACTCATAGAAGGCGATGTTGTTGTAGTCCTTGAGGATGCCGGCCAGGTATAGCCAGGCTTCCTTGAATTTCTGGCGCATGGCAAGGTCGGTCCAGAAATTGTGTCCGCCTGGATAAGTTCCGCCGGGGTCGCAATAGGCCGCCATGTTGGCATCCTGCAGCCCGTTCTGGCCGCAGTTGGAATCAATGGCTGGAATGACCCACAACCCTGCATCGAGGCACCACTGGATTTCGCTGAGGAAGCGCTGGAGATGGGCTGGATCGAAGTGGCCGGGCGAACTGTCCGCGCGGCTTTCGACATCGGGTGTGCCGTACAGGCCCCACCAGCGTATCAATACCCGGACAACCTGGCCGCCGTTCGAGGCGATATCGGCTGCATCCTTCTGCTGCATCTCGCCCCAGGTGCCTTCGTTCATACCGCGCAGCGTGACGTTGGCGCCGCTCGGGAGTTTCATCGACGAACCGCTCAGTGTGAGCCGGGGCGGCGTCGCTGGCGGTGGCGAAGGCGGCACGGGCGGGGTGACAGTGCCTCCTGTTCCGCCGCCGCCTCCGCAGGCGGCCAGCAAGGCGGCGCCAAGTAAAGACACCAAGGCTGTACGGCGGCCGGGCGAGAAGTCCATGTTGTCCTCCTTATTTGGGTGGACTCCATTTAACCCGCGTGCCTCGTTTGCAGGGGTAACAATTTGTTAGCGTGCGGCTGGCACGAGGGCCGCGATGACCAGCTTGCAGATGGTTTCCTCGGCGTCTGCGAAATCGGCGGCGGTCAGCTCGTTTGCGCCAAGAACCAGGTGCATTTGCGCGGAAAAGTCCGCGTAGGACTGGGTCATGGCCCAGATGGCGAACAGCAGGTGGGTGGCATTGACGGGGGCGATGCGGCCTTCGGCGATCCAGCGTTCGAACACTTCGATGTCCTTGCGCACCAAGGGCACGACGCGTTCGCGGATCTGCTCTCCGTACATGGGGGCGCCGCTGATCACTTCCATCGCGTAGACGCGCGAGGCGAGGGGATGCTCGCGCGAGAAAGCCAGCTTGGCGCGGATGTAGGCGCGCAGCACCTCGGCCGGTTCGCCGTCGGGCGCCGCCAGGTTGGCCATGCGTTCCAGCCAGTTGTCCAGCACATCGTCCAGCACACGCTGGTAGAGCGCCTGTTTGGTTGGGAAGTAGTACATCAGGTTCTGCTTCGACAGGCCGACGTTTCCCGCGATGGCGGCAACGGAAGCTCCTTCGTAGCCCGCTTCGGCGAATACCCGCACGGCTTCGGCGATGATGTCCGCTTCCAGGCGGTCGCGATTGAGTACGCGGCGCAGTTTAGCTGATGCCATATTCCCTCCTCATGGCCTGCAGGAAGTTCCGCAGTTGTGGGCTGTCCGAATATGCGACGTTGAAGCGGAACCAGATCGATGGCGGTTGCCGCAGCTGGAAAAACTCGCCCGGCGCGAGCAGGATGCCGGACTTGAGCGCCAGTTCGGCGATCAGCTTGCCGTTGCATTCGGGCGACGGCGCTTGCGCCCAGCCGGCACTGACGAACATGCCGCCGCGCGGTTTCGCAATCGGGGCCATTCCGGCGAGGGCCAGCAGCTCGGTGGTGCGTTCGCGGCCCTCTGCGAGCTGACTGACCAGGCGTTCCACCATGCGCTTGTAGGGGCGCGCGGTGATGGCGTGGTAGGCGGCGCGCTCGTTCACTTCCGAAGTGGTGAGGCCGGCCAGCATCTTCACGCGCACCAGTTCCGGCAGCAGCGAGGCAGAAGCGCAGATGGAACCGACGCGCAGCACCGGCGACAAGGTCTTGGAGAAGCTGCCGACGCGGATCACGCGGCGCAAGCCGTCCATCGCTGCCAGCGAGGCTTCGCCGCGCGCCGTGAGATCACGGTAGATGTCGTCTTCCACCAGCCAGAAGTCGAACTGTTCGGCAAAGCCAAGCAGGCGGTGCGTCTGTGCCTGCGTCAAGCTGGTGCCCAGGGGGTTCTGCAGCACAGTGTTGACGAACATGAGCTTGGGCTGGCTTTCCTTCGCCTGCGCTGCGAGGAATTCCATGTCCAGGCCATTTTCATCGCGCGGGATGCCGATGGCGTGGCAGCCGTGGTGGCGGATCAGGGACAGCAGATTGCTGTACACCGGGTCTTCCACGAAGACGGTATCGCCCGGCTTGGTCAGCGTGCGCAGGATCAGGTCGAAGGCGTGGGTGGCGCCGTGCGTGAGCAGGATTTGCTCGGCTTCGACCGAGAACAGTTCTTCGCTGAGCGTGGCGGCCATATGCTGCCGCAGGCCGGGAAAGCCGAGCGGATGGCCGTAGCCGCGCAGGCGGTTGGCGGGAATGCGCATGGCGTGGCGCACGGCGTCGAGGATGGTGTCTTCGCCATACCATTCGGGCGGCAGCCAGCCGGCGCCGACGGGCAGGGCTTCGGATGCGCCAGAATACAGTTCCGGCGTGAGGGCGTCGACGGCGGCAGGCGTGGCGAACATGGTGGCCGGAGCGGCCAGGGCGGGCGCTTCCTGCCTGGCAACGTAATAGCCCGAACCGCGGCGCGATGACAACAGTCCGAGGGTCACCAGGCGGTCGTAGGCTTCCACAACTGTAAAGGTGCTGATGCCATTACACTTGGCGAATTGCCTGACGGAGGGCATCTTTGTGCCCACGCGCAATTCACGGCTGGCCGCCATGGCGCTGATGGCGTCGACGATTTTTTCTACCAGGCTGCCTTTCTTGGCACGCTCGATCGGCAATTCTGGCCAGACGGGATTGGGCATTGGGTCCTCGGGAACTGTACTGTTTTTTGTACCTGTACGGTTGGGGTGTTTCTCTGTGTGTGTATATGTGCCATAGTTACCTTGCTGTCTATTATTGCATCATGATTTTGCCAACTGGTAAAGTTTTTTGAGCATCGTAAAAAACCCGGTAAGCCTGGGTCAGACCCAAGGGTCAGACCCAGACTGATCAGCGGTTGACGGTGTCGGGTTGCGGCCTTTGACTTTCGACGAAGATCAAGTTCGCACAACCAGAATCCGTGGCGCATGAGCCAACAGGGTCTGACCCTTGGGTCAGACCCAGGTTTACCGGTTTTAATAAAGGGAGATAGCAAATGAACGAAGCCCGGCCGCAGTCCCTGGCGTCCTTCTGGATGCCGTTCACGAACAACCGTGACTTCAAAGCGAGCCCGCGCCTGCTGGTCTCGGCCGAAGGCGTGTACTACAAGGACGTCGACGGCAACCAGGTCCTGGACGGCACCGCCGGCCTGTGGTGCGTGCCGTGCGGCCACCGCCAGCCGAAGGTCGTCGCGGCAGTCAGCGAAATGGTCGGCCAGCTCGATTTTGCGCCGACTTTCCAGATGGGCCACCCTGCCGCCTTCGACCTCGCCGAAAAGCTGATGGAATACACCAGCCATCGCTTCGGCCATGTGTTCTACACCAACTCCGGCTCCGAAGCCGTGGACACCGCGCTGAAGATCGCGCTGGCCTACCACAAGGCGCGCGGGGAAGCTTCCCGCACCCGCCTGATCGGCCGCGAACGCGCCTACCACGGCGTCGGCTTCGGCGGCATCTCGGTGGGCGGTATCGCCGGCAACCGCAAGCCCTACGGAACACTGCTGCCCGGCGTGGACCACCTGCCGCATACGCACAACCTGGAAAAGAACGCGTACTCGCGCGGCGAACCGGAATACGGCGCCCACCTGGCCGACGAACTGGAACGCATCGTCGCCCTGCACGACGCCTCCACCATCGCCGCCGTGATCGTGGAGCCGGTGGCAGGTTCCACTGGCGTGCTGGTGCCGCCCAAGGGCTACCTGAAGCGCCTGCGGGAACTGTGCACCAAGCACGGCATCCTGCTGATCTTCGACGAAGTGATCACCGGCTTCGGCCGCCTGACGACGCCGTTCGCCACCGACTATTTCGATGTCGAACCGGACATGATGACCACCGCCAAGGGCCTGACCAACGGCACCATTCCGATGGGCGCGGTGTTCAGCAAGAAGTTCATCCACGACGCCTTCATGGACGGGCCGGCCGGGATCGAGCTGTTCCACGGCTACACCTACACCGGCCACCCCGTGGCCTGCGCCGCCTCGCTGGCCACGCTGGAAGTGTTCAAGGAACAGAAGCTGCTGGACCACGCCAAGGAAATCCAGCCGTACTGGGAAGATGCGGTGCATTCGCTGAAAGGCCTGCCGCACGTGATCGACATCCGCACCATTGGCCTGGTCGCCGGCATCGAGCTGGCGCCGCGTGCCGGTGCGCCTGGAGCGCGCGCTTATGCCGCGTTCAAGAAAGCTTTCGCGGATGGGCTGTTGATCCGCACCACCGGCGACATCATCGCGTTGTCGCCACCTCTCACCTTTGAAAAGAAGCACATCGACGAATTATTCGGGAAGCTCGGAAAGGTGTTGAAGGAACTAGACTAGAGGAGACGAACCATGTTGGTAGGCGTACCGAAGGAAATCAAGAATCAGGAATCGCGCGTTGGCCTTACCCCGGCCAGCGTCAAGGAACTGACACTCCGCGGGCACCAGGTGATGGTGCAACACAACGCGGGCGCTGCAATCGGTCTGACCGACGAAATGTATGCCGGCTCCGGCGCCACGATTGTCCCGACGGCGGAGGAAATCTTCGCCAAGGCGGAGATGATCGTGAAAGTGAAGGAGCCGCAGCCGCAGGAATGCGCAATGCTGCGCGAGAACCAGATTCTTTACACCTACCTGCACCTGGCTCCCGATCCAGAGCAGACCAAGGCGCTGGTGAAATCCGGCGCGGTCTGCATCGCGTATGAAACCATCACCGGTCCGAACGGCGGCCTGCCGCTGCTGGCGCCGATGAGCGAAGTGGCGGGCCGCATGTCGATCCAGGCTGGTGCTGCCCACCTTGAAAAATCCAAAGGCGGCATGGGCCTGTTGCTGGGCGGCGTGCCGGGCGTGGCGCCGGGGCAGGTGGCAATTATCGGCGCCGGCGTGGTCGGCACCAATGCGCTGCAGATCGCCGTCGGTATGGGCGCCCGCGTGACGGTGCTGGACAAGAATGTCGACCGCCTGCGCCAGCTGGACCTGATCTTCGGCAACCGCATTCAGACCATGTATTCCAATGCCCACACCATCGACGATGCAGTGACCGATGCCGACCTGGTGATCGGCGGCGTGCTGGTACCCGGCGCCGCTGCGCCAAAACTGGTCACGCGCAGCATGGTGTCGCGCATGAAGCAAGGCTCGGTGGTCGTGGATGTGGCAATCGACCAGGGCGGCTGCTTCGAGACGTCCCACGCCACCACGCACGAGAACCCGACCTTCGTCGTTGACGGCGTGGTGCACTACTGCGTCGCCAACATGCCGGGCGCCGTTGCGCGTACCTCCACTTTTGCGCTGAATAACGCCACGATCGGTCACGCGGTTGCGCTGGCCGACAAGGGCTGGGCCAAGGCCATGAAGGCCAACCCGCACCTGCGCAATGGACTCAATGTCTGCCAGGGCCACGTCACTTATGAGGCGGTGGCGCACGACCTTGGCTATACCTACGTGCCGGCGGAATCGCTGCTGGCCTAATCTTCAGGGCTTGAAATGAGCAATCTCGATACCATTACCCACTTTATCAACGGCGCCAAGGTCGATACGGCCGGCGGTCGCTACGGCGACGTGTTCAATCCCGCTCTGGGCGAACCGGTGGCGCGCGTTGCGCTTGGCACGGTGGAAGAAGTCGATGCCGCTGTGCGTGCCGCCGAAGTGGCTTTCCCGGCATGGTCCAACACGCCGCCGCTGACCCGGGCGCGCGTGCTGTTCAAATACCTGGAGCTGTGCCACCGGCACACCGAGGAATTCGCCGCCATGCTGACCCGCGAACATGGCAAGACGTTCGCGGACGCCAAGGGCGAAGTGGCGCGTGGTATCGAGATGGTGGAATTTGCCGTCGGCATCCCGCAGATGATGAAGGGCGAATACACCGACCAGATCGCGCGCGGCATCGATGCCTGGTCCATGCGCATGCCGCTGGGCGTGGTGGCGGGCATCACGCCGTTCAACTTCCCGGTGATGGTGCCGATGTGGATGTTCCCCATCGCCATCGCCTGCGGCAATACCTTCATCCTCAAGCCATCCGAGCGCGACCCTTCGCCTTCGCTGCTGCATGCACGGCTGCTGAAGGAAGCCGGCCTGCCGGATGGCGTGTTCAACGTGGTGCAGGGCGACAAGGTGGCGGTTGATGCGTTGCTCGATCATCCGGTGGTGCAAGCCGTCAGCTTCGTCGGCTCGACGCCGATCGCGGAATATATCTACTCGCGCGGCTCGCATCACGGCAAGCGCGTGCAGGCACTGGGCGGCGCCAAAAACCATATGGTGGTCATGCCCGATGCCGACATGGACATGGCGGTCGACGCCTTGATGGGCGCGGCCTTCGGTTCGGCCGGCGAACGCTGCATGGCGATCTCCGTGGTGGCTGCCGTGGGCGACGCCGCCGACAAGATTTTGGGCGCTTTGAAGGAGCGCACTGCGGCCCTGAAGGTGCGCGACGGCATGGCCGCCGAAGCGGAAATGGGACCGGTTGTCACGGCGGCTGCCAAGCAGCGCATCGAGCGCCTGATTGGCGAGGGCGTTGAGCAGGGCGCCACCCTGGTGGTCGACGGCCGCAATTACACGGTGGCCGACCGTCCGAACGGATTCTTCATTGGCGGCACGCTGTTCGACCACGTCACGCCGGACATGACGATCTACAAGGAAGAAATCTTCGGACCGGTGCTGTGCATGGTCCGCCTGCCCGACGTGGCGTCGGCAGTGGAGCTGATCAACAACAACGAATACGGCAACGGCGTCGCGGTCTTCACGCGCGACGGCGGGGTGGCGCGCGAGTTCGTGCGCCAGATCCAGGTCGGCATGGTGGGCGTCAACGTGCCTCTGCCGGTACCGATGGCCTTCAACAGTTTCGGCGGGTGGAAGCGCAGCCTGTTTGGCGACCACCACGCGTATGGCCCGGAGGGTGTGCGTTTCTACACCCGTCACAAGGCTGTGATGGAGCGCTGGCCGAATACCGCCAGCGCCGGCGCACAGTTCGCATTCCCGCAAATGAAGTGAGGAACCAATGATCGAGTCACTCAAATACATACCGCAGCCAAAAGCCACGAAAGAGGAGTTGGCCGGTCATTTTACCGACCTGGCGCCGCCGCTGAACGCGCGCCAGGCTGCAATTGAAAGCGCGCGCTGCCTGTACTGCTATGACGCGCCTTGCACGCGCATCTGCCCGACCGGCATCGACGTCGCGAGCTTCATCCGCAATATCCACGAGAAGAACGTGAACGGCGCCGCTGTCACGATCCTGCAGCAGAACATCCTCGGCGGCAGCTGCTCGCGCGTCTGCCCAACCGAAATCCTGTGCGAAGACGCCTGCGTGCGCAACCACGACGCTGAAGGCCAGCCGGTGAAAATCGGCCTGCTGCAGCGTTTCGCCCTCGACAACGCCACGCTGGAAGGGCATCCGTTCAAGCGCGCTCCTTCGACCGGCAAGAAGGTGGCCGTGGTCGGCGCCGGGCCTGCTGGGCTTTCGTGCGCCCACCGCCTGGCCATGCTGGGCAATGACGTGGTGATCTTCGAGGCCCATGAGAAGTCGGGCGGCCTGAATGAATACGGCATCGCCAAATACAAGCTGACCGACAATTTCGCGCAGAAGGAAGTCGATTTCCTGCTGGGGATCGGCGGCATCGAAGTTCGCCACGGCCAAAAACTGGGCGAAAACGTGCACCTGAAGGAACTGCACGCGCAATACGATGCGGTATTCCTGGGCCTGGGACTGGGCGCCAGCCGCGCGCTGGGCCTGACCGGCGAAGATGCGCCGGGCCTGATGGCGGCGGTGGACTACATCGCCGAGCTGCGCCAGGCGGATGACCTGAGCAAGCTGCCCGTGCCGCGCCGCGCCATTGTGATCGGCGCCGGCAACACGGCGATCGACATGGCGGTGCAGATCCAGCGCCTGGGCGCGGAAGAAGTGACGATGGTGTACCGCCGCGGTTTCGACGCCATGAGCGCTACCCACCATGAGCAGGACATCGCGAAAGCCAACCAGGTGCGCATGCAGACCTGGGCCCAGCCGCAGCAGGTGCTGCTGGATGAGGCGGGCCGTGTGCGCGGCATGCGTTTCGAACGCACGGCACTGGACGGCACGCGCATGATCGGCACCGGCATCACTTTCGAGCTGCCGGCCGATGCCATTTTCAAGGCTATCGGCCAGACCATGGAGCCAGCCGCCTTGGCCGATCCGCTGGCCGCCATGCTCAAACGCGACGGCGACAAGATCCATGTGGACGACAGCTTCCGCACCATCCTGCCTGGCATTTATGCCGGCGGTGACTGCGTGGCGCTGGGCCAGGACCTGACGGTGCAGGCCGTGGAGCATGGCAAGCGCGCCGCCATGGCGATTCATTCCGACATCCAGGCGAAGAAGGGAGCAGCATAATGGCTGACCTGAGCATCAATTTCTGCGGCATCAAGGCGCCAAATCCTTTCTGGCTGGCTTCCGCGCCACCTACCGACAAGGCATACAACGTCATCCGCGCTTTCGAAGCAGGTTGGGGCGGGGTGGTTTGGAAGACGCTTGGCGAAGACCCGCCGCCGGTGAACGTGTCTTCGCGCTACTCGGCAATCTACGGCAAGAACCGTGAGGTCATTGGCTTCAACAATATCGAGCTGATTACCGACCGTTCGCTGGAGCTGAACCTGCAGGAAATCACGGAGGTCAAGAAGGCCTGGCCTGACCGTGCCATCGTGGTCTCCCTGATGCTGCCTTGCGAGGAGCAGGCGTGGGCAGCGATTTTGCCAAAGGTGGAGGCTACCGGCGCCGACGGCATCGAGCTGAATTTCGGCTGTCCGCATGGCATGCCGGAACGCGGCATGGGGTCCGCAGTGGGTCAGGTGCCGGAATATGTGGAGCAGGTAACGGCTTGGTGCAAGAAACATACGAAGCTGCCGGTGATCGTGAAGCTGACGCCGAACATCACCGATATCCGCCGCCCGGCGCGCGCAGCCAAGGCTGGCGGCGCCGATGCGGTTTCGCTGATCAACACGATCAACTCCATCACCTCGCTGGACCTGGACAAGATGGTCGCCTATCCAAACGTGGGCGGGGCCAGTACCCATGGCGGCTATTGCGGTCCGGCCGTGAAGCCGGTGGCGCTGAACATGGTGGCCGAGATCGCGCGCGATCCCGAGACGCAAGGCTTGCCGATCTCCGGCATCGGCGGCATCGGCAACTGGAAGGATGCCGCTGAATTCATCGCCCTTGGCGCGGGCTGCGTGCAGGTGTGCACGGCTGCCATGCTGCACGGCTTCCGCATCGTGCAGGAGATGAAGGACGGCCTGGAGCGCTGGATGGATTCCAAGGGCTACAAGACGCTGGACGATTTCGTGGGCAAGGCGGTGCAGAACACCACCGACTGGAAGTACCTGAACATGAACTACAAGTCCATCGCCCACATCAACCAGGATGACTGTATCAAGTGCGGCCGCTGCTACGTGGCCTGCGAGGATACGTCGCACCAGTCGATCTTCCAGCTGGTCGACGAGGCGACGGGCACGCGCACGTACAAGGTCAATGACGACGAATGCGTCGGCTGCAACTTGTGCGAAATCACCTGTCCGGTGCAAGGTTGTATTACGATGGTCGCAGTCCCAACGGGCAAGCCTTACATGAACTGGACGCAGGACCCGCGCAACCCGCGAGCGGAGAAGGTGACGGCATAACCCGGCAACCTGCGGCCGCTGCCTGGCGGGTCTGACCCTTGGGTCAGACCCAGGTTTACCGGGTTCAAGAAATGGAGAGCGAATGAGCGAAAACTCGCAACTGTGGAACGAAGACCTGGCCCCGACCAATGAATCGCAGCGCACCTGGCGCTGGTATCACTTCGCTGCACTCTGGGTCGGAATGGTCATGTGCATTCCCGCCTACACGCTGGCCGCCAGCCTGATTGAAGGCGGCATGTCGGCCGGGCAGGCAGTGCTCACGGTTTTCCTGGCGAATACGATTGTCCTGCTGCCGATGCTGCTGATCGGCCACGCCGGCACCAAATACGGCATCCCTTATGCCGTGCTGGCGCGCGCCTCGTTCGGCACCTCAGGCGCGCGGCTGCCGGCGCTGATGCGCGCCATTGTCGCCTGCGGCTGGTACGGCATCCAGACCTGGTTCGGCGGCCAGATGATCTATACGCTGCTGGGCGTGATGATGGGCGGCGAGATCGGCGGCGCCAAGATAGCAGGCCTTGGCATCAACGGCGCCCAGCTGCTTTGCTTTGTCGCGTTCTGGGCCGTCCAGTTCTGGTACATCGTGCACGGCATGGATGCGATCCGCAAACTGGAAACGTATACCGCCCCCCTGAAAATCATCATCTGCTTCGTGCTGCTTGGCTGGGTGTACCAGAAGGCGGGCGGTTTCGGCACTTTGCTCGACCAGCCGTCGCAATTCGTGGAAGGCGGCAAAAAGGCGGGCCAGTTCTGGCCAACGTTCTGGCCGTCGCTGACGGCGATGATCGGCTTCTGGGCCACGCTGGCGCTGAATATTCCCGACTTTACCCGCTTTGCCAGGACGCAGCGCGACCAGGTGCTTGGCCAGTCGATCGGACTGCCGGTGCCAATGGGCTTGCTGGCCGCGCTGGCAGTCATCGTCACTTCGGCCACGGTGGTCTTGTACGGCAAGGCGATCTGGGACCCGGTCGACCTGGCGAGCCGCATGACCGGCGTTGCGGTACTGGTGGCGCTGGTGATCCTGCTGATCGATACGGTGTCGGTCAACCTGGCAGCAAACCTGGTCGGGCCGGCCTACGACTTTTCCGCCCTGGCGCCGAAGCATATCTCCTATCGCACCGGAGGCTACATCACGGCCGGTATCGCGTTGGCGATGATGCCGTGGAAGCTGCTGGAAACCACGCAGGGCTATATCTTCACCTGGCTGATTGGCTACTCGGCTTTGCTTGGCCCGATCGCGGGTGTGCTGATCGTGGATTACTACCTGATCCGCAAGACGGAGCTGAACGTCGGTGCGCTGTATGTCGACAACGGCGAATACAGTTACACCAACGGATGGAATTCGGCAGCTTTGCTGGCCTTTGCCTTCGGCGTGGCGCCGAACGTTCCCGGCTTCCTGAACGCCGCGTTTCCCGCTTCGTTCGGCGATGTCGGCGCTGGATTCAAACTGATTTATACCTACGCGTGGTTCGTCGGCATCGCGATTGCGGCGCTGGTGTACGGCATTTTGATGAAGGGGAGGGCGGCCAGGGCCGTGCCGCCCGCAATTCCGGAGAATGCATAAATGGCGACTTTGATTCGTGGCGGTACTGTGGTCAATGCCGACCGCGCCTTCCGCGCGGACGTGCTGTGCGAGGGCGACAAGATCGTCGCCGTGGGCCCTGGTCTGGATGCGCCAGCTGGCGCCGAGATCATTGACGCCGGCGGCCAGTACGTGATGCCAGGCGGGATCGACCCGCATACCCATATGAACCTCCCGTTCATGGGTACAGTCACCCAGGACGACTTTTTCACTGGCACCGCTGCCGGCCTATCAGGCGGCAACACGACGATCATCGATTTCGTCATTCCAAACCCGCAGCAGCCGTTGCTCGAGGCTTACCACCAGTGGCGCGGCTGGGCGGAGAAGGCCGCTGGCGACTACAGCTTCCACGTCGCGATCACATGGTGGTCGGACAAGGTGCACGAGGAAATGGGCACGCTGGTGCGCAACCACGGCGTGAACAGCTTCAAGCACTTCATGGCTTATAAGAACGCCATCATGGCTGACGACGAAACGCTGGTGAAAAGTTTCCGCCGCGCGCTGGAACTGGGCGCCATTCCCACCGTGCATGCGGAAAACGGTGAGCTGGTGTACCAGCTGCAGCAGGACTTGCTGCGCCAGGGGATTACCGGCCCGCGCGCGCACCCGCTGTCGCGTCCACCGGCGGTGGAGGCGGAGGCGGCCAACCGCGCGATCGCCATCGCCAACGTGCTGAATACGCCGCTCTATATCGTGCACGTATCGTGCAAGGAATCGTTGGACGCCATCACCCGTGCGCGTGCCGCCGGGCAGCGCGTGTATGGCGAAGCGCTGGCCGGCCACCTGATCGTGGACGACAGCGTGTACGATCATCCGGACTTTGAGTTCGCCGCCGGCCATGTGATGAGCCCCCCATTCCGCAGCCGCGAGCACCAGAAGGCGCTGTGGCAAGGCCTGCAGGGCGGCAACCTGCACACCACCGCCACCGACCATTGCACCTTCTGCGCAGAACAGAAGGCCGCAGGCCGGAACGACTTCACCAAAATACCGAACGGCTGCGGCGGCGTGGAAGACCGCATGGCCGTGATCTGGGACGATGGCGTCAACAGCGGCAAGCTTACGCCGTCCGAGTTCGTGCGCGTGACGTCGGCCAATGCGGCGCAGATTTTCAATATCTATCCGCGCAAGGGTCTGATCGCTGCCGGATCGGACGCCGATATTGTGGTGTGGGATCCGGAAGGCAGCCGCACCATCTCGGCCAAGACCCAGTTCGCAAAGGGCGGCTTCAACGTCTTCGAGGGACGTACTGTCAAAGGGATTCCGAGCACCACGGTGGCGGCCGGGAAGGTCGTGTTCCATCGTGGCGATTTGCGGGCGGTTGAAGGCGCCGGGCGCCACATCGACCGTCCCGCGTTTGCGCCTGTGACGGCGCGCTAAGGAGTGCATCATGAGCGATCTACGCATTAACAGCGACCGCCTGTGGGATTCGCTGATGGAATTGGCGAAAATTGGCGCCACCCCAAAAGGCGGCGTTAAACGGCTGACCCTGACAGACCTCGACAAGCAAGGCCGCGACCTGGTTACAGGCTGGGCGCGCGACGCCGGCCTGTCGATCACGGTTGACCAGATAGGCAACGTCTTCATGCGACGCGACGGCGAGGACAACGCGCTGCCGCCGGTCATGACCGGCAGCCATATCGACACCCAGCCGACCGGCGGCAAATTCGACGGCAACTATGGCGTGCTGGCCGGCCTGGAAGTGGTGCGCACCCTGAACGACAACGGCATCAAGACCAAGGCGCCAATCGAAGTCGCCTTCTGGACCAACGAAGAAGGCTCGCGCTTCGTACCCGTGATGATGGGCTCCGGCGTCTTCTGCGGCGCCTTCACGCTGGAGCATGCCTATGCCGCTAAAGACACCGAGGGCAAGACTGTCGGCGAGGAGCTGGAGCGCATCGGCTACAAGGGCGACCAGGTCCCGGGCCAGCACCCCATCGGCGCCTACTTCGAAACGCACATTGAGCAAGGCCCTGTGCTGGAAGATGCTGACAAGGTGATCGGCGTCGTGCCCGCAGTGATGGGACTCTCCTGGTACGACTGCACCGTCACCGGGATGGAAGCCCACGCCGGCCCGACTCCGATGCATCTGCGTAAGGATGCGATGCAGGTCGCCGCGCAAATCATTCCCGAGGTGGTCGCCATTGCCAACCGCTACCCGCCGTACGGGCGCGGCACGGTGGGCATGATGCAGGTCTTCCCCAACAGCCGCAACGTGATTCCCGGCCAGGTCAAGTTCAGCATCGACCTGCGTAATGTGAACGACGAGCTGCTGAATAAGATGCACGAAGACATGCTGGCCTTCATCGACAAGACTTCCGCCGAAACCGGGCTGCCCGTGAAGATCGAACGCGTGTCCTACTACCCGCCGTGCCCATTCCATCCGGACTGCGTGGGCGCCGTGCGCAAGGCAACGAGCGCGTTGGGCTACTCCACGATGGACGTGGTGTCCGGCGCCGGCCACGACGCCATCTATGCCGCCCGCGTGGCACCGGCAGGCATGATCTTCGTGCC
The DNA here is from genome assembly GCA_039593355.1 of Pseudoduganella sp. Taxonomy (GTDB): domain Bacteria; phylum Pseudomonadota; class Gammaproteobacteria; order Burkholderiales; family Burkholderiaceae_D; genus Rugamonas. The sequence goes on from JBCNPK010000024.1 coordinate 42,811, forward strand.
GTGCAAGGACGGCATCAGCCACAATGAAATCGAAGACGCCAAGAAAGAGCACCTCGAGGCCGGCTGCAATGTGCTGCTGCACGCGATGCTGGATCTGGCAGGCGTTGTATAAGCGCTGATTTCACGCCGCGCTAACGCTGGGTTAACGAAGCAGCGCCTATCGTAAGGAAAACATCCCTTACGATGGGAGCCTGAAATGAGAGCGAATACCCTGGGCCGCCTCGCGGGCGGCGCTGCGCTGGCTTGCGCGTTTATTTTGCCCGCCGCACATGCCGGCGGCGGTGGTTTTGGCATCGATCACCGGCTCAAAGAAGACAATGACGGTATCTGGGGCCGCAGCCAGCAGCACATCATGCTGGGGGCGCTTGTCGTCGGCACGGTGGGCATCGGCTTATGGGAGGGCGGCGAAACGCGCCTCGGCCGAACGGACTGGCGGGCGATCGACGCCATGCTGCTCACCTCCATCACAACTGAAGTCATGAAGCGTAGCTTCCGCCGCAAGCGCCCGAACAGCACCGATGATCCCAACCAGTGGTTCGGCAGTTCGCGCGACCGCAGCTTCCCGAGCGGCGAAGCGGCTTCCTTCGCCGCTGTGGTGACACCTTTTATTATGGAATACCGCGAGGACCATCCCTGGGTCTACGCGCTTGCCGCGCTGCCGGTGTACGACGGCATCGCGCGCATGAAGACGCGCGGTCATTGGCAGAGCGATGTCATTGCAGGCATCGCGATCGGCTCCGCGTTCGGTTATTACGCCCACAAGCGGGGGAGCTCGTTCAGCTTATCAGTCATGCCGCACGGTATTCAGGTCGGCTACCGGACCCGCTGGTAGGCTCAGCGGCCGAAGGCGATGCGCGTGATGGCGACCGTGGCTTCGTGTGCCAGGTTTTCCAGCTCCTTGTGCTGGGGGCGGGTCTCGGAGATGAACAGCATGGTGCCCAGCATCTGCGCCACGATCAGCGCGCCGCGAATCTCGCACTGGGCCATTGGAAGTTCCGGGTCGATTTCGTGAATCAGGTTGCGCAGCGTCTTGCGGGCGCGGCTCATCATGGTGTCGAACAGCTTCGCGGCCACCGGGTGGCGGTTGGCCAAGGCCGAGATCTCGAAGAACAAGCCGCTCGATACCTGGTCGCGCAGGTCGGCCAGGAAGTAGTCGATGATCGATTCAAACAATTCCACACGCGGTCCGGCGCCGGCGGCGGCGACGCGCTCGTCGATGCCGGCCTGGTAACGCGCGAAAGTCTGTTCCAGCAACGCCTCGATCAATGCATCGCGGCTCGGGTAGTAGTGCTGGACCGTCGACAGGCTCACACCTACCTGCTGCGCCACGCTGCGCATGGCCAGTGCGGCATAGCCGTCGTGCGCCAGCAACAAACGCGCAGCTTCCAGGATGGCGCTGGCGCGCTCAAATCCTTTTGACGTGGTGTTCGATTCCTTTGCCTGCAGGGGCGTGTCTGATTTTTTCCGCATAGGGGACGAATTATGCCCGCTGATTGACAAATAGGTCAACTGACCGATACCATTTCGGTCAGTTGACCTATAAAACTATCCGGAGACTCTTGCACCATGATCCCTCGCACTTTATTCACCGAAGAACACGACATGCTGCGCGAATCCGCGCGCCGCTTCATGGAAACCGAAATCGCCCCGCACCACGAGCGCTGGGAAGAGCAGGGTTATGTCGACCGCGAAGCATGGCTGAAGGCCGGCGCCGCGGGCTTCCTGTGCCCGACCATGCCGGAGCAATACGGAGGCGTGGGCGTCGACCGCCGCTACAGCATGGTGCTGATCGAAGAGCAGGCCCGCATCGGCGCTTCCGGCCCGGGCTTCATGCTGCATTCGGAAATCGTGGCGCCCTACATCCTGCATTACGGCAGCGAGTACCTGAAATCGCATTACATCCCCAAGCTCGCCACCGGCGAAATGATCGGCGCCATTGCGATGACCGAACCGGGTACCGGCTCCGACCTGCAGGGCGTAACTACCACAGCCATCCGCGACGGCGACCATTACGTCCTGAACGGCTCAAAGACCTTCATCACCAACGGCTGGAACGCGGATTGCGTGATCGTGGTCGCCAAGACCGACCCGAGCGCAGGCGCCAAGGGCATCAGCCTGTTCGTGGTCGACACGTCGATGGCCGGCTTCAGCAAAGGCAAACGCCTGAAGAAGGCCGGCATGAAAGCGCAGGATACCTCCGAGCTGTTCTTCGAAAACGTGCGCGTACCCGCGCAGAACCTGCTGGGCGAGGAAGGCGCGGGCTTCAAATACCTGATGCAGGAGCTGCCCTGGGAGCGCATGCAGATCGCCATCATGGCCGTGCAGGCCGCCGAATCGGGGTTGGAATGGACGGTGCAATATACACGTGACCGCAAGGCCTTCAAGCGCCCGATTGCCGAATTCCAGACCATCGCCCACACGCTGGCCGAGATCAAGACCGAAGTGCAGATGTGCCGCGTGTTCGTGGACCGCTGCGTGGAGCTGCTGCTGGACGATAAGCTGGATGCGGCCACCGCCTCGATGGCCAAGTACTGGACCACGGAGATGCAGTTCCGCGTTCTCGACAAATGCGTGCAGCTGCACGGCGGGTATGGCTATATGTGGGAATATCCGATCACCCGCGCCTGGGCCGACGCACGTGTGCAGCGCGTGTATGGCGGCACCAATGAAATCATGAAAGAACTGATCAGCCGCACGCTGTAAGGAGACCAGCTTGGAAGCTTATATCTTTGACGCCGTGCGCACGCCGCGCGGCAAGGGCAAGAAAGACGGTTCGCTGCACGGCGTAACGCCGCTGCGCCTGGCGGAAACTGCGCTGCGTGCGCTGGTCAGCCGCAACAACTTCGACAGCGCGCTGATCGACGACGTGGTGCTCGGCTGCGTTGAGCCGGTGGGCGAGCAGGGCGCCTGCATCGGCCGCGTGGCCGCGCTGGCCGCCGGCTATGCGGAATCGGTGGCCGGCGTGCAGATCAACCGCTTCTGCGCTTCCGGTCTGGAGGCCTGCAATATGGCGGCAGCCCAGGTCATGTCCGGGCAATCCGACATGGTGGTCGGCGGCGGCGTGGAAGCGATGTCGCGCGTGCCGATGGGCTCCTCGGGCGGCGCCTGGCCGGTCGATCCGCAGAGCGCTTTCGATTCCTACTTCGTCCCGCAGGGCATTTCCGCCGACGCCATTGCGACCATCTGGGGCTACAGCCGCCGCGATGTGGACGCGTATGCCGTCGAATCGCAGCAGCGCGCGCACCGCGCCTGGAACGAGGGCCGCTTTGTACGCTCCGTAGTACCTGTCGTGGACCGCAATGGCCTGACCATGCTGGCGCGCGATGAACTGGTGCGTCCTGAAACCACGGTGGAATCGCTGGGCGCGCTGAAGGCTTCGTTTGCGGAGATGGGTGCCAATTTCGGCTTCGATTCGGTGATCACGCAGCGCTATCCCCTGATCGAGCAGATGCAGCATGTGCATCACGCCGGGAACAGCTCGGGCATCGTGGACGGCGCGGCGGCAGTGCTGATCGGTAACCGCGAAGCAGGTGAGCGCGCAGGCCTTAAGCCGCGTGCCCGCATCCGTTCCTTTGCTTCCATTGGCAGCGAACCGTCGATCATGCTGACCGGTCCAAGCTATGCCGCGGAAAAGGCGCTCAAGCGCGCCGGAATGAAGGCGGCGGATATCGACCTGTATGAGCTGAACGAAGCCTTTGCCTCCGTGGTGCTGCGCTTCATGGACGTAATGAACGTCGCGCACGACAAGATCAACGTCAACGGCGGCGCTATCGCCATGGGGCATCCATTGGGCGCGACCGGCGCCATGATTCTGGGCATCCTGCTGGACGAGCTGGAACGCCGCAACCTGCAAACCGGCCTTGCCACATTGTGCGTCGGGGCGGGCATGGGCACCGCCACCATCATCGAGCGCATCTAAGGGAGACAGACAATGATTGATTACAGCCTGGATTCCCACGGCATCGCCACCTTGACCTGGAATATGCCGGGGCGCAGCCAGAATGTGCTGAACGAAGAAAGCTGCGGCGCATTGTGCGAGCTGGTGGAACGTGTGGTTGGCGACGCCGCCGTGAAAGGCATATTGATGACCTCCGCCAAGCCGGACTTCATTGCCGGCGGCGATCTGGAATGGCTGCTGTCCGCCAGGACTGCGGAAGCCCTGTTCGAACGCGTCGTTCGCCTGGACCGCGCCCTGCGCAAGCTGGAAACCTGCGGCAAGCCTGTCGCCATGGCGCTGCCGGGAACCACACTCGGCGGCGGCCTGGAAGTGGCGCTGTGCGGCCATTACCGCGTGGCTGCCGATAATGCGAGAGCCCGTTTCGGCCTGCCGGAAGTGACGCTAGGCCTGCTGCCGGGTGGCGGTGGCACGCAGCGCCTGCCGCGCCTCGTCGGCGTCCAGAAATCGCTGCCGCTGCTGTTGGAGGGCAAGCGCCTGACTGCCGCCGCCGCACGCGAGCTGGGCATCCTGAATGAGGTAGTCCCTGGGGGTAGCGAGATAGCTGCCGCGCGCAGCTGGCTGGAAGGCGCCATCGCCGCCGGCGGTGCGCAGCAGCCGTGGGATGCCAAGGGCTTCAAGATTCCGGGTGGCGCCGTCTCCTCGCCAGCCGTGCAGCAGGTATTCATGGCCGCCAACGCGATGCTGCGTGCCAAGACCTTCGGCAACTACCCGGCGCCGCGCAATATCCTCTCCTGCGTGTACGAAGGCCTGATCACGGACCTCGACACCGGCCTGATGACCGAAGCACGCTACTTCGTGCAAACGGTGCTGTCGCCGGAAGCGAAGAACATGATCCGCACGCTGTTCTTCAGCATGAACGAGGCAAATAAGCTCGCCGCGCGTCCGCAAGGCGTGCCGGCACAGAAGTTCAGCAAGATCGGGGTGCTGGGGGCTGGCATGATGGGCGCGGGCATTGCTTACGTTGCAGCCAAAGCCGGCATCGAAGTCGTGCTGATCGATACAGCGCAAATGGCGGCAGAGAAGGGCAAATCTTATTCGGCAGGCCTGCTCGCCAAACAGCAGCAACGGGGCCAGGTTTCCGCCGAAAAGGCAGAAGCCCTGCTGGCGCGCATCATCCCGACGACGGACTTCGCGCTGCTGGCAGGCGCGGACCTGGTGATTGAAGCGGTATTCGAAGACCGCGCCATCAAGGCCGACGTGACGCGCCGGGCGGAGGCGGCTCTTGGCGCCGACGCGATATTCGCTTCCAACACGTCGACGCTACCGATCGGCGGACTGGCCGAAGCCAGCGCGCGTCCGGCCAACTTTATCGGCCTGCATTTCTTCTCGCCGGTAGACCGCATGGCGATTGTGGAGATCATCGTCGGCAAGCAGACCTCCGACGCCACGCTGGCCCGTTCAATGGACCTGGTGCGGGCGCTTGGCATGACGCCGATCGTGGTCAACGACTCGCGCGGCTTCTACACCAGCCGCGTGTTCTCGACCTATGTGATGGAAGGCCTGGCCCTGCTGGCCGAAGGTGTGGCCCCCGCATTGATTGAAAACGCCGGCCTGCAAGCGGGCATGCCGGTCGGCCCGCTCGCGCTGACCGATGAAGTGTCTTCGGAATTGATCTGGAAGATCGACCGCCAGACCCGTCTTGACCTGGGCGATGCCTACAAGGGCCGTCCCGGCCACGAGGTGGCAGCGCGCATGGTGGAAATTGGCCGCATTGGCAAAAAGGCGGGGAAGGGCTTCTACGACTATCCGGAAGGCGGCAAGAAAGCCCTCTGGTCCGGACTGGCGGAACTGTTCCCGCGCGCTGCGGTACAGCCCGACGTGGCGCAAATAATCGAGCGCCTGACCGTGGTGCAGGCTGTGGAAACCGCACGCTGCATGGATGAAGGCGTGCTGCGTTCTGCGCGCGACGCCGATGTCGGTGCTATCCTCGCGTGGGGCTTCCCGCCGTTCCGCGGCGGCCCGCTGAGCATGATCGACAATGCCGGTGCGGCAGCCTTCGCGGCGCAATGCGAACGACTGGCGGCTTTACATGGCGAGCGTTTCGCACCGCCTGCACAATTGAAGGCGATGGCTGCAAGTGGCGCGACTTACTACACGGAGCGTTGAGATGGGTGTGCTGGCCGGTGTCAGGATTATCGAGATTGCGGGCATCGGCCCGGGACCGTTCTGCGGCATGCTGCTGGCGGACCTGGGCGCGGAAGTGATCCTGGTTGAGCGCCCGGGTCCGCCGGAGATCCCTACCGCCGGCATCCTGCGCCGTGGCAAGCGGGTAATGGAGCTGGACCTGAAAGATCCCCGCGCGATTGACACTGTGCTGGAGCTGATCGAGGATGCCGACGGGCTGATCGAAGGCATGCGTCCCGGCGCCATGGAGCGCCTGGGTCTTGGTCCGGAGGTATGCCTCGCACGCAATCCGCGCCTGGCCTATGGCCGCATGACAGGCTGGGGGCAGGAGGGGCCGCTGGCGCAGGCGGCGGGGCACGACAACAACTACATCGCCTTGTCCGGCGCGCTCCATTACGCCGGCGCCGGCGACGTGCCGCCGGTCACGCCACCAACGCTGGTGGGCGACCTTGGCGGGGGCGCGCTTTACCTCGCGCTGGGCATCGTGTCCGCCATCCTGCATGCTCGCGGCGGCGGCAAGGGGCAGGTGATCGATGCAGCCATCGTCGACGGTTCTGCCCATATGATGAACCTTTTGCTCGACCTGGCTGCAACGGGACTGATGCGCGAACAGCGCGGCGCCTCGGTGCTGGATGGTCCGCACTGGTTCAATACCTACCGCTGCAAGGACGGCCGCGACATCACGGTCGGCGCGCTGGAGGGCAAGTTCTACATGGTGCTGCTGGAAAAACTCGGCCTGTCCGACGACCGGCGTTTCGCCGCCCAGCATGCCGCAGGCCAGTGGCCCCTTCAGCGCGCGACCATGGCAGAGCTGTTTGCGACGCGCACGCGCGACGAGTGGTGCACGCTGCTCGAGGGGACGGATGCCTGCTTCGCGCCGGTGCTCGCGCCATCCGAAGCGGCACAGCATCCGCATCTGAAGGCGCGGGGCACGTACGCGAAAATCGACGGCGTGCTGCAGGCCAATCCCGCACCGCGCTTTTCCGGCACTCCATCCGCAGCAGGCAAAATTCCAACAAAATGAAACCTATAGGTTCCATTTTGAGAAGTTTGTGTTACATTACATGACAGGACAACTTTTCTGGAGCGACTGTCATGACGCAAGAAAAAATGAATTCCGATGTGCTGGTACGCATTTCCCACATGAGCCTGTGGATCCTGCTGGGGACGATCCTGTACGTTGGCGCCGCAGTCCTGGCGATGCTGCTCGGTGGCCCCAAACTGGCCGGCGGCGCGCGCTGGGCCCTGATCATGCTACCGATCTTCAACGCGATCGCCTTTGGCGCCGTGTTGACGAGAACGGGCAAAGCCAACTGCGCCAGCTCGGCGCAAATGCGGGCGTTGATCGACGATGAATTGCGCCAGCAGGCACTGTCCAAAGGCTACCGCAATGGCTTCTTCTCGGCGCTGGTGACGACGGTGGCGGCTTCGCTGGCGGTTTCGGTGGCAGGTGTGGACAAGGCGCCCGCAGTCATCATGGTGGTGGTCGTCACCGTGGGCGTAGCCACCATGCTGGCCAGCGTGCTGTATCACGACAGGTGAAGCGATGAGCGAGCAACTGCTCACGACGATGAAGACTCATCGCGCCATGCACGACCTGACACAGGAAGACCTGGCGCAGCTGGTTGGCGTCACGCGTAAATCGATCAATGCCATCGAAGCCGGGCGCATGGTGCCGTCCACCGTCCTTGCGATCAAGCTGGCGCGCGCGCTGGGCGTGACGGTGGAGGCTCTGTTCAAGCTCGAGGGCTGAAGCGGCGCAGGAAATCCAGCAGGATCTGGGCCGCGATTTCGGCATCGTCCGCCGTCATGGTCTCAAGCGGGTTGTGGCTGATGCCGCCGTTGCCGCAGCGGGTGAACAGCATGGCCACGTCGGTCAGCGCGGCAATCGCCATCGCATCGTGGCCGGCGCCCGATAGCAGGTCGAAGCGCGGCAGGCCACTGCGCTCGACAGCTTCCCCCAATTGCTGCATCAGCCATGGCGCGCAGGGCGCGGCCTTGGCTTCCACGATTTTCTCCACCCTGAATTCGATGTTGCGGCGGCTGCAAATTGCTGCCATGCCGTCCAGTACATCGCGCACCGCCGCCTCGCGTACAGCATCGTCCGCAGCGCGGATGTCCAGCGACAGCTTGCAGGCGCCGGGGATCACGTTCACCGAACCGCCCGGAACCTGAAGCTGGCCGACGGTGCCGACCAGCGCCTCGCCCTGCGCGCAGCGCTGCTCGACCAGCAGCACGATTTCGGCGGCAGCGGCGGCGGCGTCCTTGCGCATATGCATAGGCGTGGTGCCGGCATGGCTTGCCACGCCTTGCAGTTCGACCAGGAAACGCGAGCTGCCGGCAATCGCCGTGACCACGCCGACCGGCAGCCCGTGTTCCAGCAGCACGGGGCCTTGCTCGATATGGACTTCGACATAGGCCGCGATGTCATCGCGGCGCCGGGCGATGGAGGGGATGGCCGCGGCGTCGTGGCCCGCGGCGGCCAGCGCATCGCGCATCCTGATGCCGTCGGCGTCAACTGCATCCAGCAGGGCCATGTCGAAATTGCCCGTGACGGCATTACTGCCCAGGAAGGTGCTGCGGAAGCGGACGCCTTCCTCTTCCGCGAAACCGATCACTTCGAAATGGAAGGGCAGTTTTTCGCCTTTGTCGCGCAAATGGCGCACGATGGCGATAGGCAGCAGGATGCCAAGGCGGCCGTCGTACTTGCCGCCGTTGCGCACGGTGTCGTAGTGGGAGCCGGTCAGGACGGTCTTGGCGCCAGGCGCATCGGACAGGTAGCGGCCGACCACATTGCCGACCGCATCGATCTCCACCTGCATGCCAGCCTCACTCATCCACGTTGCCAGTTGCGCTGCGGCTGCGCGGTGGGCATTGGTCATGTAGGCGCAAGTAAGCGCACCCTCGTCGTCGCTCCATTGCGCCAGTTCTTCCGCCCACTGCATGATTAGCGGGCCGAATTGCAGCTGAACGCCCAGCAGGTCGTTCAGGCGGATTTCCGCGATTCGGTGGATCTGGCGCAAGCACTCTGCCAATTCATCGGCGCGCCGGTTTTTCAGGCGGCGCGCGAAGGTGGCGATAACGGCTTCGCGCGTCAAGCCTTGCCCGGTCGGGCCTTTCACGGCCAGGATGAAGGGAAAACCGAACTTGGCGTTGTAATCCGCATTCAGTTTGTGCAGCGTGGCGAATTCCTCCGCGCTGCACAGGTTCAAGCCTGACTTGGCCTGTTCGCTGGTCGATTCCGCAGTGAGCTCACCGGCAATGGCCGCCTTGCCCGCCAGTTCCGGGTGTGCGCGCACCAGGCCAAGCTGCTCGGCTTCCGTCGCATTGGAGACCACGCTTTGCAAAGCCTGCTTCAGCGCCGCCAGCGAAGCAAACGGCCGCTGTGCCGCCGCCCGTTCCGGAATCCACGGCGAATGCTCGTAGATGCCGCGCAGGCGGTCAACAAAAGAGGCCAGGTCGCAGGAATTCAGTTCGGAGAGAGTGGTCGTCATCGCATATATCCCAAATAGATCGTCGATCATATCCCGTCCTGCGCAGCGCACCATAAGCGGCACTATATACCTGCCATTAAAGCGCTTTAGCGGCGGCGGTGACCTGGTCGCGCAGCCATTTGTGCTCGGGGGCTTGGTGCACGCGTTCGTGCCAGAGCTGGTAAAAGCGCATCGCGGGGAATTTGACCGGCGGGGTGAACACTTTGAGCGGCAGCGAATTTTCGTAGAAGCGCAGGAACTGGCGGCCGGTCGTCAGCACCAGGTCGGTCTGCGCCAGCATGTAGGGGATCAGGCTGAAATATGCCGATTCGACCGCGACGTTGCGGCGCATCCCCTGGCGTTCGAGGAAGGCATCGATCACGCCGCCGTAACCGGGCACCATCTGCGATGGGGCAACGTGGGGCAGGGTGAGGTAGTCGTCCAGCGTCATGGCGTCGCTGGCGGTGCGCTTGGCGTATGGGCTGCCGGCGTGCATCGCGCAGATGATCGGGTCTTCGAACAGCTTGGATATGTGCAGGTGCTGCGGCGGTTCGTCCCAGTTGGCGATCACCAGGTCCATGTCGCCGTCCGACAACAGGCGCAGGTAGTCGGTGCCGGGTCCGATCGAGTGGATCACGACGCGGCTTTTCGGGGAGCCGCGGCGCAACATCGCCACGACATTAGGCAGGAACTGGCTGTCCAGGTAGTCGGGAGCGGCGATGTTGAAGGTGCGTGCTTCTTCCTGTGCCACGAAAGGCGTCTTTTTCACGAACAGCGATTCCGTCTCGTCCAGGATGCGCTTGGCCGGCTTGAGCAGGCTTTCGCCGTGCTGGGTCGGCACCATGCCGCGCGCGCCGCGCACCAGCAGGGGATCGCCGGTCAGCTCGCGCAGCTTGCGCAGCGAGGCGGAGATGGAGGGTTGCGGCTGATTGAGCTTGAGCGCCACGCGCGAGACGTTTTTCTCCACCAGCAGCAGGTAGAGGATGCGAATGAGGTGAATATCGAGGTGTTGCGGCAGGCCGGACATCTTGCTTACGTATATGAATTCGAATATCTTGAATATACGACATATTTCATGTTGCTGGGGCCCGAAAACGCGTATCTTCGATAGATTGCCACTTCTTCAACTCAAGGATTTACATGGATTACCTGCTGCCCTATGGCCTGGAATGGGCAAACCTGCTGGTGCGCTGGCTGCATATCATCACGGGTATTGCCTGGATCGGCGCTTCGTTCTACTTCGTCTGGCTGGATAATTCGATCCGCCCTCCGGCGCCCGGCTCGGACCTGGCGAAGAAAGGCGTATCCGGCGAGTTGTGGGCGGTGCATGGCGGCGGTTTCTATAACCCGCAAAAATACCTGGTGGCGCCGGCCGAACTGCCGAAGGAGCTGCACTGGTTCAAGTGGGAGGCGTATACCACCTGGCTGTCCGGCTTCGCACTCCTGACCATTGCGTATTACTTCAACGCGCAAGCGATGATGGTGGATAAGCAGGTGGCAGACCTCTCCAGTTTGCAGGCAATCGGCATCGGCATTGGTTTCCTGGTCGCGGGCTGGGTGGTGTACGACGCGCTGTGCCGCTCCCCGCTGGGCAAGAGCGAGAAGTGGCTTGGCCTGGTGGTGTTCGTGCTGCTGGTCGGTGCGGCCTATGCGTTGACGCACCTGCTGAGCGGCCGGGCCGCCTTCATCCACATCGGTGCGATGATCGGCACCATCATGGTGGCTAACGTGGCGATGCTGATCATCCCCGGCCAGCGCAAGATGGTGCAGGCGATGCAGGCCGGCAGCCTGCCTGACCCGATCCACGGCATCAAGGCCAAGCAGCGCAGCGTGCATAACAATTATTTCACGCTGCCAGTGCTGTTCATCATGATCAGCAACCACTACGCGATGACGTACCAGAACAAGTACGCGTGGCTGGTGCTGGGCTTCATCATGGCAGCCGGCGTGTTCATCCGCCACTTCTTCAACCTGCGGCACAAGGGGCGCGTGGAGTGGCGTTATCCAGCCATCGGCGTGGCGCTGCTGCTGGCGGTGGCTGTGGCGATTGCACCGTCCAGGCCTGCGAACGTGAAGCCTGCCGCCGATCCTGCCGCGCAGTTTGCGAAGGTCAAGGCCATCATCGACACGCGCTGCGTGGCCTGCCATTCGGCGACGCCTACCCAGCCAGGTTTCGCGACAGCGCCGGCCGGAGTCTTGTTCGACACGGCGGACCAGGTGCGCCAGCGTGCCGCGCAGATCCACAAGCGCGCGGTGGAGCAGAAGGATATGCCAATCGGTAACCTGACCAATATGACCGAAGCCGAACGCGCCGAATTGGGCGCTTGGTTCGCGGCAGGAGCGAAGTAATGAACGAGAAAATCACCCAATGGATCGATGCCCACTTTGACGAAGAAGTGGCGTTGCTGCAGCAAGTCCTGCGCGTCCCCACCGATACGCCCCCGGGGAACAATACGCCCCACGCGGAAACCGTGGCGGAATTGGTGAAGGCATATGGTTGGGCCGCCGAAAAACACGCTGTGCCGGAGCAGGAAGTGCGCGATTACGGCATGGAATCGATCACCAACCTGATCATCCGCCGCCCATATGCGGCTGGCGGTCCGACCATTGCACTGAATGCCCACGGTGACGTGGTGCCGCCGGGCGAAGGATGGACTTATCCGCCGTATGGCGGGGTAATTGATAACGGCTATATCTACGGCCGCGCCGCCGCCGTGTCGAAGTGCGACTTTGCGACCTATATCTTTGCCGTGCGTGCGCTGGAAGCGCTGGGCGTGAAGCTGAAAGGCGGCGTCGAGCTGCACTTCACCTACGACGAGGAATTCGGCGGCTTGCTGGGTCCCGGTTTCCTGCTGCGCGAGAAACTGACCAAGCCTGATTATGTGATTGCGGCTGGCTTCAGCTACAACATCGTCACCGCGCACAACGCCTGCCTGCAGCTGGAGATCACGGTGCACGGCAAGTCCGGCCACGGCGCCATGCCGGAGACTGGCCACGATGCCCTGCAGGCAGCGACCAGGATACTGAATGCGATCTATGGGCAGCTCCCGGAGCTGAAGAAGATCAAGTCCAAGGTGCCGGGCATCGATTCGCCGACCATGCTGGTGGGCCGCATCGACGGCGGTACGAATACCAATGTCGTGCCGGGCAAGGTCGTGATGAAGATGGACCGCCGCATGATCCCGGAAGAAGATCCTGTGGCGGTGGAAGCGCAGGTGCGCAAGCTGATCGAGGACGCGGTGCAGGGCGTTCCCGGCATCCGCCTCGAAATCAAGCGCCTGCTGCTGTCGCACGCCCTGCGTCCCCTGCCGGCAGGTGCGCAGCTGGTGGCGAACCTGCAGAAAAATGCCCGCGAAGTCCTTGGCGAGGAAATTCCTGCCGTCGGCACGCCGCTGTACGCTGATGCGCGCCTGTATGGCGAGCATGGCATTCCCGCAGTACTATATGGCGCGGGGCCGCGCAGCGTTCCCGAATCGAATGCCAAGAAGGCGGATGAAAAACTGCTGCTGGAAGATTTGCGCAAGGCGACCAAGATCGTGGCCCTGACTTTGCTGGACTTCCTCGCGGCCGAGTAAAGGAGCGGCGATGTTTGAACGGAAGATGCTGGCCGGTTGGGGCGATATGGATTTCAACAGCCATATGGCCAACACGGCTTACCTGAACAAGGCGGGCGATATCCGCATGATGTTCCTGGGCGAGCATGGGTTTCCGATGGCGGAGTTCAAGCGGCTGAATATTGGTCCTGTCGTGATGAAGGACGATATTGCGTACTTCAAGGAAGTGCTGCTGATGGACCAGATCACGGTGACGCTGGCGCTGGCCGGCATGTCGCAGGATGGGAGCCGGTGGATGCTGCGCAGCGATGTTTATCGCAGTGATGGGAAGCTGTCGGCGCGCATCAACAGTTCGGGCGGGTGGCTTGACCTGACTGCGCGCAAGCTGGTGACGCCGCCGCCGGCGCTGCTGGCGGCTTGGCGGTCGTTATATCAGACGGACGATTTTCAAGTGCTGCCTAGTAGTATTTCCAAACCCTAGACCCGGTAGATCTGGGTCAGACCCAAGGGTCTGACCCGCCACGCTGCGGCCGCTGGCCTGGGTCCGGCCCTTGGGGCGTACCTTGGTTTACCGGTTTTACTTCAAAGTCCGCTCAAACAACTGGTAAATCCGCCGATACTGGTCATACCAGCTCTCCGGCTGTACATAAGCGTGGCGCTCCAGCGGATACGCCGCCAGCTCCCAGTGGTCCTTCTTCAGCTCAATGAAGCGCTGCGCCATGCGCACCGAATCCTGGAAGAACACGTTATCGTCCACCATGCCATGCGCAATCAGCAGGTGGCCTTGCAGCTTGTCCGCGTACTCGATCGGTGACGAAATGCGGTAGGCCTCCGGGTCGATATCCGGCGTGTTCAGGATATTGGCGGTGTAGCCGTGGTTATAGGTGGTCCAATCGGTTACAGGCCGCAGCGCGGCGCCGGCCTTGAACAGCGCCGGTTCGCGCAGCAGCGCCATGAAGGTCATGAAGCCGCCATAGCTGCCGCCGTAAATGCCGACCTTGTCGATATCTCCCTGCTGGTTCGCAACCATCCATTTGACGCCATCCACATAGTCGTCCAGTTCCGGATGCCCCATCTGGCGGTAGATCGCCGTGCGCCAGTTGCGGCCGTAGCCCTTGGACGCGCGGTAGTCCATGTCCAGCACGATGTAGCCTTTTTCCACCAGCAGGTTATGGAACATCTGCTCGCGGAAGTAGTTGGGGAAGCGCTTGTGCGTATTTTGCAGGTAGCCGGCGCCGTGCACGAACATCACGATCGGGTACTTTTTGCCCGGCTCCAGCGTGGCTGGACGGTACAGCTTGGACCAGATAGGCTGGCCTGCGCCGTGGGTGGACGGCACGGCGACGATCTGCGGCTGGATCCATTCGCGCGCTTTATATTCGGCGGTGCGGGTATCGGTCAGCTTCGTGGCGGCGCCGCCGGCGGCGGGCACGATGGCCAGTTGGGCGGGCATGTAAGCGCTGGAATAGTGCACCAGCAGCTTGCGCTGGTCTGGCGACAGGTTGAACTGTTCGACGCCGCCATCGAGCTGGCTCACTTCGCGTACCGTTGCATCCTTGGCCGATGCGGAGCACACCTCGTACTCGCCAGGTGAGCGGCGGTTGCACAGCATGTAGGCCAGGCTGCCATCGGCATTCCATTTGACGTGCGTCGCTTCCCAGTTGCCGCCGGTCAGGGCGCGCTGCTTGCCGTCCGCGCCAAGCGTGTATAGGTGGGAGTAGCCGCTTTCTTCGGACATGAACCACAGCGTGCTGTTGTCCGGCAGCCAGCCGAATTCGTTGTAACTGTTGTTGATCCAGGCGTTATCGGTGAGCCGATGCACTGTCTTGAGTTTTGCGCCCGACAGGTCGACCGTCGCCAGCCAGCGGTCCTTGTTGTCCACCGCGCGCAGCATGAGGGCCAGTTTGCTGCCGTTGCCGCTCCAGGCGATGCCGTCGCCGTCGTCGTCGTCCAGGCGGGTGGCGCGGTTGCCTTTCAAGGCTGGCTGCTTGGCCGCTTCCCGCAGGCTGGCCAGCGGGTCGGTGGCGATGCCCGGCAGGGTGTCGAAGGGCAGGTCCTTGATGGCGCCGCTGCGCAAGTCCACCAGTTTCAGCGACTGGGCCAGCGGCAGGTTGCGGCCGACGCGGGTGCGCTGGTCGTCGAATTCTTCGTAGCCGGATTCGGTCACGTAGCGCGGCATCTTGCCCACGCGGCCGCTGTCGCCGGATTTCGGTGAAGTGGCGACCAGCAGCCAGCGCCCGTCGGGCGAGAGCGAGGAGGCATCGATCGAGACCTTGTCGCCGAAGTAGAGCGGGTCGGGCGCGCGCGTCGTGTCGGCGGCGCGTTCGGCCTTGGCGCGGGCGCGCGTCTCGTCGCGTTCGTCCTTCTGGCGCTTGAGGGTGGTGATCAGGCGCAGCTGCATGTCGCGCAGGTAGTCCTCGTCCGGCGCTGCGGCGGGATCCTTGGCGGCACGCGGCAGGGCCACGGGCGACACCAGGCGCTCGGCGCGGTTCCAGCTGAACCAGTCGTTGCCGACCTTGAATTGCACGCTCTGGCCGTCGGCAGAATACTGCGGAGCGGAGGCGTTTGCCGTGCCGCGGCTGATCTGCACCAGCATGCCGGTTTTCAGGTCGCGCTCGAACAGGTCGCCGTTGCGCAGCACGATGGCGCGGGTGCGTTCGCGGTTGATCACCAAAGTCGGACTGTCCAGGCCTGCCAGCTCGGAATCGGCCACCAGGCGCGGTTTGTCGCCGGCCTGGAAGGTGTCCCGCAGCGAGGAGCCGCTGCGCTTTTGTTTATAGAACACCTGCTTGCTGTCCCAGCTCCACCACGCGCTTTCCACGGGTGTGCCGATCCAGTCCGGGTTGGCCATGGCCTGGTCGAGGGTGATTGGAGTCGCTGCGAATGCAGGAGCGGCCAGCAGTGCGGCCAGCGCGGGAAGGGATAGTCGGCGCATAGTCTCGAAAGGAGGGTATGAAGGATTTCGAGCAGGCATTCTAGCAGCCCCCCCCTGCGTGAAAAGTATCAGGCTTGTAACAGGGTGGCGTCCTTGCTGCCGGGCCTCTAGAATGTCGCTCATTTGGCAATTCAGCATATTCAGGAGACAAGATGGCAAAAAGCCATGTAGCGGCGCTGGTCCTGGCCTTGGCGGCCGCCGGCGCAATGGCGCAGCAGCAGCCTGCCATGCAGTGGGAAACCGCGGCCCTGGCCGGGTCTTATAAAGAAAACATCAGTGAGGACGAGAAGATCGCAGGCCTGTCGAAACTGTGGTCGGAAGTGAAATACAACTTCGTCGACACGGCGACGCTGGAAAAGCTGGATTGGGACAAACTGTATCTTGAGACCCTGCCCCGGGTGCGCGCAACACGCAGCACGGAAGACTATTACCGCGTGCTGCTGGAGCTCGTGGCCAAGCTGAAAGACGGCCACACCAGCGTTTATCCGCCGAAGGAACTGTCTGACCGCATGATGGGTTTGCCCATGCTGAAAACCCGTCCGGTGGAAGGCCATGTGATCGTCACCGAGGTGCTGGACCCGGGCCTGCGCGCCAAGGGCATCATGCCCGGCCTGGAGGTCGTGGCGGTGGATGGCGTGGAAGTGAAGGCTTACGCCGCGCGTGAGCTCGCGCCGTATGTGAGCGCCTCGACGCCGCAGGATGAGGAGCTGCGTACTTTCGGCTATCAGTTCCTGCGCGGTGCCGTTGGCAGCGCCCCGCGTGTCGCCTTCCGCGATGGCGCCGGCAAGCAGTTCGAGCAGCAGGTGCCGCGCGTCAGCGGCGAGACGCGCAAGGCCGCCATGGCCAATTCGCCGTCCTTTGAATTCAGCATGCTGCCGGGCGACGTGGCCTACGTTTCGCTGAACAGCTTTGAAGACAACAGCGCCGCCGACGCCTGGATGGCAGCCTTCGACGACATTGCCAAGTCGTCCGCGCTGGTGATCGACGTGCGCCGCAACGGCGGCGGCAATTCCGACGTCGGCTACAAAATCCTGTCCACGCTGGACGACAAGCCCTTCCTGACCAGCCGCTGGGCCACGCGCGACTACAAGCCGACCTGGCGCGCTTGGAACAAGGAGCAGCCGATGTATGCCGAAGCGCCGGACGCCGTGCAGCCCGACCTACAGCGCCAATACAAGAAGCCGGTGCTCGTGCTGACCGGCGCAGCCACCTACTCGGCGGCGGAAGATTTCGCCGTAGCGTTCGACGGCATGCAGCGCGGCACCCTGGTGGGCGAAGCCACTGGCGGCAGCACCGGCCAGCCGCTGTTCATCAAACTGCCCGGCGGCGGCAGTGCGCGCATCTGCACCAAGCAGGACAGCTATCCCGACGGCCGCGCCTTCGTCGGCGTCGGCGTTCTGCCGCAGCACATCGTCAAGCAAACGGTTGATGGCGTGCGCGCCGGCCGCGACGAAGTTCTCGAAGCGGCCCTGGCCACGGTACAGCCCAAATAAAATTCGGGGTCAGCTCCGGCAATCGGACATTTTGCTGCGCAAAATGTCCGATTGCCGAGCTGACCCCGAATCTTTTTTCTTGCTGGCGTTTAGAAGTTGTACGCCAGGCCTACGCTCAGGTTATGGGCGTTGTTGTATGGGCGTTGCAGTTCGATGCGGCCGGTGACCTGCTTGGTGAACTCGTAGCTCACGCCAGCGCCGAACAGGCCGCGGGTGACGTCGTCGCCGGAGCCGCTCAGGGTGTTGAAGCCCAGGCGGCCGTACACGGCCACGTGGTTGGCCACAGGCACGGAGCCCAGCACGGATACCGCGGTTTGCTTGACGCTGCCGCCGAAATCGCCCAGGTCACGGTAGCCCAGTTCAACCGCCACGTTCTGGTTGAAGTTGTAGCCGCCGAACACGCCGACGCTGGTGTCGCTGGAGAAGTGCTTGAACTTCGACGAGCCGATGTCGGCGCCAGCGTAGAAGTTGCCTTGTGCTGCGGAAGCAGCGAAAGAAGCAGCGGCCATCAGCACTGCAGCGGTGATTTGCTTGATCATTCTATTTCCTATTCTTTAAGTAAATTGACTTGCTTGATGCAAGGCAACATTGGATTTTAACGAACGACTTTACATACTGCAAATCCACTGTTCGTGCGTACAGTATAATTTCGCCATGCCTGGTTTTATCCTTACCCGCGCCTGGCGCGACGCCCGCGATGGCACGGAAATCGAGTTCTGGCTCGCCACCGACGACGGCCCGCGCAAAATCCTGCTGACGGAGCAGGCCTCAGTGGCATTCGCCGAGGCTGCGCTGCGCGACACCATCGCCACCCTGGTGGCCGGCATGCCCGGCATCGACCTGCGCGACGTGGGCCTCAAGACTTTCCAGCGCGAGCCCGTGGTCGGCATCTATGCAAGCCATTACAAGCAGCTGCTGGCGCTGGAGCGCAAGCTCGGCGAGCGCGGCATCCGCCTGTACGAGGCCGACATCAAGCCGCCGGAGCGCTACCTGATGGAGCGCTTCATCACGGCCGGCGTGGAATTCGAGAGTGGCAAGCTGCGGCCGGCGCCGGAATACCGTCCGCGCCTGCGCATGGTGTCGCTCGATATCGAAACCAGCGCTTTCGGCGACCTGTATTCGATTGCCCTGGAAGGCTGCGGCCAGCGCCAGGTCTACATGCTGGGGGAGCAGCCCGCCGTGGCTCCCGATGTCGACTTCAGCCTGGAATACTGCCCCACGCCGCGGCGCGTGATCGAAAAGCTCAACGAGTGGTTCCGCCTGCACGACCCGGACGCCATCATCGGCTGGAGCGTGGTGCAGTTCGACCTGCAAACGCTGCAGAAAAACGCAGAGAAGTACAAGGTGCCGCTGCTGCTTGGGCGCGAAGGCCGTCCGGTCGACTGGCGCACCCACCAGGCACGCGACGGCTATGTGTTCGCCTCCATCCCCGGCCGCATTGCGATCGATGGCATCGAGGCCCTGCGCGCCGCTTCGTGGAATTTCGCTTCCTTCAGCCTGGAGAACGTGTCGCGCGAGCTGCTGGGGGAGGGCAAGGACATCGGCAGCGATTACGACAAGATGGCCGAGATCGAGCGCCGCTTCCGCGAGGACAAGCCGGCCCTGGCCACCTACAACCTCAAGGACTGCGAACTGGTGACGCGCATCTTCGAGAAGACGCGCGTGATGGACTTCATCCTGGAGCGTTCGCACGTGACCGGCCTGGTCCCCGACCACATGGGCGGCTCGATTGCCGCTTTCAGCCACCAGTACCTGCCGCGCATGCACCGCGAAGGCTATGTGGCGCCGAACGTGGGCGAGATTCCCGCCGTGGCGTCGCCTGGTGGCTTCGTGATGGATTCGCGCCCCGGCCTGTACGACTCGGTCGTGGTGCTGGACTTCAAGAGCCTGTATCCCTCGATCATCCGGTCCTTCCTGGTTGATCCGGTCGGCATGGTGGAGGGCGAGCAGGAGGCCGATCCCGTGCCGGGCATGCGCGGCGCCCGGTTCTCCCGCACGCGGCACTGCCTGCCCGCCATCACCACCCAGTTGTGGCAAGGCCGCGATGCCGCCAAGCGCGAAAAGAACGATGCCCTGTCGACCGCGCTCAAGCTGCTGATGAACTCTTTCGTCGGCGTATTGGGTTCCACCGACTGCCGCTTCTACCATCCGCAGCTCATATCCTCGGTGACGCTGCGTGGCCATGAACTGCTCAAGCTCACGCGCGAGCTGGTGGAGAAGGAGGGCTACGAAGCAATCTACGGCGACACCGACTCGATCTTCATCTGGCTCAAACGTCCGCATGAAACGGAGGAAGCGCTGGCCATTGCGCGCGCCCTGGTGGCGAAGATCAACAAGTGGTGGCGCGACCGGCTGCAGCGCAAGTACAAGCTGGAGAGCTACCTGGAAATCGAGTTTGACACGTATTACCGCAAGTTCTTCATGCCCACCATCCGTGGCACCGACATGGGCAGCAAGAAGCGCTACGCGGGCTTGACCAGCGACGGCGACATCATCTATCGCGGTCTGGAAGTGGCGCGCAGCGACTGGACGCCGCTGGCGCAGCAATTCCAGCAAGGCCTGTTCGCGCGCATTTTCCGCAACGAGCCTTACCAGGAGTTCGTGCGGGAATATGCACGCAAGACGCTGTCGGGCGAGCATGACGAGCTGCTGGTCTACCGTAAGCGCCTGCGCCACAGGCTCGATGAATACCAGGTCAACGTGCCGCCGCAGGTGCGCGCAGCGCGCCTGGCCGACGAATTCAACAAATCGCAGGGCCGCCCACTGCGCTACCAGAACGGCGGGCGTATCAGCTATGTGATCACGACCAGCGGGCCGGAACCGCTGGAAGTGCAGCGTTCACCGATCGATTACCAGCACTACCTGGACAAGCAATTGCAGCCGATCGCCGACGCTATCCTGCTGCCGCTGCATGACAGCTTTGCCGCCCTGACTACGGCGCAGCAGGCGTTGTTCTAGGACGCGGCATGACCCACTTGGTGAGAAACAGGACCAGCACGGTGCCGGTAAAGTCGCCCAGCGCCATGACGGCGAAGCTGTCCAGCAGCTGCTTGCGCCCTTCGTACAAGGCGAACCAGATATGGTGCAGCAAAGGGCTGGCCAGCGAATAGGCGACCGCGCAGGCCAATATCTGCCAGGTCGCCAACTTGGCCAGTGACCCCTGCAGGTCCAGCCAGCGCCGGGCGCCAAGGTAGACCAGATAGGGCGCGGCGCTGGCCAGAATGCCACCAGCGAAGGCTCGCACCGGATCGTGCGGGAAGAGTATGAAGAAGCAGTACAGCCAGGAGACCAGCAGCAGGCCGACTGCGCCTGCTTCGGCAAACAGCAGGGTGGCGAGCAGGCGCACGCCGGCGGGAAGATAGATCCAGTTGATGCCCTCGGCGAATTCCAACTGCCTGAACAGCAACTCATTGATCAGCAGCGCGGCGCTGAACATGATCATCGTGACGAGGATCATTAACAGGTTCTGGCTGAGGCTTTTCATGGCGCAAATCTTATCAGAAAGTGAGCACGAACCTTGCGCCGCCCGCGACGGGCCGGGCATATCGCACGGTGCCGCCGTTGCGGTGAATCAGCTGCCTGACCAAGGCCAGTCCGATGCCGCTGCCTTGGGACTTGGTGGTGAAGAAGGGCGTAAATATCTGCGCTGCTACTTCATCCGCAACGCCGGTCCCGTTATCGGCGACTTCAATGCGCAAGCGGCCAGCACGCGTCAGTGACGCGTTGAGCGTGGCCTGTGGCATGCCTGTGTTCGCGGTCGCTTCAATGGCGTTTTGCAGCAGGTTGACCAAGGCCTGTTCCAGCTGGCCGGGATCGGCGCGCAGCTGAAGTGTTTCCGGCTCAACGCTGGCGAGCAATATGCCGCCACGTGCCTGCCAGGCAGGAGCTGCCAATGCCTTGACGCGATCGAACAGGGCGCGCAACTCAATGGTCTGCGGTTGCGCCTCCGGCACGGTGGCCAGGGCGCGGTAGCCGCTGACGAATTGGGCCAGGCTGTCGGCGCGGCGGCTGATGGCGTCCAACGCTGTGTCGAGGTCCGATGCCAGGTCAGCAGGCAAGTCCGCACCAGCCAGCATTTCGCGCGACGTTTTCGACAGCGAGGCCACCGGCGTAAGGGAATTCATGATCTCGTGCGTCAATACCTGGACCAGCTTCTGCCAGGCATGCATGGCCTCGGACGAGAGTTCATCTTCCATCGGCATCAGGGCCACCAGGTGTTCGGCGCGCCCTTCGACGGTCAGGGTGTTGGCGCAGGCCAAGGCGCGCTCGTGGCCCGCTTCGGTATCGAAGTCGACCACCCTGCGCTGGCCGGCCGCCAGCTTGACCAGGCACGCAGCCAATGCCTCGCGGTCGGCGGCACGGCCCGGTGCAAGCAGCCGGCGAGCGCTCGCATTCAACGCTTCCAGTCCCGGCATGCGGAACAGGGCGATCGGCGCAAACTCCAGCCGTGCTTCGGCCAGCAAGGCGTGCAGCGCAGATTGCCGGTCCAGGATGTCGTTCCGCGCAGCCGAAGCAGCCTCCTGCGACCCGGTCGGCGCCACGCTGCCTGCGAGCAGGACGGTCAGGCCGCGCCGCATTGACGCCAGGCCAAAGGTGGCAGCGAGGGCGCAGACTGCCATGACCACAGGCCGGTGCCATGCACCTGCGCAAAAGGCAGCAGCAGCCAGAAGCAGCCCGCCTGATGCCGCCTGGCGGGCGGCCCGGCGCGCCGCGCGGGTATGAGCCTCTGGGAGCTCAAAGTCCATGCTTCTCCAGCTTTCGATAAAGTGCCGCCCGGCTCACGCCAAGCATCCTCGCAGCGCGGGAAATATTGCCGCCGCATTCGGAAAGCGCGTCAGCGACCGCATCGCGCTCCAGGGCGTTGAGCTTGCGCGGCGTCTCCGTTTGTGCTTGGGCGTTGCCTGCGGATGCACCCACCGCGCCGACAGCCTGTTGGCCGAAATCCGCAAGCTGGTATCGCGCGCCCACGGCAAGGATGACCGCCCGTTCGCAGGCATGCCTGAGTGCCCGCACATTGCCCGGCCACTCCAGCGCAGACAAGGCTTCCTCCGCGCCGGCATCCAGCGCGCGCCCAGGCTTTGCATACTGCCTTTCATAGGCAGACAGGTAGTGCCGCAACAGCAGGGGAATGTCTTCACGCCGTTCGCGCAAGGAAGGCACGCGTAGCAGAATGGTGTTGAGCCGGAACAGCAAGTCTGTCCTGAAAACTGCCGGATCGTGCAAGCGAACCTCATCGAGGTTGGTGGCGCTGACTACACGCACATCGATAGCTTCGGCGCGGTCGGAGCCGAGTGGCGTGACCTCGCGCCGCTCCAATGCGGCCAGCAGGCGCGCCTGTGCCGGCAAGGGCAGGTTGCCGATTTCATCGAGGAAGAGGGTGCCGCCCGCAGCGGCCTGGAAGCGCCCGGCGCGGTCGTTGCGCGCATCTGTGAATGCTCCCTTGCGGTGGCCGAACAATTCGCTTTCCAGCGTGGATTCGGGAAGGGAACCCATGTCCACTGCCATGAATGGCCGGGGCGCGCGCCGTGAGCAAAGGTGCAGCGCATGCGCCACCAGTTCCTTGCCGGTGCCGTTCTCGCCCAGTATCAGGACGTTTGCATCCGTCGGGCCGATATTCTCGATCAGCGAGCGCAGTTCGCGCATGGGTTTCGAATCGCCAAGCAGCGCTGCGGTGCCTCGGCTGCCGGCCGGCGCGGGTAGCGGCGGAGCCAGCGCTGCCTTGACCATGGCCAGCAAGCGCTCATTGTCCCACGGCTTGGTAATGAAGTCGCTGGCACCGCGCTTCATCGCCTCGACCGCCAGCGGAACATCGGCGTAAGCCGTCATCACGATCACCACCGGAGGTTGCGGCAGCGCGTGCAGTTGCGCCAGCGCTGCCAGCCCTTCCCCGCCATCGGTTCGGCCGGGTGTGAAATTCAAGTCCAGCAGTACCAGGTCCGGCACGCCTTCGCGCAAGCGGTGCGCAAGCAGGCGCGGCTCGCCCAGCGTATCGACATGCGCCGCGCATTGACGCAGCAGCAATCGCGCCGCCAGGGCGACATCGGCATCGTCATCGAGGATCAGGATATGCGAGGGCATGGCCGCGATTCTAGCAGCCGCCCACGGGCGCGGACAGTGCCCGGATACGAACACCATAAACTGTCCGGAATCGGACAATTTATGGCGGCAGCAGCTGCCCAAGCACCGTTTTCAAGGGTGGCATGGCGTTTGCAAAGGATGCGGCATGAACCAGCACGCCACCACCTGCCGCGAACGCGCCCCCAGCGGCGCCGATATGGACCAGCCCTTGCCACCGCGCCCGTGGCGCCGCTTGCGCCTTGGCTTCGCCGCAGCCGCAATCCTGGCCGCCTTGGCGGCCGCGGCATGGCTGGTTGTCCCGCGCGGCCTGCGGGTCGCCAGCGCCTCTCTGCGGGTGGCAAGCGTCGAACGCGGCATTTTCCGCGACGACGTTTCGCTGCGCGCCACCGCCTCGCCGCTGCAATCGGTCATGCTGGACGCCGTTGAATCGGGCAGGGTCGAGGAAGTTATCGCCCAGGATGGCGCCCCAGTGGCGCAAGGCGATGTACTGTTCCGGCTGTCCAATCCACAGCGACGGCTGGAATTGCTGCAGCGCGAATCCGAGCACGCGCAGCAGGTTTCCAACCTGGCGAACCTGCGTGTGAATCTGGAGGCCGGCCGGGCCGCCCGCCAGCGCCGCCAGGCCGACATGGAATTCGCTTTGGCACAGGCCGAAAAGCAGCACGCCAGAACCGGCGCACTGGCGGCCCAGGGCTTTGTTTCGGCGGCAGCGCGGGAGGAAGCCGCCGACCGCCTGGAACAGCAGCGCCTCCTGCTGGTCAATGAGCGCAGCAACAACGCGTTGGAAGCCGCCACGCAGGCTGAAGCCCTGCGCCGGATGGAAGCGGCGACCAGCCGCCTCGAAGCCGGCCTCAAGCTGGTTCATGCCGCGCTCGACGCGCTGGTGGTACGTGCCCCTGCCGCTGGCCGCCTGGCCGACTTCCGCCTGAAGGTCGGCGAAACCGTTGTACCCGGGCAGCATATCGGCCGCGTCGACGACCGCTCGCAATTCAAGCTCGACGCGCAAGTGGACGAGTTTTACCTTGCCCGCCTGACCCTCGGCCGCAGCGGCGCTGCGCACGTGGGCGGCAAGGTCTACCGGATTGCCGTGGGCCGGATCTACCCCCAGGTCAAGGAAGGACGCTTCACGGTCGAACTTTCGTTCACGGGCGAGGCAATGCCCTCCCTCAGTCCCGGGCAGGCAGTCGAAGCCACCATCACCCTGGGCAGCGCTCAGGAGGCGCTGCTGCTGCCGAACGACGCCTTCGCAAGTGATGGCGCCAGCGCATGGGCCTATGTGCTCAATGCCGATGCGAGCGGCGCCACGCGCCGTGCGCTGCGCCTGGGACGCCGCAGCAACACCCAGGTCGAAGTGCTGGCCGGGTTGGCTGAAGGTGAGCGTGTGATCGTGTCTTCCTACGGCGCCTTTGGCGCAGCGCCGCAACTGCAGTTCGATGCAGCTATTCCGATTTCCCACCGCAGCATGACACAATGACGACAATGAAAATGACCGGATCCAGCATGTTCAGCCTCAGGAACATCAGTAAAACCTTTGAAGGCGGAGAGGTGCGCACCCGCGCACTGGACCAGATCAACCTCGATATCGAGGCGGGAGAGTACCTTGCCATCACCGGCCCATCCGGCTGCGGCAAGTCCACACTGCTGTCCATTCTCGGCTTGCTGGACGCGCCGGACGGCGGAGATTACATGTTCGACGGCCAGCCGGTCAGCGGCTGGGGCGAGGCGGAACTCAATCGCCTCCGGCGCGGCCGCATCGGCTTCATCTTCCAGGGTTTCAACCTGATCGAGCAACTGACGGTGGCCGAAAACGTGGAGCTGGCGCTGGAATACCTGGACATTCCATCGGCCGAGCGGCGCCGGCGCGTTGCGGCAATGCTCGACAAACTGGGCATCGCCCACCGCGCAAGGCATCGGCCTTCGCAACTGTCCGGCGGACAGCAGCAGCGTGTCGCCATCGCCCGCGCGCTGGTGGCCAGTCCTGCCCTGCTGCTAGCCGACGAACCGACCGGCAACCTCGATACCGCGCATGGGGAAGAAGTCATGCGCCTGCTGCGCCAGATCAACGCCGAAGGCACCACCGTCGTCATGGTGACCCACTCGCCGACTCATGCGGCTCAAGCCTCGCGCGTGCTACGCCTGCTGGATGGCCGCATCCTGGTCGACGCGCTGCAAGCCGCGTAAAGGGGAGGCCGGATGAAATTACGAGATTTCCGCGTCGGCTGGCGCACGCTCATGCAGGAGCCTGTGTACTCGCTGGTGGCCATTGCAGGCCTGGGTATCGGATTGGCGGCCGCCATCCTGCTGCTGGGCCTTGTCCGCCACTCGACCCAGTACAACGCGCACCTACCGCATGTCGAGCGGACATACATCCTCAAACACCAGCTCAATACGCAGGCCGGCGCACCGGTCTATGACACCGCACCGCTGATGCTGCGCAAGGCGGCCCTTGCCTTGCCTGGCGTGGAAGAGGTCACGGCCTATGTCCCTGCACGGCCTGCGGTCGATCCGCTTGCCTTGCGGATGAACGACCGGCTGGTGCGCTTGAATGGCTTGATCGTCATGCCTGGATTTTCGCGCGTGCTTGGTCTCCAGGCGGTGCAGGGGGACCTGGAGCGCGCACTCGAGGCGCCGGAGGGCCTGGTTCTCACGCAATCGGCGGCACAGCGCATATTCGGGGCACAGTCAGCCCTGGGCCAAACCGCACTGGTGCCGGGATCCCGGGCCCGTCAGTTGCGCGTGATGGCCGTCGTGCGCGACCAGCCTGCCAGCACCACGGTGCCGTTCGAAGCGCTGGCGGGCAGGCATACGCTGCTGGCCGACAAAACGATGCATGAAGAACTGCAGGACGGAGCGCGGGGATGGGTTGGACGCATCCTGCTTCGGGTGCGCGACGGCGCGGCCTTGCCCGCGATTGTAGGGGCCCTGCAAGCTGCCATTGAGGACTCGCCCATGGTCAAGGACCTGACGCCGGAAGCGCGTCAGGCGCTGGGCAACCGGCATGCCATTGAACTCTCGCCCCATCCGCTACGCGACGCCTACTTCGACCAGGAGGTAGTGGGCGACCAGGTCTGGGCGAAGGGGGATCGGGGCAGCATGGCGGCCACTGCGGCGTTGGCTGCCGTGGCCGTGCTGGTCCTGCTGCTGGCCAGCTTCAATTACATCAACCTCACCGTGGTGCGCGTGATGCGGCGCCAGCGCGAAATCGGCGTGCGCAAGGCCCTCGGTGCGAGTGCGAGCCAAGTGGCTTTGCAGATGCTGGCGGAATCGCTGCTGGTCTGCCTGCTCGCCACGGTGCTCGGCTTGCTGCTGGCCTGGATGCTGTTGCCGGCCTTTTCCAGCCTGATGCAACGCGACCTGTCGCAGTTGCTGTCGCTTTCCGCCATCGGGTGCGCCTTCGCGCTCGGCGCATTGCTCGGCGTGCTGACGGCGATCTATCCGGCCTGGTCGGCAACCCGCGCTCATCCGGCGCAAGTCCTGGGCGGAAGGCCCGATTCCGAGCCATTCTCAGGAAGCCTGTTGCGCCGTGCCTTGACGGTGTTCCAAATGGCCGGCGCGATGGGACTGGCGGCGCTGGCGCTGGCGGTGGCGTGGCAGACGCATTTTGCCCAATCCGCTTCTCCCGGCTTTGACCCGTCGCCCATCCTGGTCGTCAATATGCCCGGGCCGGCACGCCAGGACGCCAATGTACGCGCCTTCATCGCTGAACTCGGGACGCAGCCCGGTATTGCCGCCGTAGCGGTATCCGACGATCCCTCGACGGCCGACCAGGGCATGTGGAGCGTCAGGCTGCGGCGACCTGGCGCGGCAAGCACCACCGTCGCCGTCAAATCGGTGGGCAATACATTCTTCCGCAGTTACCAGATCAACCCTGTGGCCGGAAGGCTGTTCGACAGCCGCCGGGACAAGGACGACGACCCGAGCCTGATCGTCCTGAACTCGCGCGCCGCCCGGGCCCTGGGTTTTGCCACCGAGGCCGATGCGCTGGGCCAGACTGTGGAGATGGTGACGCCCGATGCCACCATCCGCAAGCAAGTGATCGGCATCGCTCCGGAGATCCGCTACCGCTCCCTGCGCACGGCGCCAAGCCCGCTGGCATATGAGCTGTGGACGGCTTCGGTGACGCTCAACGTGCGCGCTGCCGGCGACCCGCGCATGGCGGAGCGGCAGCTGCGGCGGCTGTGGGCGAAGTACTTTCCTGACGCTTTGCTGGAGGTGCGCTCAGCCGGCCAGGTGATCGCCGAAAGCTATGCGGAGGACGCGCGCATGGCCAAGCTGCTCGGCCTGGCCACGGCCATGGCGCTTGCCATCGCGGCCTTCGGTACCTACGTCCTGGCGGCCCACTCCGTGCAGCGCCGAAGCAAGGAACTCGTCCTGCGTAAATTGCACGGCGCCCGTCCGCGCGATATCGGCTGGCTGGTGGCGCGCGAAACCGGCGGCTTGCTGCTGGCGGCTGCCGGCATCGCCGTCCCGATGGCCGTGCTGGCGATTGAGCGTTACCTGTCGGGCTTTGTCGAGCGCGCGCCGCTTGCTTGGTGGCCCCTGTATGCCGCGCTGGCCGCGACGGCCCTCATCGCTTCGGCCGCGGTCGCCCGTCACGCCCTGATTGCCATGCGCTTGCGCCCGGCCGCCGCACTGCGCGCCGCCGTTTAGTAAAAGATCACTAAAATCCGCCCGAAAACCGGGAGGCTTGTTGAAGAAGCCCTGCCTCCCTTGGTATATAGATTTTTTTCGAGACGGTGATGGAGATCTTCATGACGGCATTCGCTCTCGTGCTTGCAGGCGCAATCGGCGCCGCAAGCACCCCCTTGTCCTACGAGTGCCTGCGCGCCCCGGGCCCGATCCGGATCGATGGAAAACTGGACGATCCGGCGTGGCAAAAGGCGCCCTGGACCTCCGACTTTGTCGACATCGAAGGCGACAGCAAGCCTCGCCCCAAATTCCGCACGCGCGTAAAAATGCTGTGGGATGACCAATATCTCTACATTGCGGCCGAACTCGAGGAGCCTGAAGTCAAGGCCACGCTGACCGAGCACGACTCCGTCATCTTCAAGGACAACGATTTCGAGGTTTTCCTAAAACCGCTGCCTGACACCAAAAGCTATTACGAATTCGAGATCAATGCCCTCAACACCGGCTGGGACCTGTTCCTCCCCAAGCCCTACAACGAAGACGGGCAGCCCGACAACAGCTGGGACATCAAAGACCTGAAAAGCGCCATCGCCGTGCAGGGAACCCTGAACCAGCCTGGCGACAAGGACCGTGGCTGGACGGTGGAAATCGCCTATCCCCTGGATGCCTTCGCCAGCCGGCAGCAGGTGCCGCACCCCAGTCCGGGCAGCACCTGGCGCATCAACTTCAGCCGCGTCGAATGGAGCGCCGGCCAAGCCCGGGAAGACAACTGGGTCTGGTCGACGCAAGGCGTGGTCGACATGCACGTGCCGTCGCGCTGGGGCTACCTGCATTTCTCCGGAAAAACTGTGGCAAATTAGCCGCAAGCTTGTTTACTAAAACAAAACTAAACTTCATCTAAACATGCAAAGTTTATTGAACTGGCCAGGGTTCCTTGTTTAACTATTCCTAGTGGAATGCCAATCCCACCGAGACATAGGCGATAGCTAGCCCGTTTAGTAAATCGCCGCCTCAGAGAGAGCCCCGCTGCTGGGCATAACCAGGAGACCTACATGACGTTAAGAACCAAGCTTGCGCCGATCACCATGGCAGTCAGCGCAGCCCTGCTGACCCTTGCCAACGCCCAAGCGCAAACCGCGCAGGACAACACCAATACGGTGGTGGTGACCGGCTACCGCTACTCGATCGAAAAGAGCCTCGACCAGAAACGCGACTCCAACTCGATCATCGAAGTGGTCACCGCCGAAGATATCGGCAAATTCCCGGACAAGAACGTGGCCGACGCGCTGCAGCGCGTACCGGGCGTGATCATCGATCGCAGCGGCGGCGAAGGCAAGAATGTCAGCGTGCGCGGCTTGTCGTCCGAATTGACCCTGACCCAGTTGAACGGCAACTACATTGCCACCGCAGAATCGAACGGCGACCCAACCCGTTCCTTCAACTACATGCTGATGCCGTCGAATATGCTCTCCAGCGCGGAGCTGTTCAAGTCTCCGGAAGCACGCATCGACGAAGGCGGCATAGGCGGCACTGTGATCCTGCACACCCGGCGTCCGCTGGACGTGAAATCGGGCAGCGGCTTCGTCTCCGCGGAAGGCACCTGGGCCGACACCACCAAGAAGGCTGACGGCCAGTTCGCCGGCCAGTACGCATGGCATGACGAGAGCAACCGCTTCGGCATCCTGGTCGGACTGACTTCGCAAAAGCGCACCACGCGCACGATGGGCGCCAGCACCGAAAATTGGCAGTGGTACGGCGACGACTACAAGGGGCACCCGGCAACGGACGTCAACGGCAAGGAATCGAACCTGGACAGCTACTGGTGGGGCCAGTCCGGCTTCTACGACCAGAGCGGCAAGTACTACACCAACTTCATGATGCCGACTTCGGTCAACCTCAACGTGAAGAGCGAAGAGCGTGACCGCAAGGGCGGCCAAATGACCCTGCAGTTCAAGCCGGTCCGCAACCTGACCCTGACCGCCAACTACTTCCGCTTCGACCTGAAGCAGAATTCGCAGACCAATACGTTGAAGGTCCCTGAGTGGAACCTGGCGCGCTATGACGGCGACGGCAATTGGCCGGGCGGCCGCATGCTCGATGGCCTGACTTTCGACCCGAGCAAGACCATCGTCACCGGCGCTCAGTACAGCGCGCATGCCGGCAAGACCTACTATTGCAGCGAAGCGCAGGCAGCAGCCGGCGGCCAGAAACCTGGCGGCTGGGGTCCTGACGACTGCACCATTCCAACGCCGCAGATCACCGGCAGCTACAACCGCGAAAAAGCGCTGTCGCAGGCCGCCGACTTCGAAGCCGACTGGAAAGGCCAGGACCTGGATGCGACCTTCAAGCTGGGCCGCACCTGGGCCTCGGGCGGTCCTTCGATGCAGATGTCGATGCCGATCAAGCCGCGCGTGCAGAACGCGGACGGCAGCTGGACCCTTGGCAACTACGCCAGCGCCTGGAGCACGGTAGGCACCCCGACCATGACCTTCTCGCCGCAGCTGATGGACAACCTGGCCAAAGGCATTGGCGAAATCGACCTGGGTTCGACCTCTTCGTCGTGGACCAAGAACAGCACCCAGCAAAAGTACGCGCAGGCCGACTTCACCTGGCATACCGACACCAAGTGGCTGGATTCCCTGCAGTTCGGCGGCAAATACCGCGACGGCGGCACCCACCGCGCCACCGGCAACAACTACTGGGTATGCAAGGGCGCCGATCCAGCCGACTATTCCAAGCGCTTCCAGAACGGCTGCGACCCGACTGCCAACAAATTCCAGCCGCAGTTCCTGAACAGCGGATCGCTGGGCAACCTGGCGGGCGGCATCAGTGCCAGCGCCTTCCCGGCAATTAACTACCCGGCCTATATCTCCTACCTGGACCAGACCTACGGCCAGATGCAGACCCGTAACGAAGACAACTTCGTCTACAACGTCAACGAGAAGATTTCGGCAGCCTACCTGCAGGGCAATATCAAGGCGGACCGCCTGCGCGGCAACGTTGGCCTGCGCTTCGTGAAGACCAGGCAGCACGCCGATTCGACCGACCAGGTTGACTACTACAGCGACTATTTCTTCAACGGCCCTAACGGCAGCCCGGCGCCTTGCCAGGCGGGTGGCGCACCGGCGGTCGGCGCACCAGCCGGTTCCGGTTGCACGAGCGGCTTCACGCGCCTGCCGGAAAGCCTGTCGCACACTTCGTCGTTCGTGGTCAGCTCGCTCGATCGTACGTACAACGACGTGCTGCCAAGCCTGAACCTGGCCTATGACCTGAGGCAGGACCTGGTGCTGCGTGCAGCGGCGTCGAAGGTGGTTGCACGTCCAAGCTACGGCGATATCGCATCGCCGGGCGGCCTGGAGAACTTCAGCCAGGAATACGTCAACGACCGCCGCCTGATCGGTGGCGGCGACAAGGTGGGCTGGTTCGGCAGCGGCAGCAACAAGCAACTGGAGCCATACAAGGCCAAGCAGATGGACCTGGGCCTGGAGTGGTACTTCCAGCGCGGCTCCGTGCTGGGCGTGGACTTCTTCCGCAAGAACGTCAGCAACTTCTCGGTGCCCGTGGTGCGCGACGTGACCATGGACGTTGGTGGCCAGAGCGTGGTGGTGCAGAGCTACTCGACCACGGCCGGCGGACGTGACGGCGTGTCGAAGGGCGTTGAGCTGTACGCGCAGCACACTTTCGCTTCCGGCCTGGGCTTCCAGTTCAACTACACGTACAACAAGACCAACCAGGCGGCAATCAGCCTGGCCGACGGTACCGAAATCGGCAAATCGCCGCTGGTCGGCAGCGCCAGGAACCAGGCCAACCTGACTGTGTTCTACGAAACCGCCGACTTCCTGGCGCGCGCTTCCTACAACCGCCGCGGCGTGGTGGTGGACGGCTTGGTCAACGGCTTGAACGTGTATGAGGAGCCTTACAGCCAGATCGACCTGAACGTGGCCTACAACATCACCAAGGAGTTGAGCCTGACCGCCTCGGTGCTGAACCTGACCAGGCAGGAAACGCGCTCACACCTCGGCGACGACACCAAGGACCGCTTCTACTCGAACGGTTATGCCGGCCGCGTTGCCTACTTTGGCCTGAACTACAAGTTCTAAGCCTTCCCTCCTTCCTCCCCGATCGCAAGGTCGGGGAGGTTTTTTCCTGTTGGGGTGTCGCAATGAACCTGCACGACCGGATCGGCAAGATCACAATCGTTGGCGGAGGAAGCGCCGGCTGGATGGCTGCCGCGGCGCTGGCCACCTATCTTGGCAAAGGTGCATCGGTGCGCCTGATCGAGTCCGAGGAAATCGGCATCGTCGGTGTGGGCGAGGCAAGTGTCCCGCATATCAGGATGTTCAACGGACAAATGCTCGGCATCGACGAGACCGAGTTCATCAAGCGTACGCAGGGCACGATCAAGCTCGGCATCGAATTCAAGGACTGGAGCCGCATCGGCGACAGTTACATCCACGGTTTCGGCACCGTCGGGCGCTCGGTCGGCCCGCTGCCTTTCCACCAGTTCTGGCTCAAGCTGTTCCAGTCCGGGCGCGCCGCGCCGATTGGAGAATATTCGCCGCAGACCATCATGGCGCCGCAAGGGAAGTTCGCCCCCGGCGACCGCAACGCGCCGCCCGGTTCTCCGCTGGCCGATATCGCCTACGCCTACCATTTTGACGCCAGCCTGTACGCGCGCTTCCTGCGCGAGCTGGGCGAACAGCGCGGCGTGCAGCGCATTGAGGGCAGGATCGTTGGCGTGAACCAGCGTGCCGGCGACGGTTTTATCGAATCGGTCACACTGGAAAACGGCCAGGTGGTTGACGGTGAACTGTTCATCGATTGTTCCGGTTTCCGCGGACTGCTGATCGAGCAGGCGCTGAAAACCGGTTATGTGGACTGGACGCACTGGCTCCCGTGCGACCGCGCGATGGCCGTTCCCTGCGAAAGCGTGACCCCGATTACCCCCTATACGCGCTCCACTGCGCGCACGGCGGGCTGGCAGTGGCGCATTCCCCTGCAGCACCGCACAGGTAACGGCTATGTATATTCGAGCCGGCATATCAGCGACGACGAAGCCGCCGCGACCCTGCTGGCCAACCTGGACGGCGAAGCACTGGCCGAGCCGCGTGCGCTGCGCTTCACCACCGGCATGCGCAAGAAATTCTGGAGCAAGAACGTGGTTGCGCTGGGTCTGGCCAGCGGTTTCCTCGAGCCGCTTGAGTCCACCAGCATTTACCTGGCGCAATCGGGCATTAGCCGTTTGCTGGCGCTGTTCCCCAAGCGCGACTTCAATCCCCGGCTTGAGGAACGCTTTAACCGCGAATCCGCATTCGAATATGAACGGGTGCGGGATTTCCTGATCCTGCACTACAACGCAACGGAACGTAACGATTCACCGTTCTGGGACTATTGCCGCACCATGTCCATTCCAGACAGCCTGCGCGAGGCGGTCGAATTGTTCCGCTGCGACGGACGCTATTTCCGCCATGGCGAGGACTTTTTCGCGCTGCCAAGCTGGGTGCAGGTGATGCTGGGGCAGCGCATCGTCCCGCAAAGCTACCACCCGATCGTTGACGACATGCCGGAGGAAAAACTGGCCGATGTGGTCGAAAGCGTGCGCGCCATGCTGGCCAATGCAGTTGCCGCCATGCCGAGCCACCAGGAGTGGATCGAGCGCCATTGGAAGGCGAGCGCGCCATGAGCACGCATCTGTACTGGCGTTCCCTCGTGGTGCTGTTGCTCGGCCTGTGCCTGACGGCAGTCGCCGCAGTTGCCACGGCGGCGATGCCGGAGCGTGTCGTCATCGACAAGGGCTGGCGCTTCCGCGCGGTCCCGGACAATGCGCAACTTGCCGCCCATCCCGAAGCGGCGCCATGGCATGCGGCAAAGGTACCCGGCACTGTGCACACCGACCTGTTCGCGAACAAGCTGATTCCCGATCCCTATAGCGGCGCTCCGGAAGCCGGCCTGCAGTGGATCGGACTGGCCGACTGGGAATACAGCGCCCGTTTCGACGCGCCGGGTGCAACGCTGAACGCGGCGCGTGCTGACCTTGTGTTCGAAGGCCTCGATACCTTCGCCGAAGTCTGGCTCAATGGCGAGCACCTGCTAGCAGCCGACAACGCTTTCCGCACCTGGCGCGTTCCGGTGCAAGGCAAGTTACGCGCAAAGGGTAATGAGTTGCGCATTATCTTGCGCTCGCCGATCGCAAGGCTGCTGCCGCAAGTGCAATCCATGCCGCTTAAACTGGCGGGAAATTATCCCTCCCCCTACGGCGACGAGCCGAAGGATGCAATGACAGCCAATT
The DNA here is from genome assembly GCA_039593355.1 of Pseudoduganella sp. Classification (GTDB taxonomy): domain Bacteria; phylum Pseudomonadota; class Gammaproteobacteria; order Burkholderiales; family Burkholderiaceae_D; genus Rugamonas. The sequence goes on from JBCNPK010000024.1 coordinate 77,344, forward strand.
TCGTCCGCAAGCCCGGCTACCACTATGGCTGGGACTGGGGACCGCGCTATGTCACCGCCGGTGTCTGGAAGCCGGTCGTGCTGGAAAGCTGGGACAAAGCGCGCGTCGATAACCTTCAACTGCGCCAGGACCACGTGGACGAAAAGCGCGCCGACATCATGGCAGTCGCCTTGCTCGACGCCGTGCGTGATGGCGGCGCCGACCTGCGCCTGTGGCAAACTGCGCCGGACGGCGCGCGTTCGCTGGCCGTCCGGCGCCGCGTCGAGCTGCATGCGGGCAGCAATCGCGTCGAGCTGGCGCTCCACGTCAAGCAACCGCAGCGCTGGTTCCCGAACGGCTATGGCGCGCAGCCCATGTACCGCTATGATCTGGAAGTTGCCGACGGCAAGGCCGCCATCGCCAAGGCCAGCGTGCGTACCGGCCTGCGCAGCATCGAATTGCGCCGGGAGCCGGACGACAAAGGCAAAAGCTTCTATTTCGCCGTCAACGGCATCCCGGTCTTCGCCAAGGGTGCGAACACGATTCCTTTCGATATGTTCCAGCCGCGCGTGAGCAAGGCGCAGCTGCGCCGCGTGCTGCAATCGGCACGCGATGCCAACATGAACTTCCTGCGCAGCTGGGGCGGCGGCTATTACGAAAGCGATGACTTCTTCGACCTGGCCGACGAATTTGGCCTGCTGGTCTGGCAGGACTTCATGTTCGGCGGCGGCATGCCGCCCGCATACGACGACGCTTTCCGCGCCAACGTCGTTGCCGAGGCGCGCGACAATGTGCGCCGCCTGCGCAACCACCCGAGCCTTGCGCTCTGGTGCGGCAACAACGAAGAGGAAATCGCCTGGAAATACTGGGGCCCTGGAAAGGAAATGACGGCTGCCGATCCCGCCTTTGCCGCCAAAGTCTGGAATGGCTACCAGCAATTGTTCGGCAGCGATTTGCGCAAGGTGGTGGCGGAGGAGGGCGGCGGCATCGCCTACTGGGCCAGTTCGCCCAGCGACGATCTGGCCGAAGTCGCCAACACGCCCGCCAGCGGCGATATGCATTACTGGGAAGTGTGGGGCAATCCCGCGCATCCTCCCTCGAAATACCTGGAGATCACGCCGCGCTTCATGTCCGAATATGGCCTGCAGGCGTGGCCCGTGCAGCGCACGATCGATGCTTTCGCCAAGCGCGGTGAGCAGGGGATCGCCACGCCCGTCATCGAGGCGCACCAGAAATTCCTGGCCGGTAAGGGTAACGAACGGCTGATGAAGTATGTGTACTACGAATTCGGCGAGCCGAAGGATTTCGCCGATTTCGTCTACCTCAGCCAAGCCGCCCAGGCCGAGGGCATTGAACTGGCCGCGCTGCATCACCGTGCCAGCCGTCCTTACACCATGGGTTCCCTTTATTGGCAGCTGAACGACGTATGGCCGGGCGCGTCCTGGTCCAGCGTGGATTGGTTCGGCCGCTGGAAAGCCTTGCAATTCCATGCCCGCCGCTTCTATGCGCCTGTTGCAGTGGCTGCATTGCGCAGTGCCGACGGCCGCACCACGGTAAGCCTGCTCAATGACCGCGCCCATGTGCTCAAGGGTGAGTTGCACCTGCGCGTGATGACCCTGGACGGCAAGTCGCTGCGGGACGAGCGCAAAATGGTGGAACTGGCGCCCTTGTCGGCCACAGGCCAGCCGGATTACGGGGATGAGGATCTGCTCGGCGGCGCCGATCCCGCCAGCACCGTCGCGGTATTCGAGCTGAACGCGGAAGGTGAGCCGCCTTCGCGCAGCGTTGTGTACTTCAAAGCCGCGAAAGACATGCGCTGGTCCGCTCCCGGCCTGCAGGCGGCGTTGCGGCAGGACAGGGCAGGCTATCGGCTCGAGCTGCGCGCCACGCATCTCGTACGTGCCCTGTGGATCGACTTCGGCGACATCGACGCCGAGGTCTCCGACAACGCCTTGACCCTGCTTCCGGGCGAAAGCGTCACCGTGCGCGTTTTGTCCAGCGCAGGATTGGCAGCACTGCGCAAATCGCTGCGCCTACGTTCGATTGCGGGGTAGTTGCCGGTTGACGCCCCCATAAGCGGCTGATATAACGCAGCCAGAAGCGTTTGATAAACCGGAAAAGGGAGACACCTTGTGAGCCAGGTCACACTGCGCGATATTGCGGAAGCCACCGGCCTTTCCATCGGTACCGTGTCGCGTGCGTTGAAGAACCAGGCCGGCATGACCGAAGCCACCCGCAACAAAGTGCGCAAGGCCGCGCTCAAGCTGGGCTACGACTTCACGCAGCTGAAGAAGGGACGCATCCGCCGCATCGCCTTCCTGCTGCACAGCCAGCACAACACCCTCGCATCCAGCCCGTTCTTCTCGCCGGTGCTGCAAGGTGCGGAAGAAGGCTGCCGCCGTGAAGGCATTGCCCTGTCCTTCATCGCCGTCGGTCCGGCGGACCCGGTCCTGGCCCAGATCCGGCTGCATCAGCCGGACGCCATCCTGTGCGCCGGCTTCTTCGAACCGGAAGTGCTCGCGGCTTTGCAGCAGGTCGGCAAACCCATAGTGTTGGTGGACATGCACAGGATCGGTTTCACCTCGGTCAACCCCGACAACGCGCGCGGCGGCTACCTGGCCACCCAGCACCTGCTGCGCTGCGGCCGCAAACGCATCGCCATGCTGTCCGGCTCATTGGCCCACTACAGCATCCAGCAGCGCAACCGCGGCTTCCGCAAGGCGCTGTTCGACGCCAAAGTTCATGCCGATCCGGACCTGGAGGTGATTGTGCCCAGCATGGGCGACGGAGAAGACGGCGTAGCGCAAGCCATGCGCAGCCTATTGAGCCTGCCCAAGCGGCCCGACGCGCTGTTCTGCTACAACGATAGTACGGCGCTGGCGGCCATGAAGTACTGCCTGAACGAAGGGATGAAGATCCCGCACGATATCGCCATCGTCGGCTTCGACGACATCAGCAGCGCCGCCGCCGCCATTCCGCCCCTCAGCACGATACACGTGGATAAGGAGGCACTGGGGCGCGCCGGAGTTGAGTTGCTGCTGCAGGATCCGGACGCAAATCCCGCCCAGATCACCATGCCGGTGGAAATGATCGTCCGCGAAAGCAGCTGTGACGACTGAAGGGAGTTGCCTTACTCGGCCAGCGCGGCCTTTTCTTCCGCGGTCAGGCGCTTGGCCTTGACGACGACGATAGGGGTGGCGCTGGTTTCCTTGGCGGCCAATTGAACCAGCGGTGCGCGTGCGGCCAGCAGTTTTGGTACTGCGGCGGCTGCCGCAGCGGACACGCCGATCAGTGCCAGTGCGCCAACAAAGATGAATTCCATGTGCTTGCTCAGGTTCATACTGTTCTCCGTGAAATATTGTCCGGTTGGGAACATTATGCTGCTGCGCAACATATAATTCAAATAATTTGTTTTAATTCCATATATTCATAAGGCTGATAACTGTTTGCTGGCGGAAAAACGGCGCCGCAGTAAGCGGAACAGGCCCCCTACGACCGGCAATTGTTGAAAAAGTTCTTCTGTCGTGTCCCAGTAATCGCGGTGCGACCGCACCAGGCCAGCCTGGTCGAAGGTGATGTGCGACGCGCCTTCGACCTCATAGCGCCTGCCTTTCAATTCGAACTCAAAACGCCAGGTGACAAACGCATGCTCTTCCTGAAGCACGCTTTGCAGGATCACGAATCGCGGCAAAACGGTGGTTTCAAACATGTGTTCGAAGATCCGCTCAATAGCCGGCGTGCCCTGGACATGGTTGAACGGGTCGCGAAAATGGGCGTTCGCTGCATAGAATTCAGGAACGCGACTGACGTTTTGCGGCGTCAGGTTCTGGTACCAGGCCAGGAGTTTATCGAGTGCGGCATTCATGTTTTTACCAGTTGACCTATGAGAGCAAAGCGCAGCCGGTAGGGGAGCATGCGCAGCAGTTTGATGAGCAGTGTAAAGCGCCACGGGAAATGGATCTCGAAGCGGCCGGCGGCGATGCCGCGCAAGATGATGGAAGCTGCTTCCTCCGGCGTTTGCAGGGCCGGCATGGAAAAGTCGTTGCGTGCGGTCAGTTGGGTATCAACGAAACCGGGGTTGATCAAGTAGACGTCGAGCCCTTTGGGATGCAAGTCGGCATAGAGGATCTCGGCAAGGTTGATCAGCGCGGCTTTACTTGGACCATAAACGCTGGCCTTCGGTAGTCCGATCCACCCGGCAACGCTGGCGATGACGGCAATGCCGCCCCCGCCGCGCTCAAGCATGTCCGGCAATACGGTTGCCAGTCCGGAGTAAAGACTGCCCAGGTTGACGCCTAATGTATGCCTGCAGTCGCCGGGGCGGACCTCCCAACTGCGCTCGGGACGGTATTCCGCTGCGCAGAAGATCAGCAAATCCAAGCCGCCCATTGCGCTGCGTATGCCGGCGTATGCATCTGTCCACGCTTGGTCGTCAAGCACGTCAAATGCGATTGCCAGCGCATTGGCGCTGGTGCCGGCGATGCACTTGAGTTGCTCCTCCCTGCGTGCGGAGAGAATCACTTTGGCGCCGGCCTGGAGCGCCTGTGTGGCGATTGCCGCCCCGATTCCGCTGGAGGCGCCGATGATCCAGAGGCGCTTGCCCCGCCAATCCTTGAGCGGATGGTTCAACGCGAACATGATCTTTTCCTGAACATCAAGGTGACCTGGCCGAGTTCTATGCCGAACTTGCGCATGCTCGCGCGGTTGATCATGGTGCAGCCGTCGATGAGGAACATCCAGTCGTCGAAGTGCATCTCGTAGGTGCTGCCGTCGACCGGCAACAGTAAAGTGTATTGCCAACGCAGTGCGTTGCCAGCGACTTCACCGTCGGCATCTCCCTTGACGTCCGCAGCGGAGCCTTTCCAGCGCCCGTCCGCTTGAGGAGTAAGCCGCCAGATACGGCGCTGCGTGCTGCCGTCGTCGTATCTGAACTGCTCGTCCAATTGCAGCTCGGCGCCCTGCACCGTGCCCTGGATCTCGACATGGAAGCGCTTGACAACTTCGCCGCCACGCTTCTGGAACATGCCCCAGGCGTCCGTGGTGCCGCCGAAGAATTGAACGACGTCGAGCTTGGGCTCGGCGCGCGCATAGCGCTGCACGTCGTTTCCGGCGCAGCCTGTCAGCAGCAGGCCGATACTAAACACGATCTTCTTCACAGCTTCTCCTTAGCGAATACATTGCCGCAATCTTTAACAGGCACGGGAGCCCGGCATACATCGCAACCAGCGCCGTGCTGGCGCCGGCGCCTGGCCGGTAAGCCAGCATCGCCAGCAGGGGAAGCGCGAGCCCGCAGCAGGCCGCCGCCAGCTTGCCCAGCATGGTATAGATGCTGTAATAGGTGCCCTTCGCCGGACTGTCGCCTATAGCATGGGCAAACAGCACAGGAGGCAGGGCAAGGTCCGCGCCCAGGGCCATTCCAGCCGCCACGCAAATCAGAAAGTAGGGCAGGACGTCGCCTGCGTCCAGCAGGGCCGCAGCGCAAAAGGCGCCGACTGCCACGTGCATGCCGCAGCGCCATGCCGTTGCCGGGCCAATATGCTTTGCCAGGCGCACCCAACCAGGCAAACCACACACCGCGGCCGTGAAATAGGCGAGCAGGAAAGCTGCGGCATGTTCTTGCTCCTGCAACTGGTCCCGGATGTAGAACAGGACCAGTGTCGCCGGGAGCGACACCGAAAGGGCATTGAGCAGGTAGGCAGGCAGCAAGCGCAGGAAGCGCTGGTTGGTGCGCACGGCGCCGAACGCCGCCAGCCAACGCGTCTGGCTGTGCGGCGACCGTTGCCACGCAGGCGCCCGGCATAGAAGAACCAGCACCGCAGCAAGAAGGAGCCCGGCAAAACCAAGGCTATACCAAACCATCGTGTTGGACAGGTGCTCGGGATCTCCCGACATCGCCATTGCGGGAATGGCGCTTGCGATCAGGATGCCGACCAGGCCCGCAGCCTCGCGCGCGGCCGCCGGACCTAACAACACCTGCGCCCTGGCAGCCGCCCCGTCCAGGCTTGCCCCCCAGGCAAGGTAAGCGATGGAGAGGAAGCTGTGCGCGGCATACACCAGCACGAGCGTTACGCCCAGCCATGCCAACGAGGCGATGGCACCCTTGGGCGGCAGCCACAGGCAGGCGAAGGCCGCGGCGAAAATTCCCGCCGCCACGATAAACCAGTTGTTCATGCGGCGCCCGCTGCGGTCTATCAGCAAACCTAGCACAGGATCCTGGGCGGTGTCGATCAGGCGCGCTGCAAATAGCACCCATCCCAATTGCGCCAGGCTCACATCAAGGTGCAGGGAATAATACGCAGGCACGTGAACATAGACGGGAAGGGCGGCCATCGCGAGCGGCAGCCCAAGCAATCCGTACGCCAGATAGCTGAAGTTGCGTGCGCTTCCATTCATGGGCGGACTCCCAGCAATTCGCGCCGCAAGCCTTGGTCGCGGCTGGCCTGGTTCAGCCAGATATCGAAGAATGCGCCCGCCAGGCCCGGGTCGGGAATATCCGCCACCAGCCTGCGCCGGTCATAGAGCCGCATTCCATAGCCTGGCAAGTTCACGCCTATCAGTTGATCGCCAGGCTCAACGTCGATAAAGGCCTCGCGCAGCTGGACCTGCCATCGGGCGATCAATGCAGCATCTGTGCGAGGGCGCAAGCGGCGCATCTCGTCGATACTGGCCTGCACCAGTCTCTCGCGGCTGATACTGCGCTGGTACGTCAGCTGCAGCGCAAAGCGCCCGGCGGGGTCGAAGCTTGGCTGCTCGCTCCATAGCGCCGCGTGATAGATGCGCAAGCCAAACCAGCGCAAATCGCCGCTGCCAACGACAACTGCGCCCCGCAATTCCGCACGCCACCCGCTACCGTGCGCTTCGTCCGCACCGGCTGGGCCGGCAAAGGACAGGGCCAGGCACAAGGCGCAGCGGACCAGCTTAGGCCACAGACGGTTTCGCCAGTAGGAATTGCACGACATTTGTTCTGCCCTCATCGAACGCCGCTTCGCAATAGGCAAAGTACATATGCCAGATTCGCTGGAAATGGGAATCGAATCCCAGTGCGGCGATTTCCTGTCGCTGCGCATTGCATTGCCTGTCCCATCGCCGCAAGGTTTCAGCATAGTCCCGGCCGAAGGCATGGATATCCTGCGTGGCCAGGCCTGCGAGGGCAGCTTGCTGCATGAAGCGTTCCACGCTGGGTAGCATGCCGCCCGGGAAAATGTACTGCTGAATAAAGTCGGTGCTGCTGCGGTAGCGTTCGAAGTGCTGTTCGCCGATGGTGATCGACTGGACCAGCGCTTTGCCGCCGGGACGTAGCCGGCGCGCGACAGCCTTGAAGTAAGCGGGCCAATACTTTTCGCCCACGGCCTCGAACATTTCTATCGACACGACGGCATCATAGTCGCCGTCAATGTCGCGGTAATCGCGCAATTCCAGTTCGACCAAGCTATCCAGGCCTTGCGCCGCCATCCTTTGCTTTGCATGGCTTAACTGCGAAGGCGAGATCGTCAACCCATGGACGTGGATCCCCTGGCGCGCGGCATGCTCCGCGAATCCGCCCCAGCCGCAGCCGATTTCCAGTACGCGGTCGCCCGTGCGCAAGCCCAAAATGTCGATGATGCGCTGGTATTTCCTGCGCTGCGCCTCTTGAAGCGGCAGGCTGTAATCGCCGTCGAACCATGCGCTGGAATAGGTCCAGCTTGGGTCCAGCCATCGGGCGTAAAACTCATTGCCCAGGTCATAGTGCGCGTGGATGTTGCGTTTGCTGCCTGCGCGCGTGTTGGGCCGCAGCAGGTGCCGCAGCCGATACCAGCAGCGGGCCAAGGCACCGCCGAAAACCGCTCGCTCCAGTACCTGTTCATTGCGCAGGGCAAGGCGCAGCAAAGCGGAGAGGTCTGGCGCTTCGATCCATCCGGCGCCGTAGGCTTCTGCGAAGCCGATGTCGCCCGCGCGCAAGATGCGCGAGCACGCGCGCCAGTCGTTCACTTTCAGCGTCACGCCATGAAGCGCGTGGACGTCGCCGAACTCCATGCGCGTTTCGTCCGGCGTAATCAGCGTGAGGTGGCCGTGCCGGATACGCCCCAGCAAGGACAGGAATAGCCGTGCGCCGGGCGGCGCAGCCAGTTGGCGGATGCTTAACGAGTGGTTCATTGCGGGACTTTCTCTTGCAGGGGAATGTTTTTTGTGCCGCCCTTCCCGAAGAAGGGCACGCCTTTGCGCCAGATCCGGAAGGCCTGCCAGTGGATACGAACCACCACGCCGATGCATAGCCATGGCTGGCGCAGCAGGGCGCGCAGCAGCGCGCTGTCGCTGCACGGCTCGGGTGTGCCGGCAATGGCGGTCTTGAGCAGCAGGCCTGCGCCGTCGTGGTAGTCGATTTTCGTCAGATGGCGCTCTTTCCCGAGGCTGAAGCGGAAGCGATACTCGCCCTGCACCTGGCAGAAAGGGGAAACATGGAGGCGCTTGGCGCATGCAGCCCGGCCCTCAAGGGCACCTGGCTGCAAAAGGTAGCAATGGGTGTCGCCGAAAGTGTTGTTGACTTCGGCCAGCACTGCACGTAATTCACCACGGGCATCGTAACAATGCCAGAAGCTGACCGGATTGAAGACATAGCCCAGGATACGGGGGAAAGTCTGCAGCCAGATATCGCCGTCCGCATCGATGCCTTGTTCCCGCAGCAGATTGCGCATCCAGTCATCGAGACTGGAACCGTCGCGCGGACCATAATCGCGGGTTTGGATCGAAACCAGGCGCCGTTGGTCGATACCGAACCAGCGGGACCTGATCTCTTCAAGGCGCGAGATATTCAGCCGCAAGTAAAACACCGGATAACTGAAACGGTTGCGCCGCGGCCGCAGGCGGTCATGCATCACGTGCCCGTGTATGAGCTGGACGTGCGTACCGATCGTCATGGCAGGACCGCCCAATCCGGTGCGGCATCAAACGCCTGTGCAATCCTCAGGGCAGATTTCAGGCCATCTTCGTGGAAGCCGTAGCCTGTCCACGCGCCTGCGTGCCATACCTGGTTTACGCCCTGGATACCGGGCAGCCGTTGCTGCGCCTCGATGGTGGCCTGGTCCATGATGGGATGCTCGTACTCAAAGCGCGCCAGCACCTTTCCCTCTGCCGGCGGCTGCTGCGGATTCAGTGTCACCAGGACCGGAGTGTCGAATGGCAGGCTTTGCAGCAGGTTGAGCCAATAGCTGACACAGACAGGACGCTTGCCATCGTGCTGCGCGCCGGACAAGTAATTCCATGCCGACCAAAGTTTCCGGCGGCGCGGCATCAGGCTGTCATCGGTGTGCAACCAGGCGACGTTGGATTGATAGCTTACGCCGCCGAGAATACTCCGTTCCTCAGCGCTTGCATCTGCGAGCAAGGCCAGCGAGGTTGGCGCGTGAGTGGCCAACACCACGGCATCGTACTGCTCGCAAGCACCGGCGGTGTTCACCATGACCTTGCCGGCGCCGCGCTCGATAGATGCGACCGGGGTATTCAGCCGGCAATCCGGGAGCGTCGCCGCCATGCGTTTGACGTATTCGCGCGAGCCGCCTTGCACGGTGCGCCACTGCGGGCGGTCGTTGACCTGCAACAGCGCATGGTTCATGCAGAAACGCAGAAAGGTCGCAGCCGGGAACTTCAGGATGTCGGCGGGTGTGCTGGACCAGATCGAGGCAGCCATTGGCAAGAGATAGGCGTCACGGAACATGGCGCCGTAGGCGTTTTCCTGCAACAGCTGGCCGAGCGAAATTGGTTTGCCATGCACTTTGTCCAGGAAGCGCCCCGAGTTGCGGTTGAAGTGCAGTATGTTCGCCACCATGCGGATAAAGGCAGGCGACAACAGGCGCATGCGCTGTGCGAACAAGGTGTCGATGCTGGTGCCAGCCCATTCCAGCGCGCCATCCTCCATCGATACGGCGAAAGACATGTCGCTGGCGATGTTCGCCACATTCAATTCATGCAGCAGGGCGATGAAGTTGGGATAGGTGCGCTCGTTATAGACCAGAAAGCCGGTATCCACGCCGCATCTGACACCTTCCAGCGTCACGTCCACCGTATTGGAGTGTCCGCCCAGATAGCTTCCCGCTTCATACAGAACCACATCGTGAAGGCGATTCAGGAAATAGGCCGATGCGAGGCCGGAGATGCCGGCGCCGATGATGGCGATGCGTTGACGTGTGCTGTTCATGTTTGTGCTGGTGTTTTGGCCCGGTAATCTACCGACGTGCTAATATTACTACCAACAAATAACAAAAGCTACTGATTAGTAGCGAATTTTTACTCATGAGTATCCTGTCAAAATTTAGCTTTAAAGATCAAGCATTTAAGCTGCGAGAGAATGCCATTCTCGACGCAGCGACGGCCGTGCTCGCGAGCAAGGGCTATGATTTGATGACGATGGATGATGTGGCGGGTGCCGTAGGCATTTCCAAACCCAGCCTCTACAAGCACTTCAAATCGAAAGAAGAGCTGGTCGGCGAAGCCATGGTGCGCCTGCTGGATGGCGCCATTGAACAGATTGACGGCCTGTCGCCGCAACTGGATGCCCGCGAAAAGCTCGAAGCCTTGCTGGAGTGGGCGCTGCGCGTCAGGCTGGGTGGCGGATTGCCTTTCCTGCCTTCGACCAGTGCGCATGTGCGCGATATGTTGATGCGCAACTTCAAATATATGGCGCGCGTGTTGAAGCTCAACCGCATGCTGGAAGGCCTGGTCAAGCAGGCGCAGAAGGAAGGCTTGCTGGATGCGTCGCTGCCGTCAGATGTGATTCTGTTCAGCTATTACGCGCGGACCTGCGACCCGGCGGTCGAATATCTGCAAAAGTTCAGCAAAATGCCGGACGACGAGATCGTCAAGCACATGCTGCGCGTGGCATTTTCCGGAATCCGGTGAGAAACCTGGGGGGAAATTGGTCGGGGTGAGAGGATTCGAACCTCCGGCCTCTACGTCCCGAACGTCGTGCTCATGAGTAAATGCATCGCTAGACGCACTGTTTGATTTTACGTTATACCTTTTAAATCAACAAGATAATCCGAATTTCGGCTTGTTTCGCTTGTTTTCCCAGTTATGGGAAAAAGGTATCTGTGCCACAGATGTGGCACAGAATCTTGGGGGAAATGAGGGGGCTAGTTGAACTTCTTTGCATCGCGCGCATGCATGCGCCTGAAGGCGCTGGTGCTTCTCTCGGCGTATGAGTTGGAAAAAGTATTAGCGTCGTAATCTGCTGGCGTGAAGCTTGACGAAGTTTCGGCCGAGGTATCGTCGGTACGCGCCTGGCCTTTAAGGGTCGCGTCTAGCCACTGGTAGAAGACAACTGAATGCCAACGAACCAGTCTGAACCGGCCCGGAAAATTGGGAGGCTCCAACATTTGAGAGAATGGAGCTATGAAACGCAAATCTACCAAGTTTTCCCCAGAGGTGATGGAGCGCGCGGTGCGCATGGTCGAGGAATCGGCTGGGC
>JBCNPK010000025.1:0-78549 GCA_039593355.1 Pseudoduganella sp.
GATCGACAACTCGGCCGGCGTGGATTGCTCCGACCACGAGGTGAACTGCAAGATGTGGCTGGACGTGGAAGTCAACGCCGGCCAGACCTCCGAGGCGGACCGCAACCAGCTGCTGAACGACATGACCATGGAAGTGGAACGCCTGGTCCTGCGCGACAACATCCAGCAGACCCGTTTGCTGGTGCGTGAATTCCAGGCCCAGTCCGAGGCGCACGTGCAGGACGGCTACGCCGACCTGATCGCCGACCTGGAAGAAGAGGGCGCGCTGTCGCGCGAACTGGAGCACCTGCCAAGCGTGGCCGAGCTGGCGCGCCGCAAGGCCGATGGCCGCGGCCTGACCACGCCGGAACTGGCGGTGGTGATCGCCAACGTGAAGAACCGCTACAAGCGCCTGCTGTCGGCCATGCCGCTGACGGATGAAAGCTGGGCGGAGAAGGTGTTGCGTCCATACTTCCCTCAACAACTGGTGGCGACCCGTCCGCCGCTGAACCATCCGTTGTCGAATGCCATCCTGGCCACCGTGCTGGCGAACGAAGTGGTGAACCGTTGCGGCCCGCTGATGATCCGCGACCTGGCCGCAGCCAACAACTGCAGCGAGCAGGACGTGATCCTGGCGTGGGGCCAGGCATGGTCCGCGTTGGACCTGGCGCCGATCTTCGACACCCTGGATGCCGATGCGCTGAACGTGCCGCGCAACGTGGCGATGCGCGTCGATGCGCGCACCCGCGCCATGCTGAAGGCGGTGATGGAAGGCGTGCTGGGCGTGCCGAAAGACCAGCTGCGCGGTGCCGGCATCGCCGAGCTGACCAAGCTGTTCGCCGATCCTGCCACCGTGCGCAAGATGGCGGCGGACGTGCAGTCGGAGGCGGCAACGCACAGCGGCCTGCGCGCCGAGTTCGTAGCGGCGTGGAACGCGGTCGATGCGCTGGAAGGCGTGGCGGCGTTTGTGTTTGCGGCGCTGTCGGTCAAGCGTCCAGCAGGCATGGATCTGCCGGGCTTCCTGGCCGTGGGCATGGCGCTGCGTTCGGCGGCGGGTATCGATACGCTGGAACGCGGGCTCAAGCTGCCGGCCGCATCCAAATCGCAGGAACACCTGCGCAGCTATGCGCAGCAGGCTTTGCGCCGTACGCAGCAGAAACTGCTGTCGCAGGTGCTGGCGCGCGCCACCAATGGCCATGACGCGGCCGAGGCGGTGGAGCTGGTGACCTGTACGCTGGGCTTGTCGGGCTATGCGGCTTCGGCGGACCTGGAGCAGGCGATGCTGGATGTGTGGGCGTTGTCGGAGGCGGTGAACGCCGTTGGCCTGGCCGCCTAAACCCGGTAAATCCGGGTCTGACCCAAGGGTCAGGCCCATCCACTGCCCTCTGCGCTGACCGGGTCTGACCCTTGGGTCAGACCCTGGTTTGCCGGGGTTGGCGGAGCAGAAAGTAACAGCAACAAAGAATGGCAGACAATCAGACAATTCCCCCCGCGGTGCGCGCCCTCGCCGAAGCCGACTTCAGCGCAGTAGCCAACAGCTTCACGAAAGCCGGCTTCACCGTAGGCCAACCGGCCGACGGCATCCTCACGATTCGCAGCAAGCAGCCTGGCCGTCCAGCCGTCCTGGTCTCGGTCGGCGTGCACGGCGACGAAACCGGCCCCATCGAACTGGTTGCCTACCTGCTCGACGCGCTGGCGCAAGAGCCGCAAGCGCTGCAGGTCGACCTGATGCTCTGCGTCGGCAACATCGGCGCGATCCGCCAGGCCAAGCGCTTCATCGACGCGGACCTGAACCGCATGTTCCGCGCCGAACGCGGCACCCTGGCCGGAACCGCCGAAGCCGCCCGGGCCGACGAGATGATCGCCGCCACCACGGAATTCTTCGCGCACGCCGGCAAGGAGCGCTGGCACCTCGACCTGCACACGGCAATCCGCCCGAGCGTGTACCCAACCTTCGCCATCGTCCCCGACCTGATCGCGGACGACGCCAGGCAGCAGCTGATTGGCTGGCTGGGCGAAGCCGCCATTGGCGCCATCATCATGAACCCGTCCTCGGCCGGTACCTACAGCTACTACAGCGCAGAACACCACGCCGCCGCCGGCACCACGATTGAGCTGGGCCGCATCGGCACGCTGGGCCAGAACGACCTGGCGCAGTTCGAAGCCGCCCGCGTAGCGCTCAACCGCCTGCTGCGCGGCGCGCCCGCCGTGGCGGCGGCACATGCGCCGCACGTCTTCAAGGTGGCCCAGAACATCATCAAGCTGAGCGACAATTTCAAGATGGCATTCGGCAAGGAAACCCAGAACTTCACCGCGCTGCAGAAAGGCGAGGAGATTGCACGCGATGGCGACACTGTCTACACCGTGCAGCACGACGAAGAGCTGGTGGTCTTTCCCAACCCCGACGTACGCATCGGCCTGCGGGCCGGCATGATGGTCACGCGCGTGCGCTAAGCAACTGCGAGGGACTTGCGCTACACTGGCCGGACCACCCACCGGAAAGGAGAAGCGCATGTCCCTGTCCATGTACAAAGTCTCCGCGCCAGTTTTCGTGCGCGGCCTGAAAGTGATGGCGAGCTTGCTGCGCAAGGCGGAAGCCTACGCCGAGGAAAGCGGCAAAGTCCCGGAATCACTGCTGTCTGCGCGCCTGGCCGACGACATGCTGCCGCTGACCGCCCAGGTGCAGCGCGCCAGCGATACCAGCAAGCTTTCCATCGAGCGCCTGAGCGGTATCGCCGCGCCGAAATTCCCCGACAACGAAGCCAGTTTCGCGCAGCTGCAGGAGCGCATCGCGAACACGATCGCTTATATCGAGAGCGTGGGGGAGGAGCATTTCGCGGACAGCGAAACGCGCGAGGTGGCGCTGAGTTTCGGCAGCTTCAAGCCAACCTTCACTGGCGAGAGCTATCTGCTGACTTTCGCGCTGCCGAATTTCTACTTCCATGTCGTGACGCTGCACGACATCCTGCGGAACCAGGGCGTCAAGATCGGCAAGATCGACTACCTGGGTCCATATGAAGGCTAGACGCTGACGCGCATGGCGTAAGTGACCGCCATTGCCATCAGGAGCACGCCCACTGAAAAGGCTTTGGTTGGGTTGAAGCGGGACGAAACAGTCGGGATTTTCTTGTACATGGCTGGCTCCTTCTCAATGGCGGTAATGCATGAGTCACAGGTTATCAATGCCGGCCGCGGCAAACTAGCCGCAAGCCTGTATCAATAGTAAGAACATGTAACATGAGCCATCTATTCTCCCCGTATGCACTGGGCCCGCTGGAACTGGCGAACCGCATTGCCATCGCGCCCATGTGCCAGTACTCCGCCAGCGGCGGCCTGGCGACCGACTGGCACATGATCCACTATGGCCACCTGGCGTTGTCCGGCGCCGGCCTGTTGATCCTGGAGGCGACCGCTGTTTCGCCGGAAGGCCGTATCTCGCCGGCCGACCTCGGGCTATGGTCGCAAGCCCACCAGCAGGCGCTGGCTCCCGTCGTGCAGGCGATCCGCCGCTACTCGCCGATCAAGCTTGCCGTGCAGCTGGCGCATGCCGGCCGCAAAGCGTCCAGCGCGCCGCCTTTCGAGGGCGGGCAAGCCTTGGCGCCGGGGCAGGGCGGCTGGCAGACGGTTGCCCCTTCCGCGCTGCCGCACGGGCCGAACGATCCGGCGCCGCTGGCCCTCGATGAAGCGGGCCTGGCCAAGGTCAAGGCCGATTTCGTGAGCGCCGCCCTGCGCGTGCACGCCCTGGGCATGGAAGCGATCGAGCTGCACGGCGCGCACGGCTACCTGCTGCACCAGTTCCTGTCGCCGCTGGCCAACCAGCGCAGCGACCGGTACGGCGGCTCCCTGGAGAACCGCATGCGCTTCCCGCTGGAGGTATTTGAAGCGGTGCGCGCCGCCGTTCCGGCCGACATGGCGGTCGGCATGCGCATTTCCGCTTCCGACTGGGTGGAGGGCGGCTGGGACATCGGGCAAAGCATAGCCCTGGCGCAGCAGCTGAAACGGCGCGGCGCGGGCTTTATCCACGTTTCCAGCGGCGGCGTGTCGCCCCTGCAGCAGATTCCGCTCGGCCCCGGCTACCAGGTCCATTTTGCGCAGCGCATCAAGGCTGAAACAGGCATGCCAACCATTGGCGTCGGCCTGATCACCGAAGCGCTGCACGCGGAGGCCATCATTGCCAACGGCCAGGCCGACATGGTGGGCCTGGCGCGCGCCATGCTGTACAACCCGCGCTGGCCGTGGCACGCCGCAGCCGCCCTGGGCGCGCAGGTTGCTGCACCGCCGCAGTACTGGCGTTCGCAGCCGCGCGAACTGAAAAACCTGTTCGGGGAGACGCGCCTGGGCCAGAGGTAAGCCGGCCGGCGGCGTGGGGCGCCCGCCACGCTTGCCTTTCCTGCATCAAAATCCTTTAGGTAGGGGCTCCGCGAGGTCTTATAATCGTGGAGTTTTTTTGCCCTGAAGGATATGCCTGTGAATCAATCGCTGGTCCAGAAGCTGACCCGTACCAAGCCGGCCCCGGTGGACACGGATGCCGGCACAAGCCTGCACGGGGAGGGCCTGAGCCGCTCCATCGGCCTGTTTTCCCTGACGATGATCGGCGTCGGCGCCACGATCGGCACCGGTATCTTCTTCACCATGGTCGAAGCGGTGCCGAAGGCCGGCCCCTCCGTGGTGCTGTCCTTCCTGCTGGCGGCGCTGACCGCCGGCCTGACCGCGCTGTGCTACGCCGAGCTGTCCTTCCGCGTGCCGGCCGCCGGTTCCGCCTACTCCTTTGCCTACCGCACGCTGGGCGAATTCATGGCCTTCATCGTCGCCTTCTGCCTGCTGCTCGAATACGGGCTGGCGGCCAGCGCCACGGCGATCGGCTGGTCGGACTACCTGAACAACTTCCTGGTCAACGCCTTCCACTGGCAGATTCCCGAGTCCCTGCGCTCGCCGATGATCGTGTCGACACCCGAAGGCACGGTGTGGAACACCAGCCACTTCAACCTGCCGCCGATGATCCTGGTCGCGCTGTGCTGCTTCCTGCTGGCGCGCGGCGCCAAGGAGTCGGCCACCGCCAACGCGGTCATGGTCATGATCAAGCTGGCGATTCTGATCTTCTTCTCGGCCGTTGCCTTCACCGGCTTCAACACCGCCAACTTCACGCCATTCCTCAAGGTCACCCCGGGCGAGTTCCTGCCGGGCGCCAGCGGGATCGCCGCTGCTGCGGGCACCGTGTTCTTCTCCTTTATCGGCCTCGATACGATTGCCACCGCCGGCGAGGAAGTGCGCAATCCCAAGCGCAACGTCCCGGTCGGCATCATCGCCGCGCTGGTGATCGTGACCGTGTTCTACATGCTCGTTGCCATGGCGGCGATGGGCGCCCAGCCTGCGAGCATGTTCGAAGGCCAGGCCGCCGGCCTGTCCGTGATCCTGCAGAACGTGACGGGCAAGGCATGGCCTGCGCTGATCCTGTCCGCCGGCGCGGTGATCTCCGTGTTCTCCGTGACGCTGGTGACGATTTACGGCCAGACCCGTATCCTGTACGCCATCGCCAAGGACGGCCTGGTGCCGAAAGCCTTCCAGAGCGTGAATCCCAAGTCGCATTCCCCGGTCGCCAACACCGTCATCGTCAGCCTGGTGGTGGGCATCGTGGCCGGCCTGGTCGACTCGACCTTCTTGTGGGACATGGTCTCCATGGGTACCCTGACCGCCTTCATCGTGGTGTCGATCGCGGTGCCGGTGCTGCGTTCGCAGGAGCGCGCGGCAGGCACCTACGTCAAGGGCGGCTTCCGGGTGCCGTTTGGCCCGTACTTCGTGCCGGGCCTGAGCATTCTTGCCTGCGGCTACCTGATGATCAACCTGTCGCACGCCACCAAGGTAATATTCACTATCTGGATGGCCGTCGCGGTGCTAACCTATTTCGTCTACGGTATCCGGAACTCGCGACTTAACAAGGTATAAACGCAATGCAGGTCAAAGCAATCGCCCACACAGTTTTCCTGGCTACGGCCATCATCTCTGGGGCGGTTGCCCAGGCTGCATCCCCCGGCATCGCTATCCGCGATTACCGTTCGGTAGCAATCTCCCCGGCCGGCGACCGCGTCGTGTCGCTGGAATCCATCGACACCGGCAACGGCAAGCGCCCGCACTCCACCGTCGTGGTGCGCGACGCTTCGAGCGGCGCCATCGCCGCCGAATTCGATCCCTGCTCCACATGCAGTTATGACAAGCCTTCCTGGTCTCCGGACGGCAAGTCGCTGGCCTTCGTCGCCAGCGACAGCCGGGCCGGATCGGCATGGCTATACGTCGCCGCAGGCGGCAAAACCCGTTCGCTGAGCGTCCTCCAAGGCGTGGCGAGCACCGCACGCTGGTCGCCGGACGGCCGCACACTGGCGATGCTCGCCACCGTTGGCGCCAAAAAGGAGACCGGCGCCACGGCGGCGGGTGCGCGCCAGATCGGCGAGATCGGCGCCGACGATGACGCCCAGCGCATCGCCACCATTCCAGCGGAAGGCGGCACCCTCAAGCTGGTGTCGCCGGACGACACCTTTATCTACGAATACGACTGGACGCCGGACGGCAAAGGCTTCATCGCCACCAGCGCCAAGGGCAACGGCGACAACAACTGGTGGGTAGCCAAGCTGGCCCACGTCGATGCGGCCAGCGGCGCGCTGCGCATCGTGGCCAGCCCGGCCACCCAGGCGAACATGCCGCGCGTGTCGCCGGACGGCCGCACCGTGGCCTACATCGGCGGCTTGATGAGCGATTTCGGCTCCATCGGCGGCGATATCTATACCGTGCCGCTGGCCGGCGGCGAGCCGGTCAACCTGACGCCCGGCTTCAAGGGCAGCTTCAATGCGCTGGCGTGGCGCGGCAAGGGGCTGCTGGGCACTGCGCTGATGGGCGACAAGTCCAATGTGCTGGCCCTCGACCTGCAAGGCCGCAGCACCGTGCTGCGTTCGGTCGCAGCTTCCACCAGCGCGGCGGAAGGCCGCATGTCTTTCAGCGCCGACGGCAGCAGGGCCGCGGCGGCGCAGGAGGATTTCGAGCGCGCTCCCGCCATCGTGGCCGGTCCGATCGCGGCCATGCGCGCCGTGACGGAAGATAACGCCAGCCTGCAGCCGCAGGTGGCCGTGCAGAACATCAGCTGGAAGAACGAAGGCTTCAATGTGCAGGGCTGGCTGATCGGCCCGCGCGCCACCGAGGCCGGCAGGAAGTATCCCCTGATCGTGCAGGTGCACGGCGGTCCGGCCGCAGCAGCCTCGCCACGCTATGTCTCGCCAGGTGAGCAGGGCAATCCGCTGCTGCGCGAGCTGGTGGAGAAGGGCTACTTCGTCTTCCTGCCCAACCCGCGCGGCAGCTTTGGCCAGGGCCAGGAATTCACCCGCGCCAACCGCCGCGATTTCGGCGGCGGCGACTTGCGCGACATCCTGGCAGGCATCGACGCCGTTGCCGCGGCGGCCCCGGTTGACACCAACCGCATGGGGCTGATCGGCCACTCTTACGGCGGCTTCATGACCATGTGGGGCGTCACGCATTCGCAGCGCTTCAAGGCCGCCGTGGCGGGCGCCGGCATCGCCAACTGGATTTCCTATTACGGCCAGAACGGCATCGACCAGTGGATGATTCCATATTTCGGCGCCTCCGCCTACGACGACCCGGCGATCTACCGCCAGCTGTCGCCGATCGAGTCGATCAAGATGGCCCGTACGCCCACCCTGGTGTACGTCGGCGAACGGGATGTCGAGTGCCCGCCGGCCCAGTCGATGGAGTTCTGGCACGGCCTGAAGGCGATGGGCGTGCCGTCTTCCCTGGTGATTTATGACGGTGAGGGCCACAGCATCCGCAAGCCCGAGCACCAGCAGGACCTGCGCAAGCGCACCATCGAGTGGTTCGGACGCTACCTGGGCCAGTAACGATGCGCTTGCGGTACAAATTGATGGCGGCCTTGCTGGCGACGGGGCTTGGGTCGGTGGCGCTGGTAGGTGGTGTCGCCTACGTCGGGGTCAGTTACAAGGTTGACTCGCTGCGGCGCCAGCAGGCGGCCGAGCACTTCTATAACTACATGACGGCTTACCTGGCCGAATATGGCGACGGGAGAGCGCCGTCGCGACGGAATCGTTCGACCGCTTCGTCCAGCGTCAGGAGGGGGCTCGCCAGGCGGGCGGCGAGCTGCCAAGCGAAATGCTGGAGCGCATGCCACCCCGCATCAACAACCAGGCCCGCTTTGGCGCTCCCGTGCCGGCGGATGCGCCGCCCGGACCGCGGGACGGCTACGGTCCGCCGCCGCCCGGTGAGCGGGGCCCGCGCGAAGGCTTCGGCCCACCGCCCGGGGTGCGCCGTGCCGGCGGGCCCGATCGCGGCGGCCCGGCGGACCGACCGCCGCCGCGCCACGGCGACGGGCCGCCACCGTTCCGTTTCATCCTGACCGATGGCGGCTACCGCGTCCTGCTCGGCGGCGGGCAGTTCCGCCACGGCGACTTGCTGCCGGAGGAGCTGCGCACGACGGCACGCGCCATCGTGGTGAGAAACCGGACTGTCGCCTATATGTCGGCCGACGGCAAGCTGGCGCCGACGCCGCAGGAACAGAAGTACCTGGATGCGCTGTACAACTCGCTGCTGTGGGGCATCGCCGCTGCAGCCGGCCTGGCGACGCTGCTCGGCGTGTTGCTAAGCCGCGGCCTGTCGCGCAGCCTGAGTGGCCTCACCAGGGCCGTGAAACGCATGCAGAAAGGCGACTTGCGGCAGGAAGTGCCGGTGCAGGGCAAAGACGAAGTTGCGGCGCTGGCCAGCGCTTTCAACGCCATGAGCGCGCAGCTTGCGCAAAGCCACGAGGAACTCAACACGTCTCACGCCACCATCCTTGAGCAGGCGGAGCAACTGCGCGAGCTCAGTATCCGCGACGCCCTCACGCAGCTGTATAACCGCCGCCATTTCGACGAGCAGGCCAACACGCTGTTCAACCAGGCGGTGCGCCACAAACGCCCGCTGGCGCTGGTGATCTGTGACATCGACCACTTCAAGAAGATCAACGATACCTACTCGCACGCCACCGGCGACGCCGTGTTGCGCCATGTCGGCAATATCCTGCGCAAGCACATGCGCCTGTCCGACCTGGTGGCGCGCTATGGAGGCGAAGAATTCGTCATTGCCTTCCCCGAAACGGCGGGCCCGCAGGCTGCGGCCCTGTGCGACAAGCTGCGTGAACTGGTCGAGCTCTTCCCTTGGCATGAAGTCCACCCGGACCTCAAGGTCACCATGAGCATGGGCGTGTATGCCGACATCGCTGCCGGCAGCGCGGAAACCATGCTGCAGAAAGCCGACGCGCTGCTCTATCGCGCCAAGGAGACCGGCCGCAACCGCGTGTGCTTCGCCTGATCAAGGTGATAATTCGCGCAAATTGAAACCGCTGCAAATGCTATCCTTGCCGTCCCTCTCTTGTTCAGGGCAGTCGACAGTGCGTACCTTTTTCAGCTTCATCCTTGCAGCCGCAGTTTGCCAGAATGCGCTCGCAGCGAAAGACGTCGTTCCGCTTGAATTCATCAACGGCATTCCCTTCGTGAACATCTCGGTCGGCGCGGCCCAGGCCCGTGTCATGTTCGATTCCGGCGGCCGCCTTGGTATTTCGTTGCCCGCGGCAACCGCCGAAAAATCTGGCTCGGTGAAGGTGCTCGAAGAAAAGCAACGGTTCCAGGACCTGCAAGGCAAGGCTTATGAAGTGCCGCGCATCGTGGCGGAAAAGGTCGTCGTCGGTTCGACCCTGCTCGCGCCGGTGAAAGGCCAGCTCCACACGCAATGGGGCGGGGCACCCGAAGGGCCCGAAGCCGAATTGACCAAGGCACGCGCGGGCGGGGCGATCGGCCTGGCTGCCTTTTCGGCTTTCCCTTTGATGTTCGACTACCAGCAGCGCACGATGTCGATCCTCGATGACGAAGAAGTGGCCCAGCTTGGCCAGCCGAAGTGGCGTGCGCTGGACCTCCAGTTCGACGGCAAGGGCCCCGTGCTGACGCTCGTTGCGGAAGGAAAACAGCTCAAGTTCGTGCTGGATACCGGCGCCCAGGTCAACGTGATCAGGCAAGGCGCAGCGTGCGATACGAATCAGGCCTGCGAACTGCGCGACATCAGCGGAGCGCTCAATCTCTCGACCAGAGTCTACCGGCTCAAGCTCGATGGCGCCCCGTTCGACGGCATCCTCGGTGCACCATTCTTCCGCAGCCACCGCGTGGTGTTCGATGTCAAAGCCGGCAAGCTGTACGTCGCCCCAATTTCTCTTTAAGCGCTGGCATGAAAACCCTAACCGCCCGCCGCGAAAATGCGGTTGATCTCCTTGGCCGGGATTGCTTCTCCTGCGTAGCCGAAGGTGCCTGCGGACTGCACTTCCGCGGCGGCACGCATCAACGCGCCGTAAGCGGCGCGCGCCAGCGAGCCACCCAGGCTCACGCGTGTGACGCCCAGTTCACGTAGTTCTTCGACATTGAGCTGGATGCCCTGGAAGCCCATGATCACGTTGAGCGGACGGTCGATTGAGCTCACGATGGCGCGGATATCCTCTTTCGACTGGATGCCGGGGGCGAACAGCACGTCGGCGCCGGCCTCCTGGTAGGCCTGCAGGCGCCGGATCGTGTCTTTGATATCCGGACGCCCGTAGAGGTAGTTTTCCGCGCGGGCGGTCAGCATGAATTTGAAGCCGAGGGAACGTGCAGCCTGCGCGGCTGCGCGGATCCGTTCGGCGGCCAGGCCAATGTCGTAGACCGGATTGCCGGCATCGCCGGAAGCATCCTCGATGGAACCACCAACCACGCCTGCCCCGGCCGCCGCGATGATCGCTTGCGCCGCTGCTTCGGGCGTATCGCCGAAGCCATTCTGCAAGTCGGCGGAGGCCGGAAGGTCGGTCGCGGCAGCGAGTTCCGCGAGATGTGGAATCATCGCCTGCGCGTCGACACTGAGGTCGCTGCGGCCTGTGGAAAAGGCGTAGCCGGCGCCGGTGGAGGCCAGCGCCTTGAAGCCGAGGTGCTCCAGCAGCTTTGCCGAGCCGCGGTCCCAAGGGTTGGGAATGACGAAGCAATTGCCCTGTTGATGCAGCGCTTCGAACTCCTTCGATTTCTCAAGCTGGCTTTTCATCTCATCCTCAAATTGGCGGAAGCCCGTGCATGGCGCGGGCTTTGTTGCATTCAGGGGTGTACTCGGTGAACTCGCGGCAGGTCGAGGAACGCTCGGCGTAGATGCTGCAGCCAACGGACTTGCCAACCTCTCCCTCCAGCGCAATGCAGCGCACCGGCTTGGCTTCCGTGCCGCGCATGGCGGCACGGTGGGGCGTGATCGGGACCGTCAGGTGTGCGGGGACTGCTTCACCCCAGTAGAAGGAAACCCTGAAACTGGCGCAGCATGCGCCGCAGCTTTGGCAGTGCGACATCCCATTCCTCAATCACCGTTTGCAACGTTGCGCACAATCGCTTCGCTGTGAACGATGATTTTATCCGCATCCGCCTGCAACAGGCGTATGCGGCGTTGCACCAGCGGCCAGCCGGACCAGGCGACTTCCGGTTCGGCCACAGCCGCGCGGCGCAGCGGGGCGGCCGGCGGCGTGGCGCCGGTATGGCGCGACAGCGCGACCGACAGCGTGCGGCATACGGAAGCATGGCTGGTCTCGAGCATCGCGTTGACCGCATCGCTCGGGATATCGCGCACATGGCGGCGCAGGATGGCGCGCAGGGCGGCCACGTGCGCCACCAGCAGGTAGTTCTGCACGATGAACAGGTTGATATCCTCTGCGGCGCGCTGCTTGCTCTCCGGTTCGTCCAGCATGCGCACCAGGGCCGTGCTGAGCGCAGCCAGGGAATCCATCAGGCGCTTGCGCTGGATGCGGTAGATGAAGTCGTTGCGGTACTTGCCTTGCAGGAGGTCGAAGCTGGCCTCCATATAGCTCAGGTTCACCGACAGCACCTGCTTGATCAGGCTCGGCAGCGACTGGTATTCCCAGTTCGCCAGCACGAAGCTGAAGGCGGTCGCAATCGCCGCGCCGACGAAGGTGTCCACCAGGCGTTCGGAAATCAGGTTGCTGCTCGGCGCCACCAGGTACATCCACAGCAGGATCATCACCGACACCGCAATGGCGGCGTAGCGGTAGCGCAGGTAGATGAAGGTCGGCGTGGCGATGGAGGCCAGCACCAGCACGGCCAGGATGGCGGCCGGATGGGGCGTGAACTTCAGTACCAGGGCGGTGATGATGCAGCCGATGATGGTGCCGACAATGCGGTCCGAGCGGCGCTGCTTGGTCATGCTGAAGCTGGGCTTCAGGATGATCACGATGGTCAGGACGATCCAGTAGCTGTGCGCCTTGTACGGCAGGACGGCGCCGATCGCCAGGCCGGCCGCAATCGCCATCGACACCCGCAGGGCGAAGCGGAAGACCGGCGAATCCATGCGGAAGTGCGACAGCATCAGCTGCAGTTCGTACTTCTGCTGCGACAGGAAGGGCTGCATGTCCATGTCGCGCCAGAACGGCGTGTCTTCGTACACTTTCTGGCTCGACACGTGCAGCTCGCCGATCATGCGGATGATGGCGGTGATCTTGTTGCGCTGGGCGCGCAGCACGGTGACGGCTTCGCGGCGGGGCTTGCCGGCGTCCAGCTCGTCCTGCAGGCCGGCGATCTGCTGCTCGAGAGCCGTCAGCTCCGGCGTGTAGTCGACTTCGGGATAGGAAGCGCGCTTGCGCGTCACAGCGTAGGCCACCGACTCAATGTCGCGCGCCGCCTTGTACGCCAGGTCATGCAGCGTGCGCAGGGCCGGCGAGTCGGCAAGGTGGGTGCGCAGCGCCGCGTAGTCGGTGTGGGTTGCCAGGATCTGCTCGTACAGGTCCAGCATGCAGACGTGGATCTGCACCACCACCGCGTCCTTGCGGTTGTTGTGCGCGCGCAGGATCAGGTCGCGCGACGCCTGCTGGCGGTCGGCCAGCAGGGCCTGGTGGCGCACCAGCTTGTTGAACTGCTCGGTGAGGTTGTAGCGCGTGTCGTAGAAGTCGGCCTTGATGTCGATGTAGGCCGCCAGCTCGAACAGCGCTTCCGCCAGCACCTGCTGCTTGATGCGGTGGCGCAGGAGGTAGGCGACTCCCATGGCATAGGCCAGGTAGGCCGTGGCCCCCAGCATGAACAGGCCGGCGTGCACGAAGGATTGCGCCGGCGTGAGCGTGTGCTCGGTCGACATGGTCATGATGAACAGCGTCGCCAGCTGCAGCGGCATCGACTTCTTCCCGTACACGACCATCATGCTGGCGAAAAAGCTCACCGCTACCAGCATCGGCATCAGCAGCCAGTAATACGGGCCGCAAAGGCTGATCAGCAGCGTCACGGCGGTGCATAGCAGCACCGATGCCAGCATCTCGTTGAACTTGTGGCGCAGCGGGCTTGGCATGTCCATCAGCGCCGTGCACAGGGCGCCGATGCCGATCGACATCGCCGTGTGCGTGTCGGTCAGCCACATGGCCAGCGCAATAACGCCCACCAGGCCGGCGCCGAAGCGCAGGCCCAGGTGGAAGTAGTGGCTGTAGAAGAAGGTGCGGGGGTCTAGTGCGTAGTGCATGGTCCCCGTCTTACACAATCGACAGGACCGGGTAGCGGCGCCATTCAGGCTCGCGCTGCCGCTGGCAGTTGTGGAAGATGAAGTGCAGCACTGCGTCCTTGTCCTTCACCAGCGCCGGGTTGGCGGCTTTCCAGGATTCGAACATGGCCCTGGTTTCCGGCTCGGCGGCCAGGATGTCGGCGGCCAGGTCCTCGAACACGTAGTCGGAGATGTTCTCCTTGCGCTCCAGCACGGAGTTGAAGAAGCCCCAGCGGAAGAAGGAATCGTGGCCTTGCGGTTCCAGGGTCTCGACGGCGTAGCGGGCGTTGTCCTGGTCCAGCGACACGTACCAGTCGCC
The DNA here is from genome assembly GCA_039593355.1 of Pseudoduganella sp. GTDB lineage: Bacteria > Pseudomonadota > Gammaproteobacteria > Burkholderiales > Burkholderiaceae_D > Rugamonas. The sequence goes on from JBCNPK010000025.1 coordinate 13,877, forward strand.
GGCATTCAGTTCGAAGGTACCTTCGCGTTTTTCGACTTCCACTTCATCGTGGAACATATGGCCTTCGTAGGCGGTCGGGCGCGAGACGACGCTGTTGATGTGGTAGTACTGGGCCTGCACCGTGGTTGGTGCTTCGATGCGGGTCATCTGCACGCCGTTCCATTGCAGGCGCTCGATGGCTTCGCGCCATTGCTGCGGCACCACATAGGCTTTCGGCGCCTTGATCACGGTGTCTGCCGGGAAGCGGTTGAACCACTTGATGTCGCGCGACCATGGCTTGCTGCGGTCGTAGGACAGGCGGATGTAGTCGCCCAGCCTGGACGGGCTGCGCTGCGCTTCGTAGCCTTTGAAGTGGAAGGTGCCAGGATTCTCTTCATCCATGCGCCAGGTGACGGCCCATTCCTTCTGCTTGCGCTGCGCGGCCTTGGTGGCGGCGCGCATGGCCTTGATTTGTTCGCCGTGCTTGACGGTGAAGTTGCGCACCGTGTCGACCAGGGCGCGCATGGATTCGTAGCGGTCGGCGTAAGGCTTCAGCATGTGCGTCTCCGGCATGAAGCCGATGATGTTATGCAGGGCGGTGAAGCCGGTCGAGAAGCGCGCGGTTTCGAGGAAGTCGGCAATGCCGTCGTCCGGCGTTTCGACCACCGGGTTTACGTAAGGGCAGGTTGGCCAGCCGGCGGCGGCCATGTCTGCGTAAATCTGCGGCAGCATGGTGTCGCGCAGGAAGTCGCCCAGTTCCCCGCCCAGCTTGTCGCACTGGGTGTGGATCAGGGTCATGGTGTAGCTGTAGTCGGCGCCGTTGGAGGTGTGGGTGTCGACCATCACGTCCGGGTCCCACGCGGTGATCAGCTGGTTGAAGAACTTCGCGTTCAGCGTGTCGCATTTGACGAAGTCGCGGTTCAGGTCCAGGTGGCGGCTGTTGCCGCGGAAGCCGAACATCTCCGGGCCGTCCTGGTTGGCGCGCGAGGTGTTGTTGCGGTTCAGGCAGCCGTCCACGTTGTAGATCGGGACGAACAGCAGCACGGTCTTGCCCAGGCTTGCCAGCAGCTCCGGCTTGAAGCACAGGTCGCGCACCGTGGCCATGCAGGAGTCGATGCCTTCCGGCTCGCCCGGATGGATGCCGTTGTTGTTGAAGAAGACCGTACGGCCTTCGCGCTTGATCGTTTCGCGGTCGAAAACGCCGTCGGCGCTGACCACGCCCACATGCAGGGGGATGCCGCCGTCCGATACGGCTGCCTGTTCAAACTTCAGGATATTCGGGAAGCGGCGTGCCAGTTCTTCGTAGAAGGCGATGCACTCGGTCCAGAGGGTAGTCTGGTTTTTATTGCCTTTTTCGTAAGGCGTGAGCATTTCTTGCATGGTCTGGATCTCAGTCTTCTGCATGTGGGGGATCAGCGATTTTACCATCTGGCCCCGGGTTTAGCCCTTATGGCCATTGGCCTCCACCCATTTCGCGTAGGCGGCAGCCCAGCCGGCCAGCACTTCCTTGGTCTTATCGTTATTGACCTTGCCGTCTTCGCCGATCAGGGCGGAACCGTTGCCGATGTAGACCTCAGGGCCAGGCATGACGGGCGCGTTCAGGGTCACCATGGTCTGGCGCACATTGTGATTGCCGGCGAAGCCGCCTACGGCGCCGATGGAAGCGGAGATCACGCCGACCGGCGTTGCGTTCCAGATGCTTTTGCCCCATGGGCGCGAGCCGACGTCGATCGCGTTCTTCAGCGCGCCCGGCATGGAGCGGTTGTATTCAGGCGTGGCGAACACGATGCCGTCGACGTTGCGCAGCTTGTCGCGGAAGGCGGTCCAGGCGGCTGGCGGGGTGTGGGCGTCGTCCAGGTCCTGGTTGTAGAGCGGCAGGTCGCCGATGTCGACGAATTCGAATTGCAGTTCGGCTGGCGCCACTTCCACCAGCGCGTTGGCGAATTTGCGGTTCAGCGAGTCCTTGCGCAGGCTGCCGACGATGAGGGCGATTTTCTTGGTCATGGGTGGCTCCTTGTAAAACGGACAATGTACATCAAGCGGGGAAAACGTGCGCGTCCTGTCGCAGCGCGTCGTACAGGTATTGGCTGAGGGCCTTGATGCGGGCCACGTTGCGCAGGTCGCGGTGGCTCAGCACCCAAAGCTGGGTGTGGAAGCGCGGGTCGGGCGGCGCCAGCTGCTCAAGGGTGCGTTCGCGGTCGGCCAGCAGGCAAAGCAGGGGCGCCACGCCCATGCCGTTGCGCGCCGCATCGACCATGGTGAGCAGGCTGTCGGCGCGTAGCGCCACCTGCGAAGGCGGCACGTGCTCGGCCAGCCATTGCGCGGCGGCGAGGTGGGACAGGCTGTCGTCCGGCGCCACCCAGCGGTGCGCCGCCCAGTCGTCGCGTGCGATGCCATCGCGCTCGGCGCGGCGCAGGTAAGCGTGGGACGCGTACAGCGCGGTCGCCACCGCGCCCACCTTGCGCCCGACCAGGTTGGCCGGCGGCGTATTCGAGGGGCGCAGCGCCATGTCGGCCTCGCGCTGGGTAAGGTTGAGGAAGCTGTTGTTGACCACCAGTTGCAGCTGCACGGCGGGATGGGCCTCCTGGAAGCGCTGCAGGTAAGGCATCAGCAGGCCGTGCGCCAGGGTGTCGGTGGTGGTCAGGCGGATGGTGCCGCGCAGCGCCTCATCGAGGCCGCCCACTTCGCGCTGGGCGCTGCCGATGTCCTCCTCGATGGGGCCAAGTCGCCCGCGCAGGGTTTCGCCGGCGCCCGTCATCACATAGCCGGACTGCAGGCGCTCGAACAGGCGCACGCCGAGCGACTGCTCCAGGCTGTCGAGCCTTCGCAGCACGGTGGAGTGATTGACGCCCAGTTCGCGCGCCGCAGCCGAGATGGAACCGCCGCGCGCGACGGCGGCGAAGTAGCGCAGGTCTTCCCAATCAAGCTTCTGCATATTTGCGTAACCGTTCCGCTGTTTTCTGGAATTTTAATGCGTTTTTGCGGCGCCTACACTGAGCCCTGTCAACACACAAAGGAGCCGACCATGCTGACGCTTTACACCGCCGATACGCCGAATGGGCAAAAGATCACCATCGCGCTGGAGGAACTGGGCCTGCCGCACAAGGTACACCACGTGAACCTGTCCGCCGGCGAGCAGCACCAGCCGCCGTTCAGCGAAATGAGCCCGAACCACAAGATCCCCCTGCTGGTGGATGAAACCACGCCGATCTTCGAATCGGGCGCCATCCTGATCCACCTGGCCGACAAGGCCGGCAAGCTGCTGCCTTCGTCGGGCGAAGCGCGCAGCGTGGTGCTGCAATGGCTGTTCCTGCAGGTGGGCAGCATCGGCCCCATGCTCGGCCAGTTATGGTTCTTCCGTCATAGCGCAGGAGCGGGCAAGGGCAAGCCGAACGAACAGGCGCTGGAACGCTATGGCCGCGAGACCTTGCGCCTGCTGGGCGTATTCGAAGAGCGCCTGCGCGACAAACCTTACCTTGCAGGCGACGAATACACGATAGCCGATATTGCCAGCTTCCCATGGATACGTTCGTACCACGAGCTGGGCGTCACCTTGTCCGACTACCCGGCGGTGGCCGATTGGGTAGCGCGCATCGAAGCGCGTCCCGCCGTCCAGCGCGGCCTGGCATCGGCCAAGCCATGATTGCCGCGTGGGGCCTGCTGCTGGCCGCGGCGTTGGTGGACATCGCCATGGCGGTCGCGCTCAAGCACGCCGCAGGCTGGACGCGCCTGTGGCCCAGCCTCGCCGGCCTGGCCTTTGCCAACGGCGCGATCGTGCTGCTGACGATGGCCTTGCGCCAGCTGCCGGTGGGCACAGCGTTTGCGGTTTTTACGGGAATTGGAGCGGCGGGAGCGGCAGCGGTTGGCATTCTCTACTACGGCGAGAGTGCGTCGCCACTGCGCCTGGTGCTGATTGCAACGATTGTGGCAGCGATAGCCGGCCTCAAGCTCACGAATGGCTGAGCCCGTGTCCCACCTTGGGGTCACACCCGAAATGGGACACGGGCTCAACCGCTTAATGCTCGCGCCCGTGTCCCGAAACGGGTGTGACCCCAAGGTGGGACACGGGCTCGGCCGTCAGGGCGGGAGGGCTTACTCGGCCTTCATTTCTTTCAGCAGGTTGTCGGCCTTGTCGATGTACTTCATGTTCCACAGCATGTAGCGCAGGTCGACCTGGATGTCGCGGGTCTTGGCTTTGTTGAAGTCCCAGTCCGAGATGATCGAGTCCAGCGTGCCGTCGAAGGCCAGGCCTACCAGCTCGGCTTTCGAGTTCAGCGCGGCGGAACCGGAGTTGCCGCCGGTGATGTCCAGCGTGGCCAGGAAGTTGACCGGCACGGTCTTCAGCTTAGGATCGACGTATTTGCCGAACTCCTTCTTGTTGATCGCGTCCAGCTGCGCTTGCGGTGCGTTGAACTCGCCTTCGCCGGTGGCCTTGGCTTTCACGCCGGCGACGGTGGTGAAGGCGCTCCAGCCGGTGGTGCCGTCGGCGCCGGTGTCGCGGCCGGCGATCTTGCCGAAAGTGACGCGCAGGGTGCTGTTGGCGTCAGGGTAGACAGCCTGGCCCTTGGAGTTCATGTAGGCGATCTTGGCCTTCATGTAGTTGGCGTAGGCTTGCTGGATCCTGCCGCCCAGTTCTTCCTCTTCCGCCTCGCGCTTCATGGCGTCGTCGTACAGGGCGACGGCGGCCTTGATGAAGGCGTCGTCGCTGGCCTTGAAGTCGGCCACGGACTTGTTCAGCCATTCGGTGCGGAAGGCTGCGTCTTCCAGCTTGGAGCCGGCGTACAGCTTGTCCAGCGCTGCGGACAGCTCGGCTTCGCTCATGCCGGCCTTGATGCCCATCGTTGCGTCGAACACGGCGTTGTGCTCGGACGCTGGCTGCGCGGCGTAGTGCTTCATGTTGTTCAGCACGATGGCCTTGTTCACCTTGGCGACGTAAGTCTTGTTCACGCCTTCGATGGACGCCTTGATGCGCTTGGCGTCGCGTTCCTGGTAGCCCGCTTTGCGCTCGGCGTCAGGCTTGGTCTTTTCGTTGGCCAGGCGGTACATCATGCGCGCTGCGTTGAGCAGCGTTGGCGAGGAGCGGTCCAGGAAATAATCGCGCTTGGCTTCCGCGGTGCGCTGGGCGATCAGCTTTTCCACATTTTCCAGGTCGGCGCCGAAGGCTGCCTTGCGCTTGGCATCGGCGTTGACCCATGCCTTCAGGGCGTCATGCTCCTTGGTCTTGCGCTCGAGGATATCGCTGCCCTCGTAGCTGTTCAGCATGCCCTTGCGGTTTTTGTAGTAGTTGTTGATGCCTGCCACCTGGCCGGCTACCTTCAGGGCCGCATCGCGGTCGCCCTTGGTTTCGCGGTCGATGATGGCCAGGGTCTCGTTCGAGTTCTGGATGAAGGCAGGGTATTCCCAGCCGAAAGTGGTGGCCACTTCGGACGGCAGGCGGTGGCGGTTGGTGCGGCCTGGGTAGCCCAGTACCATCACGAAGTCGCCTTCCTTCACGCCTTCCTTGGCCAGCTTCAGGTAAGACTTCGGCTCATACGGCACGTTGTCCTTGGAGTAGTCGGCGGCCTTGCCGTCCTTGCTCACGTAGGCGCGGTAGAAGCCGTAGTCGCCGGTGTGGCGCGGCCACATCCAGTTGTCGGTGTCGCCGCCGAATTTGCCGACGCCGGCTGCCGGTGCGTGCACCAGGCGCACGTCGCGGATTTCCAGCTGCTTGATCTGGTAGTACTCCAGGCCGCCGTAGAAGGAGGACACGGTGCAGCGGTGGCCTTCATCCTTTTCGCATTCCGCAGTCAGGGCTTTCTGGTTCTTCTCGATCGCGTCCACGCGCGCCTTGCCCTGCAGCTTGGCCACTTCCGGGGTGATGATCTTGTCGGTGACGTTCAGCACTTCCTTGGTGACGAAAATGCGGCTGCCAGGCGATGCAGGCAGTTCTTCGCCGAAGTTGTGGGCGACGAAGCCGTTGGCCAGCAGGTCGCGTTCCTTGGTGGAGTTGACCGCCACGCTGTTGTACACGCAGTGGTGGTTGGTCACGACCAGGCCTTGCGGCGACACGAAGGACGCGGAGCAGCCGCCCAGGCTCACGATGGCGTTCATCGGGAACTCGGTCAGCTTGGTCAGCGAGGCTGGGTCCAGCTTCAGGCCGGCGGCCTTCAGTTGCTTGGCTACTTGTGGCAGCTGTTGCGGCATCCACATGCCTTCGTCTGCGAAGGCTGCGGAGGTGGTGCTCAGGACGGCGAGCGCGAGGAGAGATTTTTTCATGGGTCTCGAAATGGTTGAATTGGTGGCCCGGCGGGGTCGGCCGGCAGGCGCCCTAGAGTATCGGCAATGGCGGGGCCTGGCGTCAACATTAAAAATGTAGCACCGCCTTGCTGCGGCGCAGCAGATGTTGTTTTCCATGGAAAGCCGCAAGTGCTGCGACGGCAAAAAAAAACCAGCGCCGCAGCGCTGGCTTGTGAGGAACCTTGGCGGGCTATCTGACGCGGCCGCGGAAGACCAGGTTGACGATCGCCAGGAGGATCAATGCTCCCAGGAAAGAAACCGCCAGCGACAGCACGCTGAAATCGTCCGTATTAATTGTGCCTGATCCGAATAGTGGCGACAGCAGCCATCCACCCAGCAGGGCGCCGACTATGCCCACCACCACGTTCAGGAACATGCCCTGTTGCGCGTCGGTTTTCATCACCAGGCTGGCCAGCCAGCCCAACACGCCACCAATCACAATCCAGATAATGAAGTTCATATCCGCCCCCCTTTTGTTAATGATTCCAGTTTAGGACAGGCGCGCGCCCATATTCCGTGCGCCAACGTACAGATTTGGGGTGCGCCGCGGCCTATCGTGACCACGACTCATGCAAAAAAGGGGAATTCCCATGAAGACTGCAGACAAGCAATCCCGCATGGTGACCGGCCTGTTCCGCGATCGCAGCAGCGCCGAGCGTGCCTGGCAGCACGCCACCTCACGCGGCTATGGCAAGGACGATATCAACGTCGTCATGAGCGACGAAACCCGCCGCCGCTATTTCAGCGGAGCGGAGGCTACGGAGCTGGGCTCGAAAGCCGGTGAGGGCGCCGGCATCGGCGCCAGCGTCGGCGGCGCGATCGGGGCCGCGCTGGCGGCAGTAGCGGCGATGGGGACCACCCTGGTGCTGCCGGGGCTGGGCATCGTGGTGGCCGGGCCGCTGGCGGCGGCGCTGGCCGGCGCCGGCGCGGGCGGCGTGGCCGGCGGCCTGGTGGGCGCCCTGATCGGCGCCGGCATTCCGGAAGAGCGCATCAAGCCCTATGAGGAAGGGATCCGCGACGGCGGCATCCTGATGGGCGTGCACGTGCGCGATTCGGTCGACGCGGCCGACATCGAACAGGCCTGGAAGGAAGGCGAGGGCGAGCACGTGATCGGCGTCGGCCTCGGCACGACGGGCGGCGCGATTGCCGGCGCCACGGCCGGCTCGCCGGGCGGCCCGGCAGGCATGGTGGCGGGCGCCATCATTGGCGGCGTGGCAGGCGCCTTTGTCGGCAAGGGGGCGGCGGAAATCGTCAACCCGAAGCTGGAAGACAATGAGGAGGACCACAACCTTGCCACCGGCGTCGGCGGGGCCGGCGGCGCCGCGGCAGGCATTGCGGCCGGCGCGCCGGCAGGTCCGCTCGGCATGGCCGCCGGCGGTGCGATCGGCGCCCTGGCAGGCGGCCTGGCGGGGCAGGGTATCGGCACCTTGCTCAACCCGAGCGAGGAGCGGATCTACTGGCAGGATCACTACCGCAACGAACCGTATTTCGACCCGAGCTTCGACTACGACGATTACGAGCCCGCTTATATGCTGGGCTACACCGCGCGCCAGCGCTATCGCGGGACGTGGGACCAGCTGGAAAGCCAGCTGGCCCATGACTGGGAATCGGTGAAAGGCAAATCGCGCATGGCGTGGGAACACGCGCGCCACGCGGTGCGCTCAGCCTACGAAAAAGAGGTCCCGTAGGCGTTTAGCGCCACGCGCCGGGCAGCCGGCGGAAACTGCGGTATGCAATCCGTATTTCCGCTTGCCTGCCTGGCCGGAATTGCCGCGCCGTTGAGAAGACCAGGGCGTCATTGCGCGACAGATGCCACGCAATTTCAGTGCGCAATTGCTTGCGCAGCAGTGTGCTTCCCGCGACGAAGCGGCTGGCATCCATGTCCACCTGGGCGCTCCAGCCGGTGCCCTGCCGGCTCGCCGCCAACCAGGCGCAAGCCGCCAACGCCGCCTGGTGCGGCAAGGCACGGCTGGCTTCGAGCGCTGCGCCCGGAGCAAAAACCAGGTCGATGCCGCCGATGTTCCAGGCGCGCCCGCCATGGAAGGACAGCGTGCTTGCCATATGCCGGCCATCTTCGAAGGATTTGTGTCCACTGTCCAAGGCCAGCCGCCATGCGCGCGGCGTGTACAGGGCCGAGACTGGAATGGTGGACTGCACGGATAGCCAGTCGATCCGTTCCAGCCGCGGCCCGTGGCCGGCCCACAGTGCCAGTTCCGGCTGGAGCACAGTGATCGCGGCATGCGGCTCGAAGCCCTGCAGCCGGTCGCTCAACGTGTGCTGGAAGCCGGCCCATGAGAGTGTCAGCGCATTGCCGCCGGCGCGCCGCATGGCGCCGACCATGACAGGGCTGCCTTCATGGCCCGACTCCGGATTGGGCGGCGGCGGCGGCGCTTGGAAGGGGCTTGCGGCATCCGCGGCAAAGCGCGCGCGCGCAATCGCATTGATGGTGTCCTTGCGCGTCGCCCGGTCGGAACGGTCGCGATTGATTTCGACCGACGCGAATTCATACGCCAGCTGCAGGATGGCGTTGCGGCGCGCCGGTTGATCCAGGGCCAGCTGGTCCGGCGCTAGCCGGCCTTGCGCCAGCTGCAAGGCCAGCGCGGCATCGCCTGCGTGCATCTGCTGCTGGTGATGGCGCAGCTGTTTCGGATAGGCGGGCCAGACTGAGGTCGCGGCCAGCAGGCCGTTTTCGCGCAGCACGCGGATGGTATCGACCGGTACGGTGGCCACGCCGAAATGGTCCAGCAAGCCCAGGCCGGGGCGCACCGCGTCAATCAGGGCCAGCGTACGGTAGGCGCAGTTCTCGTCGATGAAGTAGTAGTTGAAGACGCCGTCCTTGGTTTCCCAGGCATGCAGCAGCAATTGCCGCAATTCGGCCGGGTCGAGGGCGAGTTCGTATTCCCAGATGTCGCGCCCTTCGTCTTCGGTGTAGATGCGCAGGCGGCGATAAAACGGCAGTTCATCGGCCACGCCGGGAAAGCCGCCGAGCAGGCCGCGCCGGATGAACGATAGCTCGCCGACGCGTTCGTCGGCGCGCGCAGCGTAATTGATCGTCCGGCTCTGGAGTTCGGCGCCGGAATCGCGGAAGACCTTCAGGAAGGTGTGGCCGAACGTCGACGAAGGGCTTTCCAGATAGCTGGAGGCGAAGTTGATGCTGATGCGCTGGCCCTGGAATTGGCCCAGCCATTCCGCCAGCGGCGGACACAATTCCACCGCGCGCGGCAGGCCCTGCATGCCCGCGTGCCGGCGCAGCCATTCGTAACGCGCGGGAAAGCGGCAGGCGAAAGCCGCGCGGCCGTCACCCTGCATGGATGCGATGGCGGCGTCGAGTTCGTCGCGCGGCGCGGAGCGGCCGCCGGCCGTCAGGAAAAAACCGGGCTGGTCGGCCTGGCTTTGCCATTGCCCGCCTGCCGTGCGGCGGTAATGCAGCAGCGCCAGCCAGCCGGGCGCGTGTGCCAGGCTGGACATGTCCGCCGCTATTGCGGCATCCGGCCGCTGCGTCCCGGCCGTCGACGTATCCGGCTCTGCCGAGGGCGGCATGCCCAGTGCTGGGCAGGCGCCCAGGCGCTGGGCAAAGGCGGCCGTGTCAGGCGTGTCGGCCGCAAGTTGGCGCAGCCAGCCGACTTGTGCGTCGCGGTCCGCACATTGCGGCAGGGCCGCCAGCAGGGAATCGAGATAAATGCCTTCCCGGCGAACCAGGTCGTCGACGATGCGGCGATGATTGAACAGGGCAAAATCGCGCAGCTTGCGCTGGGCATCGGCCTGGACCGGAATGTCGGCCGTGGGGCATCCGCAAGGCGCGCTTTGGGCGGCTTGGGCGATGGTCAGCAGCAGGAGGGCGAAGCGCATGGAGGGAATGGCTGGCGGCCAGCCGCGCTGGCCGCCGGGGGAATTACTTGGTGGCGGGCTTCATGTCGACCATGTATTCGCCAGGGTCGTATTCATATGCTGCACCGGTCGAGGTGTCGATCGAGGTGCTCAGTGGGCTGGTCAGCAGGATATCGCCCCATACCCAGGAGTTCATGCCGCGGTTCATTGGCACCACGGTTTGCTGGAAGCCGTCCTTCTCCAGGATCACGACGCCGTCCTTACGCGCCAGCCGCACGGTCATGGGCGTCTGGCCAACCTTGACCTTGTTGACGTACTGGTTGTCCTTGCTGACTGCAACGAAGACGTCGGCGCCTTCCGGGTTGGAGCTGATCTTGACTTCCTGGGTGGTGCCGGACTGCATGCTGGCGCAGCCGGAAAGAAGGGCGAGGCCGAGGGCGGCCGCAAACATTTTCTGCTTCATCTTTGCTTTCAGGTTGTTATTTTTCACGCAACATTGCGCGGCGGAAAATTATAACAGAAGCAACCTGATTGCTTGTCAGAAATGATAGTGGCTGCGTTGCTAAGCAGTCACTATCAGTTACAAAGTTTAGTCGGCCTTGATGGCTTCCACCTGGATGGCCAGCTTCACTTCAGGAGCGAAGGCCGGGGTCGCGTAGTTCAGGCCGAAGTCGGTGCGCTTGAATTCAGCGGTGGCGTCGGCGCCGCAGGCTTCGCGCTTGTAGCGTGGGTGCATGATGCACTTGAACTTGTTGACCTTCAGGGTCACCGGCTTGGTGACGCCCAGCATGGTCAGTTCGCCTTCCACCGCCACCAGCTGGTCGCCTTCGAAGACGAATTTGCTGCCCTTGTAGCTCACGGTCGGGAATTTCTCGACGTTGAACATGTCGGCCGACTTGGCGTGGCTGTTCATCTTGTCCAGGCCGAAATCGATCGATGCCGCATCGATGGTGATGTCCATGCTGCCGGTTTTCGCTGCGCGGTCCATCTGGATGGTGCCGCTGGTCTTGTCGAACTTACCGCGCCATACCGACAGGCCCATGTGGTCGGCTTCGAAGCTCGGGAAGGTGTGGGTCGGGTCGATGTTGTAGGTCGCGGCGTTTGCGGCAACGGCGGATACGGCCAGCAGTGCGGCGGTCAGGAACTTCAGTTTCATGGTGTCTCCAGGGGTTTATTGAGCTACTACGTGGAACTTGATGGTCACTTCATCGGCAACCATGCCGGTGTCTTTCCATTCGCCTTCACCGATGTTGAAGGCCAGGCGCTTGATCGGCAGGGCGCCGTCGAACACTTGCTTGCCGCCATCGGTTTTCACCGTGACCGGGAAGCTGACGTCGGCAACCTTGCCCTTGATGGTCAGCTTGCCGCTGACATTCAGCTTGCCCGCGCCGGCGCTTTTGATCGCGCTGGAGACGAAGGTGGCTTTCGGGAACTGGGCGGAGTTGAACCACTCTTTCTTGGCCACTTCCTTGTTCATGTCGGCTTCGCCCAGGTCCAGGCTGGCGGTCTCGATTTCGACCGTGGCTTTGGAGGTGTCGGGTGCGGCGGCGTTGTAGTCGATGACAATATTGTGCTTCTTGAATGGCGATTCGATCGGCACGTTCATTTGCTTGAACACGGCCGAGACGCTGCTCTTGGCGTTGTCGGTTTTCAGCACGGCGGCGCTGGCTGCAGCCGCCACGGCCAGCAGGGCGGCCAGTAATACGCTTTTCTTCATGTGTGGCTCCAGGTTATGGCAGCATGCGTTTGAGCAGGCCGTCCTTGTCGATGAATTGGTGTTTCAGCGCCGCGCCGATATGGCCGATGACGACGGCGGCCAGCAGCATGTTGAGCCAGTAATGTACCGGTTTCAGGATTTCCTTGAGCGCGGGATTGGCTGCAAACAGCGAAGGGATCTTGAACAGGCCGAGGTAGACCACGGGCACGCCGGCGGCGGTAGTGTACAGGTAGCCGGAAACCGGTACGGCGAACATCAGGAAGTACAGGAACCAGTGGCCGGCTTCGGCGGCTTTCACCTGGTTCGGGCTCATCGTTGCCGGGAAGGCGGGCGGCTGCTCTTTCAGGCGCCACAGCAGGCGGCCGGCGGCCAGGGCGAGCACGGTAACGCCCATCCATTTGTGCCAGGAATAGTATTTGAGTTTGGTCGGTGTCAGGCCGGGGATGTCGGTCATCACCAGGCCGAGAATGAACGCGGCCACGATCAGCAGGGCGATGAGCCAGTGCAGGGCGATAGCGGTTTTGGTGTAGCGTTCCATTGCGGCCTTTGTAATTAGTACGTGTTAGGACTAATATACCAGAGGGTAACGGAAGTTGCTTACGGCTTGCTTAAAACCCGGTAAATCGGGGTCTGACCCGCAGGGTCAGACCCCGTCAAAGCAACGGCCGCGGGTTCGGGTTTAAGCCTTTGGCCTTTGTCGAACGTCAAAACCTTCGCCCCAAGCCGGCGGCCGTCGAGCAGACAGGGTCTGACCCTGCGGGTCAGACCCTGGTTTACCGGGTTTTAGATGGCTTTAGCCAGGGAAGCAGCAATACCGGTGTAGTTACCAGGAGTCATCGCCAGCAGCTGATCCTTGGCATCCTGCGGAATCGCGAGGCCGGTGATGAACTCGCGCAGCGCTTCCTTGGTAATGCCCTTGCCGCGGGTCAGCTCCTTCAGCTGCTCATACGGATTCTCGATGCCATAGCGGCGCATCACCGTCTGCACCGGCTCCGCCAGCACTTCCCACGACGCATCCAGGTCCGCTGCCAGGCGGGCCGGATTGACTTCCAGCTTGTTCAGCCCGCGCAGGCAGGAATCGTAAGCCAGCAGGGCATACCCCAGGCCCACGCCAATATTGCGCAGCACGGTCGAATCGGTCAGGTCGCGCTGCATGCGCGACACCGGCAGCTTCTCGGACAGGTGCTTCAGCACGGCATTGGCCAGGCCCAGGTTGCCTTCCGAGTTTTCGAAGTCGATCGGGTTGACCTTGTGCGGCATGGTCGAGGAACCGATCTCGCCGGCCTTCAGCTTCTGCTTGAAGTAGCCCAGCGACACATACGTCCAGATATCGCGGTTCAGGTCCAGGAGGATGGTGTTGGCGCGGGCAAAGGCGTCGAACAGTTCGGCCATGTAGTCGTGCGGTTCGATCTGGATGGTGTACGGGTTGAACACCAGGCCCAGGCGCTGCTCGATCACGTTCTTGGAGAAAGCCGGCCAGTCGAACGACGGGTAAGCCGACAGGTGGGCGTTGTAGTTGCCCACGGCACCGTTCATCTTGCCCAGGATTTCCACCTTGGCGATGCGGTCGATGGCGCGCTGCAGGCGGGCGATCACGTTGGCGAATTCCTTGCCCAGGGTGGTCGGGCTGGCGGTCTGGCCGTGCGTGCGGCTCAGCATCGGCAGCTCGGCGTTGGCGTGGGCGATTTCCTTCAGCTTGGCGACCAGGCCGTTCAGGGCCGGCACCATCACGCCGTCGCGGGCAGCCTTCAGCATCATGCCGTGCGAGGTGTTGTTGATGTCTTCCGAGGTGCAGGCGAAGTGGATGAACTCCGATGCGGCCACCAGCTCCGGCACGTCTTTCACTTTTTCCTTCAGCCAGTACTCCACCGCCTTCACGTCATGGTTGGTGACGGCTTCGATTTCCTTGATGCGGGCGGCGTCGGCTTCGGTGAACTCGGCAGCCAGTTTGTCCAGCAGGGCGGTGCCGGCAGCGGAGAATGGCTTGATTTCGGCGAAACCTGCCTGGGACAGCGCTTGCAGCCAGGCGATTTCGACCTTCACGCGGTGGTGCATGAAGCCGGATTCGGACAGGATGGGGCGCAGCTTGTCGGTTTTCGAAGCGTAGCGGCCGTCCAGCGGGGACAGGGCCGACAGGGTGGAGTAAGGAGTTGTCATGATAATGCTGGAGGAGAGGCGGGGAAAAAACAGGATTTTACCATTTGACGGGCCGCCACTCCTCGCTGCCTGCGCTGCGCCTGCCTCCGGAACGCGATGCTATACTGTTGTCTAATTCTCCACTATCAGCATCTATGAAACTAATCGGTTCACTCGCCAGCCCTTATGTCCGCAAGGTCCGTGTCGTCCTGGCGGAAAAAAAGCTCGACTATCACTTCGAACTGGAAAATGTCTGGGCGCCGGAAACCACCATCCAGAAGCTCAATCCGCTGGGCAAAGTGCCCTGCCTGATCATGGAGGACGGCTACGCGATGCAGGATTCACGCGTGATCGTCGAATACCTGGACTCCGTGTCGCCGGTCTGCAAGCTGTTGCCGCCGAATGGCCGTGAGCGCGCCGACATCAAGTGCTGGGAAGCGCTGGCCGATGGCGTGCTGGATGCCGGCGTGCTGGTCCGCCTGGAGCGCACCCAGCGTCCGAAAGCGCAGCAGAGCGAGGAGTGGATCGCGCGCCAGCTGAAAAAAGTGGAACTGGGCCTGGCTTCGATGTCCGAGCGGCTGGGTGACGATGCCTACTGCGCCAGCAACCATTATTCGCTGGCCGACGTGGCGGTGGGCTGCTGCCTCGGTTGGCTCAGCTTCCGCTTCCCGGAAATCGAATGGCGCAGCAAGCACCCTAACCTGGGCCGCCTGTTCGACAAGCTTTCCGAGCGCCCATCTTTCAAAGACACCGTGCCGCAGGCCTGAGGGCCGCAACGCATGGCAGCCAAGCCTCCGTCCCAGGACCGCCTGCAGATGGCGGACATCGCCCGCCTGGCGGGCGTGTCCACCTCGACCGTGTCGCGCGCGCTGGCCGGCAGCAAGCTGGTCAACGAGGAAACGCGCACCCGCATCATGGAGCTGGCGCGCTCGCTCAAGTACACGATCAATGTCGGCGCGCAGAACCTGCGGCTGAAGCAGAACCGTTCGGTGGCGGTGGTGGTGCCGTCGGACGCCAAGGTGCACCAGAGCCTGACCGATCCCTTCTTCCTGTCGATGATCGGCTCCCTGGCCGACGCGCTGACGGAGCAGGGCTTCGACATGCTGCTGTCGCGCGTCGACGCAGAACAGCTCGATTCCGCCGCCACGCCCTTCGATACGGGCCGCGTGATCGGCATCATCCTGATCGGCCAATGGGGCCACCACGACCAGCTGAACGAAATGGCCGCGCGCCATGTGCCCTTGGTGGTGTGGGGGGCGCAAATGCCGCAGCAACTGTATTGCACCGTCGGCGGCGATAACCAGAGCGGCGGCAAGCTGGCCACGGAGCATTTGCTGGCGGCAGGCCGCCGCCGCATTGCCTTCTTCGGCGATACGCGCCTGCCTGAAGTCGAGCAGCGTTACCGCGGTTATTGCGCTGCCTTGCAAGCGGCGGGCGTCGCCGTCGATCCGGCGCTATGCGTGGCTGCTTCCTTCCTGCCCGAGGGCGGACGCGAGGCCGTGGCCGAGCTGGCGCAGCGCGGCGTGCAATACGACGCGGTGTTTGCCTGCTCCGACCTGCTGGGCATGATGACCATAAACGCCCTGCGCGAGCAGGGGCGCTCGGTGCCGGACGACGTGGCAGTCGTCGGCTACGACGATATCGAGCTGTCTTCCTATTTCCATCCTCCCCTGACCACCGTGCGCCAGCCCGTGCAGGAAGCCGGGCGCGCCATGGTGGCAGCCCTGCTGGCGCAGACCGAGGGCGAGCCGGCCCGCTCGGTGGAACTTCCGACCACCCTGATCCAGCGCGCCAGCTCGCGCTGATTGCAACCGTTTGCATCCGGCGCAACGCCAGTGCGCAAAAGTTTTCAAAATATTCTTTGCAATCGATTGCAATTTGCCAAAAGCTGATGAATAATGAGGCATCTGCAGATAAACAGACGCGGCCCGACGGCCGATGAATAAGCCCCAAACGGAGGAGACAATGGTTTTACGTACAGCCCAGCGCGGCTGCATGGCTGCTGCCATCGCTGCTGCATTCGCCCACCCCGCATTCGCCCAGGAAGTCCCCCAGCCAGGCGCGCCCGCCGATAGCGCGGCGCCGGAAGCGCAAGCCCCTGCCGCCGCCCCAGCTGTGGCCGACGGCCTGAAGCTGGAGCGCGTGGTCGTTACCGGCACCGCCAGCCGCAGCTCGAAGATGCGTTCCAGCGTTTCCGTCAGCACCATGGAGTCGGAAGCCATTTCCCTGGCAGCGCCGACCAGCGCCGCGGAAGTGCTGCGCTCCATTCCCGGCGTGCGCGCCGAATCGTCCGGCGGCGAGGGCAATGCCAATATCACCGTGCGCGGCGTGCCGATCTCGGCAGGCGGCGCGCGCTATGTGCAGATGCAGGAAGATGGCCTGCCGGTGCTGCAATCGGGCGACTTCAACTTCATCACGCCGGACAGCTATGTGAAGATCGACGGCACGCTGGACCACCTGGAAGTGGTGCGCGGCGGCTCCGCCTCCACGCTGGCGACCAATTCGCCGGGCGGCATCATCAACTTCATCAGCAAGACCGGCGAACAGCAGGGCGGCAATATCGGCATCCAGCGCGGCCTGGGCTACGACGAAACCCGCTACGACTTCGACTATGGCGGCCGCCTGGCCGAGAAGACCCGCTTCTTCATCGGCGGCCATTACCGCACCGGCGAAGGCCAGCGCAAGACCGGCATGAATACGCAGGAAGGCGGCCAAATTCGCGGCAACATCACGCAGGAATTGTCGAACGGCTGGATCAGGCTGTCCTTCAAGCACCTGGACGACAAGGCCCCGACGGCGTTGCCGGTGCCGGTCCGCGTGACGAATGGCCATATCAACGAGATCGCGGGCATCGATCCGCGCGACACCACCTTCTACTCGCCGTACTGGACGCGCGATATTTCGCTGACCAAGGAAAACGGCAAGGCCTCCAGCAACGTCAACGACGGCTTGCGCGTAAAGAGCGACAGTTTCGGCGTTGCCGCTTCCTTTGACCTGGGCAACGGCATCACGCTGAGCGACAGCTTCCGCAAGGCCAACAACAGCGGCCGCTTCCTGGGCGTGTTCCCGGCCAATAACGGCGTGGCCGGCAATTACGTGATCGCCACCGGGCCGAATAAAGGCCAGGCCTACAACGGCAGCGCCTTCTCCGCCGTGGTGTTCAACACCTCGATCGACAACGCCGACAACACGCTGAATGACCTGAAGCTGGCCAAGAGCTTCGCCATCGACGGCGGCAAGCTGACCGCTACAGGCGGCCTCTATACCTCGCTGCAGAAACTGGGCCTGACCTGGAACTTCAACGAGTACCTGATGCAGCTGACCGGCGACAAGCCCGCCTTGCTGCAGACGGCTTCGTCGACGCCAGGCTATGTCGGCCCGGCGTGGGGCGGCTGCTGCATGCGGGCGGTGGACATGGAGTACAAGCTGCTCTCGCCTTACCTGAACGTGGGCTGGGAGAAGGGCGCGCTGAACGTCGACGCCAGCGTGCGCCAGGACCGCCAGCACGCCAGCGGCACGGCCAACATCGCCACCGATGGCCTGGTCTACGAGCCTGCCAACGAGCAGCTGGTCGACTACAAGATCCATCACACCTCGTATTCCGTGGGCGGCAATTATCAGTTCAACCGCGACCTGGCGCTGTTTGCCCGCGCCAGCGATGGCGTGGCCTTCAATGCGGACCGCATCCTGTTCGGCACGCCGCTTGACGGCAGCGCGCCGATCAATATCAACACGGTGCGCCAGGTGGAAGGCGGCGTGAAATGGCGTTCCGGCAGCACCAGCGCCTTCCTCACGCTGTTCCGCGCCAAGACCAGCGAATCGAACTTCGAAGCGACCACGCGGATCAGCACCGCCAACCGTTACGACGCCAAGGGCGCCGAACTGGAAGCGGCATGGAGCCTGGGTGACTTCCGCATCAACGGTGGCTTGACCTGGACCGATGCCGAGATTGTCGGCACCGCCCCAGGCCAGGAAGCGAACATCGGCCATACGCCGCGCCGCCAGGCGCGCATCACTTACCAGATTGCGCCGAGCTACAACGCCGGCCCGCTGACCGTGGGCGGCAGCCTGGTGGGCACAGGCCGTTCGTGGGCGGACGACGCCAACAGCATCGACATGCCGGCTTTCCGCACCGTGAACCTGTTCGCGCGCTATCAGTTCAATTCGCAACTGAGCCTCTCGCTGAGCGTCAACAACCTGTTCGACAAGATCGGCTACACGGAAGTCGAAGGCGACGGCCATGCCGCGCGTTCGATCGGCGGCCGCGCTGTAAAGATGGGCCTGAACTACTCCTTCTGATCTGGAAACCGCAATGCCGATGTCTTCTTCCATCCACCATTTGCTCCATGCCGTGCCGCAGGCGCGGCGTGCGGAGACGGAGCGCCGCTATGCGGTGCACGGCCCGGCGCTGCGCAACTGCCTGCATAGCCTTTATGGCGACATGCCGGGGTTCGAGCAATGGTATGGCAGCCTGCTGGCCAGCGTGGGCGAACTGCTCGGCGCGCGCAGCCCGGCGCTGGCGGCGCTGGACAGCGCCCGCGCCGCGCAGCCGGATTGGTTCCTTGGCCAGCAGATGCTGGGCTACTGCAGCTACGTGGACCGGCTGGGCGGCGACCTGCAAGGCGTCGCCCGCCGCATCCCGCACCTGCAGGAACTGGGCGTGCGCTACCTGCACTTGCTGCCTTTCCTGAAGATGCGGGAGGGCGAGAATGATGGCGGCTTTGCGGTCGCCAGCTTCGAGCAGGTCGAACCGCGCCTCGGCAGCAATGCCGACCTGGCGGCGCTGACCGCCAGCCTGCGTGAGGCGGGCATCAGCCTGTGCGCGGACTTCATCCTGAACCATGTGGCGGACGATCACCTTTGGGCACTCGGTGCGCGCGCCGGTGACCAACGTTTGCGCAAGTTCTTTCACGTGTTCCCTGACCGCGTGCAGCCCGACGCTTACGAACGCACGCTGGGCCAGGTGTTCCCGCAAGCGGCCCCTGGCAACTTCACTTACGTTCCGGCACTGGCTGGCTGGGTATGGACTACGTTCTATCCGTACCAGTGGGATCTGAATTGGTCCAACCCCGAAGTTTTCGCTGCCATGGCAGGCACTTTGCTGCGGCTTGCCAACCGTGGCATTGAAGTGTTCCGGCTCGATTCCACGGCCTTCTTGTGGAAGCGCGAAGGCACGAATTGCATGAACCAGCCGGAGGCGCACCTGATCCTGCAGGCGCTGCGTGCCTTGGCCTCCATCGCGGCGCCGGGGATTCTGCTGAAGGCGGAGGCGATCGTGCCGATGCGCGAGCTGCCGGCCTATTTCGGCCAGCCCGTGCAAGCGGAATGCCATATTGCCTACCACAGCAGCCTGATGGCAGCTGCCTGGGGTTCGCTCGCCGAACAGGATGCAGGACTTGTCCGCAGTGTGGCCGCAGGTACTCCCCCGCTGCCACCGCACGCCAGCTGGCTCAGTTATGTTCGCTGCCATGACGACATAGGCTGGAACGTGCTGCGCGCGGAGGCTGCGGAAGGCGAACGCGATCCGCAGGCCCGCCTTGCTGCGATCTCCCGCTTTTTCGCTGGCGCTGACGGCAGCTTTGCACGCGGGGAGGCTTTCCAGAGCAGCGATCCGCGCGCCGCGCACGGCAGCAACGGCATGGCCGCGAGCCTCGTCGGGCTCGAAGGCGCAAGCGGTGCGGAAACGGAGGCCGCCTTGCGCCGCCTGCTGCTGCTGCATGGCCTGGCCCTGAGCTTCGGCGCATTGCCCGTGCTGTACATGGGCGACGAGCTGGGGCAGACGAACGATTACAGCTTCCGCCAGCGGCCGGACCGCGCAATGGACAGCCGCTGGCTGCAGCGGCCCGTGCTGGACGAACAGCGTTTCGCCGAGCGTCACGACAGCAGCACGCAAGCGGGCCGCGTCTACGCTGCCCTGCGAGCCCTGGTCGCAGCACGCCAGCGCTTGCCGGCATTGGCAGCAAGCGAGCCGCGTTCCGTTCTGCCTGCCGCGAACGCGGTGCTGGCGCTGCAGCGCGGCGCGGCATTCCTGGCGCTTTTCAACTTCTCGGGAGAGCCGCGGCAATACGCGTTGGCCGGACGCTGGCAGGATTGCCTGGCGCACGAATGGCGCGAAGGCGAAGTGACGCTGGAGCCCTGGGCCATGCTCTGGCTGCAGAGCGATAATTGAACAAGATATCGGAGACGGCCATGAGTGTGGCAATGTTCGGCGAAGCCCTCGTCGATGATTTCGGCAGCGAGCAGGTGGTCGGCGGCGCGCCCTTCAACGCGGCGCGCAACCTGGCCGCCCTCGGCACGCCTGCGCTGATGATCACGCGCGTCGGGAAAGACGCGAACGGCGAAGCGGTACGCGCCGAGTTCCAGCGCTATGGCATGGCGCAATGGGGCCTGCAGACCGACGATGCCTGGCCTACCGGCCGCGTGGTGGTCGAGCGCGGCCAGCATGGCCATGCCTTCCATATCCTTCCGGGGCAGGCCTACGACCATATCGAAGCCGGTCCTGCGCGCATGGTGCTGGAGCAGGCCAGGCCGCAAGTGCTGTACTTCGGCACCCTGGCCCAGCGCCACCTGACCTCGCGCAACGCCCTGATCGAACTGCTGGAAGCCAGCCAGGCCACGCGCTACCTGGACCTGAACCTGCGCGAGGGCCAGTACACCGAGCGTAGCGTGTACGAATCCCTGCGCCAAGCCGATATCGTGAAAGTCAACGAAGACGAACTGGCTGCGCTGCTGGCCTGGTACGCACCGGCCGGCCCGCAGCACGTACGCGCCCACGACCCCGGCTTGCCGCCCGCCTGTTCCCTGCTGATCGAAAAATTCGACCTGGAGGCGATGGTCGTCACCCTCGGCCCGCGCGGCGCGATGTATATTGGCGCCGATGGCCAGGTGATCCGCGAGCATGGCAACGAGGAGCCGTACAAGCTGGTCGATACGGTTGGGGCAGGCGACGCCTTCTCCGCCGTCTTCCTGCACGGCTACGTTCAAGGCTGGGACCTGGCGCTCACCATGGCGCGCGCCAACGCTTTCGCCGGCGCGGTGTGCAGCCTGTCCGGCGCAGTGCCGCAGGACATGGCCTTTTACGAACCCTGGACCCAGCGCTGGCGGGTTGCAGCGGAAGGAGCCGTGTGATGACGCAGCACAAACCGCATCTGTCGTTCCGGCAGATCGTCAACATGAACATCGGCTTCTTCGGCATCCAGTTCAGCTTCGGGCTGCAGCAGAGCAGCATGAGCCCGATCTACAAATACCTGGGCGCCGATGAAGCCAGCTTGCCTTACCTGTGGCTGGCCGGCCCCGTCACCGGCCTGCTGGTGCAGCCCGTTATCGGCGCGCTGAGCGACCGCACCGTTTCGCGCTGGGGACGGCGCACGCCTTACTTCCTGGTCGGAGCGCTGCTTTGCAGCCTTGGCCTGCTGGCCATGCCTTTCAGCCCCGTGCTGTGGATGGCCGCCGGCCTGCTGTGGCTTCTCGATGCCGCCAACAATGTGACGATGGAACCTTATCGTGCCTTCGTCAGCGACCGCCTGGCTGTGCGTCAGCATTCGCTGGGCTTCCTGACCCAGAGCGCCTTTACCGGCCTGGGGCAGACGCTGGCCTACCTCACGCCTTCGATCCTGGTCTATCTTGGCATCAGCCGCGATGCGGTAAACAGCCACCATATTCCGTACACGGTGATCGGCGCCTTCCTGCTGGGGGCGGTGTTTTCGCTGGCCTCCGTGCTGTGGAGCTGTTGGACCACGCCTGAACTGCCGCTCTCGCCGCAGGAAGAAGCCGAATTGCGGGCCAAGCCCACCGGCTGGCGCCACACCTTGCGCGAGATCGCCGAGGCCTTGCGCGACATGCCGCCAACAATGAAGCAGCTGGCCGTGGTCAAGCTGTTCCAGTGGTACGCCATGTTTTGCTACTGGCAATACATCATGCTGGCGCTGGCATCCTCCATTTACAAGACTTCCGACCCCGCTTCCGCCGGCTTCCGCGAGGCCGGCCTGCTGAATGGGCAGGTGGGCGCCTTCTACAATTTTGTCGCCTTCATCGCTGCGTTTGCACTGGTGCCGTTCACGCGCCGCTTCGGGCCCAAGATCACGCACAGCATTTGCCTCGCCGCAGCCGGCGTCGGCATGTTGAGCATCCCGCTGATCCGCGAGCCGCTGCAGTTGCTGTGGCCCATGCTCGGCGTAGGACTGGCCTGGGCCAGCATCATGGGCAATCCGTATGTGATGCTTGCGGGCAGCATTCCGCCGGAGCGCACCGGCGTCTACATGGGGATTTTCAACATGTTCATCGTGATTCCGATGATCATCCAGATTTTCACCTTGCCACTGTATTACCGCAGCCTGCTGCACGGCGATCCCGCCAACGTGGTGCGCCTGGCCGGAGCGCTGTTGCTTTGCGCAGCCGTGGCCGTCCTGTTCGTCAAGTTGCGGGCCGCGCGCCCGCTGGCCGGCACTTCCTCGCACCAGGAGGCTGTTTTGCTAAAATAGCCCGAGCCGTTTAACGTGGGGAGGGCAGCGATGTCAGCGAGAGTTCTGGTCTTTGGCGAAGCCCTGCTGGATGATTTTGGCGACCGGCAAGTAGTCGGCGGCGCGCCATTCAACGTAGCGCGCAACCTGGCCGCGCTGGGTCATCCCACCCTGATGGTGACGCGCGTCGGCAACGATGCGCACGGCGATTTGATGCGCGAGGAATTCAAGCGCTTCGGTTTGAGCAGCGAGGGGCTGCAGCACGGCCCCGAACCGACCGGCCGCGTGGTGGTTGAGCGCGATGGTGCGGGCGGGCATCGCTTCCATATCCTGTCCGGACAGGCGTATGACCACATCGAAGCCGCGGCGGCTTTCGACGTCATGCGCGCTTTCTCGCCTGACACGGTCTATTTCGGCACGCTGGCGCAGCGCGAGCAGGACTCGCGCGGGGCGCTCAAGGCGGTGCTGGATGGCGCGGGTGAGGCGGAACGTTTCCTGGACCTGAACCTGCGCAATGGTGTGGATGAAGCGGTGGTTTTCGAGTCGCTGCAGCGGGCCGATATCGTCAAGGTCAACGAGGACGAGCTACAGGCGCTGTTCTCGTGGTATTGCCACACCTGCCCCGATACCATGGACATCGATTGCGCCGCCGTCGAAACGGAGGCGCGCGCCATGATGCACAATTTTTCCATCCAGGGATTGCTGGTCACGCTCGGTGAACGCGGCGCCATGTACTTCGGCGCCGATGGTTCGCGCGTGGTCGACCATCAGGCCTCGAAGCCGGCCAGATTCGCCGATTCGGTGGGAGCGGGGGATGCGTTCGCCGCCGTGTTCCTGGCGGGGCGGGCGCGCGGTTGGGACATGCCGCTGATCCTGGCGCGGGCCAACGCGTTTGCCGGCGCCATGTGCGGCATCGCCGGTGCGGTGCCGACGGACCTGGCGTTCTACGATTCCTGGCGCAAGGACTGGGGCCTGGGCTGAGTCACTAGCGATGAACGAGGCGGGTCTGACCCTTGGGTCAGACCCTGGTTTACCGGGGTCGTGCACGCCAAACCCGGCAAATCTGGGTCAGACCCAAGGGTCTGACCCTCGGTCTTCAGGCGGCGGCTGCCTTGCGGCGGGTCTGGATCATCTTCCAGCCGTTGCCCGATGGGTCGCGGAAACCCGCATCCACCGTGCCGTAGCGCTCCACCGGTTCCTGCGTGAATTCCACGCCTTTCTGGTGCAGCTTGTCGTAGACGGCGAAGCAATCGTCCACTTCCAGCACCAGCGGCGGCATGGCGCCTTTGGCGACCAGCGCATTCAGCGCCTGGGCGGTGGCAGCATCGTGCACCGGCGGACCGGGCACGTACAGGCCAAGCTGGAATGACGGCTGCTCCGGATGCTGTACGGTCAGCCAGCGGTAATCGCCGTTGCGCACGTCAGTGTGCACCTTGAACCCGAGCTTGTCGACGTAGAATGCCAGCGCTTCATCCTGGTCGCGAACGTACAGGCCTGCAGTTTGAATACCTTGAGTCATGAGGTGGTCTCCTTAAGTTGAGACTCCATTCTAGGGACGGCTTCCTGCCGCCGCTTCTCCGAAACTGCCATTGTGAGGTGGGGGCGCTGGGCGGCGCTCAGCACGCAGGCCGGCACCGGGGCCGCCTCGGCGGCGGCGGGGCGTTCCTGCTCGCGTATTTCGCCCGGGTTCTTGCCGGTGATGTCGCGGAAAGTGCGCCCGAACGTGCCCAGGCTCTTCCAGCCGGTGCTGAACGCAATATCGGTGATGGGAAGGTCGGTCTCACGCAGCAGCGTCACTGCTTTTTCGATGCGGCGCGTAAGCAGGTAGCGGTGGGGCGGCAGGCCGAAAGCCTCCTTGAAGGAGCGGGCGAAGTGAGTTGCCGAGACGCAGCTCACTTCCGCCAGGCGGCTTACCGGCCATTCCTCGTGCGAGGCGGCGTCCATCCGGTCTTTGGCGCGCAGCAAGCGACGCAAGAGGACCGGGTCCAGGGTCATTCGGCTTCCGACATCTGCGATTGCAGGTAGTTCTGGATGCCGATCTTGGCGATCAGGTCGATCTGGGTTTCCAGCCATTCAATATGCTCCTCGGTATCCTTGAGGATATCCAGCAGCAGGTCGCGCGACACGTAGTCGCCGACTTTCTCCGAGTGCGCAATGCCGTCCTTGATCGTGACATGCGCGCCTTTTTCCAGCTTCAGGTCGGCGGCCAGCATTTCTTCGGTGTTTTCGCCGATCAGCAGCTTGTGCAGGGCTTGCAGGTTGGGCAGGCCGTCCAGCATCAGGATGCGGTCGATCAGGCGGTCGGCATGCTTCATTTCGCCGATCGACTCGTCGTACTCCTTCTTGCCCAGCTTATCGAGACCCCAGTGGCGGTACATGCGCGCATGCAGGAAGTACTGGTTAATCGCCGTCAGTTCGTTGGTCAGCTGTGCATTCAGCAGACGGATCACGTCTTTGTCGCCCTTCATGGGGTTTCCTTCTTATCGGGTTGGGAATAATGGCATTTTGCCACGAAGCAGGGCGCCCACCTAGCCGTCCGGTAGACATAGGATTGCTAACGACATTGCGAATCTAAATGAAAACAATTATCATTTGCGTTTTATGCCAACACTACAGAGTTGTCCATGTCCTATATTAAGAGCCGCAAACACTCGCCTGCCACCCTCGCCGCCATCGCCGCTACCCTCGCCATGCCCATGGCGCATGCCGATAACAATGCCGACGCCCCAGAGCAGAAGATGCAGGAAGTGGTAGTCAACGGCCAGAACGGCAGCGATTTCCAGGTCAAGAAATCGGCCAACGATAAATTCACCGCGCCGCTGCTGGACACTCCGAAGGCCGTTACCGTCATCCCGACCGAAGTGATCTCCCAGACCGGCGCCACTTCCCTGACCGATGCCCTGCGCACCGTGCCAGGCATTACCGTCGGCGCCGCGGAGGGCGGCCAGCCGGTGGGCGACAACCTGTTCATCCGCGGCTACAACGCCCAGACCGATACTTATATCGACGGTATCCGCGACAGCGGCTCGCAGTCGCGCGAGATCTTCGCCCTGGAGCAGATCGAAGTCGTGAAAGGCCCGAATTCCGCGTACGGTGGCCGTTCTTCCGCCGGCGGCGGCATCAATATGGTGTCCAAGACCGCCAAGGCCGAGACCTTCAGCAACGCCACAATTGGCCTGGGCACCGCGAAATACCGCCGCGCGACCGTCGACGTGAACCGCATGATCGGCGATGACGCCGCAGTGCGCCTGAACGTCATGGGCCATGAAAACCACGTCGCCGGCCACCATGATGAAATTTACGGCAACCGCTGGGGCTTCGCGCCGAGCGTGGCCTTCGGTTTGACCGGTCCGACCAAGGTCAACCTGAGCTACTACCATTACAAGTCGAGCGAACTGCCGGACGCCGGCGTGCCGTTCGATAATCCATTCACCACCGGCGCCAATGTCGCCAGGAACGGCGTCGGCAAGCCGGTCAACGTGCCAAGCGAAACCTTCTACGGCCTGGTCGACCGCGATTTCCGCGACACCAAGTCCGACATCGGCACCATCGACATCAAGCATGAATTCAGCAACGGCCTGGCCTTCCGCAACGTGACCCGTTACGGCAAGACCGGCAACGAATACGTGTACACCCTGCCGGACGACTCCAAGGGCAACGTCGTGCTGTACGGCACCGTATGGCGCCGCCATAACAGCCGCAACGCTGAAACCGAATCGCTGGCCAACGCATCCAGCCTGACCGGGTCCCTGGTGGCCGCCGGCATCAAGCACAGCTTCACCACCGGTGTGGAAGTGAGCCGCGAAGTCACCGACCGCGCGACCTACAACTTCACCCCGGGCACCAACAACCCGCTGACCAAAACCTCGACCTGCCCAACCGCAGGCGCGGCAACCCTGTACAACTGCACCACCCTGGCCAACCCGAATCCCTACGATCCATGGACTGTCGGCCAGGTGCGCAGCGTAGCGCCGAACGACACCAATGTGCACAGCAATTCGCGTTCGGTGTACGGCTTCGACACCATCGAATTCAATCCGCAGTGGCTGCTGAACGTGGGCCTGCGCTGGGATGAATTCCGTACCAGGCTGCATACCAACGCCAACACGGCGGCAACTCCTGTGGTGGCTGCGATTGACGCGGAAAACAAGTCGAACTTCGCCAACTACCAGGCTGGCCTGGTGTACAAGCCGGCTGCCAACAGCAGCATTTACGTTTCCTACGGCACGTCCTCCACCCCGCCGGGCAATGACGGCGGCGACGGCGTGGACGCTCTGTCCACCACCGTGCAGAACCTGAAGCCACAGGACAGCAAGAACTTCGAGCTGGGCACCAAGTGGGAAATCCTGGCGCGCAAGCTGTCGATCAGCGGCGCCATCTTCTCGAGCAAGATGAACAACGCCCGCGTGACCAACGTCGACGGCACCACCCAGAACGTCGGCAAGAAGTCCGTCAAGGGTATTGAACTGGGCGTGAGCGGCGCGCTGACCGCCAACTGGCAAGTCTTCGGCGGCTACACCTGGCTCGATTCCGAAGTGAAGGACAATGGCTTCGTCAACGTTGGTACGACTGCGGCGCCAGTGTGGGCGGCTTCCCCGTTCAACGGAAACGCCTTCCCCGCAACGCCGAAGCAGAGCGCTTCGCTGTGGACTTCCTATACCCTGATGCAGGGCCTGGTGATTGGCGGCGGCGTGAATGCAGTGTCCAAGGTGTGGAGCAATGTCAACAACACGAAGTTCGTGCCGGGCTATACCCGTTACGACGCGATGGCGAGCTATGATGTGAACAAGAACATCAGCCTGCAGTTGAACATCCAGAACCTGACCGACAAGCTGTATTACGACAAAGTGGGCTCCAACCACTATGCCGGCGTTGGTGTGGGCCGTACCGCAATCCTGACCGCGAACTTCCGCTACTAATATGATGCTGCATATCCCCGGCGTGCTGACGCCGGAGCAAGTCAAATACTTCCGCCACCGCCTGGCGGCCGCCGAGTGGATCGACGGCCGCGCCAGCGTGGGCTCGCAAGGGGCGCAGGTCAAGCGCAACCGGCAGATTGCGGAAGGGACGCCGCTGGCGCTGGAGCTCGGGGATATCGTCAGCAAGGCGCTGGCCAGGAACCCGCTGTTTTATTCAGCGGTATTGCCGCGCAAGATTCTGCCGCCATTTTTCAATAGCTATGCGGGCGGGGAAACCTACGGCCTGCATATCGACGGGGCGATTCGCCACATGAATGGCTCGTCGGATGTGATGCGGTCCGATGTTTCCACTACCGTTTTCCTGTCCGACCCTGATGAATACGAGGGCGGGGAGCTGACTGTGATGGACAGTTATGGTTCGCATGAGGTCAAGCTGCCGGCGGGGGACGCGATCGTCTACCCGGCCAGCAGCGTGCATCGCGTGAATCCCGTTACCTCGGGCGAGCGCCTGGCGTCGTTCCTGTGGACGCAGTCAATGGTAAGGGATGACTGGAAGCGCGCGATGCTGTTCGAGCTGGACCAGAATATTCAGAAATTGCGCGGGGCGCACGGCGACGATGAGGCTACCGTTGGACTGGCGGGGCATTATCACAACCTGCTGCGTCTTTGGGCGGACCTGTAAAACCCGGTAAACCCGGGTCTGACCCGAGGGTCAGACCCTGTATGTTCAAACGCCGCGTGCTTCGTTCGAAGCCGCGGCGTTTGCATTGGCGGGGCCGACCCTTGGGTCGTACCCAGGTTTGCCGGGTTTAAGACATCTGGAAATTGATCGGCACAACCACATACACCGGCTGTGCCTTGCCATCTTCCACATAAGGCTTGAACAGCGCGCGCATCACCGCAATACGGCCCGCCTCATCCAGGTTGCTGAAACCGGACGATTTCTGGATCAACGCCTGCTCCGCATATCCCTTCTCATTCACCAGCACGCGCAAGGTCACAACGCCCTGTTCGCCCATGCGGCGGGACGACGACGGATAGACCGGCTGCGGCGCCCGAATATATTCAACAGCGGAAATCACACGCGGCCCGGCCGGTGCGGCCGGCGTAGCGGGAGCAGCGGCCACCGCCGCAGCAACGGCCGGCGCCGGCGCCGGCGCCGGATCGGCAACGCGCGCTTGCGATGGTGGAGGCGTAACGGTGTTTTCAACCACCACCGGCAGCATCGGCAGCGGAGGCGGGGTGATCGAAGGCACCTTCTGCGCAACTTCTACCGTCTTTGGCTGGGAAACAGGCGGGGGAGGTGGCGGCGGGGCCACAAAAGTGACATTGACGACTTCGGGAATGCTGTCGACCAGGCGGTGCATGGTCCCGTTGACAAAGGCATAACCCAGGGCGGCATGCAAAGCGACGACAACGGCGATCTTGGTCAGCTTGTCGCTGCCGGCGCCGGAACCAAAGCTTCCGGCCGGGAAAGTCATCGTCTGCATGGCGCTCCTTACACTGTCAGTGATGGGCGCTTCAGCACAGTTTCCTGAATTCCGCTGCCCAGATGTTCATCCAGCACTTCCACCGCGTAGCTGAGGCAGTTGCCGCAGCAGGTGGCCACGCCGAGCGCTTCGCGCAACTCGTCCATGGAGCTGATACCCATATCTATGGCTTGACGGATTTCTCGATCAGAGATGTTGTTGCAGACACAAACGATCATTTCGGAGATACCTTCTGGCTAAGATTGCGATTCCGTTACTGAGAATCATTATCATTACGGTTCCCATTCTACCCGAACCGGACTACAATGCAAGCCTATCTAAGAACAATTCTCATTTAAATTCTCATTTATAATGATGAGGTTGTATTTCGCTTCGGAAAGATCGCCATGACCCTTGCTCCTACCCTGATCAAGCTTGATTCCCTGCCGGTGGGGCAGAGCGGAACGGTGATCCACATCGCCCCGGGCAATCCGGACGATACCGAGGACGGCGCAGACCTGGCGCGGCGCCTGATGGAGCTGGGCTTCGTGCCCGGCGAGCGCATCCGCATGCTCAAGCGTGGCCTGCCAGGCGGCGAGCCACTCGCTATCAAAGTGGGCAATGCCACGTTTGCCTTGCGCCGTTTTGAAGCTGCGCTGATCTCGATCCAACCGGAATAACGCAATGGGTGCAGTTGAAAAGGCCGCGCAAGCCATCGCGCAGTTTCCTATGGTTGCCCTGCTGGGCAATCCGAATTGCGGCAAGACCGCGCTGTTCAACCGGCTGACCGGCGCCCGCCAGAAGGTCGCCAATTACGCCGGCGTGACCATCGAACGCAAGGAAGGCCAGTTCACCTCGAGCGCCGGCAACCAGTTCCGCCTGCTCGACCTGCCCGGCGCCTACAGCCTGTCCGCCCACACCCCCGATGAAATGATCACGCGCGACGTGGTGGCCGGCCTGCGCGAAGGCGAACGCTCGCCCGACGTGGTGGTCTGCGTGGTGGACGCCACCAACCTGCGCCTGAACCTGCGCCTGGTGTTGGAGATCCAGCGCCTCGGCCTGCCAATGGTGCTGTGCCTGAACATGGTCGACGTGGCGAAGAAGCGCGGCATCGTGGTCGATGCTGCGAAGCTGTCGCATGAACTCGGCATGCCGGTGGTGGAAACCGTGGCCGTCAAGGCCGGCGGCGAAAAAGCCCTGGTCGATGCGCTGGACGGCATGTGGCCGTTTTATGAGAGCAAGTCCAACCCTTTGTCCGCCATCGACGCTGTGAGCGTGGAAGACACCCAGCGCGAAGTGCGCCGCATCCTGTCGGTCGCCGTCAAGGATGCCGACGACCGCGGCAACCGCACCGAAAAGATCGACCACTTCGTGTTGCATCCGGTGATGGGCCCGATCATCCTGGCGGTGCTGATGTTCTGCGTGTTCCAGGCTGTGTTCAGCTGGGCCAAGGCGCCGATGGACATGATCGCCGGCGGCGTCGCCGACCTGGGCGTCCTGCTCAGCAACCATATGGCGGACGGCATCCTGCGCTCGCTGCTGGTGGACGGGGTGTTCAGCGGCGTGGGCGCGGTGCTGGTCTTCCTGCCGCAGATCCTGATCCTGTTCTTCTTCATCCTGGTGCTGGAAGATTGCGGCTACCTGCCGCGCGCCGCTTTCCTGCTGGACCGCCTGATGGGCGGCGTCGGCCTGTCGGGCCGCGCCTTCATACCGCTGCTGTCGTCGTTCGCCTGCGCCATCCCGGGCATCATGGCGGCGCGCACCATCCAGAACCCGCGCGACCGCATCGTGACCATCATGATCGCGCCGCTGATGACCTGCTCCGCGCGCCTGCCGGTGTACGCGCTGGTGATTGCCGCTTTCATCCCGAACCGGGAGGTGTGGGGCGCCTTCAACCTGCAGGGGCTGGTGCTGTTCTGCCTCTACTTCGCCGGCATCATTTCCGCCATGGCCGTGGCCTGGGTGATGAAGCGCTCGATGCGCGCCAAGCGCAACCAGCCGCTGATGCTGGAGCTGCCGGCCTATCACTGGCCGCATATGCGCAACCTGGCCATCGGCCTCTACGAGCGCGCCAAGATTTTCCTGACACGCGTCGGTACCACCATCCTGACGCTGATGGTGCTGCTGTGGGCCTTGTCCAGCTTCCCGGGCGCACCGGAAGGCGCGACCCACCCGCCGATTTACTACAGCGTGGCCGGCATGCTGGGGCGCGCGCTGGAATTCATCTTCGCGCCGATCGGCTTCAACTGGCAGATCTGCATTGCGCTGGTGCCGGGCATGGCTGCGCGTGAAGTGGCCGTGGGGGCGCTGGGGACGGTCTACGCGCTGTCGGCAACCGGCGACGAGCTGGCCAATTCGCTGCAGCCGGTGATCGCTGCCAGCTGGAGCATGGCGACCGCGCTGGCGCTGCTGGCCTGGTATGTGTTTGCGCCGCAGTGCCTGTCGACGCTGACCGTGGTGCGCCGCGAGACCAATTCGATGAAGTATCCCTTGATCATGGCGGGCTATATGTTTGCGCTGGCCTACACCGCCACCTTCATCACTTACCGCGTCGCGCTGGCGCTGGGGGGCTGAACCATGTGGCAGGAAATTGTCGTCGGCATCATCGTGGCCGCTGCCGCGCTGCAGGCGGCGCGCAAGCACCTGCCTGCGGCGTGGCGCCAGCAGGTCGTCCACGCGCTGTCGCGCCGCGGCCTGCCGCAAGAGCGGCTGGCGCGCTTCTTCAACACGGAATCGAGCTGCGGCAGCGGCTGCGGTTCCTGCGGCGGCTGCGGCGATTCCTCCGCCCCGCCGGCGCCGCCTGCCGATGGCGGCCCGGCGCGCCGCGTCATCCAGCTGCGCGTCCAGCGCTAAAAATATTTTAGGCGCCGCGCCACGTTCGGCGCCGCGCATGGCGATTTGCGCTGGGCGCGGTGGACTGGGTTCGCCTGCCGCTGCTATAGGCCATCGAACGCGTGCAGCGCAGCGGAAACGAGCAGTCCCGCCAGCCCCAGCAGGCCGAAGGCGAACGTCAGCATCGGCTTGGGTTCGCGCATTTCCATCGCTATTGCCGCGCAGGCCAGGCCAATGCCGAGCAGGGCCAGCACCAGGTTGATCACGAACGACCGCCGCAGAGCCGGCGGTGCGCCGTGCGCCGCATACCATTTTCCTGCCAGCCAGTTAGGCAGGCAGGACAGGACGAACAACGATCCTGCCAGCTCGATAGCGAGTAAATGGTCCATGTGCGATGTCATAACTGAAATATTTACGATAGCAGCCGCGAGGCGGGCCGGGCAAGTAAAAACTTGATCTAGGGCATGTCGCCCCCTAAAACGTGTACCTACAATGCTACTTATTGAGTTTGCATTGCGGGAGCCATCGTGGGCTGGAGCAGGAGACAGATTGCCGGGATAGTCAGGATCGCGCTGTTCGCGATGCTGATGGTCGTCTCCGCGCCGACACTGTCCACGCTGCTGGCCGCAGCCTGCGGCGAGAACAACGTGGCGCATTGCCACGCCCAGCAGCAGCCCAAGGCCCATCACGTTCTCCAGAAGTGCGGCTATTGCGTGGTGCAGGCCGACCTGCCTGCCGCCCCGCCGTCACCGGCCGGCCTGGCGCTGGTCCTGACGCTGCCTTCGCGCGAGGCGCCCGAACTGGTGGCGTCCGCTACGCTGCCGCAGCAGGAACGCCTTGCCCCGCCGTCGCGCGCACCACCTTCCGCCTGATCCTTCCGCCGTATTCCTGACAGCCTTGCATTGCACGCGCCCTTTGGCGGCGCGGTCGCAAGGCCACTGCTCGCAACACAAGAAAGGAAGCATCATGAACACCCGCCTCATTCCCCTGGCCGCAGCCGTGCTGGCCACCTGTTCGGCCCCGGCGTTTGCCGACCACGAAGGGGAATCGCCGCTCAAGCTGGTAGGCACCGTCGTCATCGCCGGCAACCATCCGACTTCGCTGCCGACCCAGATCCCGACCACGATCGAGGGCATCACGCGCGCCCAGATCGAAGAGCAGGTCAACGCCAGCGATGCGGAAGACGCGCTCAAATACCTGCCTAGCCTATTGGTGCGCAAGCGCTATATCGGCGACTACAACCACGCGGTGCTGTCTACCCGCGCCTCGGGCACCGGCAACAGCGCGCGTTCGGCGGTATTTGCGGATGGCGTGCTGCTGTCGAACTACCTTGGCAACGGCGCCACCTTCGCGCCGCGCTGGGGCATGGTGGCGCCGGAGGAAATCGAACGGGTCGATGTGCTGTACGGCCCCTTCTCCGCAGCCTACGGCGGCAACTCGGTCGGCGCTGTCGTCGATTACGTGACGCGCATGCCAAAGCAGTTCGAAGCGCATGCGCGGGTAAGCTATGTGCGCCAGCCGTTTGAACTGTACAGCACGAAGATGACCTCCACGGCGCGCCAGTCCAGCATGTCGCTTGGCAACCGCCTAGGCGCGTGGTCCTGGTTCCTCAGTGTGAACCGCACCGATAGCGATGGCCAGCCGCAGTCTTACACCACCCGCGCGGTGTCCGCCGGCAGGGTTGGCGGTGCAGGCATTCCCGTTACCGGCGCGGTGATCGACAAGGATCGCACCAACCGCGACCAGTATGTGCTCGGCACCGCAACCCAGTACAGCACCGTGCAGGATCACGCCAAGGTCAAGCTGGCCTACGACTTCTCGCCGACCGTGCGCGCCAGCTACTCGCTGGGCTGGTGGCAAAACGACTCGCATGGTTCGCCGAATACCTACCTGCGCGATGCGGCAGGCAATCCTGTCTTCAGCGGCCCGGTGGTGATCGATGGCCGCAGCTTTACGCTGGCCGCTTCCGATTTCAACTCGTCGAAGGAAGAATTGCGCCACCTGATGCACGGGCTGACCGTGAAGAGCAATACCAAGGGCGTGTTCGACTGGGAGCTGGGGGCCAGCCTGTATGACTACAGCAAGGACATCCTGCGCGCACCGGCCACTGCTCGCCCTGCGGCGGCGACGGGCGGCGCCGGCCGTATCGTCGACCAGGGCGGCACCGGATGGAATACGCTGGCGCTGAAAGGTGTGTATCGCCCCGGCGGCATGCGCGGCGCGCATATTTTCGACTTCGGCTACCAGCGCGCGGCGTATAAGCTGTCCACGGTCGAACGCGCTACCACCGACTGGCTGAACGGCGAACCCGGTGCGCGCAACCAGGCTTTCTCGGGCCGCACCAGCATCGACAGCCTGTATGCGCAGGACACCTGGAAGCTGTCGCAGGACTGGAAGACCGTGCTTGGCGCACGCTTTGAACATTGGGCAGGCCGCGATGGCGAAACCGCCAACGCAACCACGGTCGTGCACCATCCCGAACGCAGCGGCAATTACTTCTCGCCCAAGGCGGCGCTGGCTTACCAGGCCAATGAGGATTGGACGCTGAAGGCATCCGCCGGCCGCGCCGTACGCATGCCGACCGTGTCCGAACTGTACCAGGGGGGCATCAACAACACCGGCATCCTGGTCAACAACGACCCGAACTTGAAGCCGGAGCGTTCGTGGACCACGGAGCTGAGCGCCGAGCGCCTGGTCGGCAATTCGGCGCTGCGCCTGACGGCCTTCTTTGAACGCAACAGCGATGCGCTGTATGCGCAGACCAATGTGCTGGTGACGCCGAACGTGACCAACGTGCAGAACGTGGACCTGATCCGCACCCACGGGCTGGAAACCGCCTGGTCGAACGAAAATGTGCTGGTGGAGGGGCTGGATATGCAGGCCAGCCTGACCTGGACCGACTCCAGGATCAAGCGTAACGCGAATTTCCCGGCCAGCGTGGGCAAATGGCAGCCGCGCATTCCGGAATGGCGCGCCAGCGCAGTGGCGACTTACCGTGTGAACGACAAGCTGTGTGCCACCCTGGCCGCGCGCTACAGCGGCAAGCAGTATTCGACGCTGGATAATTCGGACATCAACGGCTTCGCCTACACGGCGGCCAGCAAGTACTTCACGGTCGACGCGCGCGTGCGCTACCGCTTCGACAAGCACTGGAGCGCCGCCTTCGGCATCGACAATGCGAACAACTACAAGTACTGGAACTACCACCCGTATCCACAGCGCTCTTACTCTGCGGAGGTGAAATTTGATTGGTAACGCGCTCGAACTGGGCCAGTTTGAACTCTGGTGCCAGCCGCACGTGGTGGCGGGCGATGGCAGCGTGGCCTGCGTCGGCGCCTCAGTGCGCTGGCGCCATCCGGAACGCGGCATGCTTCAGCTTCCCGAGTTCGCCGATGCGCT
Organism: Pseudoduganella sp.; assembly: GCA_039593355.1. Taxonomy (GTDB): domain Bacteria; phylum Pseudomonadota; class Gammaproteobacteria; order Burkholderiales; family Burkholderiaceae_D; genus Rugamonas. Next base: position 48,891 of record JBCNPK010000025.1, read on the forward strand.
GGCAGCGCAAGGCCTGCAGGAAGCGTTCGTGCTTCACATTGTGTGTGATGCACTGGCCGCCCTGCGGATGTGGGAAGTTGACGGGTTCGCGCTGACGATGGAGCTGACCCTGCCGCTGTCGGTGCCGCCGGCGCTGGCGGCGCAGATTGACGGCCTGGTGGCGCAGTCCGGTCTCGCAGCGCAGCGCTTGATATTGTCCGAGTCGGCATGCGCGGGCTGCTGCGAAGTGTCCGACCTGCTGGACTGGCTCCATGTGTGCGAAGCGGGTTGCGCGCACGCGGCCGGGGACTTTATCGTGGCGCCGCAGCCGATGCAGGTGCTGCCGTCCGCGCTGCGGCGCTGGCAGGCCAGCTACGCCGTGATGCGTGCCGCCGACGCCTTCAGCTGAAATGCACCTGGCCGAAGAAGCCGTATTGCAGGCTTTGCGCAATTCGGCTGGCCACGCGGCGGAATTCCTCTGCAGCCGCAGGTTCGAAAAGACGGTCCGCGGTTGACTGGAACAGCGCGAGCCAGCGCTGGAAGTGCTGTGGCTGCACGCCGGGCAGCGCCATGTGCTTGCCGTAGACATTGCCCTGGAAGCTCTTCGTGCCCAGCATGGTAGTGCTCCAGAATTCCACCATGCGCGCCAGGTGCGGCTCCCAATCGTCGATGGCGGTGTTGAATACCGGCCCCAATTCGGGGTCGGCGCGCACGCCCTCGTAGAACTCGTGCACGAGTGTTGCGATGGATTCCCGGGTCAATGGTAAAGTCATGGCTCCATTTTAACCCTCCGGAGCGCGTCCATGATCATCGTCCACCACCTCAATAACTCCCGTTCGCAGCGCGTGCTGTGGTTGCTGGAAGAGCTGGGGCTGGCGTACGAAATCAAGCATTACCAGCGCGATCCGAAAACCATGCTGGCCCCGCCGGAATTGACCAAGGTGCACCCGCTGGGCAAGTCGCCAGTGCTCGAGCATGAGGGCAATATCATTGCAGAATCGGGGGCGATCCTCGAGTACCTGGTCGAGAAGCACGGCAACGACCGCCTGGTGCCTCCTGCCGGCACGCCGGACAAGCTGCGCTGGCGCTACTTCATGCATTACGCGGAAGGCTCGCTGATGCCGCCGCTGCTGATGAAGCTTGTGTTCGATAAGGTCGAATCTTCACCGGCGCCATTCTTCGTCAAGCCGATCAAGCGCGCCATTGCGCAGAAGGTGATGGCGAGCTTCGTGCAGCCCAACATCGATCGCCACCTGGCCTTCCTCGAAGGCGAGCTGGCCGCGCGCGACTGGTTCGCCGGCAATGAGTTCAGCGCCGCCGATATCCAGATGAGTTTCCCGCTCGAAGCCGCTGCCGCCCGCGCCGGCTTGGGGGCCGGCCACCCGCGCCTGCAAGCCTTCCTCGAGCGCATCCACGCCCGCCCCGCCTACCAGCGCGCCCTCGAGCGCGGCGGCCCCTACGAACTTCTGCGCTGATGCAGGTTGACCGTTAGCTGTGCGGTAAAATGTCGGCATGAAGGGAAGATTGCTGGCCATTGACGGTTTGAATATTGTGCGGCGCGTGTATGAGGCGAGTCCGGAGCCGGACTCCGACCTCAAAGCCGAGATAGCGATGCGCCATGCGTTCAACGCATTCCAGCGCCTGGTCAACGGCCACGAGCCGACCCATATCCTGCCAGCCTTCGATTATGGCGGCCCCACCTGGCGCCACACCCTGTACAAAGGCTACCGCGAAGGCCGGCAGCCGATGCCGGAAGTCCTGCGCGAGGCGCTCCCCGAGTTCTATATGCAGCTGACCAATATCGGCATGTGCCCGATCGCCATCCCCGAGGTGGAAGCGGACGACGTGATTGGCACCGTGGTCACGCGCTGGCTGACGGAAAACCGCGGCGAGGCCGTGGTGGCCACGACCGACAAGGACCTGCATTGCCTGATCGCCGAAGGCGCCCGCATCTGGGACCATTTCAAGTCCGAATGGCACGACCGCGCCTGGGTGGAGAAGAAGTGGGGCGTCACCCCAGGCATGTTGCCGGACCTGCTGGCGCTGATGGGCGACGAGACCGATTCGATCCCCGGCGTCTCCAACGTGGGCGTGAAGACCGCCGCCAAACTGTTGCGCACATACGGCACTCTGGACGCAATCATGGCCGGCGCGGGCATCCTGAAGGACAAAGTGGGCGAAAGCCTACGAAAAGAGCGCGAGATGTTGTATCTTTCTCGTCAATTGGTACAACTGAAGACGGATGTCCGGATCGGCGTGAGCTGGAATATGCTGGCCTGGGACCACCGTTAAACCTCCCGATGTTAAAAGCGGTTCTAATCGACAGCAGCGCCATAGCACGCGGCCTTCTCAACACGGTGCTGTTGGACGGCGGCTACGACGTGGTCGGACAGGCGCACACCTGTGTGGCAGGCAATGTGCTGCTGATCAAGCACCAGCCGCAGATCATCTGCATTTCGCGCGACTGCATCGAAGCCGACGAGCCGGCCATGCTGGCCATGCGCAAGGACTGGCCGAAAGCCATGATCTTCATGGTGTCGTCGGAATTCGACCAGGCCACGATCCAGAAAGCCCATGCCATGGGCATCAACGGCTACATCGTGAAGCCGTTCAACGCGGGCACGGTATTGAAGACGATCCGCAACACCGTCATCGCGACGGTGAAGCGCCAGCAGAAGGCGCAGGCCGGCACGCAAGGCGCCAGCCCGGCCCCTGGGTCAGACGAAGCTTGAGCCGTCGATGATGCCGCCGCCGAGGCAGACATCGCCGTCGTACAGCACGGCCGACTGGCCCGGCGTCACGGCCCACTGGGCATCCATGAATTTCAGCGCGAACTCGCTGTCGCCATTGGCGGCCACGTCGCAAGGCACGTCGGCCTGGCGATAGCGGGTCTTGGCGCTGATGCGGCCCGCTTCCGGCGCCACGCCGGCCACCCAGCTGGCCTGGCCCGCATGCAGGCCTTCCGACAGCAGCCACGGGTGGTCGTGGCCCTGCACCACCCACAGCGTATTGTTTTCAACGTCCTTGCGCGCCACGTACCAGGCGTCGGAAGAACCGTCGGCGTTCTGGTAAGTCTTTACGCCGCCGATGCCGATGCCCTTGCGCTGGCCCAGGGTGTAGAAGGACAGGCCGACGTGCTCGCCCACCACCTTGCCGTCCGGCGTCTTGATCGGGCCGGCCTTGTAGGACAGGTAGCGGTTCAGGAATTCACGGAACGGACGCTCGCCGATGAAGCAGATGCCGGTGGAGTCCTTCTTGGCCGCATTCGGCAGCTGCAGTTTTTCGGCGATCTTGCGCACTTCCGTTTTCGGGATTTCGCCGAGCGGGAACAGGGTTTTGGACAACTGCGCCTGGTTCAGGCGGTGCAGGAAGTAGCTCTGGTCCTTGGTGTGGTCGACGGCCTTCAGCAGCTCGTGGCGCCCGCTCGCCGCGTTGTGGCGCACGCGCGCATAGTGGCCGGTGGCGATCAGGTCCGCGCCCAGGTGCATGGCGTGGTCGAGGAAGGCCTTGAACTTGATTTCGGCATTGCACAAAACGTCCGGGTTCGGGGTGCGGCCGGCCTGGTATTCGCGCAGGAATTCGGCGAACACGCGGTCCTTGTATTCGGCGGCAAAGTTGACCGCTTCAATGTCCACGCCCACCACGTCGGCCACGCTGGCCGCGTCGATCCAGTCCTGGCGGGTGGAGCAGTATTCGGAATCGTCATCGTCCTCCCAGTTCTTCATGAACAGGCCGACAACTTCATAGCCCTGTTCTTTCAGTAACCAAGCGGAAACGGAAGAGTCGACGCCACCGGACATGCCGATGACCACTTTTTTCTTGCTCATGTTGTAATTTGTCCAAACTTAGAGGAAGTCCTCAGACTTCCTCGAATACCGATGCGTGGGTGTGGAGGATTTCCAGCGGCGCGCGCTTACCCGCCAGATATTCGTCCACGCAGGTGAGCAGCAGGGGGCTGCGGTGGCGTTCGCGGCAGGCCGCGATTTCGTCGCGCGTCATCCAGTGCGTGCGCAGGATGCCCTCATCCAGCGGCCTGTCGGGATAGTAATCACCCACTTCGCCGCAAAAGGCGAAGCGCAGGAAGGTCACCAGCTGCTTGGTACGTGCCGAGCGGTAACGCGACATATACATGCCCACCAGGGCGGTCGGGGTGAAATCGTAGGCGGTTTCTTCCAGGGTTTCGCGGATAACGGCCTGTTCCAGCGACTCCAGGGGATCGAGGTGGCCGGCCGGCTGGTTCAGGCGAATGCCGTCACTGGTTTCTTCCTCGATCAGAAGAAACTTCCCGTCGCGTTCAATGACGGCGGCGACTGTGACATTCGGTTTCCAGGTGCGCGGCATGTTAGTCCATCCTCAGAAGACCCGACATTGTAGCCTGATCTTGCCCTTTCGTTGTTACCACAGTGTGAAATCCTGGTGCATCGCAACAATTCGGCATACCTGATGTTGCCCCTTGTTCATTTCATGTTAGATTTTAGTCAGTTTTTCCCACTATTTGGAGGCATTATGAAGATTGGCGTACCGGCCGAGTCAAGGCCGGGGGAGACCAGGGTGGCGGCAACGCCCGAGACGGTCAAGAAACTAGCAGTTAAGCACCAGGTGATCGTGCAGGCGGGAGCCGGCATTCCAGCCTCGGTGACAGACGAAGCATATGCCGCTGCCGGCGCCACCATTGGCACCGCTGCGGAGGCACTGGGCGCGGACATGGTACTGAAGGTACGCGCCCCGAATGCCGAGGAGCGGGCCCAGATGAAGTCTGGCGCCGTGCTGGTCGGCATGCTGAATCCTTTTGATGGGGAAAACATTGCGGCCATGGCGGCTTCCGGCCTGTCCGCGTTTGCATTGGAAGCTGTGCCGCGTATCACGCGCGCCCAGTCGATGGACGTGCTGTCCTCCCAGGCCAATATCGCGGGCTACAAGGCCGTGATGGTTGGCGCGAATACTTACCAGCGTTTCATGCCCATGCTGATGACCGCAGCGGGTACCGTGAAAGCTGCCCGTGTGCTGATCATGGGCGTCGGCGTGGCAGGCCTGCAAGCGATTGCGACCGCCAAGCGCCTGGGCGCCGTGATCGAAGCGTCCGACGTGCGTCCGCCGGTGAAGGAACAGGTGGAGTCGCTCGGCGCCAAATTCATCGACGTGCCCTACCTGACCGACGAAGAGCGCGAAATCGCCAAAGGCGTCGGTGGCTATGCGCGGCCGATGCCGCCTGAATGGATGAAACGCCAGGCGGAGCTGGTGCATGAACGCGCCAAGCAGGCCGACATCATCATCACCACGGCACTGATCCCGGGCCGCCCGGCGCCGGTGCTGATCTCCGAAGACACCGTCAAGGCCATGAAGCCGGGCTCCGTCATCGTCGACCTGGCGGTGGAGCAGGGCGGCAATTGTCCCTTGTCCGAACTGGGCAAGACGGTGGTCAAGCACGGCGTGCACATCGTCGGCGAGCCGAACCTGGCCTGCCACGTCGCGGCGGACGCCTCCGCCCTGTATGCGCGCAATGTGCTCGACTTCCTCAAGCTGGTCATCGATAAAGAGGACAAGCTGGTCATCGACCGCGAGGATGAAATCATCAAAGCAACCCTGGTCTGCCATGGCGGCGAACAGTTGCGGAAATAGGAGAGAGGAATGGAAGTCAGTCACACCATCATCAACCTGATCATTTTCGTGCTGGCCGTGTATGTGGGCTATCACGTGGTCTGGAACGTCACGCCGGCGCTGCATACGCCGCTGATGGCGGTAACGAATGCGGTATCGGCCATCATCATCGTGGGCGCCATGCTGGCGGCCGCGCTGACCGAGGGCCTGGTTGGACAAATCATGGGCACGGTCGCCGTGGCGCTGGCCGCGGTCAATGTGTTCGGCGGCTTCCTGGTCACCCAGCGCATGCTGGAGATGTTCAAGAAGAAGGAAAAGAAGGCGGCGTCGGAAGGAGGCAAGGCATGAGCTTCATCAGCATGAACCTTGTCACGATGATGTACCTGATCGCGTCGGTCTGCTTCATCCAGGCGCTGAAAGGTCTGTCGTCGCCGGCATCGGCACGCAAGGGCAACGCCTTCGGCATGGCGGGGATGGCGATTGCCGCCGTCACCACCATCGCCCTCATCCTGCGCCTGAAGGCCGACGCGGCGGCAGCTGCAGCGGCTGGCGGTTCCGGCGGGCTGGGCCTCGGCCTGGTGGCGCTGGGCGTGCTGGTTGGCGGGGGCATCGGCGCCGTGCTGGCCAAGCGCGTCGAGATGACCAAGATGCCCGAGCTGGTGGCGGCAATGCACTCCTTGATCGGTATGGCGGCAGTCTGTATCGCCGTTGCCGCGGTGGCCGAACCGCACGCCTTCGGCATCGCGGCGCGCGGCGAAGCGCTGCCGATGGGTAACCGCATCGAACTGTTCATCGGCACCTTCGTCGGCGCGATTACCTTCAGCGGTTCCGTGATCGCCTTCGGCAAGCTGGCCGGCAAGTACAAGTTCCGCCTGTTCCAGGGCGCACCGGTGGTATTCAGCGGGCAGCACATGCTGAACCTGGTGCTGGCGCTGGTCATGGTCGGCCTCGGCCTGGTGTTCGTGTTCAGCGGCGGCAGCGAGCCGGCCTGGGTGCCGTTTCTGATCATGACGGCGATTGCCTTCGTGCTCGGCGTATTGATCATCATCCCGATCGGCGGCGCCGATATGCCGGTGGTGGTGTCGATGCTGAACTCCTACTCCGGCTGGGCGGCGGCGGGGATCGGCTTCTCGCTCAATAACTCGATGCTGATCATCGCCGGCTCGCTGGTGGGTTCCTCGGGCGCCATCCTGTCCTATATCATGTGCAAGGCGATGAACCGCTCGTTCTTCAACGTGATCCTGGGCGGCTTCGGCGGCGACACTTCCGCCGCGGCGGCCGGTGGCGCGCAGGCGCAGCGCAACGTCAAGTCGGGCTCCTCCGACGACGCCGTGTTCCTGATGCAGAATGCCGAGACCGTGATCATCGTTCCGGGCTACGGCCTGGCGGTGGCACGCGCCCAGCACGCGCTGAAGGAACTGGTCGAAAAGCTCGGCCACCACGGCGTGACGGTGAAGTACGCGATCCACCCGGTCGCAGGCCGCATGCCGGGCCATATGAACGTGCTGCTGGCGGAAGCCGAAGTGCCATATGACCAGGTGTTCGAAATGGAAGACATCAACAGCGAATTCGCGCAAGCCGACGTGGTACTGGTGCTGGGCGCGAACGACGTGGTGAATCCGGCGGCGAAGGACCCCAAGTCCCCGATCGCCGGCATGCCGATCCTGGAAGCCTACAAAGCGAAAACCATCATCGTCAACAAACGCTCGATGGCGTCCGGCTATGCAGGCCTGGACAACGAGCTGTTCTACATGGACAAGACCATGATGGTCTTTGGCGACGCCAAGAAAGTCCTGGAAGACATGGTGAAAGCCGCCGAGTAAGCCGCAGGCCTGGCGCCCTGAAAAAGGGGACGTAACACTTTTTTCCGCGGGTCGGGAAAATGGGGTACGTCCCCTTTTTTACTTTGCAGGGCGCGAGCGCTGGCGCTGGAAGTCGGCGATCTGCGTGGCGTAGCGGTGCAGCGAGGCGGGGGTGTGCCAGCTGTTCTGGGCCTTGATCATGGCGGCGGCGCCCTCCTGCGTGCCAACGATCTGGTCGATGCGCTTTGCTGCGGCCATGCCCCAGGCGTTGCGCGGGCAGGCGATGCCGCCCAGCATGGGCTTGTTGTTCTGGGCGATCGGTACCGTTTGCAGCTTGCCGATGTCCGGCTCGGTCTTGCTGGCGTATTGCAGCGCGTAGTCGTAGTCGAGGGTGTAGTCGGCACGGCCCCGCAGCACCAGCTTCAGCACATTGCGGCCGTAGTCGCCCACCGATGTGGTCTCCAGCCGCGAACCGGCCGGCCGCTTGGCCAGCAATTCGTCCATTGCCGCGCCGTAGCTGCGGCGCTCGACCACGATGCCGCGCAAGGCGGGATCGCTCAATACCTTCTGCAGATCGGCTTCGCCATGCGCGTTCAGCGGCAGGCGTGGCAGGGTATTTTCCTGCACCACCAGCTGCAGTGGCGGCACCAGGTTGGTGTTGACGAAGTAGGAGAGCTTGTCCCGCTCGGCGTTGCGCAGGGCTGCCACCACGCAGGCTTGTTCGCCGCGCTCGATCATCAGCCAGGTGCGCTTGGGATTGGCGTAGATGAAGTGGTGGTCGGCCTCGGGCCAGTGTGCTGTGATGTACAGCACGATCTGGTCGGCGATGCCGTTGCTGGGTTTGCCGTCCACCGGCATCGAGGCGGGCGGTACGTCCGGCATCAGCCAGGACATCTTGTCGCGTGCCTGCGCGCCGGGCAGCATCAAGGCTGCGAGCAGGGCCAGGGCTGGCGTCAGGCGCGGCATGGCTTTCCTTCAGCGGCGGCCGTACATCATCAGCTCGGCCAGCACGGCGCGCGCCGGGGCGGCGACGTCGATGGCGGCCAGGCCAAGGCCGAGCAGGGGCTGCAGGGCCGATTCGTTGGCGAAGATGCGCGCCATGGTGTCGGTCAGGCGCACGGTCAGCCTGCGGTCGCGGCGGCGCTGCGCGGCGTATTCGGCCAGCGCTTGCGGCGTGGCGCCTCGCGCCAGGGCGCGCGCCAGTTCGGCGGCGTCGCGCAGGCCGAGGTTCAGGCCCTGGCCGGCCACCGGGTGCAGGGTTTGCGCCGCATTGCCAATGGCGACGCTGCGTGCGCTGCCGGTGACGCCGGCGTTCAGGCCGAGCGGGAAGGCGAGGCGGCGCGTGGCGTGCGTGAATCTGCCGAGGCGTTCGCCGAAGGTTTCGCCCAGCTTGGCGAGGAAGGCGGCATCGTCCAGGCCGAGGATGGCTTGGGCGCTGGCGGGGCGGGCGCACCATACCAGCGAGTAGCCGTCGTCCTGCGGCAGCAGTGCCAGCGGACCCTCGTTGGTGAAGCGTTCGTAGGCGCGGTGCGCGACCGGGGCGCTGGCGTGCACCTGCGCGATGACGGCGGTCTGCCGGTAGTCGCGCGTTTCGGCTTTGTCGGCTTGCTCGCCGAACAGGCCGCCCTCGGCCTGCACCACGACGGCGGCGCGCAGCACGCGCGGGCTTTCGCCTTCACTCTCCAGGTGCAGGGTGACGCTGTCGCTTGCTTCGCCGCTGCCGGTCACGCGGACCGGGCGCAGGGTGGCGATGCCCAGCCGCCTGCAGACAAGGCCCAGCACTTCGACGATGGCACCGTAGCGCGTGACGTAGCCCAGCGCGGGCAGTCTGTGCTCGTCGCGCGTGATCATGCTGCGGCCGAACTGGCCGCGCCGCGAGACATGGATTTCGTGGATGGCGGTGGCATGGATCGGCCAGGCGCCCACCTGTTCGAGGATCTGGCGGCTGCCGTAGGACAGGGCCAGCGTGCGCGGGTCCTGCATGGCCTGTTCGAGCGGCTTGGCGTCGATCAGCGCGATGCGCGACGCGTCGACGCCGCGTTTCACCAGCAGCGCCGCCAGCGCCATGCCGGCCGGGCCGGCACCGCAGATGGCGATTTCGTAATCAATCATTTCATCAAAGCTTCAATCTCGGCCACTGTCTTGGGCGCGTCGCCCGTCAACAGCTGGTAGCCACCGCCGCGGACGATCACGTCGTCCTCGATGCGGATGCCGATGTTCCAGTATTTCTCGGGTACGCCTTCGGCCGGGCGCACGTAGATGCCCGGTTCCACCGTCATCGCCATTCCTGGCTGCAGCAGGCGCGATGGCTTGTCTTCACGCGCGACGTCGCGGTACAGGCCGACGTCGTGCACGTCCATGCCGATCCAGTGACCTGTGCCGTGCATGTAAAACCGGGTGAATTTTTTCTCGGCCAGCACGTCGTCCAGCGTGCCCTGCAGCAGCCCTGTGTCGAGCATGCCCTGCGCCAGCACGCGCACGGCCGCGTCGTGTGCGTCGTGGTATTTGCGGCCAGGTGCGATGGCGTCGAAAGCGGCTTGCTGGGCGGCCAGTACCAGTTCGTACAGCTCGCGCTGGGCCGGGCTGAAGCGGCCGTTGACGGGGAAGGTGCGCGTGATGTCGGAGGCATAGCCATCGAGCTCGCAACCGGCGTCGATCAGCACCAGGTCGCCGTCGGCGATGCGGCGGTTGTTGGCGTTGTAGTGCAGCACGCAGGCATTGGGGCCGGAAGCGACGATGGGCGTGTAGGCGGGGAATTGCGCGCCGTGGCGGCGGAATTCGTGCAGCAGTTCGGCTTCCAGTTCGTATTCGTGCAGGCCGCCGCTGGCGCCGCGCTGTGCGGCCGCGAAGCGCATGGCGCGCGCGTGGGCGCCGGCCGAAATCTCTCCGGCGCGCAGCATGATGGCGCTTTCGTAGTCGTCCTTTAACAGGCGCATTTCGTCGATGAGCGGCGGCAGGTCGCGCAGCACGGGCGGCGCCGTGGTGCCGCTGCGGGAAAGCCGGCGCACGCCGTCGAACCAGCGGCGCTGCTGCTCTTCGCCGCCGCGGGAAAGCGACGCATACAGGGCGGTGGCGTTGGACAGGTGGCGCACCATCTGCTCGTCCAGCGCGCCGATGGCGAAGGCGGCGTCGAAGCCGAAAGCGTCGCGCGCGGCTTCCGGGCCGTAGCGGTAGCCGTCCCAGATTTCCGACTCAAGATGCTTCTCGCGGCAGAACAGAATGCTCTGCGCGCCTGCCGTGCCGCGCGGTGCGAGGAGTACCAGCACCGCCTCCGGCTCGGTGAAGCCGGTCAGGTAGTAGAAGGAACTGTCGTGGCGGTAGGGGTATTCAGTGTCGGCATTGCGCGCCACTTCGGGGGCGGTGCCGATGACCGCCACGCTGCCCGGCTCCATCGTGGCCAGCAGGCGCGCGCGGCGGTCGGAATAGGGCTTCATGCGTTCAGTTCTTCCAGCTGCTTGACGGTGCCGACGTTGACCCATTCGTCCTGGTAGATCTCGCCGCCGATGCGGCCCTGGTCGGCGAACTCGAACAGCAGCTTGCCCAGGCCGGCCTTCTGGCCGGGCGCGATGGCGGCGAACATTTCAGGGCGGTACACGCCGATATTGGCGAAGTTCCACTTGGGCGAACCTTCGCTGGCAACGGTGTACAGCTTGAGGGCGAAGTCGCCCTCCGGGTTGTGCCATGGGTTGGGCGTGAGCCAGATCCAGGCGATGTCGCGCACGTGGGCGGGGTACGGGTCGCCGCGGTGGTCCTTGTCCTTCAGCACGTCCAGCGCTTCGGAAAAGTCGAAGTGCGGACAGTAGATGTCGCCCGACAGCGCCAGGAAAGGCTCGTCGCCCAGCAGGTGCAGGGCGTTGGCGATGCCGCCGGCCGTCTCCAGCGCTTCCGCTTCGCGCGAATACTGGATCCTGGCGCCGAACTGCGCGCCGTCGCCCAGCGCTTCCTCGATCATATGTCCCAGGTGGGCGTGGTTGATCACGATGTCCGTGATCCCGGCGCGCACCAGGTTCTGGATATGCCAGACGATCAGCGGGCGGCCGCGCACTTTCAGCAGCGGCTTGGGGCAGGTGTCGGTCAGGGGGCGCATACGTTCGCCGCGGCCGGCGGCGAGGATCATGGCTTTCATGCGTCGCCCTCTCAGAAGGTGTAGCCGACCTGCGGCGCCGTGCCTTCCAGCGCGTCGAGCAGCTTGATCAAAGGCTTCAGGTCGCGGTAGCGGTTGGCCGTCTTGCGCACGTATTCCATCACGGTCGGCAGGTCGCCCAGGTAGTTCGGCTTGCCGTCGCGGTAGTTAAGGCGGCAGAAGATGCCGAGGATCTTCAGGTGGCGCTGCAGGGCCATGTATTCGAAGTCCTTGTAGAACTCGTCGAAGTCCTTCTTCACCGGCAGGCCGGCGCTGCGCGCATGCTGCCAGTAGCGGATCAGCCAATCGAGCACCAGCTCCTCGTCCCACGACACATAGGCGTCGCGCAGCAGCGAGGCGGCGTCGTAAGTGATCGGGCCCCACACCGCGTCCTGGAAGTCGAGGATGCCTGGGTTGCCCTCGTCCATCCACATCAGGTTGCGCGAGTGGTAGTCGCGGTGCATGAAGACCTGGGGCTGGGCCAGACAGTTGGCCAGGATCGCTTCGAACACCTTGTCCAGTTCCTGTTGCTGCTTGTCGCCCAGGGTGGCGGCCAGGTGCTTGCCGATATACCACTCCGGGAAGATATTCAGTTCGCGCAGCATGAAGGCGCGATCGAATTCGGGCAGCACGCCGGGCTGGCTGGCCTGCTGGATCTTGACCAGGGCCGACAGCGCCTCCGCGTACAGGGTGGCGGCCGTATCGTGGTTCAGGGCTTGCAGGTAGGTGGTCGTGCCCAGGTCGGACATCAGCACGAAGCCTTGTTCCAGGCTGGCGGCGACGATCTTCGGCACCGAAACGCCGGCATCGGCCAGCAGGCGGTCCACTTTCATGAAGGCCGGCACGTTCTCGCGCTCGGGCGGGGCGTCCATGGCGACCAGGGTGGCGCCGAGGGCGGCGCGGTGTTCGGGCAGCACGTCGAAGCGGAAGTAGCGGCGGAAGCTGGCGTCCTCGGAGGCGGGACGGCCCGAGGCGGCATCCACCAGGCCCGTGCCTTGTAGCCATGCGGTGAGCGCGGCAAGGCGTGGATCGGCTTCTGCGGATGGTGAATTAGACAATAAAGACATTAAAGCAGCCTGCGAAAACCAGTTGTGGGTAAAGATTCCCATATAATAAGGGATTCACATTAAAAAATCGCCTTTATGGTGTTTCACGCGCCCCACCACCCATGACCCGGTTCCAGGCTCCCCCCAACAATAAGAAACGCTGGGCGTTCGCCTTGACCGCCATTGCCGCCGCCACCGCGGCGGCGTCCGCCCATGCCCAGTCGCATTCCGTCAAACGCGCGCCGCGCGTGGAAGACAAGAACGCCGTCACCACCGTGCGCGCGGAAGATATTTCCGGGCGTCCGGAGCGCGAACTGCGCCTGCTGCGCGACGTGGAAGTTGTGCACGACAAGACGCGCGTGACGGCCGACTCGGCCAATTTCCAGCAGGTGGAGCAGGAGCTGGAAGCCAAGGGCAGCGTGCGCATCTGGCGCTTCGGCGACTATTTCACCGCCGATGAAACGAAGCTGAACATGGAAACGGGGCGCGGCTATGCGCTGCAGCCCACCTACCAGCTGGAGGCCAACAACGCCCAGGGCAAGGCCCAGCGCATCAACTTCCTGAACGAAGACGAAGCGCAGGTGGTGGACGGCACCTACAGCACCTGCCAGGGCCCCAACCCCGACTGGTACCTGAAGGCGCGTTCGCTGAACCTGGACCAGGGCCGCGACGTGGGCACCGCCGGCGCCACCCTGATTTATTTCAAGGACGTACCGATCCTGGGCACGCCGGCGCTGTCGTTCTCGCTGTCGGGCGCGCGGCGCTCGGGCTGGCTGCCGCCGACGCCCTCGTACAACTCGCGCGGCGGCGCCGAACTGCTGGTGCCGTATTACTTCAACATCGCGCCCAACCGCGACCTGACGCTGTATCCGCGCTATATTTCGCGGCGCGGTTTCCAGCTCGGCGCCGTGGGCCGCTATATCGGCGAAACCGACGCCGGCAACTACTACGAGGGCCGCACCTTCCTCGAGTACCTGCCCAACGACAAGGAAGCGAACCGCGACCGCTGGCAGATGCAGTCTGTGCACACCCAGGCCCTGGCCAAGGACTGGACTTACGGCTGGAACTTGCGAGCCGCTTCGGACAACAACTATCCGAACGACTTTTCCAAGACCATTTCCTCGTCGGCGGAGCGCCAGCTGCTCAAGGAGCTGCGCACCGACTACCAGGGCGAGTTCTGGAGCCTGACCGCGCGCGCCCAGAAATACCACGTGCTGCAGGATCCCGATTCGGTGACCAATCCTTCGCTGTTCGTGACCCGTCCTTACGACCGCCTGCCGGCCATCAACCTGCACGCGGCGCGCTATGACGTGGGCGGCTTCGACTGGCAGGTCGACTCCGAACTGACGCGCTTCTGGCATCCGGACCTGATCAAGGGCAACCGCCTGGTGGTGGTGCCGCAGCTGAGCTACCCGATCATCGGCTCGTCCTACTTCGTGACGCCGAAGGTGATGATGAACGCCAGCGCCTACCAGCTCGACGCCTTCGGCACCGATCCGTCGAAGTCCCTGAGCCGCGCCGTGCCGACCTTCTCGCTCGATTCGGGCCTGGTGTTCGAACGCGAGGCCAAACTGGGCGGCAACAAGGCGACCCAGACCCTGGAGCCGCGCCTGTTCTACGTCTACACGCCGTACCGCAAGCAGGACCAGTTCCCCAACTTCGACACGGCGCCGGCCACCTTCAACTTCGCGCAGATCTTCAGCGAAAACCGCTTCGTCGGCTCGGACCGCATCGGCGACGCCAACCAGGTGACGGCGGCCGTGGTGTCGCGCTTCCTGGAGAGCAGCGGCGCCGAGCGCCTGCGCCTGGCGTTCGGCCAGCGCTTCTACTTCGCCGACCAGCGCGTGCAGATCGATAACACCACGCCGGTCAACAGCACCCGTTCCGACATGCTGCTGGCGGCGACCGGCCGCATCTCCAATTCCTGGGGCATCGACAGCCTGGTGCAGTACAACCCGTCCACCAGCAAGGTCACCACCTCGAACATGACGGTGCAGTACACGCCGGGCACCTACAAGGTGTTCAACGCGGGCTACCGCTATGTGCGCGACAGTTTCAAGAACGCCGACGTGTCGGCCCAGTGGCCGCTGTCGTCCAAGTGGTTCGGCGTGGGCCGTGTGTCATACTCGCTGCGCGAGCACAAGGTGCTGGAGAGCGTGGTGGGCCTGGAATACAACTGCGACTGCTGGGTATTCCGCATGGGCGCGCAGCGTTTCGTCACTACCGCCAACAAGACCTCGACCCAGTTCTTCTTCCAGCTGGAGCTGAACGGTTTGTCCAAATTCGGTCTCGGCAACCCGCTGGAGGTGCTGAAAAACAGCATCCCCGGCTATCGCCGCGTGAATGAAAGCGTGCGTTAAGCTTTCGACTTCCTCAACACTGATACATGAGCGTTTCAGATATGCACCCGATCAAATTAGCTGCTGCCCTGCTGTGTGCCTCCCTCGCTGTTCCGGCTGTGGCGCAAGACGCCAAGCCTGCCGCCGCCAAGCCGGCTGCCGCCAAGCCGGCTGCCGCTGCTGCGCCATCGAAGGGCTTCACGCCGCCGGGGCAGTCGGCCAACACGCCGATCGACGCCATCGCCGTCATCGTCAACGATGAAGTGATCACCCAGCGCGAACTGAACGAGCGCGTGGCCACCATCGTGCAGCGCATGCAGCAGCAGAAAGTCGCCCTGCCCGACGCTGCCGAACTGCGCAAGCAGGTGCTCGAGCGCATGATCGTGGAACGCGCCCAGCTGCAGCTGGCCAAGGAGATGGGCGTGCGCGTGGACGACAATATGCTCGACCGTGCCATCGCCCGCATCGCCGAGCAGCAGAAGCTGACCGTGCAGCAGCTGCGCAACCAGATGGAAAAGGAAGGCACCACCTTCGCCGCCTTCCGCGAAGAGATCCGCGAAGAGATCATCATGCAGCGCCTGCGCGAGTATGAGGTCGACAACAAGATCAATATTTCGGAAGCGGAAGTGGACAACTTCATCGCCGCCGAGAAGGCCGCCGCGTCCGAGCAGTTCGAACTGAACATCTCGCAGATCATGGTGCGCATTCCGGAAAACGCTTCGCCGGACGTGATCGCCCAGCGCCAGAAGCGCGCCGAGGAAGTGGCGCGCCAGCTGCGCACCGGTGCCGATTTCGCCAAGATGGCCGCCACCTATTCCGACGCTTCCGACGCGCTGCAGGGCGGCGCCGTGGGCTGGCGTCCGGGCAGCGCGCTGCCGCCGCTGTTCGCCGAGGCGCTCAACAAGCTGAAGCCGGGCCAGGTCACGCCGATCATCAAGAGCGCGGCCGGCTTCCACATCCTGAAGCTGGTCGACAAGCGCAGCATGGCCGATGCGGCCGCGGCGGAAACCGTGCAGCAGACCCACGTGCGCCACATCCTGCTCAAGATCACGCCGACCATGAGCGCGGCCGACGCCAAGCGCAAGCTGCTGGAACTGAAGGAGCGCCTGGACAACAAGGCTGCCAAGTTCGAAGACCTGGCGCGCCTGTTCTCCAACGACGGCTCGGCCAGCAAGGGCGGCGACCTGGGTTGGCTGTACCCGGGCGACACCGTGCCGGAGATGGAGCAGGCCATGAACGCGCTGAAGGTCGGCCAGGTTTCGGAGCCGGTGGAGACCTCCTTCGGCTACCACCTGATCGAAGTCCTGGAGCGCAAGACCGACGACGTCTCGAAAGAGAAGCAGCGCGCCGCCGCCCGCAACGCCCTGCGCGAGCGCAAGCTGGTGGAAGCGGTGGAAGACTGGCAGCGTGAAGTGCGCGACCGCGCCTACGTCGAATACCGCGACGAATCGCTGAAATAATGAGGCGGGGCCCAGCATGAGCGCCAACCTTGCACCACGGCGCCCAAGCGCGCGCCCCGGAGTCCGCCCGGTCATCGCCATCACCACCGGCGAGCCGGCCGGCATCGGCCCGGAAATCGCGATCCGCGCGGCGTGGGCCATGCGGCACCAGGTCAACGCGGTGCTGGTGGGCGACGCCGCCTTGCTGGCCATGAGCGCGGCCGACATCGATCCCGACATCCGCATCAGCGCCGTCACCACCATGGCGGCGCGCAACGCCGGCCTGCCGCATTTCGGCGCCGACCGCCTGTGCGCGCTGGACATCCCGCTCGGCGCCCACGTGCAGCCGGGCGTGCTGGACAAGGAAAACGGCCGCTACGTGCTGGCCACGCTGGACGCCGCCATCGAAGGCATCCGCGCCGGCTGGTTCGAGGCCGTCGCCACCGCGCCGGTGCAGAAATCCACCATCAACGACGCCGGCGTGCCGTTCTCCGGCCACACCGAATATTTCGCCGAGCAGACCGGCACCGCGCGCGTGGTGATGATGCTGGCCGGCCAGCCGCACGCCGTGGAGGGCGCCGACGCCGCGCCGCCGTTGCCGCCGTTGCCGCCGTTGCCGCCGTTGCCGCCGTTGCGTGTAGCGCTGGCCACCACCCACCTGCCGCTGAAGGACGTCAGCGCGGCCATCACCCAGGAGAGCCTGGGCCAGACGCTCGACATCATCCATGCCGACTTGCGCGCCAAGTTCGGCATCGCCGCGCCGCGCATCCTGGTGGCCGGCCTCAATCCGCACGCCGGCGAGAACGGCTACCTGGGACGCGAGGAAATCGACACCATCACGCCGGCGCTGGAAGCGGCGCGCGCACGCGGCATCGACGCCCGCGGCCCGTACCCGGCCGACACCCTGTTCCAGCCGAAATACCTGAAAGACGCCGACTGCGTGCTGGCCATGTACCACGACCAGGGCTTGCCGGTGCTGAAATACGCCACCTTCGGCCACGGCGTCAACATCACCCTCGGCCTGCCGCTGATCCGCACCTCGGTCGACCACGGCACCGCGCTCGACCTGGCCGCGCAAGGCCTGGGCCGCGCCGACTGCTCCAGCATGCAGGCCGCCTTGGCCGCCGCGCTGCAGATGGTGCAAGCAAGTCAATAAGAAAGAAGAACTATGAAACACATCGCCCGCAAACGCTTCGGCCAGAACTTCCTGCAGGACGACCGCGTCCTCGGCGACATCATCGACGCCATCGCCCCGGCTGCCGGCGACACCATGGTGGAAATCGGCCCCGGCCTGGCCGCCATGACCGACCTGCTGCTCAAATCGCTGCCGCATATGCACGTGGTGGAACTGGACCGCGACCTGGTGGCGCGACTGGAAAAGCGCTATCCGCGCGAAAAGCTCACCATCCACGCCGGCGACGCGCTCAAGTTCGATTTCGGCACCATCGCGGTGCCGGAAGGGAAGAAGCTGCGCGTGGTGGGCAACCTGCCGTATAACATTTCCTCGCCGCTGCTGTTCCACCTGGCCGAATTCGCGCCCATCGTGCAGGACCAGCACTTCATGCTGCAAAAGGAAGTGGTGGAGCGCATGGTGGCCGAGCCGGGCACCAAGGCCTACAGCCGGCTGTCCGTGATGCTGCAGTGGCGCTACCGCATGGCGCTGCTGTTCATCGTGCCGCCGGAAGCCTTCGACCCGCCGCCGAAAGTCGATTCGGCCATCGTGCGCATGATCCCGATTGAAAATCCGCTGCCCTGCGACGCGGCGCGCCTGGAAGCGGTGGTGCAGAAAGCGTTCTCCCAGCGCCGCAAGGTGATCCGCAACTGCGTGGCCGGCATGTTCACCGAAGAGCAGCTCATCGCCGCCGGCATCAACCCGCAAGACCGCCCGGAAGCCGTGCCGGTCGAGGCGTACGTCGCCCTCGCCAACCTGCCTGTCTGAATCAAAAACAAAAAAAAAGCCCGCTCGGGGCGGGCTAAATCCATTTCTGTTAAGAAGTGGAGGAGACGGGATTGATTATGCTGCGTCGCGACATATTGTTCCAATTTATTTTTGAAATCCCAGTCATTCCACTTCTTTATATCACGGGGTGCAGCTGACGACCACGTTGGTGCGGTTGGCGTCGCCCATCACGCCGCTGCCGTTGGCGATGCTGCAGGTCTGGTTGGCCGGCTGGGTGTACACCGACAGGCCGTAGGCGGTGCCCACCGGGATCGTGCCGCCCATGGTGAAGCTGGTGGCGCCCTTGACGACGGTCAGGCTGCCATTCGAACCGTTGACCAGGACCAGGCCGTCGCCGGTCAGGTTGCTGATCGTGCCGCCCAGGGTATAGGCGTTCTGCGCGCAGGAAATCACGACGTTGATGCTGGTGGTGTGGCCGGCCGAACCGGTCGGGTTGGCCACCGAGCAGGTCATGTGGTCGGGCTGGGTCTTGATCGTGACGTGGTATTCGGTGCCGTAGCTGATCGTGTTGGGGAAGCTGAAGGTAGTGGCGCCGGCGGCCACCGCCAGGTCGGAACCCCCGTCCAGCTGCAGTACCAGGCCTTGGTTGCTGAGGCCGCTGATCTGGCCGCCCACGACGAAACTGGCCTTGCCGCCGCAGGCGGCCAGGGTGGCGGCCAGCAGGGCCGCGCCAATGCGTTTTGCTTTCATCTGCTTTCCTTATTAGTTGACGCAGGTCACGACCACGTCGCTGACGTTCGCTTGCGGCATTTTGCCGGTGCCATTGGCAACCGTGCAGTTCTGGGTGACGGTGGCGCCGTTCTCGCTGCGGGTCGGCTGCGCCAGCACGGTCACGCCGTAGATGCTGCCGTTGCCGATCTTGCTGGCGAATTCCCAGGTGGTGGCGCCGGCCGGCACGGCCAGGGTCTGGGCGCCATTGGTCAGCACCAGGCCGCTGCCGTTCAGGCCGTTGACTTTACCGCCCAGGGTGTAGGGTACGGCGGTGCAGGACACCGTGGTCTGCAGGTAGGTGTAGTAGTTGATCCTGGACGTGTTGTTGGCCAGGGTGCAGGTGACGCCGTCCGGCTGGGTCTTGATCGAGACGTTGAAGGTGCTGTCCGGCGCCATCAGGGTGGCGAAGTAATAATTGCCGGTGCCGTTCACCGTCAAGTCGTCACCGCCATTGTTTTGCAGCACCAGGCCGCTGCGGTCCAGGCCGAACACCTGGACGCCCAGGCTCATGCTGCCGTTGCCTTTGCCGCCACAGGCGGCCAGGCCGGCGGCGCACAGCAGCGCGGCGGCGGCACTCAGGTACTTACTCTTCATTGCACATTCTCCACGTCGGTTTGACCAAATCGGCGCCTATTTTAGTGCATTTGCCACTTCTTTAGCCGATTTGCCCATCTTTTCCCTTGTAACAGCTTGCAACCGGGCGGAGTACAATGCGGCCATGAAGCCTAAAGCCATCCTGTTCGACCTGGACGATACCCTGTGGCCGATCGCGCCCGTCATCGCCGAGGCGGAAGTGACGCTGCACGCCTGGCTGGCCGCCCATGCGCCCAACGTGGCGGCGCAGTGGTCGATCGACGACTTGCGCGCCCACCGCGCCGAGCTGGCGGCGGCCCAGCCCGAGCTGCTGGTCGACCTGGGCGCGCTGCGCCGGGCCAGCTTGCACGCGGCCTTTGCCGCGGCGGGCGAGGATGGCGCCCATGTGGAAGGGGCCATGGCGCACTTTATCGCGGCGCGCAATGCGGTCACGCCGTATGACGATGTGCTGCCGGGCCTGCTCAAGCTGCGCCAGCATGTTCAGCTGGGCACGATTTCCAATGGCAATGCCGACCTTGAAGTGATCGGCCTCGCCCACCATTTCCAGGTATCGCTGGCGGCGGCCCATTTCGGCGCCCTCAAGCCCGATCCGGGCATCTTCCGCGCCGCTTGCCAGGCGCTGGAAGTGGCGCCGCAGGATGCCGTGTATGTGGGCGACGACCTGGCGCTCGATGTGGCGGGGGCGCAGGCGGCCGGCATGCGGGCGGTGTGGATGAACCGGCGTGGCGTGGCGCTGCCGGACGGGGCGCCGCGGCCGGATGCGGTCTGTGCTTCCTTGGATGAATTGCTTGCGTGGCTGGAACAACAGTTGGCAGAATAAGCGTATGCATCTCGATCTTCGTGCCCAAACCCTGCTCAAGGCCCTGGTTGAACGGTATATCGCCGACGGCCAGCCGGTGGGCTCGCGCGCCCTGTCCAAGATTTCCGGACTGGAATTGTCGCCCGCCACCATCCGCAATATCATGGCCGACCTGGAGGAGCAGGGTTATGTGGCCAGCCCGCATACCTCGGCCGGCCGGGTGCCGACGCCGCGCGGCTACCGCATTTTCGTTGACACCTTGCTCACGGTGCAGCATATCGACGAGAGCGCGGTGCAGGCGCGCCTGCAGTCGGCCTCGCCGCAGCCGCAAAAGCTGATCGCCAATGCGGCGCAGATGCTCTCTTCGCTGACCCAGTTCGCCGGCGTGGTGCTGGCGCCGCGCCATGAGTCGGTGTTCCAGCAGATCGAGTTCCTGCGCCTGGGCGAGAAGCGGGTGCTGCTGGTGATCGTGGCGCCGTCGGGCGACGTGCAGAACCGTATTTTGTTGACCGATGTCGATTACACGCCGGCCCAGCTGCAGCAGTCGGCCAATTTCATCAACCAGCATTATTCCGGGCTGTCGTTCGAGGACGTGCGCGGGCGCTTGCAGCACGAGCTGCGCCAGTTGCGCGACGATATGGGGCGCCTGATGCAGGCGGCGGTGGAGGCGGGCTCGCAGGCCATGGCGGAGTCGGCGGAGGATATGGTGATCGCCGGCGAGCGCAACCTGCTGTCAGTGTCGGACCTGTCGTCGAATATGTCCTCGCTGCGGGCCATGTTCGACCTGTTCGAGCAGAAGACGGGGCTGATGCAGCTGCTGGACGTGTCGTCCAAGGCCTCGGGGGTGCAGATCTTTATCGGCGGCGAGTCGCAGCTGGTGCCGATGGATGAAATGAGCGTGGTCACCGCGCCGTATGAGGCGAACGGCAAGATCGTGGGGACGCTGGGGGTGATCGGGCCGACCCGCATGGCGTATGAACGGGTGATTCCGATTGTGGATATTACTTCGCGCCTGCTGTCGAATGCTTTAAGCAACCACTAAATCCTGTCAGCGCCGCTTGCAGTGGCGGGGTCAGACCCTTGGGTCTGACCCGGATTTGCCGGGTTGGCGCGCTCAGTGCTTATGCGGGCAGTTGACCTTGGTGCATGTGCCATAGATCGCCAGCGCATGCTCGGCAATCTTGAAGCCGCGCTCGGCGGCAATACTTTGTTGCCGCTGTTCAATTTCTTCGTCGACGAATTCTTCCACGCGGCCGCAGTCGAGGCAGACCAGGTGGTCGTGGTGGGAACCTTCGTTGAGCTCGAAAATCGCCTTGCCGCTCTCGAAGTGGTTGCGGTTCAGGAGGCCGGCTTGCTCGAACTGGGTCAGCACGCGGTAGACCGTGGCCAGGCCGACGTCCATATTCTCGGCCAGCAGCAGCTTGTACACGTCTTCCGCCGTCAAATGGCGCACGGGACTGCTCTGGAAAATGTCGAGGATCTTCAGGCGCGGCAAGGTAGCCTTCAGGCCGGACGCCTTCAGGTCGGTAGGGCTGTTACTCATGTTTGCTAACGTCAGTTGCGGGAAGTGCTTTATGATATAGCGTTTTAGGCACTTTTGCTCACGGAATTGAGGTTTCATAAAATGCGTCTCACCCCGCTGTCTTTGTTGCAACGTAGCACTCCGCTGCTGGCTGCCTCCCTCCTGGCGGCTTGCGCCAGCACCCCGGCGCCGGTGGCTCCGGTGGAAGCCGCGCAGGGTGCCCAGACCACGCAGATTACCCAGGTGCAGAAGTTCCTGTGGTTCTTCTCGCCCTACCGTCCCGACATCCAGCAGGGCAATTTCGTGTCCAAGGAGATGCTGGCCCAGCTCAAGCCGGGCATGACGAAGGACCAGGTCAAGTTCCTGCTCGGTACGCCCCTGATGGCGGACGTGTTCCACGGCCAGCGCTGGGATTACCCGTTCCGCCTGGCCAAGGGCAGCGGCGAGCTGACCACCAGCGTGGTGGTGGTGTACTTCGACAAGGACGGCAAGGTGGAGCGCTTCGAAGGCGGCGAGCTGCCGAGCGAACGCGAATACATCGCGCGCATCGCCGGCCCGCTCAAGGATTTCAAGGAAGCCGAAGAAACCAAGGCCAACCTGACGACCAAGGCGCCGCTGCCGGGCGGCCAGGAATCGGGCCAGAAGCAATAAACAAGGATACGACATGAAGCAATTGAATATCGCCATCGCCGGCGCCAGCGGCCGCATGGGCCATATGCTGATCGAGGCGGTGCAGAAGGCGCCCGCGGCACGCCTGTCCGGTGCGCTGGACCGCGAGGGCTCGCCATCGCTGGGCAGCGACGCGGCGGCCTTCATGGGCCAGCCGGCCGGAGTGGCCATCACGTCCGGCCTGGCGGCCGGCCTGGCCGGCGCCGACGTGCTGATCGACTTTACCCGCCCGGAAGGCACCCTGGCCCACCTGGCTTACTGCGCCGAGCATGGCGTGAAGATGGTGATCGGCACCACCGGCTTCGACGAGGCGGGCAAGGCCGCCATCGCGGAAGCGGCCAAGAAGACCGCCATCGTCTTCGCGCCGAACATGAGCGTGGGCGTGAACGTGACGCTCAAGCTGCTGGAGTTCGCGGCCAAGCAGTTCGACATCGGCTACGACATCGAGATCATCGAGGCGCACCACCGCCATAAGGTCGATGCGCCGTCCGGCACCGCGCTGAAAATGGGCGAGGTGATCGCCGAGGCGCTGGGGCGCGACCTGAAGGAATGCGGCGTGTTCGCGCGCGAAGGCGTGACCGGCCCA
Source organism: Pseudoduganella sp. (assembly GCA_039593355.1). Taxonomy (GTDB): domain Bacteria; phylum Pseudomonadota; class Gammaproteobacteria; order Burkholderiales; family Burkholderiaceae_D; genus Rugamonas. The sequence goes on from JBCNPK010000025.1 coordinate 72,058, forward strand.
CGCGATCCTTCCTCGATCGGCTTTGCCACCGTGCGCGGCGGCGACATCATCGGCGACCATACCGTGATGTTCGCCACCGAGGGCGAGCGCATTGAGATCAGCCACAAGTCTTCCTCGCGCCAGCACTACGCCAACGGCTCGCTGCGCGCGGCGGCCTTCCTGGCCGACAAGAAGGCCGGCCTGTACGATATGTACGACGTGCTGGGCCTGAAGGGCTGATGGAGCACTTTACCTTCGCCAGCTACTGGCAGCGCGGCGACGCGCTGTCGCACGCCGTGGCTTACCTGCTGCTGGCGATGTCGCTGGCGTCCTGGTTCTTCATCCTGTGGAAGGGCTGGGCCTCCTGGCGTATCCGGCGCGCGGCGCCGGTGGTGCAGGCGTTCTGGGATGCGCCGACGGTGGCGGATGGCGTGGCCTTGATGGGCGCGCGCGACCGGGAAGGCATTTTCGCGGCGGTGGCGCAAGCCGGCGCCGGCCAGCTGGCGCATGCCAAGGCCGGCAGCATTGCGGCGGAAATGGGGCGCGGCGAACAGGCTACGCGCGTGCTGCGCGATGCGATCCACGTTTCCACCACGCGGCTGGAGTCGGGTCTGACGCTGCTGGCATCGATCGCGTCCACCGCGCCGTTTGTCGGGCTGCTGGGCACCGTGTGGGGCATCTACCATGCGCTGGCGGCGGTATCGGCACAAGGTACCGTGCAGATCGACAAGGTGGCGGGGCCGGTGGGCGAGGCCCTGATCATGACCGGCGTCGGGCTGACCGTGGCGATTCCCGCGGTACTGGCGTATAACGGCTTTAACCGCATCAACCGCATCACGCTGTCCGAACTGGACGCGTTCGCGCACGACTTGCACGCTTACCTGACCAGGGATTAAGGCGCATGGCTTTCGGCTCCTTCAACCACCACCGGCAGAAGGAATCCATGGCGGACATCAATGTCACGCCGATGGTGGACGTGATGCTGGTGCTGCTGGTGATCTTCATCATCAGCGCGCCGATGTTTACCAATGCGGTGCAGCTGGAATTGCCCAAGGCGCAGGCCAAGGCCGCGCCGCAGGAGGCGGAGACGGTGACGCTGGCGATCGATGCCGCCGGTACGGTTTATTGGAATAACGATGCCTTGCAGGCGGGCGAGCTGGAACAGCGCCTGAGCGAGGCGGCGGCCTTGCCGCAGCAGCCGGATTTGCAGCTGCGGGCGGATAAGGATACCCGCTATGAAGTGGTGGCGCAGGTGATGGCGGCGGCGCAGTCGCATGGCCTGACCCGCATTGGGTTTGTCACCGATCCGAAGGAAAAGAAATAATGGCTACTGCCACTTTGAACGGCGCCGCGATCGGCGATGAGGCTGCGTTTCACGCAGCATGTCAGGCGGAACTGGGGTTCCCTTCGGGCTATGGCGCGACCATTGATGCGTGGGTCGATTGCCTGTCCTATCTGCGCGACGATGAGAATATGACGCGCTTCAAGCTCAAGCCGAATGAGGTGCTGGAGATTGTCATCACCGATGCAGGGAAGATGCCGGCGGACTTGCTGGAGGAGCTTACTTACTGCGTCGGCGGCATCAATGAGCGCTACGAGGACTATGGGGAGAAGCCGGCGTTGAAGCTGACGTTGCGCTAAACCCGGTAAACCTGGGTCAGACCCAAGGGTCAGACCCGACCGGTTTGAACCGCAGGCCGTAGATCAGACTGGGTCTGACCCTTGGGTCAGACCCTGGTTTACCGGGTTTGCTCGCCCGGCGCCAGCGTCAACACGTCGAAGCCGGTCTCCGTCACCGCCACCATATGCTCCCACTGCGCCGACAGCGAGCGGTCGGCCGTGACCACCGTCCACCCATCCGGCAGCGCGCGCGTGGCGTGCTTGCCGGCGTTGATCATCGGCTCGATGGTGAACACCATGCCCGGCTCCAGCAGCAGCCCGGTACCCGGGCGACCATAATGCAGCACCTGCGGATCTTCGTGATACACCATGCCGATGCCATGCCCGCAATAATCGCGCACCACGCTGTAGCCGGCCGCTTCGGCCAGCTTCTGGATCGCGTGGCCGACGTCGCCCAGGCGGTTGCCCGGCTTGACCGCGCGGATGCCGGCCCACATGGCGTCATAGGTCACTTCGCATAACTTCTGCGCCGCCTTGGACGGCGTGCCCACATAGTACATGCGGCTGGTGTCGCCGAACCATTCATCCTTGATGACCGCGACGTCGATGTTGATGATGTCGCCGTCTTTCAAAATCTTCTTCGGCGTGGGAATGCCGTGGCACACCACCTCGTTGACCGAGGTGCACACGGTGCCGGTGAAGCCGCCATAGCCGACGTTGGCCGGAATGACTTTCTGGGTGTTGACGATGTAGCCGTTGCACAGCTTGTCCAGCTGGGCGGTGGAGACGCCCGGCTTGACGTGCGGTGCGATGAAGGTCAGCACGTCGGCCGCGAGCCGGCCGGCCGCGCGGGCCAGCTCGACCTGGTCGGGCGTCTTGATCAGGATGGATTTGTTATTGCGTTTGCGCATAGGGGGTGCATGGTATCACGCGACCCTGTCCCTGTCGAAATGCGGGTTTTCAATCAGGCCCAGCAGATTGCCGAACGGATCGGCCAGCTCGGCGACGAGGATGCGTTCGCCCACTTCCTGGATGTCGGAGTGAACGCTCGCTCCCAGCTTGACGATGCGTTTGACTTCCTTGGCAATGTCGTCCACGCCCCAGTAGGCCTGGACGCCATGCTTGACGGGTTTGCCGTCGGGCACCAGGCCCAGCTCGAAGCCGCCGATTTCAAAACCGACGTAAAACGGCTGGTCGAAGTAGGGCTTGGTCTGGAAGACCTTGCTGTACCAGGCTTTGCCGGCTTCCAGGTCGGGGGTTGGGTAGATGGCGGTGCGCAAGCCTTTGATCATGCTGTTCTCCTCTTGGTTGGTATGCGATGGCTGCATCTTGCCATGCTGACCGGCGCGGCGATTGGAAAAATGGAAACTAGTCGAGCAGCAGGTCTTCCGCCCGGCGGTAGCTGCGCCGGCGCTCTTCGGCGTCGGGCCGCAGTTTTGGCGCCAGCAGCGGGCCGTCCGGCAGGGAACGTGGCGTAGGCTCGGTGGCGCTTGTCCGCATAGCTGGTTCGGCAGGCTTGGGCGTCGGTGCCCGCTTGGCGTTGCGGCGGGCCTCGGCTTCTTGCTCGACGCGCAAACGGAAGGCCATCTTCCATTCGTGCTCGCCGGGCATCTGGACATACACCACATTCCAGGCGTTGCGCGCCGGGCCCAGCGTCGATTGCACAAACCGGTTCGGCGAGGTCGTCATGCTCTCGTAGACGAGGTTGTCGCCGACAATGGCAGCGTAGCGTGTCATACGGTGGTTGGAGACGCGCAGCCGGGTGCCGTCGGGCAGGAACAGCTTCTTCCAGAAGTAGCCGCGCTGGCCTTTGGGCTTGGCCAGCTCGCGCTGGCGTTCCAGCCAGTCGCAAATGGCGAGCTCGGCCAGACTGGCGGGATCGAATGCGCACTCTTGCTCTTCCTGGTACTCGAGCAGGGCGCGCAGCGTCTTGCTGCTGATGGCGATACAGACATTCGATGTCGGTGACATGATTACCTCCGTCGCGAGAAAGTTCGATTTTTGCGCTGAATTGGTCTGACCACTCTTCTATTTCGATCTATTTTTGGGTCTTTTTTTCGATTTTTTCTTTGGACCGCAAAAAATAGACAAAGTTCCCGGAAAAGAGAACGAAATAGAAGTCTGGTCTGGTCAATTTCGGCTAAAAATCGAACTTTCTCGCGACAAGGTGCGGCGGATTACCGGTTCCCTATATGGGCGTCGGGCGAGGCGCCGGTGAAGTCGTGGAAGTCACGGATCAGGTGCGATTGGTCGAAATAGCCGCTGTCGAGGGCGAGGGCGGCCCAGTCGTGGCCGTAGCGAGCCGTGCCGTCGGTGGCGGTGGCGAGCGCGGCGGCGCGGGCGCTGCGGAAGCGGCAGATGCGGGCGAACAGTTTGGGCGACAGGCCGACGTGGTCGCGGAATTGGGTGGCCAGATACTGGCGCGTGACGCCGAGGCTGTCGGCCAGTGTTTCGACACGCAAGGCGCCGCCGCTCGCTTCCAGTTCGGCGACCGCGCGCAGGGCCAGCAATTGGCCCGCCGGCGCGGCGGCGGCAAGGCGGGCCGCCGCGACTGCCGCCTCGCGCGACGCTGCAGCGCTGGCGGTGTCGGCGACGCGCGAGGCCAGGGCGGCGGCGGCGCGGGCGCCGGGCGCGGCGAGGGAGAGACGGGCGTAGAGGGCGTCGGTCAGCAGCGCCAGGCGTTCGGTGTCGCTGCGGGCGACCGACCACAGGGCGTCCCCCAGACGCTCGGCCTCTGAGCGCTCCCACAGCTGGTCGAGGTCGGCGCGCGCATCAGTCAGCCCCGCCAGCGGCAGTCCAGCCTGACCGGGCCCACGCCCCAGGAACAGGCTGGCCGCCCCCGGACGGAAGCGCACCGCCACCGTCCGCAGCCGCCCAGTCGCCGGCACATCGAACCAGGTGCTCATCATGCCGACGAAGAAGGCGGCGCCGCTGTCCTGCCACAGGATATCGGTGCAATTATCGGGCAGCACCCGCTTCGCCAGCGCCGGCGGAACGGCGCCCGGCGCAGGGCCGGCCGGCGCCTCCGACAGCCACAGGCAGTCGACCAGCCCGGCCAAGCCCGGAGGGGGTGGAAATTCCTGATATCTCATTCTGACGCGCCGCACCAATGCATTGTTATAATGAAGGGTTCATATCCACCAATTTTAGTGCGCTCCATCATGCAAGAAAAATATAGTCCAGCAGAAGTCGAAAAAGCCGCCCAATCGCACTGGAAGGCGATCGACGCCTACAAAGCGGTCGAAAACGACCCACGTTTCCCAAAAGGCAAGTATTACGCTTGCTCGATGCTGCCTTACCCTTCGGGCAAGCTGCACATGGGCCACGTACGCAACTATACGATCAATGACGTGATGTACCGCTACCTGCGGATGAACGGCTACAACGTGCTGATGCCGATGGGCTGGGACGCCTTCGGCATGCCGGCTGAAAACGCGGCAATGGCCAACAACGTGCCGCCGGCCAAATGGACCTACTCCAACATCGAGCACATGAAAGAGCAGATGCAGTCGATGGGCCTGGCGATCGACTGGTCGCGCGAGATGGCCGCCTGCAAGCCGGAGTACTACAAGTGGAACCAGTGGATGTTCCTGAAGATGCTGGAGAAGGGCATCATCTACCAGAAAACCGGTACCGTGAACTGGGACCCGGTCGACCAGACCGTGCTGGCCAACGAACAGGTGGTCGATGGCCGCGGCTGGCGTTCGGGCGCGCTGATCGAAAAGCGCGAAATCCCGATGTACTACATCCGCATCACCGACTACGCCGAAGAACTGCTGGACTACGTCGACAACAAGCTGCCAGGCTGGCCTGAGCGCGTGCGCATCATGCAGTCGAACTGGATCGGCAAGTCGACCGGCGTGCGCTTCGCCTTCCCGCACGACATCAAGGACGCCAACGGCCAGTTGATCAACGACGGCAAGCTGTACGTGTTCACCACCCGCCCCGACACCGTGATGGGCGTGACCTTCTGCGCCGTGGCCGCCGAGCACCCGCTGGCCGCCCACGCCGCGCAGAACAAGCCTGAACTGCAAGCCTTCATCGCCGAATGCAAGATGGGCTCCGTGATCGAAGCCGACATGGCGACGATGGAAAAGAAGGGCATGCCGACCGGCCTGTTCGTCACCCATCCGCTGACCGGCGAGCAAGTCGAAGTCTGGATCGGCAACTACGTCCTCATGACTTACGGCGACGGCGCCGTGATGGGCGTGCCGGCGCACGACGAGCGCGACTTCGCCTTCGCGAAAAAATACAAGCTGCCGATCAAGCAGGTGATTGCCGCCGAAGGGCAGACCTACAGCGACGAGGCCTGGCAGGAATGGTACGGCGACAAGACCGTTTCCGTGGTCACCAACTCCGGCAAGTACGACGGCCTGCGCTACAACGAGGCGCTGGAAGCCATTGCCGCCGACCTGGCCGCCAAGGGCCTGGGCGAGAAGAAAACCACCTTCCGCCTGCGCGACTGGGGCATTTCGCGCCAGCGCTACTGGGGCACCCCGATCCCGATGATCCACTGCGACAGCTGCGGCAGCGTGCCGGTGCCTGAAAAGGATCTGCCGGTCGTGCTGCCGGAAGACTGCGTACCGGACGGCACCGGCAACCCGCTGAACAAGCATGAAGCGTTCCTGAAGTGCGACTGTCCGAAATGCGGCAAGCCTGCGCGCCGCGAGACCGACACCATGGACACCTTCGTCGACTCGTGCTGGTACTACATGCGCTATACCTCGCCGGGTTCCGACAAGGCCATGATCGACGAGCGCAACGACTACTGGATGCCGATGGACCAGTACATCGGCGGCATCGAGCACGCCGTGCTGCACCTGCTGTACGCGCGCTTCTGGACCAAGGTGATGCGCGACTTCGGCCTGGTGAAGTTCGACGAGCCCTTCACCA
>JBCNPK010000026.1:0-77946 GCA_039593355.1 Pseudoduganella sp.
GTGTGCGTGATCGTGATCGCCGTGGGCGTGATCGTGTGCGTGATCGATAGTGCTCATGTAATGCTCCTAATTACTTGGCGCGAGCAGCCACAACTTCGGCTGGCTGGACGATGTTTTCCGCTGGCTTGTTCGACCAGGTGTTGCGGGTGTAGGTGATCACAGCCGCGATATCGGTGTCGGACAGTTGCTTCCATGCCGGCATTTCGGATGGGAACTTGCCGGATTTCTTACCATTCAGCAGGACGTGGATCTGGTCGGCTTTCGGGCCGGTCACGACTGGCGAACCGTCCAGGGCAGCGAATGCGCCTGGCACGCCCTTGCCGGTCGCCTGGTGGCAGACCGCGCAATTGGCGGTGTAGACTTTTTCGCCCTTGGTCTTCAGTTCATCGATGGTCCAGGTCTTGTTCGGATCGTCCGCCAGGGCAGCCATTTCCTTCTTCTTGCCTTCGACCCAGGCGGAGTACTCTTCAGCGGTGACGACTTTGACCACGATCGGCATGAAGGCGTGCTCTTTGCCGCACAGTTCGGCGCAGTTGCCGCGGAAGGTGCCGGTGTATTCAGCCTTGAACCAGGTGTCGCGCACGAAGCCGGGGATGGCATCTTGCTTCACGCCGAAGGCCGGGATCATCCAGGCGTGGATCACGTCGTTGGCGGTGGTGACGATGCGGATTTTCTTGCCAACTGGCACAACCACTTCGTTATCCACTTCCATCAGGTAGTTCTCGCCGCGTTTTTCGGTCGGCGCCTCGCCTGGCTGGCCCACTTGCGAGCGTGGGGTGGACAGGTTGGAGATGAAGGAGATGCCCTCGCCTTCGCCCTTCAGGTAGTCATAGCCCCATTTCCACTGCATGCCGGTGGCTTTGATGGTGATGTCGGCGTTGGAGGTGTCTTTCATGGCGACCACGGTCTTGGTCGCTGGCAGTGCCATGCCGATAACGATCAGGAAAGGCACGACGGTCCAGGCGATTTCAACGGCGGTGGACTCGTGGAAGGTGGCGGCTTTGTGGCCGACCGACTTGCGATGCTTGAAGATCGAGTAGAACATCACGCCGAACACAGCAACGAAGATGATCATAATGATCACCATCATCATCGTGTGCAGGTTGTAGATGCTGTCGGCGATCTGCGTTGCAGGAGCCTGCAGGTTCAGCTGGTGCACCATCGGACCGCCGGTTGCACCGGTCGCGGTCTTGTAGTCCTTAGCCGCCGTCGCCGCAGGCTCGGCCCACGCCGGCATTGCTGCGGCGGTGACGGCCAAGCCGAGCATCAACGATTGAAGTCGCTTCGCAAGTTTCATGTTTTCCCCAACCACCCAAAAATAAAGAAAATTTTTGTGCGCCAGGGTTGCCGAACTGCGTCCCCGCCGCACGCTAAACACCTAAAGGTCCCTAGCCTGCCCCGCGCGAAAAATCGCGTCCGGACTGTGCTGGAACCTTGAAAATCACCGGCGATGACCACACATCATCGACAGATAATGCTACGTTTGCCGGCCCGGGACCGTTTGGTTGCGTTCGGCTGGGCGAATTATTGGCAAAATTAGCCACTGATTATACTCAGTGAACATGTTCTACATCAAGGGCAGACACCCTTGTGTTGTGGTAGTAACTGGCAATATTGCCCTTGCCTGCCTATTTTTTAGGCTTCCTCGGCAAATCAAACCGGATGATCGCTTCCCCGCTGCTGGTCACCCGCGGCGCCGGACGGAAGGCGTGGCCGTAGATCACTTCGAAAGTCAGGGCCAGTTTGCCGTCCGCACGGCGCTGTTTTTCCAGGCCTTGCAGCATGCGCTGGTAGGCCTGTTTGCCGAGCAGCCCCTTGCGGCGCGTCTGCAGCGGGTTGCCGCCCAGGGCGCGCGCATCGGCCAGCAGCTTTTGCGCCGTGTCGTAGGTGACTGTTATCTTTTCCATATCCATCACCGGCTCGGCGAAGCCCGCTTCCACCAGCTGGTCGCCGAAATCGTGCATGTCGACGAAGGGCAGCGTATGCGGCGCCAGGTCGACCTCGGCGAAGGCGCTGCGCAGCTCCTGCAGCGTGTCCGGGCCGAAGCAGGAGAACATCAGCAGGCCCCCAACTTTCAGCACCCGGTGCCATTCCGCGAACACGCGGTCCGGCTGTGGATGCCAGTGCAACGCAAGATTAGACCAGACCAGGTCCACATTGTTGCGTGCCAGTGGCAGGTCGGCCATATCGGCGCACAGGGTGTCAATGCCCGATTTTGCTGGTAGCAGTTTGCCAATCAATTGGCTCAGGCCCGACTTGGCGGCCTGGCCGCGGGCGGCGGCGATCATGGCGGGGGAGGTGTCGACGCCGAGGATCTGGGCGGCGGGATAGCTTTTTTGCAAGGCCGGCAGGTCGGGACCGGTGCCGCAGCCGGCGTCCAGCACGCGCAACGGATTGACTTTGACCAGCTGCAGGCGCTCGTGCATGCGGCTGGCGATCTCGCGCCGCAGGAAGTCCGACTCGGCGACGCGGGCCGGATCGGCAAACAGGGCACGGACTCGATCCAGATCAATAGGAGCGCTTAATTTCGGCGGTTTTGCTGGGGCTTGCATATTTAATACGGCTTCTTAGTGGGATAATCCGGGCAGTTTACTCGTTCGCGGGGATTTGCGATGGCCGGCGCATTGACGAAAGGCCTTTTGGCCGCCCTGTTGCCTTGTAACTGCGTGCTGTGCGGCGCCAGCGGCCCATCGCTGCTCTGCCCCGGCTGCCACGCCCAGTTCTTCGCGGCCGCGCTCCCGCGCTGCCCCGTCTGCGCCAACCCAATGCCCGATGCCACGCTTGGCGCACCGGATGCCGCCGGCGGGCCGCAGCGCGCCCTGGCGGGCGTGGTACCCTGCGGCCGCTGCCTGGCCGACCGTCCGGCCTTCGATGCGACTTTCGTGGCGGCCGACTATGCCCTTCCCGTAGACCGCCTCGTCCTTCAGTTAAAATTCGCCCGCCAGCTTGCGTTGGCGCGCCTGTTCGGCGGCCTGCTGGCCGATGCGGTGCTGCGGGACGATACTGCCAGCCTGCCGCGCCCCGCCCTGCTCTGCCCCGTGCCGCTTGGCCTGCAACGCCTGTCCGAACGTGGCTTCAACCAGGCGTTGGAAATCGCCAGGCCGCTGGGCAAAGCGCTCGGCATCGCCGTGCACGCCAGGCTGGCGGTGCGCGTGCGCGAAACGCAGGCCCAGAGCAGCACCCCGCACGGCGCACGCAAAGCGAACATGGCCCGGGCCTTCGCCATCCCCGACCGGACACTGGTGGAAGGCAGGCATGTCGGCCTGGTGGACGACGTGATGAGCAGCGGCCAGACGCTGCAGGAACTGGCGGCAACGTTCAAGCGCCATGGCGCCGCGCGTGTGACGAACTACGTGTTCGCCCGCACGCCCCCGAACACGAATTAGGAGAAACGATGTTTCATGTAGTGCTGGTCAATCCGGAAATCCCGCCAAACACGGGCAATGTGATCCGCCTGTGCGCCAACACAGGCGCCCGGCTTCACCTGATCGAGCCGCTTGGCTTTCCGCTCGACGACGCCAAGATGCGCCGCGCCGGCCTGGATTACCATGAATACGCGCAGATGAAGGTGCACAAGGACTGGCAAGCCTTCCTGGCCGAGGTGCAGCCCGACGCCAGCCGCATGTTCGCCATGACCACCCACGGCTCGCGCCCTTTCGCCGAACTGGCCTTCCAGCCGGGCGACGTGTTCGTGTTCGGCAGCGAAACGCGCGGCTTGGCGCCGGAATTCCGCGAATCCTTTCCCACCACGCAACGCATCCGCCTGCCCATGATGCCGGGCAACCGCAGCCTCAATCTTTCCAACACCGTTGCAGTGGTGGTATTCGAGGCCTGGCGCCAGCACGGCTACGCCGGCGGCGCCTGACGCTTAGAATGCGGCGCGCAGGGTGAACCGCAGCGTGCGCGGCTCGACCGGATGGAAGTGGATGTCGTTCACCCCCTCCGCCGGCTCTCCAGGCAGGCGCGAAGCGTAGAAATAGTCGACATCGCTGGCCTTGCGGTCAAACAGGTTGAACACATCGGCCGTCAACTGCCAGTGGCGGTTCAAGCGGTACGCAGCGCGCATGTAGGCGATCGCCGTGCCGGCCGAGCGCACGCTGTTGTCCTCCACCAAAGGGCGCGGGCCGAAATAGCGCATCTGCAAAGCACCCGACCACGGCCCCAGATCGTTCAGGGTCAGGCCGAACGACACCACCTTTTCCACCGAACCCGGCACGCGGTCGCCGGCCGGATCGAACTCCGTGTAGCGCGCACGCGAATAGGCCAGGTCGAAGTCCAGCAGCAGCTGGCTGGTGGCCGCGTAGTGGTTGTTCCACTCGATGCCTGAGCGCTTGCTGGCGCGGCTGGGCGCCGTATCGCCGGCATCGCCAGAAAACACCAGTTCCGAGGCGGAGCGCAGCCGCCACAGCGCCACCGAACTTTGCAAGCCAGGAACCAGCTCGGTACGGGCACCGAGTTCACCGCCGCGTGTCTTCACCAGCGGCGTGACCGGATCCACCGGCTCCCGCTCGCGCGGCGCCAGATGCGCCGTGGTGCCGCGCGAATCGTTGCTATGGAAGCCTTGACCAAAGTTGACGAAGAATTCCGTCCTGCTCCAGGGCCCGAGAACCAGCGACAGCTTGGGCGAGACCAGGTGGCCGTTCGAAGTTCCGCTGTTTTCCGCGATGGAGGTATCGACCTTGAAGCGGTAGCGGTCGAAACGCGCACCTGCGATGGAACGCAGCCACGACGTCCACTGCACGCTGTTCTGGAACCAGGCTCCCATGCTGGCTTCGTTGACGCGTGACTCCGCGATCGGATGCAGCACTTGCTGCTGCGCGGTAGCGAACAGGCCCAGCGGCGCGATGCGGTCGAAACGGCCTTGCAGGCCGAGCGCATTCTCCATCGGCCGCCCGTCCAGTTGCCCGAACCAGGTATGCGACACATCGAAGCCTTTCATGACGCGGCGCTCGGTCTGCAGCACCTGGTCGCCGTTGACCGGATCGTCGAGCACGTAGGTGACGTCGTTGTACAGGGCCAGTTCGGCGCGAACGATGTAGGCGCGTGCCTCGGCCAGCGTGCCATCGCCGCGCTTGCGCCATTCGGTCGAGAGGCTGTAGCGCGATGTGCGGCCGCCGTCGCTGGGATCGGCCGCGCCGAATTCGTCCAGCCGCCCGTCCCGTACGGCGCGCAGCGGGATCTGGCTGGTTGCATGCCAGCCGGCCTTGTAGCCCATCGCCGTGATGGTGAAACGGTCCTCGCCGGCCCCGACGCTGTAGCGCAGCAGCGCGTTCGATTTATGGAAAGCCTCCGGCATCTTCCAGGGGCCGTCATTGTGGGCCAGCTCCAGCGCGTAGAGCAGCTTTCCGCCCCCCGCGCTGGCTGTACCGGCCAGCAGGCCGCGCCGGTAAGCCTCCCCACCCACTGTCAGCGAAGCAATACCTTCGTTCAGCTTGTCGGCAAGGCCGAGATGGGCTGCGCCGGCCGAAGCAAAGTCGCCTTCGTCCGCGTAGTAAGGGCCCTTGCGGTAGTGGATCTTGCCAACCAGTTCGGGGATCAGGAAGTTCAGGTCCGTGTAGCCCTGGCCATGCGCATGGGTGCGCATATTGACCGGCATGCCGTCGACGAAAGTGGCGAAATCGGTTCCGTGGTCCAGGTTGAAGCCGCGCAGGAAATACTGGGCCGCCTTGCCGTCGCCGCTGTGCTGGGTGACGATCATGCCCGGCACGAATTCCAGGATCTCGCCCGGCCGCAGGGCGGGACGGTTGGCGATCAGCTTCGCCGTGATGGTGCCTTCGCTGGACGCATCGGAACTGCCGACTGCATTCTGATAATGGCCGACGACATGGACCGTGGAGGTGTTTTCCTGCTCTTGTGCCTGTGCAGCGGCGCACAGCGCCCCCGCGACCAGGGCGATCTTTGCTTTTTTCATGTTGGATGATTGAACCGGCAATCCCGCCCACCTCCCCGTGAGCGCGACCGAACAGCGCGGCACCGTTGCCGATGTACGCACCACCTGTCTGGCCGGTATCCGGGCTGGCAAGTCTGACCGGCTTGCCTTCCCATGCCTGCGGCACAGTGGCTTATCGAGTCGGCCTGTCGTCGGGCGACGACGCTTGCTTACCGTTGCGGGGGCAGCACACCCTGGCCTGCCGGCTGATGCAGCGCGGCCATGTGTTTCCCGTTTAACTGCACGCTGGAACGCGCGCGGGGCACCAAACGGGGGCGATTATACGTAGGTTTGCATTTTCAGCAAACGGCGGCGTTGCTATCCGGCCACCGGTCGGTGGCGACCAGCTCTTCCAGTTTGCCGCGCATGGCCCATCCCTCCAGCTCCAGCATCGGCTTGGGATAGAAGCCTTCGACGTGGCCGAGGCAGATCACGGCGACCGGCTTGCCGCCTTCCGGTATGCCCAGCAGGGCCGCCAGCTTGTCAGGATCGAACAGCGACACCCAGCCCATGCCAAGGCCTTCCACGCGCGAGGCAAGCCACATGTTCTGGATGGCGCAAGCTACCGACGCCAGGTCCATCTCTGGTATGGTGCGGCGGCCGAAGACGTGCTTCTCGCGCTGGTCCATCAAGGCCGCCACCAGCACTTCGCCGCAATCGCGGATGCCCTCCACCTTCAGGCGCATGAATTCGGCATTGCGTTCGCCCAGCGCCGCAGCTGTGGCCCTGCGCTCCTCATCCACCAGGGCGTGAACCTGTTCGCGCAGCGCCGCGCTCCGGATGCGGATGAAGCGCCAGGGCTGCATCAGGCCAACGCTGGGCGCCTGGTGCGCAGCCGACAGCAGGCGCATCAACAGCGCTTCGTCGACCGGGCCCGGTACGAAGTGGCGCACGTCGCGCCGTTCGGCAATCGCACGGTAGACGGCGTCGATTTCGGCCGCGTTAAAGCTGCTTTTCAATTTGCTCTCACTGCTGGTGGAAAACGAGTTCCTCGACTTTTTCGCCGTTGCACAGGTGCTGGTCGATGATGCGGTCCATATTATCCGGGGTGACGTTGTAGTACCAGGTGCCGTCCGGCTGGACGCAGACGATCGGGCCGCCCTTGCAGGCGGCGAAGCAGCTTACGCGGCTGCGCTTGACGCGCAGGTCGCCTTCGTTCAGTCCCGCCGCCTTGAATTTCTCGCCCAGGCTGTCGAACAGCGCTTGCGACTGGCCGTCGGCCGTGCAGCGCGGGCCGGTGCACACCAGCAGGTGGCGGTGGTAGCTGCCGATTTTCGGCTTGACAGGTGCGCCGCTGTCGCTCATGCCTCGCTCTCCTCGGTTGCGTTGGCGGCTTCGGCTTGCCACGGTTCATCCAGCGTGGAGCGGATGTAGTCGGCCGGCAGGCGGTATTGCGCGGCCAGCGCTTCGATGCTGGCGCCCTCCTCGTGTTCGGCGCGCAGGGTATCGAGCCAGCCCAGCAGGCCGGTGGACAGCGAACGGCCGGCGCGCTCGCCTTCGCGCGTGGCGCCGCCGTCCTGCATATCGTATTTGTTGGCGTAGCCGCGCGGCGTGACCATCAGGCCATCGCGCACGAAGGTGTTGCTGTTGCCGATCAGGACGGTGCTCAGCATGCCGATATCCGCGTCGGCCATGCTGTCGAGGGTGGTGAAGACGATGTTCTCGCGGCGGCGGTAGGCGCTCTTGACGATGGCGACCGGCGTATCCGGGCGGCGGTGGCGCAGGAACAGGCGCTGCGCCTCGACGATCTGGCGCGTGCGGCGGCCGCTTTTCGGGTTGTACAGCGCCACCACGAAATCGGCCATGGCCACGGCGTCCAGGCGGCGCGCGATGGTCGGCCAGGGTGTCAGCAGGTCCGACAGCGAGATCGCGCAGAAGTCGTGGGTCAGCGGCGCGCCGACCAGGGCGGCGCAGCTGTTCAGGGCCGATGCGCCGGGAATGATTTCGACCTGCACCGGATCGTCGGGCGTCCAGCCGGACTGGAACAGCACTTCATAGGTCGGGCCGGCCATGCCGTACACCCCGGCGTCGCCGGAAGAAATCAGGGCCACCTTCTTGCCGGCGCGCGCCGCTTCCAGCGCGCTGACGGCGCGGTCCAGCTCCTCGGTCATGGACTTGCGGATGATCTCCTTGCCTTCGATCAGGTCGGCCACCAGCTTGATGTAGGTGACGTAGCCGATCACCACGTCGGCTTCGGCGATGGCGTCGCGGGCGCGCTGCGTCATGTGGTCGACGCTGCCGGGGCCAATCCCCACCAGCATGATCTTGCCCGCGCTTGCGGTAACTTCAGTATTCATTTGATTTTCCTTGCGATCGAGACGGTGACGTTACGGTTGTCCTCGCCCCGCAGTTTGAATTTTTCGACCACCAGCGCGGTCATCGGCGTTTGCGGGCCTGCCGCCAGCAGGGCGGCGGCCTCGCTCACCGAAGGCGTGCCGGTATAGCGGCGCACGGTTTCGGAGGGGTTCGGCACCGGCACCGCCGCCAGTTCTTCCGGTGCGTAGAAATGCAGCGGCCAGCCACATTCCTCGGCGAAAGCGAGCAGCGCGGCTTCGTCGCACTTGAGCGTGGTGCTTGCCGCCGCGACCACCTGGCTTGGCAATGCACCCGCTTGCGCCAGGGCGCTGCCTACCGCCTCGCGCACGGTTTGCAGCGCGGCGCCGCGGTCGCAGCCCAAGCCTACGGTGAATGCGTTCATGCCGCGCTTCCCAGTGGCGGGCGGTACACCACCAGCCGCTCGTGCAGCGCGCTCCAGCGTTCGGCCGGCACCTCGGCATGCGTCACCCACAGCACGGCGGCGTAGCGCTCCTGCAGCACTTCGTCGAAGCGGCTGAAGCAATGGATGTTTTCCGGCAGCGGGGTCGGCCGCGTCCACCAATCGGGGCTGCCGGCTTCCTGCACGAAGGCGATCGGCTCCCCGTTCACCACGTGGGCCGAAACGCGGGTGATGTTGATCTTCGGCGCTTCGACGCGCCAGCCGAGGTGGCGGCCAAGGATGTCGACCGGAATCGTGCGGCCGACATCCGACGCCGTAGTCAGCACCGGCGCCGCGCCCAGCAGGTCCGCCACGCGCTCGCTCCACTCGTTGGCGCCGCCGACGTGGCCGGACAGGACCGGGATCACATACTGGCCGGCATCGTCGACCACGATCACGCCCGGGTCTTCGTCCTTGCTGCGCAGGTGGGGCGCGATCAGGCGCACCACGGCGCCCAGCGAAACAAAGAACACGATCTGGTCGTAGCCTTCGAACAGGGGGCCGATTTCGTCGCGCAACGCTCCCTCGTATGCGCGCACGGCGTTCGGCAGGTCCGCGAACTGGGCGGCGAATTTGGCCGAGGTGCAGATGTCGGCGCCCGGCAGGTCGGCAGCCAGGCGCGCGGCCTGTGCGGCGCCGTGTTTGGTGATGGCCACCAGGCAAAGGCGCGGGGCAATGGTTTCGGTAAGGATTACGCTGCTCATGCAGTCTCCAGGGAGGTTGGTTGCGGGCCTTCCTTCTTCAGGCAGCCCTTGATTCGTTCGCCGCGGATGCGGTGCTGGTGCTTGACGATCAGCAGCGAGAGGTAGCTGACCTTCGTGCCGCGCAGCGCCAGGATTTCGCCGGCGCTGAAGCGGCGCTCGTCCGGCGCGCCGACGCGTTCGATGAAATGGGCGCCGGCCAGCAGGTCCTTGCGTTGCAGCCAGTCGATCAGCTCGTCGAGCAGGGGCTTGACCTTCATCAGCACCAGCGTGTCGAAGTCCGGCAGCAGGCGGTCGACGGCGCTCACGCCGTATGCGGCTGGAACGATGGCCACCGTGTCATCCTGCTCCGCGAACGGCACCGGCACGTCGGCGCAGGCGGCGGTGAAGGAGTTGACGCCGGCGATGACCTGTACCGGCACCCGCTCGTCCAGGGCGCGCACGGTGCGCGCCAGGTGGCCGAAGGTGGCGTAAGTGCTGGCGTCCCCTTCGACCAGGAACAGCACGTCGCGCCCCGCGCACAGCCAGGGCAGCACGGTTTCGGCGGCCTTGAGCCAGGCGCGGGCCAGCTTTTCGCCGTCGTGCGTCATCGGGAACAGCAGTGTGTGGTGCTGTTCCGGGGGCGCCAGTCCCGCACGCTGCACGATGTCGAAGGCGTAGCTCGGCGTCTTGCCGCTGCGGGCCGGGTAGACCCAGATGGCGTCGCGCCGCTGCAGTGCTTCCCAGGCGGCGCGCGTGATCAGGCCCGGATTACCGGGACCGAGCGAGATGCCCCAAAGGGTTCCGGTGCCGCTCATGCCGGGCCTCCATCGCGGCGCGCGCAGACGATCCACACCGGGTTCTCGGCCGCCATGCGGTGCATGTGCAGGATCGGCTTGCTGCGCGCAGCCTGCAGCTGCAACACGTCCCAGTTCACGCCTTCGCCTTCCAGCGCCTGCAGCGCCGCCGTGGCGGTGGCGAGGTTTTCGAGCGTGACGAAGTTCATCACCAGCGTGCCGTTGGCGCGCAGGCGCCGCAGGACGCCGGTAATCAGCCCTGCCAGTTCGCCGCCCGAGCCGCCGATGAAGACCGCGTCCGGATCGGGCCAGGTGTCAAGGCCTTCCGGCGCTTTGGCGTGGTACAGACTGTAATTGGAAAGGGCGAACGCGGCATGGTTGCGGCCCGCGATGGCGCAGTCTTCCTCGTTCTTTTCGATGGCGAAAACGTGGCCCTGCGGGCAAAGCCGCGCCGCCTCCAGCCCCACCGAACCGGAGCCGGCGCCGATATCCCACACCACGCTATCGGGGCGCAGCTGCAGGCGGGCCAGGCTCACGGCGCGCACTTCCTGCTTGGTGATCAGGCCCTTCTCCGGCTGCCGCTGTTCGAATTGCGCGTCGGCCAGGCCGAAGCGAACAAAGTTCGGCATCGGCGTCACGCGCCACAGCAGCACCACGTTGAGGGGGGCAAAGCGCATTCCCGCCGCCTCGTGCGGGCTCAATTCCGCCAGCACGCGCTCCTCGGGCTGCAGCAGGTTTTCCGCCACCGCCATATGGAAGTCATCGCCCATGCCTTCCGCCAGCAGCAGCCGCGCGATACGGTCCGGGCTATTGTCCGGGCTGGTCAGCACCAGCAGGCGTGCATGCTGGCGCAAGGCCTGCGCCAATGCATAAAGGCCGTGGCCGGGCGGAGCGCCGCGCGACCATTCCCCGGCGTCGCGTGCGTGCACCGAGACGATGCGGGCGTCCTGCCAGGCCAGGCCGATGCGCGCGCAGGCCAGCTGCAGCGTCGACAGGTTGGGCAGGATGTCCAGCGCCTGCACGCACAGGTGCTGCGCGAGATAGGGCGCGATGCCATGGCACAGCGGGTCGCCGGTCGCCAGCACCACGCAGCAAAGGTTGTCCGCCCGCGCGGCGCGCACCCATTCCGGCACTTCCTTCAGGTGGCCGGTCAGGTCGCGGCAAACGGCGCCGGGCTTGAATTGATCTTTCAGCAGCGCCAGGGTGCGCGCGCCGCCGATCACGACGTCGGCGTTGCGCAACCAGGCCAGCGCGGTGGCGTTCAGGCTGGCGGCGCCGTCGTCCAGCACGCCGATCACGCGGCAAGGGTTGGGGTCGATAACACTGGTATCCATGGATTACTCGGGGCTTGGTTCGGGTTCGATGTCGAGGATGTGGTCGAT
Source organism: Pseudoduganella sp. (assembly GCA_039593355.1). Lineage (GTDB taxonomy): Bacteria > Pseudomonadota > Gammaproteobacteria > Burkholderiales > Burkholderiaceae_D > Rugamonas. The sequence continues at coordinate 11,544 of JBCNPK010000026.1, forward strand.
GCCGATGCGCCTTGCATCGGCTGTGCGTTCCTGCGGCAGGGCCGGTTCTGACCAGACGTCGGCCACCTGGTTGCCGCTGAAATCGCAGACCAGCACCCGCAGCTGGAAAGCGCGGCCATAGCGTTCGGGCGCGGTGAGCGTGTCGATGGCGGCTTGCGCCAGCGCGCGGTGAAAGGCGTCGCCCAGGCCGCGTTCGACCATCAATTCGGCGCCAAAACGCGCTGTCTCCGCGGCGGCGATGGCGGCGCAGTCTTCCGGCGTGGCACCGATACGGCGGGCGATTTCCGCCACCAGGTCGGTGTCGACTTCGCTGCGGTTGGCGTGCGTAATGGTTTCGCCCTGGGCGATCTTGGTCAGTTTGCCGACCATGACGGCCAGCACGACCAGCCCAATGCGCTGCGATGCCGCTTCGTCCAGGGCGTAGCGCAGGAAGTCGCCCATCTGCACGAAGCAGGCCGATGGCAGTTCCGGGCGCTCGCCGCGCAGGGTGGCGATGGCGAAGGTTTCGGTGCGGCCGCCGGTGGTCAGGGCGACTACTTCGTGGCCGGTGGTTGCCGCCACCTGCACGCCCTGCACGACGCTGGCGCGCCATGCGGCCGTGGAATACGGCTTGACGATGCCGGTGGTGCCGAGAATGCTGATGCCGCCCAGGATGCCCAGGCGCGCATTGGTGGTCTTCTTGGCCATCACCTGGCCGTCCGGCACGCTGATGGTGACTTCGATGCCGTGTTCCTGCAGCAGCGCGGGGCCGGCTTCGCGCAGGTTGTCGGCGATGTTGCGGCGTGGGACCGGGTTGATGGCCGGGCCGCCCACTTCCAGGCCGAGGCCGGGCATGGTGACCGTGCCGACGCCGTCGCCGGCGACAAAATCCACCTTGCCGGCCTGGCCGGGCAGCAGGCGCAGGTCGACGGTCAGGTGGGCGCCGTCAGTGCAATCGGGGTCGTCGCCGGCGAACTTGACCACCATGGCGTGCGCCGATTGCACGTCGCAGCGGCCGTCGTGCACGGCAAAACGCACCCTGCTGCCGTTTGGCAGCAGGCTTTCGATCTCGGCCGGGACCTGGCCGGTCACCATGCCGATGACCGCCGCGCGCGCGGCGGCGGCGGCGCAAGCGCCGGTCGTAAAGCCGGTGCGGGTACCGCGTTCGGCTGCTGCCTTTTCCTTCACGCCTGCCCTGCTTTCTGCTTGGCCTCGGCCAGCGCCAGCAGGGCGTGCAATGCCGCTACGACCAGGGTCGAGCCGCCCTTGCGGCCACGGATCACGATCCAGGGCACCTCGTCCAGTTCCGCCATCAGGTTCTTGGACTCGGCGGCGGAAACGAAACCGACCGGCATGCCGACCACCAACGCCGGACGCACGCCCTTCTCGCGGATAAGCCGCACCAGTTCAATCAGCGCGGTCGGCGCGTTGCCGATGCCGACAATGGCGCCTTCCAGCAGGCCCAATCGGTGGGCCTTGCGCATGGCTTGCACGGCGCGCGTGGTGTCTTCCAGCTTGGCCGTTTCAATCACGTCGGCGTCGCTGATGAACTGGTGGGTTTTCATGCCGAAGTGGGCCAGGCGCGGTTGCGAGAGGCCGGAGCAGATCATTTCGACGTCAGCCACCACCGGCGCACCGCCGGCCAGCATGGTGGCGATGCCTTGCCTGACCGCCGCCGGGTGGAAGTCGGTCAGGCCATTGAAGTCGAAATCCGCATTGGCGTGGATCATGCGGCGCACGATGGGCCATTGCGATTCGGTGTAACTGTGCGCGCCGACTTCGGCGTCGATGATGGCGAAGCTGTCGTGCTCGATGGCCTGGCCAGCGCGGGTCAGCTGCTCGGTGACGGTATTGACGGTGCTCATGCCGGGTTGGCCTCCGTGTGCGCATGGTCGTGGTGGTGGCTATGATCATGGCCGCAGTCGTGGGCATGGGCGTGGGCGTGGTCGTGCTCGTGGTCATGGCCGTGCGCATGGTCGTGCGTGTGGGCATGCGAGTGGCCGTGGCCCAGGTCGTGCGCAATTTCGCGGTAGCTGCAACCGTCGCATGGCAGGCGGCTATCCGGCACACCGGCACGCAGGTCTTCCACGCGCTGGTCCATCAGTTCGAAGATTTCTTTCTCGAAGCCGAAGTGCTCGGTGCAGGCGAAGCGCACTTGCGGGTACTGGACGCGCAGATGCTCCACCTGGCGGTGTATGCGCTGCATCAGCGTGCCGGTGTACAGGTAATACGGCAGCACGACAACCTGGCGCATGCCCAGCAGCACCTGGCGCTGCACCACTTTTTCCAGCCGCGGCCAGGTGATGCCGGTGAAGGCCAGGTCCACCAGTTCGTGGTCGCCCTCTTCCAGCAGCCAGCGCGCCATCTTCGCCATCTCGCCGTTGGCGCCACGGTCCGAGGAACCGCGCCCCAGCACCACCACGCCGGTGGTGGTCGGATCGGGCATGTCGAGCGCACCCATGGCCTTGCGCAGGCGGCGCTTGAGGATGGCCAGGATCGGGTCGCAGGCCGTCAGGTGCGGCGCCAGCAGGAATTCGGTCCGCGGGTGGGCGATGCGCGCTTGTTCGATCGCTTCCGGGATCTCCATCTTGACGTGGCCGGCCGCGTTCAGGATCAGCGGGACCACGAGCACGCGGCGCGAGTTGGCGGCCACCTGCAGCAGGCTGGCATTCAGCTCCGGCGGCGCGAACTCGATGAAACAGAGCTCGATACGCCAATCCGGACGGCGCGCGCGCCACATGTCCACGAAGTCGCGGATTTCCTGGTTGCCCGAGTCCTCGCGGGAGCCGTGGCCGACAACGAGGATGGTATCGCTCGCGGATTTTATTGCTGGCATCATGATCGCTTGGTTCATGCGCTCGCCTTTCTGAAACGGTGGGTGAAGGTTGGGTCATACAATTTGGAGCGCACCAGGTTTTCCCAGTGCAGTGCGCCCAGCGTGGGGCTGGCGACAATCATGGCCTGGCTGGCGACGCCTGCCTCGCGGCAGCGCTGCTTGATGTCGGCCAGGGTGCCGCGCAGGATCTTTTCCTCGCCGGGCCAGCTAGCCTTGTGCACCACCAGCATCGGCGCGTCTTCCGGCCAGCCGGCCGCGCGCAGTGCCGCCTCGACCTTGTACATCAGGGTGATCGAGAGGAAGATGCACAGCGTGGTGCGGTGTGCCGCCAGACTGGCCAGGTCTTCGCCTTCCGGCATCGGCGTGCGGCCTTCAACGCGGGTGAGGATCACGGTTTGCGTCACTTCGGGCAGGGTCATCGACTCGCCCGCCGCGGCCATCGACGCCATGGCCGACGAAACGCCGGGCACCACGGCCCATTCGATGCCTTCGGCAACCAGCGGCTGCGCCATTTCGATCAGCGCGCCGTACAGGCCGGGGTCGCCGGTCTGCAGCCGCACCACGGTTTCGTGGACGCGCGTCTGTTCGATCAGCCATGCCACCATTTCCTCCAGCGTCATGTCTTTTGAATCGCGGATCACGCAGCCGGGCGGCGCATACAGCGTGGCCGCACGGTCGACCAGCGAACCTGCGAACAGCACGGCGCCTGCCTGCGCCAGCAGCTTCTGGCCTTTGACGGTGATCAGTTCGGGGTCGCCGGGGCCGGCGCCGACGAACCATACCTTGCCAAGGGTGCCGGATGTCATAGTTGAATTTCTCCTGAAAGTTCGGGGGCCGGCTGCGCGCGCAGCGCGGCCAGCAAAGCGTCCATGCTGCGCGGCGCGGGACCGGCGGGAAGCACATCGCGCGCTACCAGCTCCGCGTGCATCGCCAGCGCCAATGGCGGGCGCTGCCCGGCCGCCTGCAAGGCGTCGAGGCGGGACGGAAGCTGCTGCGCCGGAGTCGAGGCGATACAGCGGCCGGCGGCCATCATGTGGATATCGTCGGCCCAGCGCCAGGCAAGGTCGATGTCGTGGGTGGACAGCACGATCGTCACGCCGCGCGCGGCCAGGCGGTCCAGCAAGGCTTCGAGCTCCGCCTGCATCGGCGCATCCAGACCGGCCATCGGCTCGTCCAGCAGCAGCACCTCCGGCTCCATGGTCAGCACGCCGGCGATGCAGACGCGTTTCTTCTGTCCAAAACTGAGCTGGTGCACCGGGCGGCGGCCAAAGCCCGCCAGGCCCACGGCATCGAGCGCGGAAGCGACCCGCGCCCGCACGGTGCTTTCATCGAGCCCGAGGTTGAGCGGACCGAATGACACGTCTTCTTCCACCAGGGCAGAGAACAGCTGGCGGTCGGGATTCTGGAACACCAGCCCGACGCGGCGCCGCAGCTCGGACAAGCCCGCGCGGCCATAGTCGAACGGCTGGCCGTTCCAGCGCAATTGCCCGGAACTCGGGCGCAGCAGGCCGTTCAGGTGCTGCAGCAGCGTGGTCTTGCCTGCGCCATTCGCACCCAGCAGCGCATGGCGGCGGCCACCGGCCAGCGCCAGCGAGCAGCCGCCCAGGCCCGCGCTGCCATCGGCGAAGGTGTGCGCCACCGCATCCAGTTCAATCAGCGCGGTCATGCCCATGCCCGGTCCCACAAGGCGAAAGCCAGAAGCACCGTGCCAGCCAGCAGCGCCAGCGCGAGCTGCCGCCGTGCACGGGGGAAGGACGCCGGCAGGAAGCGCAGGCTGCCCTGCCAGGCGCGCGCATCGGCCGCCGCCTGCAATGCCGAGGCGCGCTGCCAGACCTGCACCGCCATCTGCCCAGCGAGGAGTCCCATCGAACGCCAGCGCTGGCGCCAGCCCTGGTGGCCCAGGCGCGCGGCCTGCGCCGTGCTGCCCTCCTCCCAAGCCTGGCGCAGGACGAAAAGCATGCGGTAGCACAGCGCCATCATGTCCAGCAGGAGCTCCGGCACACGCAGGCGGCGCAGCAGCGCCAGCAAGTCGGGCATCGGCGTGGTCAACACCAGGCCCAGTACCGCCACAAGTGCCGCCAGCGAGCGCAATGCAATGACTGCGGCGCCAGGCAGCAGCGACGGGGCCCATTGCCAAGCGCCGCCGGCTGCGGGAGTGACCAGCATCGTCAGGCAGGATAGCGCCAGAAAGCCCAGTGGCCCCAGCGCCACGGCCAGGTAAGTCCGCAGCGGCACGCGCGCGCCGGCCACGGTGGCCAGCACCAAAAGGAATGCGAGCATGCCCAGCGTGCCCGGGCTGCGCGCAAGCCAGGCGGAAGCGATCCCCGCCAGCGCGAACAGCGCCTTGGCGGACGGCGCAACGCCCTGCCAGCGGCAGGCGTACGCTGCGGCGTCAATCCTCACGTTCATCCTGTGCAACGCCCTTGCGGGCGACTTCGCGCGCCACCGACGTCCCGAGCCAGAAACCGATCACGCCGGCGCCCAGGGCTGCCTGCAATGCGAACAGCAGCGAAGAGATTTCGCCGCTGGGCGGTTCGAACAGGGGCGAGAACCAGGGCTTGTAGTTGGGCGCGATCGTGGTGATGGCCTGCTGGGCGCGCGCGTCGGCGCCGCTGAATGCCTCCGGCGCGTCGCCGCCCGGCTCCGCCGATGGCGCGACGGCAAACCAGAGCGGCAATACCGTCAGCATGACGACGGCGAGCCAGATCAATGCGGTGCGCGCCTTCATGCCGTCCTCCCTTTGGCGTGAGCCATGACCGGCAGCAGGCGCAGTTCGTGCGCGTTGAAGCGTGCCATGGCGTTCACGACCAGCACGGTCAGCAAGCCTTCGCTGATGGCGATAGGCAGCTGCGTGAGTGCGAAGATGCCGGCGAACTTGGCGAAGGAAGCGCCGATGCCGCCGACAGGATCGGGGAAAGCCAGGGCCAGCTGGGCGGAAGTGGTCACGTAGGTTGCCAGGTCGCCAAGGCAGGCGGCCAGGAAGACCGCCACGGTGCGCGACAGGCCCAATCCAGCCGCGGCGCGAAATACGCCGTAGGAGATGAAGGGGCCGACAATCGCCATCGAGAACACATTGGCGCCGAGGGTGGTCAAGCCGCCGTGTGCCAGCAGCAGCGCCTGGAACAGCAGCACCACGAAGCCGACCGGCACCATGGCGGCCGGCCCAAACAGCAGTGCGCCCAGGCCAACGCCGGTCGGGTGCGAGCAGCTTCCCGTCACGGACGGCAGCTTGAGCGCGGACAGCAGGAAGGCGAATGCGGCGGCAACGCCCAGCAGCATGCGCCGTTCGGGGTGCGCGTGCAGGCCGCGCCCCATGCTGCGCAGGCCCCAGGCCAGGAATGGTGCGGATACGGCGGCCCAGCCGAGCGCGTGCGCCGGCGGCAGGAAGCCTTCCATGATGTGCATTCGATACCTCCCGTCGAATGGTCTATAAGGACACCATCGCGGGGAACAGGAGGACGGTCGACGGGAGCCGGGATACAGAATGCGGAAAGCCAGTCGACAGCGGCTTCCCTTCACCCCGGAGAATAGTGCTGGTTAAATGTGGGCCGGTATTCTGGCTCGCCTTCATCCTTCTCCAGTGCCTTCCCGCGTTTTACCGCAGTGGCGTTGTTGCCGGAGTCGTCAGGCTTACAGCAGCGGGGGCTGCACCGGAATGGCTGCAAATTGCAGTTTCACCGGTTTCCCGTTTAACACGCGTCCCGGGCGGGACGCGCGCACCCAGGCCGAATAGTACAGTAAAGCGCTTGGGCGTGGCAACGCCGGGTTGACGGATGGAAGCGTGTGGCCGGTGCAGCCGGGAATATCGTATAACCGGGCTGAAAGGAGCTGGCGATGTTCGAACTCGACTTGCCATGGTGGGAATACGCTGCGCGCGGCGTCACAACATACCTTGCTCTGCTGGTGATGATGCGGCTGAGCGGGAAGCGCACTATCGGCCAGTTCACGCCGTTCGACCTGCTGGTCATTATGCTGTTGAGTGAATCCGTTTCGCCGGGATTGACTGGCGGCGACCATTCCGTGGCCGGCGGCATGATTGTGGTGGTGACGCTGGTGGCGCTGAACCTGGCAATTGCCTTTGTCACCGCACGCAGCAAGAAAGCTTCCGAACTGGTCGAAGGCTCGGCGGTGCTGATCGGCCGCGACGGCAAAATCTTCCACGATGTACTCAAGCGCAATCACGTCGCGGAAGGCGACGTCGAGCAGTCTCTGCGCGATTCCGACTGCCCGCTGGAAAAGATGAAATACGCTTTTCTCGAGGCCGACGGCAAGATCACCATCCTCCAGCAATAGCAATCAGAAAAAAGAGAGTGGCTCACGGTTTCCAGGTTCGGAGCTTGGCCGTACGCTCCCGCGTCTGGTCAGCCTTGCACTGCCAGAACACAAGGGGCCACATGGAGCCGCCCTCTGCCTCATCGTTCGCGACTGTCCTGCATGTGGTTTCGAGATAGTGAAGCCACGCCCTCTCGTCCTTCACCAGGTCCTGTTGCTGCGACTTGTTGAGGGAGGCCTTGAGGTTTCTGTAAACCGTGTTGAGCTCCTTGTCGGCAGCGGCAAAGGTTTCCTCCGCACAGGCATTCAATTCCTGCTGCAGCCCGGCGTCGTTGCACTTGTAACCGTCGGCAGCGGCAGCTGCGGAGGAAGTAAGCATGAGCGCGAGTAACAGGGAATTCACCTGGGCGATCTGCGGACGGAGCAGGCGCGGTCCCGCGCGCCCATTCTCGATGGTCGCGCTCAAAGGAAGCCGATGTGCTTGCGTTCCAGCCCCGACATCACCAGCTTGATGTAGCGGTTGGGGATGTACAGCTCCACCTCCACCATCGCGCCGTCGTCATTGCGCGCTTCGGAGATCAGGTGGAAGAAACTGCGGTCGGGACTGGCTTCCTTGCAAGGCAGGAATTTGCCCGCCGGTCCGTCGGACAGGTAATCCTTCAGCGTGGCGCCCAGTTCGGCGACGCCCTCGTCGGTCAGCAGCACACCAAAAGCCATCACAGCCTCCTATTTTCCAAACATGCGCACCTTGGCCAGCAGCTTGGTGGTCGAGCGGTCGTGCTCGAAGTCGATGGCCACCGCCTTGCCGCCGTAAGCCAGCACCGCCTGCCCTTCCGGGATCGCGGTCATGTCGTAGTCGCCGCCCTTGGCGTAGATCTCGGGCCTGGCCTGCAGCACCGCTTCCAGCGCGGTGTCTTCGTCGAAGGGTACCACCAGGCTGACCGATTCCAGCGCCGCCAGCAGCGCCATGCGGTCTTCGCAATTATTCAGGGGACGGTCGTCGCCCTTGCCCAGACGCTTGACCGAGGCGTCGGTGTTGGCCGCCACCACCAGCGAGGCGCCCAGCGAGCGCGCCTGCGCCAAGTAGGTCACATGGCCGCGGTGCAGGATATCGAACACGCCATTGGTCATCACCACCGGCTTTGGCAGGGCCGCCACGCGCGCAGCGAGTTCCTCGCGCGTGCACATCTTTTTCTCAAACTCGATCATTCTTCTTCGTCTTCCTCTTCTTCCTCGATCTGCATGCTCAACCCGCCCGAGGATTTGGGCGCAGCCGCCACTGCCGGCGCGCTTGCATCTGGCGGCGGGCGGTTGCCATGCAGCTTGATCTGCAGGCGCAGGCCGTTGGTGGAGTCGGCGTTGCGCAAGGCCTCTTCGTAGCCGATATGGCCCTTATTATAGAGATCGAACAGCGCCTGGTCGAAGGTGCACATGCCCAGTTCGCGCGACTTGGCCATGATCTCCTTGATCGAGTGGAAGTTACCCTTGAAGATCATCTCGGCGATGGTCGGGGTGTTCAGCAGGATCTCGATCGCCGCCTTGCGGCCCTTGCCGTCTTCGGTGCGGATCAGGCGCTGCGAGACGATGGCGCGCAGGTTGGAGGACAGGTCCATCAGCAGCTGGTTGCGGCGCTCTTCCGGGAAGAAGTTGATGATGCGGTCCATGGTCTGGTTCGCGTTGTTGGCGTGCAGCGTGCCCAGGCACAGGTGGCCGGTCTCGGCGAAGGCGATCGCGTGCTCCATGGTCTCGGTGTCGCGGATCTCGCCGATCAGGATCACGTCCGGCGCCTGGCGCAGCGTGTTTTTCAGCGCATGGTGCCAGGACAGGGTATCGACGCCCACTTCGCGGTGGGTGATCAGGCAGTTCTTGTTCTTGTGTACGTACTCGACCGGGTCTTCCACCGTGATGATATGACCGGCCGAGTTCTGGTTGCGGTAGTCGATCATGGCCGCCAGCGAGGTCGACTTGCCGGAACCGGTACCGCCCACCACCAGCACCAGGCCGCGCTTGGTCATGACGACTTCTTTCAGCACTTCCGGCAAGTCCAGCTTCTCGAAATTCGGGATTTCGGAGGCGATGGTCCGGCACACCATGCCGACCGCCTGTTGCTGCACGAAGACATTGACGCGGAAACGGCACACATTGGGCAGGGAAATGGCGAAATTGCACTCCAGCTCAGTCTCGAACTCGCGGCGCTGCTTTTCGTTCATGATGGCGTAGGCCAGGGCACGGGTCACGTCCGGGGTCAGGCGCTGTTGGCTGAGGGCGCGCATTGCGCCTTGCGACTTGATACTCGGAGGGAAATCCGCCGAAATGAACAGGTCGGAGCCGCCAACCTGATGCATTGCTGTCAACAGTTTGAAAATATAGGACTGGGCTTCTTCGTGGCCTAGTGTGGAAGACATATTCGCCTCGTTATGTGGGATTGCTGGTCATTATAGCCAGAGCCCTCCCCCATCCATGGCATTGCAACAAGGCATTCACCTGTGTTCAAATGGGTTCATGACACTGACCGAGCTCAAATATATCGTAGCAGTTGCCAGAGCGAAACACTTCGGCCATGCCGCCGAAGCGTGTTTTGTTGCCCAACCGACCCTTTCTGTCGCAATTAAGAAACTGGAAGACGAACTCGGCGTCGTCCTGTTCGAGCGCGGCGGAGCCGAAATCTCCGTCACCCCGCTGGGCGCCCAGATCGTGGCCCAGGCCGAACGGGTGCTGGAGCAGACAGCAGCCATCAAGGAGCTGGCAAAGCAGAACAAGGACCCGCTGGCCGGGCCCCTGCGCCTGGGTGTCATCTATACCATCGGCCCCTACCTGCTGCCGCCCCTGGTCAAGCGCATGATCGAGACCACGCCGCAGATGCCGCTGGTGCTGCAGGAGAATTTCACCGTCAAGCTGCTGGAAATGCTGCGCCAGGGCGAGCTGGATGCCGCCATCATGGCCCTGCCCCTGCCCGAGCACGGCATGGCGGTGCAGCCGCTGTACGACGAGCCTTTCGTGGTGGCGATGCCGAAAAACCACCCGTGGACCAGCAGGACCGCCATCCCGGCCGAGCACCTGAAGACGGAAACCATGCTCTTGCTGGGCAACGGCCACTGCTTCCGCGACCAGGTGCTGGAAGTGTGCCCGGAAATGGCGCGCTTTTCCGCGCCGGGCAACGGCATGCAGCGCACCTTTGAAGGCTCCTCGCTCGAAACCATCCGCCACATGGTCGCCAGCGGCATCGGCCTGACCGTGCTGCCGCGCGCCTCGGTGCCCGACATGGAAAGCCGCGACGGCATGCTGGCCTTCCGCTATTTCGAGAACCCGGAGCCGAACCGGCGTGTGGTCATCGTCTGGCGCAAGAGTTTCACCCGCAAGGCCGCCATCGACGCCATTGTCGCCGCCGTGGCCGACTGCAAGCTGCCCGGCGTCCGCATGCTCAACGGCCACGCAGAGTAAAATGCGGGGATGCAAGCGACAACCCAACCCCTGAGCAAACTCCAACTCTATTTCCGCCTGGTCCGGCTCGATAAGCCGATCGGCACTGTATTGCTGCTGTGGCCCACGCTGGCCGCCCTGTGGCTGGCTTCCGGCGGCGTGCCGGACTGGAAGCTGCTCGTGATTTTCTCGCTGGGGACCTTCCTGATGCGCTCGGCCGGCTGCGCCGTCAACGATTACGCCGACCAGGACTTCGACAAGCACGTCAAGCGCACCGCCGAGCGCCCGATCACCAGCGGCCGCGTCAGCGGCAAGGAAGCGCTGGCCATCGCCGCCGGGCTCGCGCTGCTGGCCTTCCTGCTGATCCAGCCGCTGAATGCCCTGGTCAAGCAGCTGAGCGTGGCGGCCCTCATCATCGCCGCCACCTACCCCTACTTCAAGCGCTTCTTCGCCATTCCGCAAGCCTACCTGGGCATCGCCTTCGGCTTCGGCATGCCGATGGCCTTCGCCGCCGTGCAGGGCACGGTGCCGCCGGTGGCCTGGCTGCTGCTGGTGGGCAATGTGTTCTGGGCCGTGGCCTACGACACCGAATACGCCATGGTCGACCGCGATGACGACCTCAAAATCGGCATCAAGACGTCGGCCATCACCTTTGGCCGCTTCGACGTGGCCGCCATCATGTTCTGCTACGGCATGCACCTGGCGATCCTGCTGGTGGCCGGCCGCTATTTCGCGCTCGGCCTGCCCTTCCTGCTTGGCATGGCGGTGGCGGCCGGCTGCGCCGTCTACCACTATTTCCTGATCCGCGGGCGCGAGCGTGCGCCTTGCTTTGCCGCCTTCCGCCACAATAACTACCTCGGCGCCGCTGTCTTCGCAGGCATTGCGCTCGACTACGCGTTGCGCTGACCTATACTGGAATGTAACTCCGAGTGCTGTTCACTGAGACGAGGCGATCATGGACCAGACACCACAAACTACGGCAAAACCAAACGGCGGCGGTGTAGCCAACGGCAAGAGCCATAGCCCGAACGAAAGCGCGGAAGCCCGCGAAAAACTGATGACCGACCTGAAACAGGCGGTGCAGGAGGCCGAAACCTGGCTGCGCAACGCAGCCGCGGCCAACTCCGACGACCTGGGCATGGTCAAGGCCAAGTTCGAAGACACGCTGCGCACCGCCAAGCGCGACCTGCTGAAGCTGGAAGACAGCATGCTCGCCCGCGGCAAGATGGCGGCGCAGGCCACCGACCACTATGTGCACGACAATCCGTGGAAAGCGGTCGCCACCGGGGCGGCCATCGGCGTGATCGTCGGCCTGCTGGTCGCGCGCCGCTAAACCGGTACCAGAGCCGCGTCGCGTGGCCGCCACGGACGCGGCAGGCGGGCGTAGTGCCAGTTTGGCACGGTGTTAGAATCGGCTTTTCGCCGGTCACCGCCCATTGCATGTCAGACAACACCACTACCTCTTTCAGTGCGCTGCGCGAGGCCCTGTCCGAGCGGGTAGTTGCGGCTGACGCCCATGCGGAATACCTGGAGGCCTGGCGCCTCAGCCTGTTGAACGGCTTATGCGCGGCGTCCTGCTACCTGGGTCTCCTGATCGGGTTTCCCAGCGTGTATGTCAGCTTGCAGAACCAGCTTTGGACGCTGGTGGCTGCCGACGCCCTGGCGCTGGGCATGGTCACGCTGCTGCATTTTCGCCACGGTCTCGCCTACCGCTATCGGGCTGCAGCTTTCCTTGGCGTCGTCTACCTGCTCGCAGTAGCGCTGCTGTTTGCGGTCGGCACCATGTCGCAGATTTACCTGCTTGCCGTGCCTGTGCTGAGTGCACTGATGATGGGGCGGCGTGCTGCCATGCTGAGCATCGCAGCTTGCAGCGCTACCCTGTTTGCTGCCGGTTATTACGGCAAGATCCCGCAAGGCTCGCCTACCGATACGGCGACGCCGCTCCTGCACTGGACCGTCATTTCCACCAACTTCATGCTGGTGGCGTCGCTGCTCGTGGTGTCCTGCGCCTACCTGCTGCAAAAGCTGGAATCGCAGATCGGCGTGCTGCAGGCACGTGAAGCGGCGCTGCGCGAGTCGATGGCCGCGCAGAAAGCGGCGGAAGAATCGAATGAGCAGAAGAGCGAATTCCTGGCCATGATCAGCCACGAGGTGCGCACGCCGCTGGGCGGGGTGATCGGCATGCTGCGCCTGGCGAAAAAGGACCCCAGCCTGTCGGCCGATACGCGCAACAAGCTGCGCATCAGCCTGGGCAATGCGGAAGTGCTGCTGCACATCATTAACGACATCCTCGATTTCTCGCGCCTGGAAGCGGGCAAGATGCCGTTCGAGACCATCGACTTCGACTTGCCCGCCCTGCTCAACGACGTGGTGGCGCTGCTGGCCGACCGTGCCGAGACCAAGGGCATTTCCCTGGTGGCCGACCTGCCGCCGGACTTGCCGCCATGGTGGCAGGGCGATCCGGTGCGCCTGCGCCAGGTGGTCATGAACCTGGTCGGCAACGGCGTCAAGTTCACCGAGCATGGCGAGGTGCGCCTGTCCGCCTACGTGACGGCGGGCGGCGGCATCGAACTGTCGGTAACGGATACCGGCATCGGCATCGACAATTCGGAGCTGGAGCGCCTGTTCCACCGCTTCGAGCAGGCCAGCGCCGCAACATCGCGCAAATACGGCGGCGCCGGCCTGGGCCTGGCGATCTGTCGCAACATCGTCGACACGATGGGGGGTGCGATCGACGTGCACAGCGCACCTGGCAAGGGCAGCGTGTTCCGCGTCTACCTGCCGCTGCAGAAGGGCAGCCCGGCGGCGGTCAACGCCGCGCGCGAGCGGCCGCCGCACGCGGCCAGCCTGGCGATCCTGTGCGCCGAAGACGGCAGCACCAACCAGATCATCCTGCGCGAACTGCTGGGCGATATGGGGCACGCGGTCACCATCGCCGAGGATGGCCTGGCGGCGCTGGAGAGCCTGGCGCGGCATGACTACGACCTGGTGATCATGGACAGCCGCATGCCGCGCATGGATGGCATTGCGGCCTTGCGCCAGCTGCGCGCCGGCTCCGCGGGAGTGCGCAATCCGGCCGTGCCGGTGATCGCATTGACCGCCAACGCCGCCGACGACGAACGGCAGCGCTTCATGGCCGCTGGCGCCAACGGTTTCCTGCCCAAGCCTATCGATGAAGCGAGCCTGCATGCGGAAATCGGCCGGCAGATTGCAATGATGCAGGGCGCGCAAGGGCCTTCGGTGGCGGCGCTCGATGCCTTCTTCGGCAGGGAACGCGAACCGGTGCGGCGCGCCGGTCCCAGCGCGGCGGTGCGGGCCGCCTTCCAGCGCGAGGCGCCGCGCCTGCTGGCCGCGCTCAAGGCCGGCCTGGCCGGCGGCGATGCGGCCGCGGTCAGCCTGAGCGCCCACACCCTGCTGGGCGGCGCCGGCCTGTTTGGCGCGGCCGAACTGCACGCCCTGTGCGGGCGCATCGAAGCGCTGGCGGGGGCCAGCGACCTGGCCGGCCTGGCGCCGCTGGTCGAGGCGCTCGAGCTGGAACTGGCGGCCGCGCTGGCGGCGCTGCAGCCGGCGGCGGCCTAGCCGGCGGCGCCGAGCTGTTCGCCCAGTTCCTTGCCGCGCGCGGCGGCGGCTTTCACGGCGGTGACGATGGCGGCTTTGACGCCGCTCGCTTCCATGCTGGTCAGCGCGGCATAGGTGGTGCCGCCCTTCGACGTCACTTTCTCGCGCAGCACCGGCACCGGGTCCGGGGACTGGACAGCCAGCTGGGCCGCGCCGGTGAAGGTGGCCATGGCCAGCTGCTTGGCCTGCTCGGCCGTCAGTCCCAGCTCCTCGCCCGCCTGCTGCATCGCTTCGATGAAATAGAACACATAGGCCGGGCCGCTGCCGGAGACGGCCGTCACCGCGTCGATCTTGGCCTCGTCGTCCAGCCACACCGTCTCGCCCACCGCGCGCAGGATCTGGTCGGCCGCTTCACGCTGGGCAGCGCTGACGCCCGACGCGGCCACCATGCCCGTCACGCCCATGCCGATCAAAGCCGGCGTGTTCGGCATGGTGCGCACGATGGCCTGGTAGCCGCCCAGCCAGCGCGACAAGTCCGCCGCGCGGATGCCGGCTGCAATCGACAGCACCAGCGGTGACCGGCCCGCTGCCCGCGCCGCCTGGATCAGGGGCAGCAGCTGCTGCGTCACCTCATGCATGACCTGCGGTTTGACCGCCAGCACCAGCACTTCGGCCACGCTCACCGCTTCGCCGGCCGCGGTGGCTGCCGTCACCCCGTATGACTGGCGCAGCTTGTCCAGCGAGGCCGGGTTCGGGTCCACCACGTGGATATTGGCGCCCGGGGTCAGCTTGCCGGCCAGGCCGGCGATCAGCGCGGCGGCCATATTGCCGCCGCCAATGAATGCGATCTTCATTCTCTTAACCTTTGTTGTAATCGCGCGCGCCAAAGATGGCCGTGCCGACGCGCACAATGGTCGCGCCCTCGTGGATGGCGGCCCGCATATCGGCCGACATGCCCATCGACAGCGTATCGATGGGAATACCCTCGGCGCGCAATTGTTCGTAGAGTTCACGCAGCACGCGAAATGCCGCGCGCTGCTTGTCGAAATCGTCTTCCGGCTCGGGGATGGCCATCAAGCCGCGCAAGACAAGGCGCGGCAGCGCGGCCACGGTACGGGCCAGCGCTGCGGCGTCGGCGGGCAGCACGCCACTTTTGCTGGCCTCCCCGCTGGTATTGACCTGGATGCACACCTGCAGCGGATGCAGGCCTGGCGGGCGCTGCTCGCTCAGGCGCTGGGCAATCTTTGCGCGCTCAATCGTGTGCACCCAATCGAAGTTTTCAGCTATAAGACGCGTCTTATTGCTCTGGATTGGTCCGATAAAATGCCATTCGAGCGGTGTGCAGCCGCGCATCTGCGCCAGCTGCCGGATCTTGTCCACGCCTTCCTGCACATAGTTTTCGCCAAAGGCGCGCTGGCCGGCCAGCACCGCCTCGAACACCGCCTGCGCCGGAAAGGTCTTGGAAACGGCCAGCAACATGACATCGTTGGGCGCACGCTGCGCTTCGCGTGCGGCAACGTTAATTGCTTCAGTAACAACTTGCAAGTTCTGGGCTATTGTGGACATAATCGAATGAGACAGGGCCAAGCTTTTTGGCTATTGAAAAAAGCACAGGGATTATAAATGGACATTTCCGAACTTCTCGCATTCTCCGTCAAGAACAAGGCATCCGACTTGCACCTGTCTGCAGGTTTGCCGCCGATGATCCGCGTGCACGGCGACGTGCGCCGCATCAACCTGCCGCCGCTGGAGCACAAGGACGTGCACGGCATGATCTATGACATCATGAACGACGGCCAGCGCAAGGCATATGAAGAGATGCTCGAATGCGACTTCTCGTTCGCCATTCCGGGCCTGGCGCGTTTCCGCGTCAACGCCTACAACCAGGAGCGCGGCGCCGCCGCCGTGCTGCGTACCATTCCTTCCAAGATCCTGTCGCTGGAAGAACTGAACGCGCCGAAGATTTTCGCCGACTTCGCCATGAAGCCGCGCGGCCTGGTACTGGTGACCGGCCCGACCGGCTCGGGCAAATCGACCACGCTGGCGGCGATGATCAACCACCTGAACGAAAACGAGTACGGCCACATCCTCACTATCGAGGACCCGATCGAATTCGTGCACGAATCGAAGAAGTGCCTGATCAACCAGCGCGAGGTGGGCCCGCATACGCTGTCCTTCAACAACGCATTGCGCTCGGCGCTGCGCGAAGACCCGGACGCGATCCTGGTGGGCGAATTGCGCGACCTGGAAACCATCCGCCTGGCGCTGTCGGCTGCGGAAACCGGCCACCTGGTGTTCGGCACGCTGCACACCTCCTCCGCCGCGAAGACCATCGACCGTATCATCGACGTGTTCCCCGCCGAAGAAAAGGAAATGGTGCGCGCCATGCTGTCCGAATCGCTGCAGGCCGTCATTTCCCAGACCCTGCTGAAAACCAAGGACGGCTCCGGCCGCGTCGCCGCGCATGAAATCATGGTCGGCACGCCGGCCATCCGCAACCTGATCCGCGAAGCGAAGATCGCGCAGATGTATTCCGCGATCCAGACCGGCAACAACGTCGGCATGCAGACGCTGGACCAGAACCTGACGGACCTGGTCCGCCGCAACATGATCTCGCCGGTCGCCGCACGCGCCGCCGCCAAGATTCCAGAAAACTTCCCGGGCTGATAAAACATGGAACGCGACCAGGCTTCAAAATTCATGTTCGACCTGCTGCGCCTGATGGTCAGCAAAAAAGGGTCGGACTTGTTCATCACCGCCGGCTTCCCGCCGGCCATCAAGATCGACGGCAAGATGACGCCCGTCTCGGCCCAGGCGCTGACGCCGGCCCACACGGCCGACCTGGCCCGTTCGATCATGAACGACAAGCAGACCGCTTCCTTCGAGCAGACCAAGGAAGCCAATTTCGCCATCAGCCCCGGCGACCTGGGGCGTTTCCGCGTCTCGGCCTTCGTGCAAATGAGCTGCGTGGGCATGGTGCTGCGTACCATCAACAGCTCGATTCCCGAGTTCGATGAGCTGGGCCTGCCGCCGATCCTGAAGGATGTGATCATGTCCAAGCGCGGCCTGGTGATCATGGTCGGCGCCACCGGCTCCGGTAAGTCGACCACGCTGGCGGCCATGGTGGGCCACCGCAACGAAAACAGCCACGGCCACATCATCACCATCGAAGACCCTGTCGAATTCGTGCACCCGCACCGCAACTGCATCGTCACCCAGCGCGAGGTGGGTGTCGATACCGAGGACTGGGAAGTGGCGCTGAAGAACACCCTGCGCCAGGCGCCCGACGTGATCCAGATCGGCGAGATCCGCGACCGCCAGACCATGGACCACGCAATCGCCTTCGCCGAAACCGGCCACCTGTGCCTGGCCACCCTGCACGCCAACAGCTCCAACCAGGCGCTGGACCGTATCATCAACTTCTTCCCGGAAGAGCGCCGCCAGCAGCTGCTGATGGACCTCTCGCTGAACCTGAAGGGCATGATCTCGCAGCGCCTGATCCCGAAAAAGGACGCCAAGGGCCGCGCCGTGGCGGTGGAAATCATGCTCAACTCGCCGCTGATCGCGGACCTGATCTTCAAGGGCCAGGTGCACGAGATCAAGGAGCTGATGAAGCGCTCGCGCGAACTGGGCATGCAGACTTTCGACCAGGCGCTGTTCGACCTGTACGAGGCGGGCGCCATCACCTACGAAGACGCGCTGCGCAACGCCGACTCGGTCAACGACCTGCGCCTGGCCATCAAGCTCGAATCGAAGGAAGCGAAAAACCGCGACCTCTCCGCCGGCACCGAGCACCTGGGGATCATCTGATGACCACTGTTTACGACTTCAGCGCCGACAGCCTGTCCGGCCAGCCGGTGGACCTGCAGCAGTACAAGGGCAAGGTGCTGCTGATCGTGAACACCGCCAGCAAATGCGGCTTCACGCCGCAGTACCAGGGGCTGGAGGAATTGCACCGGCAGTTCGCCGGCCAGCCTTTCGAGGTGCTGGGCTTCCCCTGCAACCAGTTCGGCCAGCAGGAGCCCGGCAATGCGCAGGACATCGGCGCCTTCTGCGAAAAAAACTACGGCGTCAGCTTCCCCATGTTCGCCAAGATCGATGTCAACGGCGAGAACGCGCACCCGCTGTACCAGCACCTGAAAAAGAATGCGCCGGGCATCCTGGGCACGGAAAGCATCAAGTGGAACTTCACCAAATTCCTGGTGCGCAAGGACGGCACCATCCACGACCGCTATGCCACGACCACCAAGCCCGCCGAGCTGGCCGATGAAATCAGGAAGCTGATCGCGCAATAAGAGGGAGCGCCGCCATGGGCGAGGTCAAGCCCTACTTGATCCAGCTGTTCTCGCCGCCTGCCGACCCGGCGCTACTCACCTACGGCATATACGATCCCTGGCTGGTCATCCTGTCCGTCGTGGTGGCCAGCTTTTCCTCCGCCATGGGCCTGCAGATGGCCGGCCAGGCCGCGCGCGCCAGCCGGCCCACGCTGCGCGTCGCGGCCCTGGTGACCGGCAGCCTGGCGCTTGGCAGCGGCGTGTGGGCCATGCACTTCATCGGCATGCTGGCGTTCAACCTGTGCACGCCGGTTTCCTACGATCCCGCCATCACCCTGCTGTCGATGCTGCCCAGTATCGCCGCATCCACCGTCGCCCTCTCCCTGCTCAGCCGCAAGCGGATAGGCTTGCGCAGCCTGCTGGTGGGCGGGGTGCTGGTCGGCGCCGGCATCGGCGCCATGCACTATACCGGCATGGCGGCCCTGCGTTCGGCCCTGCAGCTGCGTTACGACCCGGGGATGTTCGCCCTCTCCATCGTGGTGGCGGTGGCGCTGGCAACCCTGGCGCTATGGGTCCGCTTCGGCCTGCAGGGCCTGCGCGGCCGCTTCGGCGGCCGGCTGGGCGAGAACGGCAGCGTGCTGGTAGCCGGCATCATCATGGGCTGCGCCATCGCGGGCATGCACTACACCGGCATGGCGGCGGCGCGCTTCGTCGGCCGCGTGCCGCTCGATCCGGCCAGCGGCATTGCCAACGCGGGCTTCCTGGCGCTGGCGGTAAGCATGACCACGGCGCTGCTGACGGCGCTGGTCGTGTCGGCCAACGGCATGCTGCGCTACCGCATCCTGTTCCATCACGTGAGCGAGCTGGAACAGGCGCTGCGCACCAGCGAGGAGCAACTGCGCTCACTGATCGCGAACATCCCCGGCATCACCTTCCGCTGCCGCAACGCACCCGGCTGGCCGCTGGTGTTCGTCAGCGACGCCATTGAAACCATGACCGGCTACCCGGCCGCCGACTTCCTGGGCGACCCGCCCAAGCGCCTGTTCGGGGAACTGGTGCATCCGGACGACTGGCCGGCGGTCAGGGCGGGCGCCCTGGCGGCCGTCGCGCAGCGCCGCCCGTTCACGCTGGAATACCGCATCATCCACCGCGACGGCAGCGTCCACTGGTTCTGGGGCAACGGCAATGTGGTGCTGGGCCCCAGCGGCGAGGTGGAACTGCTGGACGGCGTGGTGCTCGACATCAGCAACCGGCGCCTGATGGAGCAGGACCTGCGCGTGGCCAAGGAGCGCGCCGAGCACGCCGCGGCGGCACGCGCCGCCTTCCTGGCCAATATGAGCCATGAGATCCGCACGCCGATGAATTCCATCCTCGGCTTCACCGACGTGCTGCTGCACGGCGAACTGACAGCGGTGCAGCGGCGCCACCTCGACACGGTGCGCAATGCCGGCCGCGCCCTGCTGCGGCTCCTGAACGCCATCCTCGACACGGCCAAGCTGGACAAGGGCGCGGTGGAACTGGAGCTGCACGACTTCAGCCTGCTCGCGCTGGCGGACGAATTGTCGTCGACGATGGGCAATGCGGCCAAGGCCAAGGGGCTGGCGATGACCCTGGGCTACGACCCAGCCCTGCCCAACTGGATCCACGGCGACGAACTGCGCATTCGCCAGGTCCTGACCAACCTGCTCGACAACGCGATCAAGTTCACCAGCCAGGGCAGCGTGTCGCTGTCGGCCAGCCTGGAGCGCGAAGGCGAGCGGCGCATGGTGCATTTCGCCGTCAGCGACACCGGCATCGGCATCGCGCCCGACCGCATGCAGGCCATCTTCGAACCCTTCGTCCAGGCCGACGCCTCGATGAACCGGCGCTTCGGCGGCACCGGCCTCGGCACCACCATCTGCAAGCAGCTGGTCGAGCTGATGGGCGGCAGGCTGTGGGCCGAAAGCGCGCAGGGCCGGGGCAGCACCTTCCACGTCCTGCTGCCGCTGCTGGCGGCGCGCGACGAGAGCGTGCGCAGCGCGGCCGCGCCCATCCTGCTGCCGCCGATGCGCATCCTGGCCGCCGACGACGTGCCGCAGAACCTGGAAGTGCTGTTGCTGCTGCTGGCCAAGCTTGGCCATACGGTGACCGGCGCCAGCGACGGCGCCATGGCGGCAAGGCTGGCTTCGGAAGCGAAGTTCGACGCCATCCTGATGGACGTGCAGATGCCGGGCATGGACGGCCTGGAAGCGACCCGCCGCATCCGCGCCGACGAAGCGGCGCAGGGACGCGCACGCACGCCCGTCATCGCCATGACCGCCAGCGTGCTGGAACGCGACCGCGAAGCCACGCGCGAGGCGGGCATGGACGGCTTCACCACCAAGCCGGTCGACGTGGCCGTGCTGACGCAGGAACTGGCGCGCGTGCTGGGCATGCCGGCCGATACGCCGCGGCTGGTCCAGGCCGCCGCGCCGGCGCGCGGCCTGCTGCTGGACCTGGAACAAGGACTGGCGCGCTGGGCCGGCCAGCAGGATGCTTACCTGCGGGCACTGCGGCGCTATGCGCACGAGCATGAAGACGCAGCCCAGGAACTCAAGGCCGCCATGGCGGCCGGCCGGCACCTCGACTGCGCCACGCTGGCGCACCGCATGCGCGGCGCCGCGGCAAACCTCGGCATGGAACAATTGGCCGACGCGCTGTGGCAGCTTGAGCGCGGCCTGCAGGCGCAGGACGGCCGGGCTGAATTGCCCGCCCTGCTGGAAATCGCCGTGCAGCGCCTGTCGGAAACGCTGGCGGCGGTATGGGCGCATGACGCGGCCGCGCGCCAAGCGCCGGCCGCCGCCGGCGTCGCGGCAGGCGAAACGGCAGCCGCGACGCCAAGGACAAGTTTCAATGCGCTGGACCTGGAGCACGTGCGCCAGCTGGGCGAGGCAATGATGCAATCGCTGGAGCGCGGCAGTTTCGAGCAGCAGGAGCTGGCGGCATTGGCCGCAGCCTTGCAAGGCTGCGTCGCCGCCGGCCGCCTGCAGGCCTTGCAGAGCGCACTGGACGACTTCGACTTCAGCGCCGCCAGCAGCGCCCTGCAAGCGCTGCTCGACGAATGCATCGACACGCAAAGGAATCAACCATGACCCGACAAGCCACGGTGCTGGCCGTCGACGACGAAGCGACCAACCTCCAGCTGCTGCGCCAGGTGCTGCAGGATCAATACCGGCTGCTGTTCGCCAAGGATGGCGCGCGCGCCGTCGAACTGGCGGTCAATGAGAAGCCCGACCTGATCCTGCTCGATGTCATGATGCCCGAGATGACCGGCTACGACGTGTGCCGGGTGCTGAAAGCCAATCCCGCAACCGCCGGCATTCCCGTGATTTTCGTCACGGCGCTGACCGATGCCGCGGACGAGGTAGGCGGGTTCGAGGCCGGCGCTGTGGACTTCATCAGCAAGCCGCTCAGCCCGGCCGTGGTCAAGGCGCGCGTCAAGCTGCACCTGTCCATGGTGCGCATGGAGGAGCTGCGCGCCAGCCGCCTGGCGATCGTGCAGCGCCTTGGCCTGGCCGCCGAATACAAGGACAATGAAACCGGGCTGCACGTGATCCGCATGAGCCATTACGCGCGCCTGCTTGGCATCGCCGCCGGCTTCGACGAGCAGCAGGCGGAAGACCTGTTCATTTCGGCGCCGATGCACGATATCGGCAAGATCGGCATCCCCGACAGCATCCTGCAAAAGCCCGGGCGCCTGACGCCCGAGGAATACAAGGTGATGCAAAACCACCCCACGATAGGCGCCCATATCATCGGCCAGCACGAAGGCGGCATGCTGGCGATGGCGCACGACGTGGCGCTATCGCACCACGAGAAATGGGATGGCAGCGGCTATCCGAACCAGCTGGCCGGCGAGGAAATTCCGCAGGCGGCGCGCATTGTCGCCGTGGCCGACGTGTTCGATGCCCTCACTTCGGTGCGGCCCTACAAACCGGCCTGGAAGCTGGAAGACGCCTGCACGTGGATGCGCGACCAGCGCGGCGCGCATTTCGAGCCACGGCTGGTGGACCTGTTCCTCGACTTGCTGCCTGAAGTGACGCAGGTGATGGACAAGTGGGCCGAGCGCTAACACCCGGCAGCTAGCCATGCAGGGCGCGGTCGACCAGCTCGATCCAGTGCTCCACCGGCGTCGCGGTGCCCGATTGGAGGTGGCCGATGCAGCCGATATTGGCCGATACGATGCGCCCGGCGCCGGTATCGGCCAGGTTGGCAAGCTTGCGCTCGCGCAGCTGCTGCGCCAGCTCCGGCTGCAGCAGCGAATAGGTGCCCGCCGAGCCGCAGCAAAGATGCGCGTCGCGGCACAGGCGTACCTCCACGCCCAGCGCGCGCAGCAGTCCTTCCACCTTGCCGCGGACTTGCTGGCCGTGCTGCAAGGTGCACGGCGGATGCCAGGCCACCGCCCCGCCCTCGCGCGCACGGGCGAGCCGCACCAGCTCCGATTCGAA
This sequence comes from Pseudoduganella sp., assembly GCA_039593355.1. Taxonomy (GTDB): domain Bacteria; phylum Pseudomonadota; class Gammaproteobacteria; order Burkholderiales; family Burkholderiaceae_D; genus Rugamonas. The sequence continues at coordinate 34,349 of JBCNPK010000026.1, forward strand.
TGCCGGCAGGATCTCGCTCAGGTCGCGCGTCATGTCCGAGATGCGCGCAGCCTTCCCGGCATAGGCGCTGTCGTGCGCCAGCAGGTGGCCGTATTCCTTGACGGTGACGCCGCAGCCAGAGGCGGTCATGACGATGGCCTCGGCCTTTTCCACATATGGCCACCAGGCGTCGATATTGCGCCGCATATCATCCAGCGCCGCGTCCTGGTCGTTCAAATGGAAGCGCAGCGCGCCACAGCAGCCTGCGCCCGGTGCGGCGATGAGCTGCACTCCGAGTGCGTCCAGCACGCGCGCCGCGGCTGCGTTGATGTTGGGCGCCAGGCCGGGCTGCACGCAGCCGTCCAGCACCAGCATTGTGCGCGCATGCCGGCGCGACGGCCAGGCGGTCGGCGCCGGGCGGGGCGGCAGCTTGTCCTGCAAAGGCTTGCCGAGCAGGGGCTTGAACAATTGCCCCGCGCGCAGCGCAGGCTCGAACAGCCATCGGCGCGGCAGCGCCTCCTTCAGCACATAGCGCTTGATGCGATCGGGCAGCTTGCGCGGCACGCGCTGTTCCACCACTTTGCGGCCGATGTCGGCCAGGCGGCCATATTTCACGCCCGACGGGCAAGTGCTCTCGCAATTGCGGCAAGTCAGGCAGCGGTCCAGGTGCAGCTGGGTGCTGGCGGTCACCGGCGCGCCCTCCAGCACCTGCTTGATCAGGTAGATGCGCCCACGCGGGCCATCGAGCTCGTCGCCCAGCAGCTGGTAAGTCGGACAGGTGGCCGTGCAAAAGCCGCAATGCACGCAAGCGCGCAGGATCGCTTCCGCTTCGTCGCCCTCGGGCGTGCCTTTGATGAAATCTGCCAGGTTCGTTTGCATATCAATACATGCGGCCGCAGTTGAAGATGCCTTCCGGGTCGAAGGCGGCCTTGAGACGTTGGTGGATTCGCGCTATGGCCGGGGCGAGCGGATGGAAGGCGCCAACCCCGGCGCCAAGGTCTTCGCTTTCAACCCGGTAGCGCGTTGCGTGGCCGCCCGCCGCAGCCGCGACACGGCGGATGTCTTCGGCCACGCCGCGCTCGACGCGCAGCCAGCGCTGCGCCCCGCCCCATTCGATCAATTGCTCGCCGCGCATCACCAGCGCGCTGGCGGCGCTCGGCACCGACAGCCGCCACAGCTCTGCCGCGCCGCCCTCGGCGCCGGCAAAGAAGTCGGCCTGCTGGTCGCGCAACGCGTTCCAGAACGCAGCGCCATCGGGCACGGCCTCGCCGCCCATGCGTGCCAATGCCGCCTTGACCGCCGCCTGCGCGCCGGACAGACGTACCGTGAGCGCGCCGCCGTGCCAGCAGGTTGCGGACACCGGCAGCGGCTGGCCCGCCCATTCATTCATGCGCCGCAGCGCCGTAATCTCGTCCAACTCGAAGCGGACGCTCGCCTCGCAAAACGGCACCGGCAACACCTTCAGCGAAACCTGGGTGATGAGCCCCAGTGTCCCGAGGGAGCCCGCCAGCAAGCGCGATACGTCGTAACCAGCCACGTTCTTCATCACCTGGCCGCCGAACGTCAGCAGCTCGCCGCGCCCATCCATCAGCTGCGCGCCCAGCACGAAATCGCGCACGGCACCCGCCGACGCACGCCGCGGCCCGGACAGGCCGCTGGCCACTACGCCGCCGATGGTCGAGCCTGCGCCGAAACGCGGCGGCTCGAAGGCCAGCATCTGTCCATTCCGGGCCAGCAAGGCTTCGATCTCCGCCAGCGGCGTGCCGCAGCGCGCCGTCACCACCAGTTCGCTCGGTTCATACTCGACCACACCGGCATAGGCGCGGGTGTCGAATATATCGCCTACCACGTTCTGGCCGTACCAGTCCTTGCTGCCGCCGCCACGCAGCAGCAGTCGCGTGCGTTCGGCGCTGGCAGCCTGGATACGCTCGCGGAATTGTTCAAGGATGGAATGCATCTTAGAACCTCGGCAATCCGGCGAACGGCAAGCGGCCCGCGCGCACATGCATCTTGCCGAATTCCGCGCAGCGGTTCAGCGTTGGAATGGCCTTGTTCGGATTCAGCAGCGACAAGGGATCGAAAGCGTGTTTCACCGAAAAGAAGGCCGCCAGTTCCGCGTCGCTGAACTGCGCGCACATCGAATCTATTTTCTCGATGCCCACGCCGTGCTCGCCGGTGATGGTGCCGCCCACTTCCACGCACAGCGCCAGGATCTCGGCGCCGAATGCTTCCGCACGGTGCAGTTCATCCGGCTTGTTGGCGTCGAACAGGATCAAGGGGTGCAGGTTGCCGTCGCCGGCGTGGAAGACATTGGCGCAGCGCAGGCCGTACTTGGCCTCCATCTGCTCGATGCCGAGCAGCACGCGCGCCAGCTGCTTGCGCGGAATGGTGCCGTCCATGCAGTAGTAGTCGGGCGAAATGCGGCCTGCCGCCGGGAAGGCGTTCTTGCGGCCCGACCAGAATTTCAGCCGCTCGGCCTCGTTGCGCGAGACCTGCACCGCACTGGCGCCGGCCGCTTGCAGCACGGCGCTCATGCGCGCGATTTCCTCTTCCACTTCTTCGGCGGTGCCGTCGGCTTCGCACAGCAGGATGGCCGCCGCCCCGGTATCGTAGCCGGCGCGCACAAAGGGTTCCACCATGCGCGAGGAGGTGCGGTCCATCATCTCCATCCCGGCCGGGATGATGCCGGCCCCGATCACGGCGGCCACCGCACCGCAGGCTGCGCCGATTTCGTTGAAGGAAGCCATGATGACGCGGGCCGTGGCGGGCTTGGGCACCAGTTTCACCGTCACTTCGGTGACAATGCCCAGCATGCCCTCGGAGCCGATGAAGGCCGCCAGCAGGTCCAGCCCGGGCGCGTCGAGCGCATCGCTGCCCAGCTCCACCACGTCGCCCTCGCTGGTGGCCATGCGCACGCGCAGCACGTTATGCACCGTCAGTCCGTATTTCAGGCAATGCACTCCGCCCGAGTTTTCCGCCACGTTGCCGCCAATGGTGCAGGCGATCTGCGAGGATGGATCGGGCGCATAGTACAAGCCATGCTGCTCGGCAGCCTCGGAAATGGCCAGGTTGCGTACGCCCGGCTGCACGACCGCGGTGCGGGAACAGGCATCCATCCGCACCACCTGGTTCATGCGCGCGGTGGACAGCAGCACACCGTTCCCGATCGGCATGGCGCCGCCGGAGAGGCCGGTACCCGCGCCGCGCGGCACCACGGGAACCTTGAATTCGCGGCAGACCTGGAGCACCGCCAGCACCTGGGCCTCGTCGGTCGGCAAGGCCACGGCCATGGGCAGCTGGCGGTAGGCCGACAAGCCGTCGCACTCGTAGGGACGGGTATCTTCCGTTTCGGACAGCACGCTGGAGGGCGGCAGGACCGCGCGCAGGGCGGCAAGGAAGGCTTCGCTGTTATTCATTAATCCATTGTAAGTTTAAATACAGGCATGGCAGCGAAATCCCCTCCCAACCATTGGTAATTTGTCGTATCCTGCCACCGTTATTGACAAATAGAGGCTGCAATGGGTAACCGACTCTCGAAAATCGCCACCCGCACGGGCGACAAAGGCACCACCGGCCTGGGCGACGGCTCGCGCGTGGACAAGGACAATGTGCGCATCCAGGCCATCGGCGAAGTCGATGAGCTCAATTCCAACCTGGGCGTGCTGCTGGCCGAGCCGCTGCCGGACGACCTGCGTGAAGAGCTGGTCTCGATCCAGCATGACCTGTTCGACCTGGGCGGGGAACTGTGTATCCCCGGCTACCAGATGATCAAGGAAGAACATGTCGAGCGCCTGGACGCGCTGCTGGCCAAATACAACGCCACCTTGCCGGCGCTGACGGAATTCATCCTGCCGGCCGGTTCGCGCGCCGCTGCCGTCTCGCACGTGTGCCGCACAGTGTGCCGCCGCGCCGAGCGCGCCATCGTCACGCTGGGCAAAGTGGAAACGATCCACGACTTCCCGCGCCAGTACGTGAACCGGCTGTCCGACCTGTTGTTCGTACTGGCCCGCGTATTGAACCGCTTTGCCGGCGGCAGCGACGTGCTGTGGCACCACGACCGCAAACGCGGGTAATGACAAGCATCTGCTGGTCGGCTTCGCGCTCCTGGATCGGAACCCTATCGGGATAAACTATTTATACCAATTCAGGCGACACCGGCGCCATCCAAAAGAACTACTGCTCTGCTAAACTGCCGGGATGCGAAAAATTCAACAGTGTGTTCTTGCCATCGCCTTGGCGCTTTCGGCGAGTGCTGCCCTTGCCCAGGAGGCCACGCCGAGCGTCGAGGTGCAGGGCCTGAAAAATCCCGACATGCGCTCGTACCGCGCGGTGGTCGCGGGCATCGATGCGTTCGAAGAGCACCATGCGCTGGCGCCGGCGGTGCCGGAGCTGCGTTTCCGGCTGTCGGCGCGCGGCGGCGTGGACATGCCGTCCGGCGACGCGCTGTACCTGCGCATCGTCGGCAACGGCGACCCGATCCCTGTGCCGGTGGCGCCGGACGGCACGTTCTCCGTGCCGCGCATGCAGTCGGCCATCGACGACGATGCGGACCTGGTCCTGAACCGCAGGAAAGGCGTGCTGAAAGGCCGCCCCGAAATCCGTACGCCTGGCTTGCCGGACAATGTGCGGCGGCTGGGCGACTTGCGGCTGGAGTGCCGGGTAATCGTCGCCATCGCAAAAAAGGAAATGGGGCTGATGATGAATCTCTTCATCAATACCGTGTTGTTGACCCCGAATTGGTGCAACGCCGGCATTGGCAACGAAAGAATCAAGTTCCCGTTTGCCAGTCCTCATGCGCTCGAAGATGCAGAAATCGTCGATGGCGAGCGTCGCAGCCCGATCGAAGTGAGCGACTTCAGCTACGAAACGCCAATCGCAGATCCAGACTGGTCAAATGATGCGCGGATTGTGCTGCACTACGCACCGGAACTATCGCCGGAGGAGAAGGCCGACCCATGGCTGCAAAACATGTTCGTGATCGGCACCTTGAATAACAAGGCCATGCGCATCCCGCTGCGCAGAAGCGAGGATGGCGTGTATACGACTGAATTGGAACTGGGCAAGGGCTCGCACTTCCTCAATGCCGGCACTCGCGGCCTGGCGGCGATCAGTCTTGGCGCGTCGCAGGCGGACCAGCAACTGGCCGAGGGCAGCGCCATGCCGTTGACCAAGCGGGGCAAGCGCCTGCACCTGAAAGTGGAAACCGCCGGCCGCTATGTCCTTATGTTGGATGCGCGCGACAAGGAAACGCCGACCCTGCGCCTGGCCCGCCTGCCGTAAAGACGCTGGCGCGCGGCGCGCCAGATCGCAGACTCCAGCCGGCGGGGCTGGCGCCCTGCACTGCTCCGGGACCGACAACGAACGGCGGCATGCGGCACATGGATCAGTTGCGGGCGCCTGCCTTTTCCGCATCCGCCGCCAGGGCGGCATTGATCGAGCCGGGATTGAAGCCTACTATGCGGCGGTCGCCGATCAACAGCAAAGGCACACCGGAGCCGCCCAGCTTGGCGAATTCGTCGCGTGCCTGGCCCGGCTTGCCGATATCGAGGTCGGCATAGGCAATGCCCTTCTCCTTGAAGTAGGCGCGTGCCTTGGCGCAGTAGGGACAAGACTCGGTGCCGAACAACACCACCTTCGCCTTATGCTCGGCGAAGTAAGCGCTGTAATCGCCCTGTACATAGTCTTTCTTGAACAGGGCGGGCGCTTTTGCAACCGCCACGCCGACCGTCAGGCCGGCAACCAGGATCAGGGCATATCCGCCCAGAGTCTTCAAATGCTTGATCATCTTACCTTCCTGCGAGTTGGGTGGCGGTTACAGGGGCGAGGCTTAGGAGCAGCGGTTGCGGCAGGCGAACAGGTCGGCGCGGCAGTAGGACCAGTAGTTGCCTGCGTCCAGGCAGTTGTCCATGGCGATATCGCAGGCTTCCATGCACGACGCGTAATCCTGGGTAGTGGCGAAGGCGCCGGCGGACAGGCCTACCGCGAAGACGAACATGCCGATTTTCTTGAACATTCACTTCCTCCTTAGTTGAAAGCAACATTAAACAAATGACAATCATTTGTGGAAGCTACGATAACGAAGGAGTTGCCACCTATCAAGCATAATGTTGATACCGAAGTAATTTTGCAACACTAGCAACACGAAAGCATAAAAAAACGGCGCCGCAGCGCCGTTTTCGTGAAGTGACTTGCAATCAGCCGTTGTTGACCACCAGGCGCGGTTCGTCGCCGAAGCGCGCCTTGATCGAAGCGGCGATGCCGGCCGCATCCAGGCCCACCAGCGCCAGCAGCTTGGCCGGGTCGCCATGGTCGACGAACTTGTCCGGCAGGCCGAGCATCTGGATCGGCTTGACGATGCCCTCGGCTGCCATGGCTTCGGCCACGGCGGCGCCGGCGCCGCCCATGATGCAGCCCTCTTCCACCGTCACCAAGCAGTCGTGTTCCGCAGCCAGTTGCTTGACCAGCTCCACGTCCAGCGGCTTCACGTAGCGCATGTTGGCCACGGTGGCGTTCAGCAGTTCGGCAGCGGCCAGCGAAGGCGCCACCATCGAGCCGAAGGCCAGGATGGCGATCTTCTGGCCCTTGCGGCGGATTTCGCCTTTACCGATCGGCAGCGAAGTCAATTCCTGCTGGATGACCGCACCAACGCCGGCGCCGCGCGGATAACGCACCGCAGCCGGACCCGGATAATGGTAGGCCGTGGTCAACATCTGGCGGCATTCGTTTTCGTCGGACGGCGCCATCACCACCATGTTCGGAATGCAGCGCAGGTAGGCCAGGTCGTAGTTGCCGGCGTGGGTCGCGCCGTCGGCGCCCACCAGGCCTGCGCGGTCCAGTGCAAAGGTCACGTCCAGGTCTTGCAGCGCCACGTCGTGGATCAGCTGGTCGTAGCCGCGCTGCAGGAAGGTCGAATAGATCGCCACGACCGGCTTCAGGCCTTCGCAAGCCAGCCCGGCACCGAAGGTCACCGCGTGCTGCTCGGCGATGCCGACGTCGAAGTAGCGGTCCGGATACTCCTTATCAAAGCGCACCATGCCCGAGCCTTCGCGCATGGCCGGCGTGATGCCGACCAGGCGCTTGTCGGCCTTGGCCATGTCGCACAGCCAGTCGCCGAACACCTCGGTGTAGGTTTTCTTGGAAGGCGCCAGCGCAGGCTTGATGCCTTCGGCCGGGTTGAACTTGCCCGTGCCGTGGTACAGGATGGGTTCGGCCTCGGCCAGCTTGTAGCCCTGGCCCTTCTTGGTCACCACGTGCAGGAACTGCGGGCCTTTCAGCTGCTTGATGTTCTCCAGCGTCGGGATCAGCGAATCGAGGTCGTGGCCGTCGATCGGGCCGATGTAATTGAAGCCCAGTTCTTCGAACATGGTGGCCGGGACCACCATGCCCTTGGCGTGTTCTTCCAGGCGGCGCGCCACTTCCAGCAGCGGGCCTGGCAGGACCGACTTGGCGATGTCTTTCGACGCGGCGTAGAACTGGCCCGACATCAGGCGCGCCAGGTAGCGGTTCAGGGCACCGACCGGCGGCGAGATCGACATATCGTTGTCGTTCAGGATCACCAGCAGGTTGCAGTCCTTTTCCACGCCGGCATTGTTCAGCGCCTCGAACGCCATGCCGGCGGTCATGGAGCCGTCGCCGATCACGGCGATGGAGTGGCGGTGCTCGCCCTTGATCTTGGCGCCCAGGGCCATGCCCAGCGCAGCGGAAATCGAAGTCGAGGAGTGGGCGGTGCCGAAGGTGTCATACTCGGACTCCACGCGGCGCGGGAAGCCGGAAATGCCGTTCAGCTGGCGCAGCGTATGGAACTGGTCGCGGCGGCCGGTCAGGATCTTGTGCGAATAGGTCTGGTGGCCCACGTCCCACACAATGCGGTCTTGCGGCGTGTTGAAGACGTAGTGCAGCGCGACGGTCAATTCCACCGTGCCCAGGTTGGACGACAGGTGGCCGCCGGTCTTGGAGACGGAATCGAGCAGGAAGGTACGCAGTTCGTCGGCCAGGGGCGTCAGCTGGTGGCGGCCCAGCTTGCGCAGGTCCGCAGGGTTGTTGATGGTCTCAAGCAGTTTCATTTTTTAAGCTTTCCTCTGCACGATCAGGTCCGCGAGTTCACGCAGGCGCAGGGCTTGTTCTCCGAATGGCGCCAGCGCGGCGTGCGCGTCCTGCCGCAGTTTTTCCGCCAGGGCGATCGACGGCTGCAGGCCGAGGATGGATACGTACGTCGGCTTGTTGTCCGCCGCATCCTTGCCTGCCGTCTTGCCCAGCGTGGCCGAATCGGCCGTGGCGTCGAGCACATCGTCGACCACCTGGAAGGCCAGGCCGATGGCGCGCGAGTAATCGTGCAGCGCCGCCAGCTCGGCTTCCGTCAATTCCTTGCCTGCCATCGCGCCCAGCACGACGGAGGCGCGCAGCAGCGCACCTGTCTTCAACTGGTGCATGCGCTCCAGCTGTTCCAGCGTCAGGCTGATGCCCACGCTATCGAGGTCGATCGCCTGGCCGCCGCACATGCCGGCGGAGCCGGCGGCATCGGCCAGCAGGCGCAGCATGCCGACCAGGCGTTGCGGCGGCACCGAATCCACCCCGGCCAGCACGCCGAAGGCTTGCGCCTGCAGCGCGTCGCCCACCAGCAGCGCGGTCGCCTCGTCATAAGCGACGTGCACGGTCGGCTTGCCGCGGCGCAGCGCATCGTCGTCCATGCAGGGCATGTCGTCATGCACCAGCGAGTAGGCGTGGATCATTTCCAGCGCGGCGGCGGCGCGGCTCAGGGCCTGCGCATCGGCACCGAACAGGGCGCCTGCCGCATGCACCAGCAGCGGTCGCACGCGCTTGCCGCCATCGAGCACGGCGTAGCGCATGGCGGCGTGCAGCTTGGCGGGAACAACGTCTTCGGCTGGCAGGTAGGACGACAGGTCCTGCTCCATGCCGGCCTGGATGGTCTTCATCCAGTCCTGGAACGATGCGCTCATTGGCCTGCCTCCTCGCCTTCGGCGAAGGGCTTCAGCATGTCGCCTTCCAGCACTTTGACCTGGGCCTCGACCTTGTCGAGTTGCCCGGCGCAGAATTTCACCAGTTCGGAACCGCGGGCGTAGGCAGCCACCGACGCTTCCAGCGGCAGTTGGCCGGCTTCCATCTGGCTGACCAGCTGGGCCAGCTCGGCCATCGCTTCCTCGAAGGTGGCGGGCGCATTCATTTTCTTGGACATTTAAAGCTATATAACACTAGTGTAGCCCGCTATTTTAGAACAAACTCCTGTCTTCGGTCTAAAAAGGGGGTTCTAAATCGGCGGAAACGTTGCAATTAGTTTCACGCGGACTGGCGGGCGCCCCACCCCAGAAAGTTCAGCGAAGATAGCCTGTTTCACGCTATAATCTCCGGTTCTGTCCGAAATACCGTTTTTATTATCTGAATTCAGGTCTTTGCGGATCTTTCTCTTCTTGGTTTGATTTTAATTAAGGGGGGTTTGGATGTCCGATCTGGGTAGCCACGCCAAGCTGGCGCGTTCGAACGCGCAACTTCCGGTCAACGTCTATTTTGACGAAACGCTTCTGCAGCGTGAAATGCAGGAACTGTTCAAGAAAGGTCCGAGGTACGTCGGCCACGAGCTGATGGTGCCGAACGTCGGCGACTTTGCCACGCTGGCGGCTGAAAATGAAGGCCGCATGCTGGTGCGTAATGCCCAGGGTATCGAACTGCTCTCCAACGTCTGCCGCCACCGCCAGGCGCTGATGTTCAATGGCCGCGGCAATGCCGAGACCATCGTCTGCCCGCTGCACCGCTGGACCTACGACCTGAAGGGCGAGCTGATTGGCGCGCCGCACTTCCCGGACACCCCGTGCCTGAACCTGCCCAAAGTCCAGCTGCAAAACTGGAACGGCCTGCTGTTCGAGCAAAACGGCTACAACGTCATGGAGAAGCTGGGCGCCCTGTCGGTGACCAAGGACCTGGATTTCAGCGGCTATATGCTGGACCACGTGGAAGTGCACCACTGCGACTACAACTGGAAGACCTTCATCGAGGTCTACCTGGAGGATTACCACGTCGAGCCGTTCCACCCGGGCCTGGGCAGCTTCGTCACCTGCGACGACCTGCGCTGGGAATTCGGCGCGGACTACAGCGTGCAGACCGTTGGCGTGAACCGCGGCTTGAAAAAGTCCGGCTCCGACACCTACCAGAAATGGCACGAGCAGCTGCTCAAGTTCCGCAACGGCGAACCGCCGAAGCACGGCGCCATCTGGCTCACCCTGTACCCGAACATCATGGTCGAGTGGTATCCGCACGTGCTGGTGGTATCGACCCTGTGGCCGGAAGGCCCGAACCGCACCAAGAACGTGGTGGAGTTCTACTATCCGGAAGAAATCGTGCTGTTCGAGCGCGAATTCATCGAAGCCGAACGCGCCGCTTATATGGAAACCTGCGTCGAGGACGATGAAATCGGCGCCCGCATGGATGCCGGCCGCAAGATCCTGCTGGAACGCGGCGAGAACGACGCCGGCCCATACCAGTCGCCGATGGAAGACGGCATGCAGCACTTCCATGAATGGTACCGGAGCAAATTGGACAGCAAGCTGGCAGTCTGATGCAATCACTCTGGATGCTCGTAGCCAGTTTCCTGTTCGCCGCCATGGGGGTGTGCGTGAAACTGGCGTCCGATCAATTCAGCGTTTCCGAAATGGTGATGTACCGCGGGGTGATCGGCATGGTCATCCTGTTCACCATGCTGCGCCTGCAAGGCGGCACCCTCAAGACCACCATGCCGCTGGCCCATTTGTGGCGCGGCGCGGTCGGCGTGCTCTCGCTCTGGATCTGGTACTACACCATCGCCAAACTCCCCCTGGCCACGGCCATGACGCTCAATTACATGGCGCCAATCTGGATCGCCGTGTGGCTGTTCGCCCATGGCTGGTGGCACCAGAAAAACCGTGTTGAGTGGCCGCTGATCGTGGCGGTCGGCATGAGCTTTGTCGGCGTCACCTGCCTGCTGCAACCCGCCTTCAGTGCCAATCAGCTGGCACCGGCACTGATGGCGCTCGGCTCCTCCGTGCTGTCGGCCATGGCCTATATGCAGGTACGCAAACTGGGCCTGGCGGGCGAACCGGAATCGCGCGTGGTGTTCTTCTTCAGCCTGACCAATTTATGCGCCGGCTTCAGCGGGCACCTGCTGGAAAGCGGATGGCACTGGCATTCGCTGGGCAATCTGCGCGGCGCGCTGCTGATCCTGGGCGTGGGGCTTTGCGCCACCGGTGCGCAAGTGGCGATGACACGCGCCTACCGCCTCGGCAAGACGCTGGTGGTGGCCAATCTGCAGTACACCGGCATCGTCTTCTCCAGCATCTGGGGCGTGCTGCTGTTCAGCGACAGCTTCGGCTGGCTAAGCTGGCTGGGCATGGCCATCATCCTGCTGTCCGGTGTGGCGGCGACGTTCTACAATACGCGCAGCACGGAACGTGGCAAGGCCATTTCCGACACCGACCCGATAGCCAGCGAAGTATAAGGACCAAGCATGTTCACGACCCTGATCGACGCCAACACCCTTTCGCAGCACCTGAACGACCCGAAATGGGTCATCCTCGATTGCCGCCACGACCTGATGAACCCTGACTTCGGCCGCAACGCTTTCGCCGAAGGCCACATCGAGAGCGCGCAATTTGCCAATATCGACACTGACCTGTCCGGACCGAAAGCAGGCGCGGACGGCGTATTCCGCGGCCGCCACCCGCTGCCCGAACGCAGCGCGCTGATCGAAACCCTGCGCGCCTGGGGCATCGACGAGGACTCGCAAGTGGTGGCCTACGACGCGCACGGCGGCATGTTCGCAGCGCGCCTGTGGTGGCTGCTGCGCTGGGTCGGCCATGGCGCGGTCGCCGTGCTGGATGGCGGCCTGGCATCGTGGAACGCCGCCGGCCTGCCGCTGGTGACGACGTCCACCGCCCACGCACGCGGCAACCTCGCCGACAAGCCATCGCTGGTGCGCACCGTATCGGTAGGCGAGCTGGTGGAAAACCTGGACAGCAAGCGCCTGCAAGTGATCGACGCCCGCGCCAACGACCGCTTCCGCGGCGAGAACGAAACGATCGACCCGGTGGGCGGCCACATCCCCGGCGCGCGCAACCGCTTCTTCAAGGACAACCTGCAAGCGGATGGCCGCCTGAAAGACGCCGCCACGCTGAAGCAGGAACTGTCGGCCATCGTCGGCGCGCCGGAAAAAGCCGTGATGCAATGCGGCTCCGGCGTCACCGCCTGCCACAACCTGCTGGCACTGGAAGTGGCCGGCCTGCGCGGCGCCGCGCTGTATCCGGGCTCCTGGTCCGAATGGTGCGCAGACGCCAGCCGCCCCGTCGCCACCGGCCCCGCCTGATCCAGCCTTACGGCTCAGCCCGTGTCCCACCTTGGGGTCACACCCGAATTGGGACACGGGCTCGTCCAATGCCATGGCACAGTTCGTGTCCCGTTTCGGGTGTGACCCCAGGGTGGGACACCGGCTCGTCTGTGAATCAATCTCCGCCACCTCCACCGCAGCTGCTGCCGCAACTGCTGCCACAGCTGCTGCCGCTGTCGCAGCTGCTCGATGATGCATCGCCACAGTCGAGCGAGCTGCCGCAGCCGGAGCCACAGGCGCTGCCGCCGTCGCTATTGCTTGCCGCCTGGCGGCGGGCCCGCTGTTCGAAGTCGTTGAACTGGGCGGTGGTGATCAGTCCGGCACCCAGCAGGCCTGCGGCAGCCAGCTGCGGCGGGCAGCTGATGATCGGGTCGAAGCGGCCCGTGCCGTCCAGCTGGCTGTAGCCCGGTTGCCCGCGCTGCACGGCATACCCAAAGCCGAACGGCATTTTTAACTTCTTGTCCAACAGGAAGAGTGACGGCAGGCGCGGGCCTTCGCGCTGCAGCCCTTCCGCCTCGCGCGCCCGCACCAGGCACACGGCCAGCGCGTCATCCATGCTTCCGCCCATTGCGGCGCTTTCCACGTGCGGGACCACGCGGCCGAAGTGCTTGCGGCAGAAGGCTTCGAGTTTGAGCGGCGAGAGGCGCAGCCAGGCGTGCCACACCGAATCGGCTGCCTTGGAGGGCAAGGCGCACGGCCCCTTGTCCTGGGCGGCATATTCGAAGAAGTCGAGCAGGCCGATTGTGGCGCGGGCAAAAAAAACGGCATCCGCCGGGATGCCGTGATATTCGTTGCGGGCGCTGCTCTTCCAATAATCGTACAGGGTAGGCGGCAATTCCTTGAGCGCCTTGCTGTGGCGCGAACGCTGCATGATGCGTTGCGCGTACCAGGTATTCAACATTGTCCAGATCATGAGGCCAGCCTACGGAAAGATTGTGACAAGTGTATTACAACGTGGCGCAGTTGCCGCATCGGCTCGCTTTCCCATGGCTATTTCAACGAGAAAATGTGACTATGTTCTTGAGAGTTCGTCGGGGATAACGAGCTTGTTGCGAGGGCAAAATTATGAAAATCAGAACAGAGCTGGCGGCTGCGGACTTCGGCTCGCAGGACATTGTCCAGATTGCCATGCGCATCAATGTGGAGGCGGGCAGCATCCACGCATGGATTTTCCTTAAACAGAATGGCTTCCGCGATGAGGAAATCATGAACCTGCTGCGCCATACGCCGGCGCTGCAGGTGGTTCACTAGTCCTCATTTCTTCTTCGTAGCAGCTTCCTTGCGTGCGCGCTCGAAAGACGGCGTCCACAGCGGATGCCCTTTTTCGCCCGGGCTCAGGTCGAAGGACTTATCGAGCTGGAAGGCCTTGACGAATTGCTGGCGGCACAGCGTGCTGCGGTTCGTGACGCAGTAGCTGAAGGCGGTGTATTTGATCGCTTCCAGCTGCAGCGGCAGCTCGGCCTTGGCCAGCTCCGGCGCGGTGGTGAGCTGTTTGATCGCGCCGTTGAAATTACCGGCCTTATACATATCGATGCCGGCGTTCAGCGCCTTGCGGGCTGGCGGAAGTTCCGGCGGCGCCGGCTGGGCAACTGGGCTTGCCGGCTTGGCCTGCACTGCAGCCGTTGGCTTTGTCGCCACTGCCGGGGTATGCACCGGCTCCTGCTGCTGTTGGCCGAGGGTTTCGCAGCCTGCCAGCGTTAGCGCGGCGGCGATCAGGACGAGCTTTCTCTTCATGCACCAAAGTCATGTTTGATGGTCACGGGCTTCCTGGCGTCGACGGTAACCTTCTGGACGTGGGCTGGGAAGTTCGGGTTTTCCAGGCGAATTTCGTGCTCGCCCAAAGGCAGCGTCAGTTTCTTCAAAGGCGGTGTAATGCCTTTCTGGACGCCGTCGACGTAGATTGTAGCCCACGGTTGGACGGCGATGGAGACGGTTCCGCTAGTGGGCGCGCTCGGTTCTGCCGCTAGGGCCTGCGCTGGCGCGGCGGAAGCGGCGCTGGCCTTGTCGCTCGCTGCGGCGTTGGCGGATGCGACGGCCCCTCCGGTTGGTGCTGCGCTGGCGGCGCTTGGCTGTTGTGCTGCAGCGGCGCTGGCGGCAACGGCAGCGGGCTGTTGCACGGCGGCGGCACTGGCGGCACTGGCGTCAGCCGCAGATGCGCTGGCGGAACTGCTCGCCAGTGCGACGTCGGCGCTTGGCGCATGGTCTGCGGCCGGGGCGACTGGGCTGCCGTCGGCGAACCAGGCGATTCCCGCGACCACCAGCGCCAGCACTGCAACGCCTGCACCAATCACCGTGTTTGACGGACGCTTGCCGCCAGCTGCTGGCGCAGCCGGCTTGGCGGAATCCGGCGTCGACTTCTTGTCACGGCCCGAGCGCTTTTTGCTTGTGTCGGCGGCGGCCGGTGCGCCCTTGTCGGCGCTGGCGGCTGGTGTCTGGGAGGCAGGTGGCGCTTCGGCTGCTGCTGCCGGGGTGGAAACAGGCTCTGGCGCGTCTGCCTTGTCGCTGACAGGCGCCGGCGCCGCAACGGCAGCAGCGGCAGACGCGGCAGGGGCGGCAGGGGCGGCGGCAACGGCAGGCGCCGCATTGGCTGCAGCCGATTTCGGCGAACTGCGCGACTGGCGCACGCCTTCCAGCCCAAGCAGGATGGCGAATTCGGCGATGGTTTGCGGCCGGATCTCCGGCCTTACCGCCATGCCGCGATCGATCGCTTCCAGGAACTGCGTGCCATAGCCTTCACGCCCGCTGATGGCCAAGGGCTCGATCGGATCGTTCAGCATGCGGGCGACAGCGGCAGGCGGCGCCTTGCCGGTGATGGCGGCATACATCACCGCCGACAGCGAATAGATATCCGTCCACGGCCCTTGGCGCATCGATTCATCGTCCGCATACTGTTCGACCGGCGCAAAGCCCGGCTTCAGGATCACGGTCAGCGATTGCGCCATGTCCTGCACGATCTGGCGCGCGGCGCCGAAATCGAGCAGCACCGGCTTGCCGTCCGGCTGGATCATGATGTTTTCGGGCGAGACGTCGCGATGCAGGATGCTGGCGGCGTACAGCTTGTCGAGCGCGCTCAGGATCGGTTTCAGCAGGCGCTTCAGCCACGCTTCGCTCACCAGCTCCGGGTTGTCGCGCAACACCGACTTCAGCGTGCGCCCTTCGTAATAGCGCATCACCATGTAGGCCGTACCGTGCTGCTCCCAGAAGCGGTAGACCTTGACCAGCGCCGGATGATCGAACTGCGCCAGCAGGCGCGCTTCGTTGATAAAGCTGCGCAGGCCCGCCTCGAACGCCTCCGAATGGCGCTTGGAGCGCACGCAGACAGTCTGTTCGGTCGAACGCGCAGCCAGCGCCGACGGCATGTATTCCTTGATCGCCACGGTGCGCTGCAAGGAATGGTCGAAAGCGAGGTAGACGATGCCGAAGCCGCCCTCCCCGATCACCTGGCGGATTTCGAATTCTGCGAGACGGGTCCCGACCGGCAGGCAATTAGGCAGGTTGACCAACTCAGCGGCTTTGTTCATGAAGCGTCACCAATAAAAATAGCCTGCGCGCTGTAATTGTCTCGAGCCTTGTGCACCAGGCCCGCGCGCTCGTCGGCCAGGGCGCAGATCGACGCCAGCCACTCTTGCGCGCTGCCCGCTTTTGCCAGCAGCAATTCCATCTGCGGCTCGGCAACCCATTCCCACAGGCCGTCGGTGCAGATCAGGATCGCATCGCCGGCGCGCAGGGCCAGCGGAGGTTGCACTGAAGGAGGCACTTCATTTTCAGTTCCAATAGCAGCATACAGCACATTGCGTTTTGGATGGCTGCGCGGATCGGCGCCGGCGGCCAGGCCGGAATCGATCATCTGCTGCACCATGCTGTGGTCGCGCGTGGCATGCAGCAGGCGTCCCGCGCGGAACAGGTAGATGCGGGTGTCGCCCATATGCGCCCACGTCGCTTGCGCGCCGGCGCGGTCCACCAGCGCCAGCGCCACCGTGGCGCTCATGCCCTGCAACGAGGGGCGCTGCTTCTTGCTGCGCGCCACGGCGATGGCCGCTTCGGCCACCATGGCCGGCGTGGCGTCGGCGCTGAAGGCCGGCCGCTGGCCGAAATTGCTCAAAACCGATTGCACCACGGTTTGCGCTGCGACTTCGCCACCCTCATGGCCGCCGGCGCCGTCCGAAACGACGAAGCAGGCCAGCTCGCCGCGTTCTGCACGGCCGATCGCGTCCTGGTTGGACGCACGTCCGCCAACGGAGGAAACCTCCGCGACATTGAGCGCAATGCGCTGGGGCATATCGGCCATGGCTGCTACTCCTTACTCCAAGGTATCGAGCTTGCGTTCGTACGCAGCCAGGAATGCGTCGCCCAGCACGGCGTGGAAGTCCGCGCTGGTGGCCTTGGCCAAGGCCTCATGCTTTTCGCGATAGCGGTCCCACAGCGCCGCTTTGCGCAACACCGGCAGCATGGCGGTCAGCGGGCTGCCGCGGTGGCGCGCCTGCAACGCTTCGGGCGAGATGCGTTTCAGCGCTTCGGCCACCGCGCCTTCCATGCCGGCCTTGACACATTGCTGGTGGGCCGCCAGGTCGGCGAAGGCATCTTCCAGCGCTTCCACCGGTCCCATAAAGCCGGGCATCTTCTTGCGCAGCATCTGGGTCTTGGCGGCTTGGCTGTCAGGCAGGAATTTCAAAGGGTTGTTGTTGCGCACCACCACCACCGTCGCATCGGCGTGGATGTCGCGTTTGAGCTCGGCTCGGTTTCCCAGCAGGCTGTGGGCGCCGCCAATCGAGGTGGCTACCAGCTTGCCCAGCATTTCCATGAATTCTGGCGTGAGTTGCCAGTTTGGTTGCACCCCTGCGCCGCGCTGGAAAGCGGCCATCAGGGTTTCGGCGGTATGGTTTTCGGTCGAAGTTTCGAGCATCGGGGGTCTCCTATCCCCCTACCATAGCAAAAATGATGCCAATCGGAAACTGATTAATGCCTATCGTGCGCGGTACCGGTCAAAAATAGCACAATTACAACACCTAATGCTATAAGTAAAACTTGTGGGATGGTCTCGCGCATGGTCGCGCGGCGTTGCATCTGGGGCATCAGGTCGCTCACGGCGATATAGATGAAGCCCGACGAAGCGAACACCAGCACGAAGGGAATCAGGTTGGTGGCTTTGTCCAGCGTGTAGTAGCCCAGCAGGCCCCCTGCCACCGCCAGCAAGCTGCACAGCAGGTTGTAGACGTAGGCGCGGGTGCGCGAGAAGCCGGCATTCAGCAGCACGATGAAGTCGCCGATTTCCTGAGGGATTTCGTGGGCAATGATGGCAACGCCGGTGACGATGCCCAGTTGCGGGTTGGCCAGGAAAGCCGCCGCGATCAGGATGCCGTCGGTGAAATTGTGCATGCCGTCGCCCAGCAGGATCATCCAGCCGGCCCGTCCCGCCTCGGCCTTGTCGTGGCCGTGGTGATGGTGGTGGCCGTCGTGTTCGTGGTGGTGCGAGTGGCGCAGGATGGCCAGTTTTTCAAGCAGGAAGAAGGCCAGCAGGCCGGCCAGCAAGGCGCCGAACAGGTGGCGCGGGTCGGTGCCCGACTCGAAGGCTTCCGGCAGCGCGTGCAGCAGGGAGGTGGACAGCATGATGCCGACCGAGAGGCTGACCATTTTCTCGACCACCTTCGACAGCAGGGCGAACGAAAACACCGCCGCTGCCGTGATACTGGCAACGCCGGCAATCGTGGTGGCCAGCAGGATGGAGGTCAGGACGGGATCGATGATGCTTCCTTTGCATGCAAACCGGGCATTTTACCGCCCGGCCGCATTTTTCGCTAACTTAGGCCACGCCGTTGGCCTTGAACCAGGCAAGCGTGCGCTGCCAGCCGTCCTTGGCTTCTTCCGGGCGGTATTCCGGGCGGTAGTCGGCGTTGAAGCCGTGCGGTGCGTCTGGATAGACGTGGATGACCGACTTGCTGCTGCCTTGTGCCAGGCCGGCGCGCATCTGTTCGACCGACTCTTGCGTGATGCCCTGGTCTTTGCCGCCGTACAGGCCCAGGACCGGCGTCTTCAGGGCCGGGGCGATGTCGATGGGGAGCTTGGGCCAGGCAGCGGTGCGTTCGCCGGCCAGGCGGCCATACCAGGCGACACCGGCTTTTACCTGCGGATTGTGGTGGCTGTACAGCCAGGTGATGCGGCCGCCGTAGCAGAAACCGGTGATGCCCAGGCGGCTGGTGTCGCCGCCGTTAGTGCGCGCCCACTCCACTGTGGCGTCAAGGTCGGCCATCACTTCGGCGTCGGGGGTTTTGCGGATGATGTTGGCCATCAGGTCGGCGATGGACTGTTCGGCGCCGGCATCGCCCTGGCGGACGAACAGGTCAGGCGCCAGCGCCAGGTAGCCGGCCTTGGCGAAGCGGCGCGCGACGTCGGCAATATGCTGGTGGACGCCGAAAATTTCAGAGACGACAAGGATTACCGGAAGATTGGTTTTGCCTTCCGGCTGGGCACGGTAGACTGGGACGGTCTGGCCGCCGACTTTGAGGTGGATCGTGCCGGCAGTGATGCCCTTGGTGTCGGTGTTGATCACGGTTTGGGCCTGGATCGGCATTACTGCGGCGGCGAAACCGGTGCCAAGGGCGGCTTTGATGAATTCGCGACGGTCTACTTTCATGTGTCTCCTGTTGACAAGGTTTGTCGTGGCGGACTGCCAAAAATTGTCAGTTGTGACAAATTTTGGCTTCTTTAAACCCGGTAAACCTGGGTCTGACCCAAGGGTCAGACCCTGTCAGTTCACCCGCTAAGGGTGTTGGTTCCAGGCTTGTGATTTTCTCAATAAGTCAAAAAACCTAGATCCAACACCGTTAGCGGGTGAGCTGACTGGGTCAGACCCTTGGGTCTGACCCGGGTTTACCGGTTTTCAGTGCGCCTCTTCCCAATTGCATCCCACACCGACTTCGGCAACCAGCGGCACCTTCAGCTCCGCCACGCCCGCCATCAGCTTCGGCAGCATCGCCTTGACCAGCGCCAGCTCCGCATCCGGCACTTCGAGCACCAGTTCGTCATGCACCTGCATGATCATCTTCGACGCCAACCCTTCGCGCTCGATCCAATCCTGCACCGCAATCATGGCCAGCTTGATCAAATCCGCCGCCGTGCCCTGCATCGGCGCATTGATCGCCGCCCGCTCGGCGGCCTGGCGCCGCGGGCCATTCGGCGAATTAATCTCCGGCAGCCACAAACGCCGCCCGAACACAGTCTGCACATACCCCTGCGCCTTGGCCTCGGCCCGGGTCTCGTCCATATACCGTTTGACGCCCGCAAACCGCGCGAAGTAACGGTCGATGTAATTCTGCGCAGCCGTGCGGTCGATGCCCAGGTTGGCCGCCAGCCCGAACGCGCTCATGCCGTAGATCAGGCCAAAGTTGATCACCTTCGCATAACGGCGCTGCTCCGGCTGCACTTCGGAAGGCGCGACACCAAAGATTTCGGCAGCGGTCGCGCGGTGGATATCCTCGCCTTCATGGAAAGCGCGCAGCATCGCCTCGTCGCCCGAGATATGAGCCATGATGCGCAGCTCGATCTGCGAATAGTCGGCCGAAACGATGTGCGAGCCTGGCGGCGCAATGAAGGCCTCGCGGATACGGCGCCCTTCGGCCGTACGCACCGGGATATTCTGCAGGTTCGGATCGTTGGAAGCCAGGCGTCCCGTAATCGCCACCGCCTGCGCGTAATTGGTGTGCACGCGGCCGGTGATCTTGTTGATCATCTTCGGCAGCTTGTCGGTATAAGTCGACTTGAGCTTGGCCATGCCGCGGTATTCCAGCAGCACTTTCGGCAGCGGGTAATCCTCGGCCAGCTTTTGCAGCACTTCCTCGTCCGTCGAAGGGGCGCCGCTTGGGGTTTTCTTCACCACGGGCAGTTCCAGCTTGGTGAAGAAGATCTCGCCGATCTGCTTCGGCGAGCCGAGGTTGAACGGCTGGCCCGCCAGTTCGTAGGCCTTCTGTTCCAGCTCCAGGATGCGCGCACCCAGTTCGTTGGACTGGGTGGCCAGCAGGGCCGCGTCGATCAGCACGCCGTTGCGCTCGATCTTCTGCAGCACCACGGCGGTCGGCAGCTCAATGGTGCTGTAGATGCGGGTCAAGCCTTCGTCGCCGGAGACCTGGCCGTGCATGGCCAGGTGCAGGCGCAGCGTGATGTCGGCATCTTCCGCCGCGTATTCGGTGGCGCGGCCGATTTCGACCTGGTCGAAACCGATCTGGCCCGCACCCTTGCCGCACACCTCTTCGTACGAGATGGTCTTGTGGTTCAGGTGGCGCAGCGCCAGGCTGTCCATATCGTGGGTGCGGTGCGACTCAAACACATACGACTGCAGCAGCGTGTCGTGCACGATGCCGCGCAAGGTGACGCCGTGGTTGGCGAACACATGGGCGTCGTACTTCAGGTTCTGGCCCAGCTTTGGTTTGCTGGCGTCTTCCAGCCACGGCTTGAGCTTGGACAGCACCCAGTCGCGCTGCAGCTGCTTCGGCGCATCCGGATAGCGGTGCGCCAGCGGGATATAGCAGGCAATGCCAGGCTCGGTGGACAGGGAAATGCCGACCATTTCGGCCAGCATCGGTTCCAGCGAAGTGGTTTCCGTGTCGAGCGCCGTCAACGGGGCGGCGTCGATACGCGCAATCCACGCCTCGAGCTGCTCCTCGGTCAGCACGGTCTCGTAGCTGATGGTCGCAGGCGGCGCGGCAAACAGGTCGGCGGTGGCGCCCGGAGCTGGTTCCGCGGCGCGCGCAGCGGCAGGACTGCCCGCCGCAGGCGCCGCCGGGGTCAGGCCGGACAGCTCACGCAGCAGGGTCTTGAAGCCGTACTTGGTGAAGAAGGCGATCAGCTGCTCGCGGTCCTCGTCCTTGGCGCCCAGCGATTCGGAAATCGACATCATGTGCGCCGACAGGTCGCAATCGCACTTGACGGTGATCAGTTCGCGGCCTTTCGGCAGCCATTCCAGCGCAGCGCGCAGGTTGCCGCCCACCACGCCGCCGATCTTGTCGGCGTTGGCCATGATGCCATCAAGGCTACCGTACTCCTGCAGCCATTTCAGCGCGGTTTTCGGTCCGCACTTGGCCACGCCCGGCACGTTGTCGACGGTGTCGCCAATCAGGGTCAGGTAGTCGATGATGCGGTTCGGCGGCACGCCGAACTTGGCCAGCACGCCCGCCTCGTCGAGCTTCTCGTTGGTCATGGTGTTGACCAGCGTGACTTTCGGCGTCACCAGCTGCGCCAGGTCCTTGTCGCCGGTGGAAATCACCACGTCCATGCCCGCTTTTTCCGCCTGCACCGACAGGGTGCCCAGCACATCGTCCGCCTCCACCCCCTCCACCATCAGGATCGGCCAGCCCATGGCGCGCACCGCCTCATGGATGGGCTCGATTTGCAGGCGCAGGTCGTCCGGCATTGGCGCGCGGGTCGCCTTGTAGTCGGGATACATATCGTCGCGGAAGGTCTTGCCCTTGGCGTCGAACACGCACGCAATATAGGCCGCCGGGTAATCGGCGCGCAGGCGGCGCAGCATATTGACCATGCCATGCATGGCGCCGGTAGGATAGCCTTCGGCGCTGCGCAGGTCAGGCAAGGCGTGGAAGGCACGGTACAGGTAGCTGGAACCATCGACCAGCAACAGGGTCTTTTGCATAGCAGGGATGTGGTGTAAATCTCAATATTCCATTATCGCAGAGTTTTACAACGGGACAGGAGGGCTTTTGATACAATGGTCAAACCAATAAATTGAACGAAATCCCATCATGCGCGCCTCCACTTCCTGGATTGCCCTCCCCCTCGTCCTGCTGGCTACCGGCGCCGCCGCGCAATCGGCCCCGCCACAGCCGCAGCAGCAACCGCAGCAGCTGGAACGCATCGAGGAAGTAGACAATCCGGTGACCGTGAGCTCGAAACCGAGTCCGCAAACCAAGATTGTGGAAAAGCGTGAAGGTGGCCGCGTGACCGAAGCCAAGGTCCACAGCGGCGGAAGCACATATACCGTCAAGCCGAATACCCCGGCTGGCAGCGCACTGCCCGGCGACGCCGCCGGTTCGGCCAATCGTGGCCCGCAGTGGACAGTGTTGGAGTTCGACATCCTCAGCAAGAAGAAGAAACGCTCTGCCGAGGAGGCGGAAAAGGAGGACGGCCCGCCGCCGCCACCTATGCCATCCCAACCGGCCGCGCCGACCAAATAAGCGCGCGCCCCGAACGAACATTTAACCTGGTTTCTCATGGCAGTTTTTACCCCGGTCACACTGGAAGATGTCGGCCATTGGATTTCGCAATTCCCCCTTGGCAAAGCCGTTGCGCTGAAAGGTATCGCGTCCGGCATCGAAAACAGCAACTTTTTCCTGACAACCGAGCGCGGCGAGTACGTGCTCACGATTTTTGAAAACCTCACGTTCGAGCAGCTGCCGTTCTACCTGCAGCTGATGCGCCACCTGGCCGAACGCGGCGTGCTGGTGCCGGCGCCGGTCCCCAACGACAAGGGCGAACTGTGCGTGCCGCTGCACGGCAAGCCGGCCGCCATCGTCTCCAAGCTGGAAGGCAAGCCGCAGATGGCGCCGCAGCCGGTGCACTGCGCGGCAGTGGGCGCCATGCTGGCGCGCATGCACCTGGCCGCCCAGGATTTCAAGCTGCAGCAGCCCAACCTGCGCGCCCTGCCCTGGTGGCGCGAAGCCACCGCTGCGGTGCTGCCGCACATCGCACTGGAACAAGCGCACCTGCTGCACGACGAAATGAAATTCCAGGAAGCGCTGCACGCTTCCGACGATTACCACGTCCTGCAGCGCGGCCCGGTGCACGCCGACCTGTTCCGCGACAACGTGATGTTCGACGGCGAACGCCTGACCGGCTTCTTCGACTTTTACTTCGCCGGCTGCGACAGCTGGCTGTTCGATGTGGCGGTCACCGTCAACGACTGGTGCATCGACCTGACCACCGGCGCGCTGGACGAAGCACGCGTGCGCGCCATGCTGGACGCCTACCACGCCGTGCGTCCGTTCACGGACACCGAGCATTCGCTGTGGCCGGCCATGCTGCGCGCCGGCGCCCTGCGCTTCTGGCTGTCGCGCATGTACGACCTGCACCTGCCGCGCGCCGCGGAAATGCTGACGCCGCACGATCCAACCCATTTCGAACGCATCCTGCGCTCGCGCATTGCCGTCCCACCCCCGGAGTTGTTTTAACAAATGAGTAATATTCCCGCCCGCACAGGTATTGCCTGGATCCGCGAAGGCTTCGCCATCTTCCGCAAGCAGCCTGGCGGGCTGATGCTGTTGATGCTGGCCTACCTGGTGGCTGGGCTGATACTGGGGATCATCCCCCTGCTGGGACAGGTGCTGCCGGTCGTGCTGACGCCCGTGTTCACGGCGGTGTTCGTGCAGGCTTGCGCGACCGCCGACCGCAAGCAAGTTCTGACGCCGGAAATGCTGCGCCCGATTTTCCAGAAGCCGGCTTTCCCGCGCCTGGCAGGCCTGGGTTCACTGTTCATGCTGGCGGTCGTGGCGCTGTTCCTGATTTTTGGCGCGATCGTCGGTGGCGACACCATGCGCCAGCTGGCAGAACAAAAGATGCAGCCGGAAGCGGCGGCGGCAGCCGGCAACTTCGGCACCGCCATGCTGGTTGTCTTCCTGCTTTCCCTGCCGGCCAGCATGGCGATGCTGTTCGCGCCGCCGCTGATCTTCTGGCAGCAAATGGGCGTGGGCAAGGCGCTGTTTTACAGCTTCTTCGCCGTATGGCGTGCGCTGCGCGCCTTCCTGCTGTTCTTCATCGGCTGGATGGTCATCGTGATGCTGCTGACCCAGGTGGTGCTGCTCTTGCTCGGTAAAACCCTGCTCGGCATGGCGATCGTGCAATCGCTGCTGATGGTGATCATGATGGTGTTCCAGTGCTCGGTGTACGCCGCTTACCGCACCATTTTCGGCGAACCGCAGTTTCCCGCCGCCGGCAAACCGGATTAAACGGCCGGGCCAACGCGGCCCAGGCGCCCGCTGGAACTTTCGGTCACTGAGACCACAAACCGCACCGCCACCTGCCCCGCCCCGCCAGCCCGCTGCCGGTATAATGGCGGGATGCAAAATCTCCTCCACAACCTCAATCCCGAACAACTCGCAGCAGTCACTCTGCCACCGCAAAATGCCCTGATCCTGGCCGGCGCCGGGTCGGGCAAGACGCGCGTGCTGACCACCCGTATCGCGTGGCTGATCCAGACCGGCCAGGTTTCCCCGGCCGGTGTGCTGGCGGTGACCTTTACCAATAAGGCGGCGAAGGAAATGCTCACCCGCCTGAGCGCCATGTTGCCGATCAATACGCGCGGCATGTGGATCGGCACCTTTCACGGCCTGTGCAACCGCCTACTGCGTACCCACTACAAGGACGCGGCGCTGCCGCAGACTTTCCAGATCCTCGACTCGCAGGACCAGCTGTCGATGATCAAGCGCCTGCTCAAGGCGAACAATATCGACGATGAGAAGTTCCCGCCGAAGCAGGTGATGTACTTCATCAACAACAACAAAGACCAGGGCTTGCGCGCCTCGCAGGTGGAGGCCTACGACGCGCTGGAGCGCAAGCTGGTCGAGTTGTACCAGCTGTACGACGACCAGTGCCAGCGCGAAGGCGTGGTGGACTTTGCCGAACTGCTGCTGCGCACCTACGAGCTGTTGTCGCGCAACGAACCGTTGCGCCAGCACTACCAGCAGCGCTTCCGCCACATCCTGGTCGACGAGTTCCAGGATACGAACAACCTGCAGTACGCCTGGCTGAAACTGATGGCCGGCCACGGTTCACCTTACGGCGGCGCGCTGTTCGCCGTGGGCGACGATGACCAGAGCATTTATGCCTTCCGCGGCGCCAACGTGGGCAATATGCAGGCCTTCGAGAGCGAATTCCAGGTCAAGAACCTGATCAAGCTGGAACAGAACTACCGCTCGCACGGCCACATCCTGGATGCGGCCAATATGCTGATCGCGAACAACAGCCGCCGCCTGGGCAAGAACCTGCGCACCGATGCCGGTCATGGCGAGCCGGTGCGCGTGTACGAGGCCAGCTCGGACTTGCAGGAAGCGCAGTGGATCATCGAGGAGGCCAAGTCGCTGATCGCCGAAGGCGCCCTGCGCCGCGAGATCGCCATCCTGTACCGCTCCAACGCACAGTCGCGCGTGATCGAACATGCGCTGTTCTCGGCCGGCATGCCTTACCACGTGTATGGCGGCCTGCGCTACTTCCAGCGCGCCGAGGTCAAGCACGCCATCGCCTACCTGCAGCTGATGGACAACCCACACAACGATTCGGCCTTCTTAAGGGTGGTGAATTTCCCGGCGCGCGGCATCGGTGCGCGCTCGATCGAGCAATTGCAGAACGCGGCGGCCACTTACAACTGCTCGCTGTACGCCGCAGTGCCCTACATGGTCGGCAAGGCAGGCAGCTCGCTCGCCGCCTTCACCAAGCTGATTGAAGGCGTGCGTTTCGAGACGCAGCAACTGGCGCTGCCGGAGCTGGTGCGCATCACGCTCGATGCGTCCGGCCTGCTGCAGCATTACGCCAACGAGAAAGAAGGCGCAGACCGCGTCGAGAACCTGGAGCAGATGGTCAGCGCCGCGACGCAATTCGTATCGGAAGAAGGCTTCGGCCAGGGTGCGCCTGCGCACTTGGGCCCACAGGCTTCCGCCGCTGCGGGCGCTCAAGTCGTGGTGGCTGACGGCGTGGAGATCATCGACGCCGACGCTCCTCTGGCAACCGTGATGTCGCCGCTGTCCGCCTTCCTCTCGCACGCTTCGCTGGAAGCGGGCGACAACCAGGCGCAGGAGGGCCAGGATGCGCTGCAGCTGATGACGGTGCACTCGGCCAAGGGCCTGGAATTCGACAACGTCTTCATCACCGGCCTGGAAGAAGGCCTGTTCCCGCACGAAAGCAGCTCGAAGGAAGAAGGCGGTATCGAGGAAGAACGTCGCCTGATGTACGTGGCGATCACGCGCGCCCGCAAGCGCCTGTACATGGCGTTCTGCCAGACGCGCATGCTGCACGGCCAGACGCGCTACAACATGAAGTCGCGCTTCTTCGACGAACTGCCGGAAGAATCGCTGAAGTGGCTGACCGCCCGCGTGCAGCAGAACAACTGGTTCAGCACCGGTTCGCGCAAGTCGGCCTGGGACGAAATGCCGTCCGTGCCAAGCGCCGACAACCGCCTTGCCGCACGCATGAACGAACGCTCCGGCGCTTCGGGCGGCTGGCGCATCGGCGAATCGGTGGCGCATGCCAAGTTCGGCGAAGGTGTGATCGTCAATCTCGAAGGCAGCGGCGCCAACTGCCGCGCGCAAATCAACTTCGGCTCCTTCGGCATGAAGGTGCTCGACCTCTCCGTCGCCAAGCTGGAACGGCTCTGATGCCAGGGGCGGAAATGTTCGCATTTCCGCCCAATTCAACACATTTCGAAGCCTGGGCAATTTATGCATTTTTGCATAGCCCAAACGCGATTATTGGGAATATTCATGCAATGAAGCATAGCCTACAGTGGGCGCCATCTTACCGACGCATTCACTGGAGGCTATACATGGAAACCCTTCTCATCCCCGCATCGCTTTTAGCAGGAGGCCTGCTTGCCGTACAGGCGGGCGCTAATGCGCAACTGTCCAAGGCGACCGGCAGCCCGTTCGCGGCCACCACGCTGCAATTGTCGGTGGGGACGCTTGCGTTGCTGGTGCTGGCACTTTTGACCGGCACGCTGACCGCGATCTCCAGCTTGCCCAATGTGCCCTGGTGGCATGCAATCGGCGGCGTGGCAAGCGCGTTTTACGTCGTTTCCACCATCCTGCTGTTCCCGCGACTCGGCGCGATCGTGTCGGTCGGTCTTTTCATTGCGGGGCAGATGATCGCTTCGTTCGCTCTGGACGTCAGCGGGCTGGCAGCAGGCGCACCTCGCGCGGTCGATGCGCCGCTGGCGCTCGGCATGCTGGCGATACTGGCAGGAGCCGCGATCATCGTAAAAGGACAGGCCGGCCAGAAGTCGCAGGCGGTCCCCGGAAGAGCCGGATGGATTGTTCTCGCCTTGCTGGCCGGCGCGGTCCTGCCGGTGCAGGGTGTGGTCAATGGCTTGCTGCGGCATGATCTCGGCGCGCCTTTCGTCGTCGGTGCTGTGAGCTTCCTGGTCGCCACGCTGGCCATGGCTGCGACCCTGCTCTTCTCCGCCACGGTCTTGCGGGCGCCCGCGCCCACGCTGCAAGGCTTGCCGTCCATGCCATGGTGGGGCTGGCTGGGCGGCTTTGCCGGGGCGACTTACGTCACGACTGTGTTCACTGCGATTCCAGTCATCGGCGCTTCGGCCGCAGTTGGTCTGACGGTCGCCGGCCAGCAGGTCGCTTCGGTCTTCGTCGACCGCCATGGCTGGTTCCGGCTGCCGAAACGCGAGGTCTCGCCGCTGCGGCTGACCGGTGTCGTGATGCTGCTGGCGGGCGTGGCCGCGATCAAGATCGTGTAGCTGCTGTTGACGTCTTGCCAAATCTCGCCTACTGTGGCGGCGGGGCGGATCCTTCAAGCCGGCCTGTCTTTGCCGCGTGCAGGGACAGCCTCTACGGGGCTACCCCGTGGGATTTTGATTGTTCTGCATTTCACCGCATGAGCGTCCTTGCGTTGCCACGCAACACAGCTCACGCATCACGAGACTCGTTGAAGGCTCTGCGCCCCATCCGCTGCGCAATGAATATAGAAAAGCTCAATGCACTGGCACTAGCCGACATGATGCTGGCGACGGACGGCAGCCTGCCAAGCCTGCTCGCTGCGTGCGGACGGGCATTCAACGTTTCCCCGCTGTGGGCGCCGAAGATCTGTATGCAGCTGTTTGAGCGAACGGGCGGCAACTTCCATTACTTCAGCCGCCAGGAAATCGCCGATATCCTGCTGCAGCTTCTGGACAGCGGGAGCGAAGACCACTTCCTGAAGCTGCCGGATGTGCGGCACTACTGCATCGATCCGCCGGCCCGCCCACCCAAGCCGGCCTGGCTTGCCGCGCTAGCGCTGCCCGAAATACCGACCGTCGGCGACCTCGCCAACTGGCTCAATGAGCCGGTCAGCGCACTCGAATGGTTTGCCGACCGTTGGCGGCTTGCCGGCGACGCGCAATCGCGGCTCCAAAATTACCATTATCGCTGGGTGCGGAAACGCCGCGGCGGCTTGCGGCTGATCGAGATTCCGAAAGCACGCCTGCGCCGTGTCCAGCAAAAGATCCTGCGCCAAATCCTGGACCTGGTGCCACCGCATTCGTCGGCACACGGTTTCCGGCGTGGATGTTCCAGCGTGACGCACGCCTCACTGCACGCCGGGCGGGCTGTCGTCATCCGCATGGACCTCAAGGATTTTTTCCCAAGCATCCAGCTCGCGCGCATACACGCGCTGTTTGAAAAGCTGGGCTACCCGTCAAGCGTTGCGGGCACTCTGGCGCGCATCTGCGTCAACCGCACGGCGCAAGGCGCCTTTCGCGACGCGGGCTCTCTGACATGGGCGGAGCGCCATCCCTTTAAGTCCCCTCACCTGCCGCAAGGATCGCCCTCCTCGCCGGCGTTGGCCAATCTCTGTGCTTATCGTCTCGATATCCGGCTTGCATCGCTCGCGCACGCGCTTGGCGCAACATACAGCCGCTACGCCGACGACCTGGCATTTTCCGGCGGGGCTGATTTCGCGCGCGCTGCGGAGCGCTTTCACGTACAAGCCGCAGCGATCGCACTTGAAGAGGGCTTCCGCATCAACACCCGCAAGACACGGCTGATGCGACAAGGCACGCGCCAGCAGGTGACAGGCGTGGTGGTCAATGCCCATCCCAACATCGCACGCGACGAATACGAAAAATTGAAAGCGATCCTGACCAATTGCGTCCGTCACGGCCCGGCATCGCAGAACCGCGACAACCATCCCAATTTCCACGCTTACCTGGCCGGCCGGATCTCCTACGTGAAAATGGTCAACGCGAATCGGGCTGCCAGGCTGCAGCGGCTGCTGGATGGCGTTTCCTGGCAAAATTGAGGCAGGCTTTCTCAAGGCCGGGACAGGACCTTGCTCATCGGGACCTCGTCGTACGCCACGCCATCAACGACCAGCGCGGCCGGTTCATGGCCCCAGGCTTTGAAGCCCAAAGATTCGTACAGCTTCTGTGCCGCTTCATTGCCGGCAGTGACAGCAAGGTTCACATGTGTAACGCCTTGCAGCGATGCGGCGATATCCAGTGCATATTCCATCAGCTCGCGCGCCGCGCCTTTGCCTCGATGCGCGGTCGAGACATACACGCCACGAATGTGGGCGCGGTGGCTTTGCTTTGGACTGCTGTCGCGGTCAACGCGCGCGATGGCTATCAACATATCGCTGTCGAATACGCCCAAATAAATGCGCCCCGAACCGGGCGCCAGCCGCCGCTCGATTTCGCCGAGCGGTATGACCGATTCCTCTTCCAGGCTAGCGGTAAAAGCGGATGGTGCCTCGCGCAAGCCTTCCAGGCGCAAGGAATGGTAGGCGGATGCGTCAAGAGGTGAAAGGAGTCTGGTATGCATGGTCCAAGCATTGTAGCTACGTCGACCGTTTGATGGATTTTGCCACATATTGTCGTGAAACCGCCAAGCTTCAGGACGCCCACTTGAAGACCCGCGCGCTGCGCCGATATGCGCAACATATCTCACGCCATGGAGCCGACAATGGACAATCTCGCCGTAATCAATCAGAAAATTCTCGCCGATGGCGAATCGCTGCCATTGGTGCAGCTGAAGGATGGCAGCAAGGTGCAAACCGGAACTGTCGCCACCATGCTGCGCAATATTGCGCTGTACAACGCCGGCGAACGCGGCGACATCGAACGGGAACTCGAAGCAGCGATCCCGACCGTCGCCAAGGTCGGCCTGTTCGATCTGTTCCCTCCGAACGAGTGGATTGCAGGCAGCAATGAAGGCCGGCGCCTGGTCGGCACCTTGGCGGCACGCTACCTTGCTTTTAAGTAGTTAATTCCTGCCAGGACCGCCCGACACAGCGCGGCTCTGGCAGGGCCAGTTCGAACTGCTTTTGTTGCCGCAGCAGCTGGCGCGCCGGAAAAAGGGGTACGTCCCCTTTTTTACTGCACGCCGGCCGCTGGACCGCTGATGCGCACCGGTGCCTGGTAGCCGTCCGGCTTGTCGCCGAGCGGCGCTGCGCCCGACAGCATGGTCTGCATGCCCGGCGTGAAGAAGGTGTAGGGATAACCTTGCGCCGGCGCGCTGACGGCATCGAGGCGGGCCCGCAATGGCTCCGGCAGTTCGAAGTCAAGCGCCGACAGGTTGTCCTGCAACTGCGCGAGTTTGGTCGCGCCTACCATCACCGTTGCCACGCCGGGGCGGTTGGCCACCCAGTTCACCGCCACCTGCGCCATGCTGCGGCCGAGCTCGCTGGCCACCCGTTCCAGTTCTGCCACGATGGCGAAATTGCGCTCGCTGAATTTGGCGAAGGCCGGGTTGTTGGAGCCGCTCATGGTTTGCAGGCGGCCTTCGCCAAACTGGCCGCCGGTGCTGGGCTTGTACTTGCCGGACAGGAGGCCGCTGGCCAGCGGGCTCCACACCATCACGCCCATGCCGTAGCGCGTGCCCAGGCCGATGAATTCATTTTCGATGGCGCGTTCGGCCAGCGAATATTCCAACTGCAGCGCCGACAGCGGTTCATAGCCGCGCAGCTCCGCCACTGCCTGCATGCGGCTGGCGTACCAGGCCGGCACGTTCGACAAGCCGATGTGGCGCGCCTTGCCGGCGCGAACGGCGTCGTCCAGCGTGCGCAGGACTTCTTCGGGTTGCGTCACCATGTCCCACGCATGCAGCAGGTACAGGTCGATATAGTCGGTGCCCATGCGCTGCAGCGAGCCCTCCAGGGCGCGCATCAGGTGCTTGCGGCCGTTGCCGCCGCCGTTAGGATTGGAGGGATCGGCGCTATAGGAAGCCTTGGTGGCTAGCACCAGCCGGTCGCGCAAGCCGCTGTCGCGCACGAATTCGCCGACCCAGCGCTCCGACTCGCCATTGGTGTACAGATCGGCCGTGTCGATCAAATTGCCGCCCGCCTCGGTGAACGCCATGAACTGCTCGCGCGCGCTCGCCTTATCCGCACCCCAGCCCCAATCGGTGCCGAAGGTCATGGTGCCAAGCGCCAGGCGCGACACGCGCAGGCCGGAATTGCCGAGGGTGTAGTACTGTTTGAGGGACATGCTTTCTCCATGGTAGTTTGTTGACAATGAGGAAATGCCAAATAAACAATACCACGGTTTGAAAGTCGGGGTCAGCTCCGGCAATCGGACACGGCCCCAGCTGTAGTCGATGCCTACAGCTGGGGCCGTGTCCGATTGCCGGAGCTGACCCCGACTTTCATTACATGAGCGGCTTGGCGCTGCCGTTGCTGATGGCTTCGTCGATCAGGGCGCGCGAGGCTTTGTCGGCTTCGCGCGAGAGGCGGCCTTGTTCGCGGCCGAGCTCACCCATCTTGCGCCCCATTTCGTGCAGGGGCTTGGAGGCTTCGGCAATGCGGGCGTGCAGCGCTGCCATCGGGACATGGCGGGCGGCCAGCGCGGCGTGGCGGGCACCGATGTCGGCTCCCTGGCGGGCCATTTCTTCGGCCAGCGGTTCCATTTGCTTGCGCAGGTCTTCCATGTCGCGCTCGAGCTGGGCGCGCGTCTTGTCGTCGGCCATTTCCATCTTGCGGCTGGCCTTTTCCATGGCACGGCCGATGCGCTCTTGCTGGCGCGCCGACTTTTGCATCTTGCGCTCGATTTCGCGCTCCATCTCGCGCTGGGCGGCTTGCTGCTCTTTGCTGCCCATTGCTGCTTCGACTTCTTTTTCGATCTGTGCGCCCATGGCTTCGATTTGCTTGCCTTGGACTTCCATCAGCTTGCCTTGCTCTTCCATCTTCCTGCCCTGCTCTTCTGCGGGCTGCCATACAGCTTTGATCTTGGCCAGCACGGCTGGGTCCTGGATCAGGTAGGCTTTGCCATCCTTGCGGGCGTAGATGAACTCGCCCTTGGTTTCACGCTGCAGGCGCTGGGCGCCCGCCAGGTCGCCATGACGGCCGCGGACATTCATCACCTGCTGGCCGTCGCGCACGATGGTATAGGCGGTGCGGCCGCCGTCCTCGAAGTTGTCGTTGTCGCTGCCCTGGTAGTCCTTCAGCTCTTTCGGCGGCTTGGGGGCCTTGGGAGGCTTTGGTGGCTTGGGCGGGTGCGCTACGCCAGCCGGCAGTGCCGGTGGCGCGGGCGGCGCCTCAGCTGCCATGGGCGCCGGAGCTGCGGGCGGCGCTGGAGGTGCGGGCAATGCCGCTGGAGCCGGTGGCGCCGGCGGGGCCGGCGGCGCTGCCTCCACTTCGTGCTGCTGGTCGCTGCCGTGCTGGGTGGCGGCGGTGGCGGCCGGCATGGCATGGGCGTACAGGGCGGCGCAGGCCGCGAAAATTCCTAACAGCGGGGTCGCCATCTTCCAGCTCAGTGGTTGTGCAGCGGGTCGGATCAGGCGTTTGATTCGGGACATGAGGTCTCCTCCGTGTGCCGCGGGGGCAGCAAAGTGAGTGGTGGTGAACTGGAATTTATCCAGCTCGGAAAGTGCAAGTGCCAGGCGCCGCGGTTCGCCGAGCGTGCTTGCGGCTAAGTCGTCTGCAATCTGTTCGCGTTCGCGGCGGATGCATTGCGACAGCATCCACACGCTTGGGTGGTAGAACAGGAAAATTTCGATGCCGCTCTGGACCAGGTTGACCAGGTAGTCGTGGCGGCGCACATGGGCCAGCTCGTGGGCCAGCAGGGCTTCCAGCAATTCCGGCGGCAGGCCGCTCACCAGGCTGGCCGGCAGCAGCACGATGGGGCGCAGGATGCCGGCGGTGATCGGTCCTTCCAGCGCGTTGTCCGATACGCCCAGGCGCACCGGGCGCTGGATGCCCATGCGCTGGGCCAGTTCGGTGGCGCGCGACTGCCAGCCGGCGTCGGCGTGGTAGTGGCTTGGCTGCGTGCGCTGGCGGACCCATTGCAGGCCGAGCGAGAGGCGCAGCGTCATCAGGGCCGCGCCGCCGGCCCACAGCAGCACCAGCCAGGGCATCTGGCGGCGCAGCAGGTATTCCCAGGTGGTCATGGCATCGACGTCAACCAGCACGGTGTCGGCCTGCACGTCGGTGGCGCCGGGGATGGCGGCGAGCACGGTGGTTTCCAGTGGCGTTGGCAGGACGTAGCCGGTGTCGGCGGCGTCGGCCAGGCGCCAGGCGAAGTTGGCCAGGGGGACGGCTGCGCACAGCAGCAGCGCGGCGCAGGCGACCAGGTAGCGGGTTTGGGGACGGGCGTTGCGCAGCGCGTGCAGGGCCAGGGCTGCCGCACAGCCGATCAGCAAGCCTTGCCACAGGAAGTGCAGCAGGGACCAGCCGAGGGCGGGAATGATGGCGTTTAGCAGGTGGCTCATGGCGCGTGGCTCCGGGGTGTTGGTGTCCTTGCTAACTAGATTAAATGATCTAGAACTTTGTGTCTAGAACTTTTTGTCTAGATACGGATGCAAGGGGGCTGGCGAAAATGTAACCGGATGCTGCGGTGGAGGATGGGGGATTGCGACGGAATGCGTTTTTGGACGGCCAGGACGCTTTAAACCCGGTAAATCTGGGTCTGACCCAAGGGTCAGACCCGTCTGCCCACGGTTAGTAGATGATGACGGAGCGGATGGATTCGCCGCGTTCCATCAGGTCGAAGCCTTCGTTGATGCGCTCGAGCGGGAGGGTGTGGGTGATCAGCTCGTCGATTTTGAGCTTGCCTTCCATATACCAGTCGACGATCTTGGGGACGTCGGTGCGGCCGCGCGCGCCGCCGAAGGCGGAGCCGAGCCAGTGGCGGCCGGTGACCAGCTGGAATGGGCGGGTGGAGATCTCCTGCCCTGCCCCGGCGACGCCGATCACGATCGATTTGCCCCAGCCCTTGTGGCAGCATTCGAGCGCCTGGCGCATCAGCTGGGTGTTGCCGACGCATTCGAAGCTGTAGTCGGCGCCGCCGTCGGTCAGCTGCACGATGGCGTCCACCACGTTCTCGACATTGCGCGGGTTGATGAAGTGGGTCATGCCGAACTGGCGTGCCATGGCTTCGCGCGCCGGATTGATGTCGATGCCGATGATCTTGTCGGCGCCCACCATCCTGGCTGCCTGGATCACGTTCAGGCCGATGCCGCCCAGGCCGAATACCACCACGTTGGCGCCCGCTTCCACCTTGGCAGTGAACAGCACGGCGCCAACGCCGGTGGTGACGCCGCAGCCGATGTAGCACACCTTGTCGAACGGCGCGTCGGAACGGACCTTGGCCAGGGCGATCTCCGGCACCACGATGTAGTTCGAGAAAGTGGACGTGCCCATGTAGTGGAACAGCGGTTTGCCGTCCAGCGAGAAGCGGCTGGAACCGTCGGGCATCAGCCCTTTGCCTTGCGTGGCGCGGATGGCCTGGCACAGGTTGGTCTTGCGCGACAGGCAGAACTTGCACTGGCGGCATTCCGGCGTGTAGAGCGGAATGACGTGGTCGTCTTTCCTGAGCGAGGTGACGCCCGGGCCGACGTCGACCACCACGCCGGCGCCCTCGTGGCCGAGGATGGCCGGGAACAGCCCTTCGGGATCGGCGCCGGACAGGGTGAAGTGGTCGGTGTGGCAGATGCCGGTGGCCTTGATTTCCACCAGCACCTCGCCCGCGCGCGGGCCGTCCAGGTCGACTTCTTCAATGGTCAGCGGCGCGCCCGCCTTCCATGCTACTGCCGCTTTCGTCTTCATCGCCATGCTCCGAATGTGATAAAGACGACAGCATAGCCTAAGTCCTAACGGCCAGCATGGATTCCAGGCCGAGCATATGCGACACGGTGCGCCACAGCTGGCGCGGCGATGTCCAGGGCTTGGGCAGGAAGGCATGCGCCTGGTGGTGCAGCATGGGCTGGCTGGCCGAATACAGCAGCACCGGCGTGTACTGGTCGTTCTGGCGCAGGTTGCGGATCAGGGTGTGGCCGTCGCCGTCGGGCAGATCCGGGTCGATCACCAGCAGCGCGAATTCGCCGCGCTGCAGCTGGCGTTGCGCCTCGCCGTAGCTGGCGGCGTGCACCACGTGGATTTCCGGCGCCAGCAAAGTGGCCAGCACCACGGCGCTATCTTCGTCGGGATCGACGTGCAGCACCCGGGGCGCCGGATGCAAATCGTATGACATGTTCATGGAAGCTTCTCCGCACTGCAGGGTAGGGTCGGCGGAGCTGGGCCGAAGGATATTGCCGGGCCGCGAAGGAGGGGCGGCCGCTGAGGTATTACGGTGGGCGAGTTGGGGCCCACCTCGCTAGTCTAGCGCAAAGAATAGCGTGGGGAAATCTATTTTTTCAGCCGTGCATTGAACGCCGCATGCAATCCATTCAAGGTTTCTTCGGCGGCAAGCAGCTGGTCGGCCACCTCGTTGATCTTGCGCCGGCTCGAGCGGGCGTGGTCGCGCAGCACTTCGAAGGCGGTGTTGCGGTCGGTCTGGAACTTGCACATCAACAGGCCCACGGCCAGGCTGGTCTCGCGGCCGGCGGCCAGCGCGGCGTTGAGGTTGATTTCGGTGCGGCGCAGCTGGCGGATCTCGTCGGCGCGCGCCAGGCCCGCCTCGAAGGCCGGCATCAGGTGGTGCTCGTCGACCGGCTTGACCACGAAGCCGACCGCGCCATAGGCGGCGGCCTGCTTGCCGGCGTCGGCGTCGCCGCGGCCGGAAAGGAACATGAAAGGCACGGTGGTGTTGCGATTGAGCTGCTTGGCCAGCTCCAGGCCGGACATGCCGGGCATATGGATGTCGA
This sequence comes from Pseudoduganella sp., assembly GCA_039593355.1. GTDB lineage: Bacteria > Pseudomonadota > Gammaproteobacteria > Burkholderiales > Burkholderiaceae_D > Rugamonas. Next base: position 70,469 of record JBCNPK010000026.1, read on the forward strand.
GCAGGGCCAGGTCGGGTTCGCGTTCGGCGATCAGGGCCAGGGCCTGGTCGGAGGAATGCGCCAGCATGGTGTCGTAACCGGCGCGGGCCAGCAGCTCGCCCAGGAACTCGGTCAGGATCTTGTCATCGTCGACGATCAGGATCAGGCGCTTTTGCGGAGTCTGGGCATTCATCGGCGTCAACCTTATGGTTATGCTAATGGGGAAATTATAGACTGAAATTCCCGTACTGCCGCCGCCACATCGTCGGCCAGGTAAACGCTGGAAATCGCCGCGACCATATGCGCGCCTTCGGCCACCAGCGGCCTGGCGTTTTCCGGCGTCATGCCGCCGATCACGCACAGCGGCACGCCGATCGCTTCGCGCGCATGGCGCACGATCGACGCTTGCGTCGTGACGGCGTACTGCTTCACTTTCGACGGGTAGAAGCCGCCAAAGGCCACGTAGCTGGCACCGGCCGCCTGCGCTGCCTGGGCGCGTGCCAATTCACCGTAGCAGGAAGCGCCAATCAGCTTGTTGGGACCGAGCGTGGCGCGCACTTCGGCCAGCGGGGCGTCGGTGCCGCCCAGGTGCACGCCGTCGGCGCCCAGTTCGCGGCACAGCGCGACGTGGTCGTTGACCAGGAAGGGGACGCTGTACTTGTGGCAAAGCTCGCGCAGCGCCCCGCCCTGTTCACGGCGCAGCGCCGCAGTGGCTTCCTTGTGGCGGTACTGCAGCAGCGTGACGCCCGCCTGCAATGCCTGCTCCGTGACGGCCAGCAGTTTTTCGGTGTCATCCCAGTTGGGAGTGACCAGGTAAAGTCCTTGCATTATTTCTCCTTATCGCTGCGGGATGCGCTGGCCGGGCGCAATGGCGTACGAGGCGGCCAGTGCGCGCTGGGTATAGCCCTGGGCTTTGGCCAGCGCCTGCGCCATGCTGTTGCCCTGCGCCAGCAAGGCCGCGGTGGCGGCGGCCAGGGTGCAGCCGCTGCCGTGGAAACTGCCGGGCAGGCGCGGCCAGCTCCAGTTCTGCTGGCGGTCGGGGCCGAGCCAGCGGTTGATCACGACGTCGCTGTCGGCATCGTGGCCGCCGGTCACCAGCACGTGCGCGGCGCCCAGCGCGCGCAGGGCGCGGGCGTGCGCCAGTGCGTCGCCGTGCGGCGTGCCGTACCATGCCGGGTGGCCGCCGCCGGCGGAGGCACCGGGCGGCGGCCCGTCAAGTTCGGGCGCGCCGGGGGCAAGCACGGCATGGCGGGCCATGCCGGCCGCCAGCGCGGCCGCTTCCGGGCCGTTCGGCGTGACCAGGGTGGCCAGCGGCAGCAGCGGGGCCAGCGACTTGACCGCGTCATCGCGGCCCAGGGCGTCGCCGTGGCCGCTGCGCAGTACCGGGTCCAGCACCACCGGCGGCTCGGTGTACAGCCTGGCGGCCCAGCCGGGCGCCGCTTCGGCGGCTTGGCGATGCATCGCGCGCAGTTCGGCGATCAGCTGCGCGATGGCGCGCGCGTTTTCCGCGCTGCCGGGAATGCCGATTTTCACAGCCGCCACCGGCACTTGCGCCATCAGGGTGCGTGCCTGCTGCTGCACCACTTCCGGCGCGACCGGCAGCACGGCGTGGACATGGTTATTGTCCTGCACCGTGATGGCGGTCAGCACCGGCAAGGCGTGCGCGCCCATGGCGGTGATGGCCTGGATGTCGGCCGCCATGCCGGCGCCGCCCGAGGGATCGGCGCCGGAAAACACCAGCACGCAGGGCCGGTCGCTCATGCGAGCCTCCCCGCCATCGGCGAGGACGGCGAGGCGGCGAAACGGCGCGCGATGCGGCCCGCAAGGTAGGCTTCGCGGCCGGCCTGCACGCCCAGCTTCATGGCGCGCGCCATGCGGACCGGGTCCTTGGCGCCGGCGATGGCGGTGTTCATCAGCACGCCGTCGCAGCCCAGTTCCATGGCGATGGCGGCGTCCGATGCGGTGCCGACGCCGGCGTCGACCAGCACCGGCACCTTGGACTGCTCGATGATCAGCGACAGGTTCCAAGGGTTGAGGATGCCCATGCCGGAACCGATCAGGGAGGCCAGCGGCATCACCGCGCAGCAGCCGATGTCTTCCAGCATGCGCGCCTGGATCGGGTCGTCGCTGCAGTAGACCATGACGTCGAAGCCGTCCTTCACCAGTTCGCGCGCTGCGGCCAAGGTCTCAGGCATATTGGGGAACAGGGTCTTCTCGTCGCCCAGCACTTCCAGCTTGACCAGCTTGTGGCCGTTCAGGAGTTCGCGCGCCATCTGCAGCGTGTACACCGCGTCCTTCGCCGTGTAGCAGCCGGCGGTGTTGGGCAGGATGGTGAATTCATGCGGCGGCACGTAGTCCAGCAGGCTGGGCGCCTGCGGATCCTGGCCGATGTTGACGCGGCGGATCGCCACCGTGATGATTTCCGCGCCGGCCGCCAGAGTGGCCTCGCGGGTTTGCGGCAGGTCCTTGTACTTGCCGCTGCCGACCAGCAGGCGCGAGTTGTATTGCTTGCCGGCGATGGTCAATGGTTTGTCTTGCATATCAAGCTCCCTTAGCCCCCGCCGATGGCGCGGACGATATCTACTTTGTCGTTGGGGTTCAGCGCGACCTGCGGCCAGCGCTGGCGCGGCACCACCTGGCGGTTGACCGCCAGGGCCAGCGCCTGGCCGGTCAGTTCGAGCGCATCGATCAGCTGGTCCAGCGTCTGCTGCGGCGGCACCGCGTGCGCGGCGCCGTTCAATTCGATTTCGATCATGCCTGCTCGCGGTAGATGTTGGCCCCGCCCTTGACGAACTCGATGGACTTTTCCTGCATGCCCTTGGCGGCGAAGTCGCGCACTTCCTGCGTGATCTTCATGGAGCAGAAATGCGGGCCGCACATGGAGCAGAAATGCGCCACCTTGGCCGAATCCTTAGGCAGTGTCTCGTCGTGGAACTCGCGCGCACGGTCCGGATCCAGGCCCAGGTTGAACTGGTCTTCCCAGCGGAATTCGAAGCGCGCCAGCGACAGCGCGTTGTCGCGGATCTGGGCGCCAGGATGGCCTTTGGCCAGGTCGGCCGCGTGGGCGGCGATCTTGTAGGTGATGATGCCTTCCTTGACGTCGGCCTTGTTCGGCAGGCCCAGGTGTTCCTTCGGCGTCACGTAGCACAGCATGGCGCAGCCGTACCAGCCGATCTGCGCGGCGCCGATGCCGGAGGTGATGTGGTCGTAGCCGGGCGCGATATCGGTGGTCAGCGGGCCCAGGGTGTAGAACGGCGCTTCGCTGCACTGCTCCAGCTGCAGGTCCATGTTCTCCTTAATGAGCTGCATCGGCACGTGGCCGGGGCCTTCGATCATGACCTGCACGTCGTGCTTCCAGGCCACCTGGGTCAGTTCGCCCAGGGTTTTCAGCTCGCCCAGCTGGGCCTCGTCGTTGGCGTCCCACACCGAGCCGGGACGCAGGCCGTCGCCCAGCGAGAAGCTGACGTCGTAGGCCTTCATGATTTCGCAGATCTCTTCGAAGTGCGTGTACAGGAAGTTTTCCTTGTGGTGGGCCAGGCACCACTTGGCCATGATGGAGCCGCCGCGCGAGACGATGCCGGTCATGCGGTTGGCGGTCATCGGCACGTAGCGCAGCAGCACGCCGGCGTGGATGGTGAAATAATCGACGCCCTGCTCCGCCTGTTCGATCAGGGTGTCGCGGAAGATTTCCCAGGTCAGGTCTTCGGCCTTGCCGTTGACCTTTTCCAGCGCCTGGTAGATCGGCACGGTGCCGATCGGCACCGGCGAATTACGCACGATCCATTCGCGCGTCTCGTGGATATGTTTGCCGGTGGAGAGGTCCATCACGGTGTCGCCGCCCCAGCGGATGGCCCAGGTCATCTTCTCCACTTCTTCGCCGATCGAGGAAGTGACGGCGGAGTTGCCGATATTGGCGTTGATCTTGACCAGGAAATTGCGGCCGATGATCATCGGCTCCAGTTCCGGGTGGTTGATGTTGGCGGGGATGATGGCGCGGCCGCGGGCGATTTCGTCGCGCACGAATTCCGGCGTGATTTCTTCAGGGATGGCGGCGCCGAAGGATTCGCCGCGGTGCTGGCGGCCCAGCAGGTCGGCCATCCGTTGGCCTTTCTCGCCCTGGGCGCGCAGGCCGGCCAGGTATTCCTTGCGGCGCAGGTTTTCGCGGATCGCCACGTATTCCATTTCAGGCGTGATGATGCCCTGGCGCGCATAGTGCATCTGGGTGACGTTGCGGCCGGCCAGGGCGCGGCGCGGCTGGCGGTGCAGTTCGAAGCGCAGGGCATCGAGCTTTTCGTCGGCCAGGCGCTGGCGGCCATAGTCGGAGGTCGGGCCATCCAGCAGCTCGGTGTCGTTGCGTTCGGCGATCCAGGCAGCGCGCGGGGTGCCGAGGCCTTTGCGGATATCGATCCTGGCATCCGGGTCGCTGTACGGGCCGGAGCAATCGTACACGGTGACCGGCGCATTGTCGCCGGACAGGCTGATTTCGCGCATCGGCACGCGCATGTCGGGACGGCTGCCGGTGACGTAGATCTTGCGGGAATTCGGCAGCGGGGTGACTGCTGCGGAGTCGACTTCCGCCTGGGCGGCGAGGAAGGTTGGATTGGCGTTCATTTTGGCTCCTTGTGTTGGCGCAGGAGCCAGCAAAGGAGGTTAGGTTGCGCCGGACCGCTGCGCGCGGTCGCGCAGCAGCAGGCGTATCCTGAAGCTTCCCTTCGCTGGCATTATCCAGATCAGGTTCGGAGGGTATTTCTCACCCGCGCAGCTCAAAATCAAACTGAGCGCACAGGACCCCTAGCGTTTGCCACCTTTCGGCAGCGAGCGGATTATATCTATAATCGGAGCGCATTGAAAGGAGACCGGATGCGATATGCAGTATTCCTGGCGGCGATAGCCGCGCAGGCAGCAGTGGCGGCGCAAGCCTTGGAAACGCGCGCACCGACGCTGGCCGAGAAGCGCTCGTTCGAACAATTCATGCAGCGCAGCGCGCCAGGGGCACCGCTACCGCCGTTACGCGCCGAACGCGCGCACGGCGCCAGGCAATGGGAAGTCAGCGCGAGCGCCGACGCGCCGCCGGTGCGGCTGATACTGCCACTTTGCCGCGTCACGCGCACCCACTACACGCTGCAGGCCGACGACAGCTGGCGCACCGACAGCAGCCAGCACGTCTGGATTCATCACACCACCAGTTGCGGCACGCCGCCGGCCGATATGGTCGAACTGCGCGCACCGCTGGCGGAGATCGACATGCTGCGCCTGATCCAGGCCAAGGACGAACTGCTGCAGCGCGCCCGCCTGCTCATGGCAGGCAACACGAGCTGCGCGCCGACGCGCTCGCGCAACTTCCAGTTACGCTCCTTGGGGCGTAGCGCGGACGGCATGTACGTGCTTGGCTACCAGAGCGATATCGGCAGCCGGGCCGATATCACCGTGCGCCAAACACGGGCGGAGTTGACGGCTTGGAACGTCACCTGCCGCAAATAAGGGTTTCCCCGACCGCCTTCAGCGCCTTTCCATCTGCAAGTGTAACAATTCGTTACTATGTGCGAAATCGTACATAGCGGTTTTCTTCTCGGAATCCATAATGGAAGAGCACTAATAACTTCGAGAGGCACTACCATGAACCCGAAAGTCTCCCTTCTACCACTATTCCTGTCGTCCCTCCTGCTCGCGGCTTGCGGCGGTGGCGGCGGTAGCAGCAGCCAACCGACCCAGACCATGGGTACGCTCGCCGTTTCGATGACGGACGCGCCGGCCTGCGGCTTTGATGCGGTCAACGTGACGGTCAACAAGGTGCGCGTCAACACCAGCGCCAGCGCCAGCGACACCGATGGCGGCTGGACCGATATCACGCTGTCGCCAGGCAAGAAAATCAACCTGCTGAACCTGACCAACGGCGCGCTGGATGCGCTGGGCCAGACCTCGCTGGCGGCGGGCCATTACAACCAGGTGCGCCTGGTGCTCGATGCCAATACCGGCAACGCCACCAACAACTCCGTGGTCCTGAGCGGCACGACCACCGAGATTTCGCTCGATACGCCAAGCGCGGTACAAAGCGGCATCAAGATGAATGCCGACTTCACGGTAGAAGCGGGCCAGCGCTATGACCTGGTACTGGACTTTGACGCCTGCAAATCCATCGTTACCAAAGGCAATGGCAAATATGCGCTGAAACCGGTGGTCAAAGTGATCCCGACCGCCCTGAACGGCATCAGCGGCTTTGTCAGCACGACCCTGTTGAGCGATGGCGTTACGGTGAGCGCCCAGCAGAATGGCGCGGTGGTCGCATCGACCGTGCCAAGCAGCACCGGTGAATTCGACCTGACCCGCCTGCCTCTCGGTAACTACGACGTGGTCATCACTTCGAACACCCATGCGGCGTATGTCGTGGGCGGCGTGCCGGTCACTTCGCTTACCGGCATGGTTCCCGTCAGCACCCAGGCAGCGCCATTCACGCTGCCGACCACCAGCCTGATGGGCTCCATCAGCGGCACCGCGACGCTGACCCCGGCCAGCACCACCGAGTCGGCCCTGGTCTCGGCCAAGCAAGCCATTTCCGGCGGCCCGACTGTGACGCTGCGCTACACCAATGCCGACATGACGACCGGCGCCTACAGCATCACCAAGCTGCCGCTGGCTGCGCCGCAGTATGCAGCGTACAGCGCCACCCAGCCGCTGACCTTCGCCCCAGCGCTGACCACGCCGACCACCGGCATGTACAAGGTCGATGCCTCCGCGACCGGCTACACCACGCTGGCGATTCCATCGGTGGACATCACCGTCGCCAACGCGACCAACGTCAACTTCAGCCTGGTGCCTTAAGCACTCCCCCGTCGCCGCCCTGCCCGGGCGGCGACGTGCGTTCCGCCTTGCGTTTCGCGGTGCGGAACGCATGCGCCATCGCCGCGTGGCGCAGCCGGAACGCCGGCGTCCAGTCGCTGTCTCCCGGAAGCTGGACATGAATCACCTTCCACGCATTGCCCACATTGCCCAAACTGGCCGTGACAAACTGGTTCGGCGAAACGGAATGCGATTCATGAATCAGCTCGCCGCAGACCACTTCGGCGTTGTGTGGCCCCTGGCGGCTGCAAATGCGCAGCCTGTCCCATCCGGCAGGAATACGGTCTTCCAAAAATACATGCAGGGTCGAAAGGCTTACCTCCAAAGTCACTCGGGTACTCATACTGAAATCTCCTGAAATTTTCCCCCCTAGAGCGCTACCACCGCCAAAAAGTTCAGTTTTTCAGTAGTTTCAGTAAAAATTTCAGTAGTTTTCAGTAGCAGGTAGCGACAGATGTGCACCGGAGTCCCCAAACGCGTATTCCCAGACGGTCTCGGCCGCGCCTTTGGCCGCAGCCATGGCCCGGGCAATCTCCCTTATAATGAAAGTTTTCGCCAAATTTACAGCCCAAATCATGGAATTAGCCAAGTCTTTCGAGCCTGCCGACATTGAACAGTTCTGGCGCAGCGAGTGGGAAAAGCGCGGTTACTACGCAGCCTCC